>JBFWYI010000021.1:0-116677 GCA_050186575.1 Sandaracinaceae bacterium | reverse complement strand
TCGACGCTCGCGCTCCGGTCCCTGGGGACGAGCACCCAGCCCGCGCCGAACGCCGCGGCGCTGCGGACGATCGCGCCGAGGTTGTGCGGATCGGTGATCTGATCGAGGGCGACCACGAGGACGTGCTCGTCGAGCTCCGCAGGTGCGTCGGCATAGGGGTAGGGGCCGACCACCGCGACCAACCCGCCGTGGTCCGGCCCGGCCAGCCCCGCCAACTCGGCGTCGCTCCGCTCCTGTGCGCGGACTCCGGCGCGCTTCGCGTCGTCGAGCGCGGCGTGGATCTCGCGGCCATCGCGACCCGGCGGTGCGAAGTAGAGCGCCTGCACCTCGCTGGGGGCGCGCTTCAAGATCTCGCGCACCGCGCGCGATCCGCTGCGGATCCGACTCACGCGGCGGCGCGAGCGATCTCGTCGACGATCGCCGAGGCGGCGCCGCGCAGATCCGACGCGTCGCGGATCGGGCGCCCGACCACGAGGACGTCGGCGCCGCTCCGGATCGCGTCGCCGGGCGTGGCCACCCGACGCTGATCGCCGAGCTCGCTGCCCGCCGGCCGCACCCCGGGGGTCACGAGCGTGGCGCTCGGTGCGAGCGCGCGCAGCGCCGCGACCTCCTCGGGCGAGCAGACGAATCCGTCGATGCCCGCGTCGATCGCGAGACGCGCCCACGCGAGCGCTTGCGCCGCGGCAGGGCTCGCGAGCCCGATCGTCTGTAGCTCCGCGTCGTCGTGGCTGGTCAGCACGGTCACCGCGAGCAGCTGCGTGCCCGAACCCTCCACCGCGTGCCGAGCCGCCTCGAGCATGCGCGGACCGCCCGACGCGTGCAGCGTGAGGTAGCGCGCCCCGAGCCCCGCCGCGCTCGCCGCCGCGTGCGCCACGGTGGCGGGGATGTCGTGCAGCTTGAGATCGAGGAAGCAATGCGCGTTGCGATCGAGGACGCGGTGCACCGCGCTCGGTCCCTCCGCGATGAAGAGCTGGAGGCCCACCTTGAACACGCCGACGTGCGGCGAGACGGAGTCCATCAACCGCTCGGCATCGGCCAGCGAGCGCACGTCGAGGGCGAGGGCCAGCCGGTCCTCGGGTCGCGTGGGTCTCATCGACGTTCCTCCGCCGGGCGAGCGAGGGCTAGAGGCCCTCGAGGCCCGCCAACGGATCGTTGTCGCGGGAGTCGTTCCCTCCGCCGCCACCGCCGCCGCCGCCGCCGCCACCACCGCCACTGCTACGACGTCCGCGTCGGGCCGCTGGCGCGTTGCGGGCCGCGGCTGCGGCTGCGCGCGCTTCTTCCTCGGCGCGCTGCGCCTGCTCGGCCGCCTGGGCGCGCGCCTCCGCGGCGCGCCGCGCGGCGTCCGCTTCCTCCTGGGCGCGGCGAGCTGCCTGGGCGCGCTCCTCCGCCTCGCGGGCCTCCGCCGCCTGACGCTCCGCCGCCGCGCGGTTCAGCTCCGCCTCGTGCTGGCGCTGCTCCATCATCGGCTTGATGAAGCCGAAGTACGCGCCGACACCCGCGCCGACGAGCACGACCGCGATGAGCGCGAAGAGCGCCGGGTGGACACCCTTGCGCTGGGTCGCCTCGATCCGCTTGATCTCCTGCTCGTGCGCCAGCAAGCGAGCTTGCTCCGCCTCGCGCGCCTTGCGCTCCGCGTCCAGCCGGAGGGCGAGCTCGCGCTCCTCCTTCTCGCGGATCCGACGCTCTTCGTCCTCGCGCTTCCTGCGCTCCTCGGCCTGCTTGGCCTCGACCTCGGCGCGGACTTTGGCTTCCGCCTCCTCGCGCTTGCGCCGCTCTTCGGCCTCGATCCGAGCGCGCTCTTCCTCTTCTCGCCTGCGCTTCTCGTTCTCCTCCTCCTCGATGCGCTCCTCCTCGAGGTTCATCAGCTCCTTGAGGTTGAAGAGGACCGACGATTCCTTCTGCTCACTCATGAGGCAACGGCTCCAGAGGGTTGAGGATGGGACCTGTGGGCGGCTGGACCGAGAGCGCGCGAGGCGCGGCACGCCAGGCAGCCGGCAGGCTAGCAAGGGGCTCCGAGGGGGTCAACGCGACGCGCCTGGAAACCGATCGCATTTTCGGTGGGTTACGTCGCCCCGAGGGTCCGGGGCGAACCCCTTCGACCCTGCTCCGAGGAGGGCCCTTGGGTGGGGCTGCGTCGTGGCGCTTCTCTTGGGCCGCCCGGTCTTCTACCCTCGATGCATGCGTCGCTCAGCCGGCTGGATCGGGGGGCTCGCGTTGCTCGCGGGCATCGGATGCGCGGACACGAGCCTGCGCGGTCCGGGAGAGGTGTGCGTCCGCTCGGTGCAGTGCGCGCCTGGGCTCGGCTGCATCAATGGGATGTGCAGCAACGATACTTCCCTGCTCGAGGGCGGGACGGCGGTGCTGATGGACGCGCAGATGCTCGTCGATGCGGGTGACGTGGACGCCGCGATGATCGACAGCGGAGGCCCCGTCGACGCGGGACCTCCGTTCGACGCGGGGCCCGGCATGGACGCGGGTCCACCGAGGATGGACGCGGGCCCGCCGAGGATGGACGCGGGCCCGCCGATGATGGACGCGGGGCCGCCCGACGCCGGCCCACCGGACGCCGGGCCGCCGCCCGACGCCGGCTGAGCTCGGTCGTTCGACCGGCGGCTAGACGCCGCGGAGCTGCGTGGCCTCGTAGACGCGGCCGACGCCTTGGACGTAGGCGGCCATGCGCAACGAGATGTGCTTCGAGCGGGCGGTGTCCCACAGGCTCGCGAACGCGTTCTTCATGATGCGCTGGAGCTCGTCGTTCACCTTGGACTCCTCCCAGTAGAAGTTCTGGAGGTTCTGCGTCCACTCGAAGTAGCTGACGGTCACGCCGCCCGCGTTCGCGTAGATGTCCGGGATGACGTGTACGCCGCGCTTCTCGAACACCGCGTCGGCCTCGGGCGTGGTGGGGCCGTTCGCGCCCTCGACCACGATCGACGCCTGGACCTCCGCCGCGACCTCCTTCGTCAGCACGCCGCCGAGCGCAGCGGGGATCAGGATGTCGCAAGGGGTGGTGAGGATCGCGGTGCCGTCGACCCGATCGCCGCCCTTCCACCGCTCGAGCGTGCGGTGCTTGTCCGTGTAGGCGACGGCGTCGTCCACGTCGATGCCGTCCGCGTTCACGTAGCCGCCCGAGATGTCCGCGATGCCGACGATCGTCGCGCCCTGCTCGGCGAACAGGCGCGCCGCCCACGAACCGACGTTTCCGAAGCCCTGCACGACGACTTTCTTTCCTTCGAGCGATTGCCCGAGCGCGGCGAGCAGGTTCTGACACGCGAAGAGGCAGCCGCGGCCCGTCGCCTGGGTCCGGCCGAGCGAGCCGCCGAGCGAGATCGGCTTGCCCGTCACCACGCCGGGCGCGTAGCCCTGGTACTTCGTGTACTGATCGAAGAACCACGCCATGACCTGCGGGTTCGTGTACATGTCGGGGGCCGGGATGTCGGTCTTCTCACCGATGATCTCGTGGATGCCGTCGACGAAGCGACGCGTGAGGCGCTGGAGCTCGCTCTCGGAGAGCTTCGTCGTGTCGCAGCTGATGCCGCCCTTCGCGCCGCCGAACGGGACGCCGACCACGGCCGTCTTCCATGTCATCAGCTGCGCGAGCGCCATGACCTCCTGGTCGTCGACGTCGAAGTGGTAGCGGAGACCACCCTTGAACGGTCCACGCGAGTTGTCGTGCTGCACGCGGTAGCCGACGAACGTCCCGATCGACCCGTCATCCATCCGGATGGTGCACTCCGTCTTGACTTGTCGGTGCGGGGTGCGGAGCTGTGTCGAGACGTCCTGCGTCAGCCCGAGGATCTGGGCAGCGTGGTCAAAGTACTGGTTTGCGTTCTCGAGCGCGTGCGACGACATCGGTGGCCTCCTCGGCTGTGTTCTCGCGGAGCGTCGTCCTTTGAGAGGGCGGCACGAGGACACTAACGCAGTCGACCGTGCGCGCGCAGCACGAACCCGCGGGAGACCTCACCGCTCGTGGACGGCCTCTGCGGCGGCTCGGGCACGCCGGCGTCGGACGAGCAACAGCACGACGAGCACCAGGTTGAGCGCGAACGACGCGCCGAGCACCACCTTGAGCGCGCTCGCGTGGTCCGCACGCACCGCGAACGGGCCCACGGGGCGTAGCGCGACCGGATCCGACTCCGGGCGCGGGGCGCTCGTGCGGACCACTTCGACGGCGTCCTCGGCGAGACCCTCCACCGCGCCGACGACGAGGCGGCGCACGTCGTCCGCGTCGACGCGGCCGCCCTCGGTCACCGTGACGAGTACCGAGGCGCGCGGCGGCGGGGGTGCGACGTCGAGCGCGCCCGGGCCTGTCAATGCGAGGTGCACGTGTGCCCGCTCGACGCCGTCGATCGCTTCGATCGTGCGGCTGAGATCGGCGGCGAGGGCGGCCGCATAGCGCGCGCGCTCCGCGGTCGGCGACTCCACGAGCGAGGAGCCGTCGAACACCGCGTCGACACCCGGCTCCGCCTCGCGAGGCACGCCGGCCGCCTGCATCGCGGCGAGCGCGGCCGCGACCTCGTCGCGCCCCACGCGCACGCTGTATCCGGTGCCGACCCGCGCCTTCTCCGAACCGATCCCCGTCGCGTCCAGCGCGAGCACGATCTCGTCGGCCTGCGCCTCGGTGAGCCCCGACTCGAGCTCCGTCGTGCACCCGACCGAAAGCGAGGCCGCGAGGGCGAGCGCCACCGCGATCGGCCGGGCGCGCGTCATCAGTTCGCGCTGAACGTGTAGCTCGCGCCCATGCGCGCCGCGGGGAAGCTCGGGAACCTTATCCCCCGCACGCGGCCCTCGATGCACCGCTGGAAGCCGGGCGTACCGTTGCGGACGCTCGCGCCGAGGACCTGACCGGAGCCCGCGATCGCCATGTCGATGCGGACGTTGCCACCGCCGCTGCCCTGCGAGAGGCACGGGACCAAGCGATTGATGTTGCGGTTCATCACGCCGGCCACGTCGCCGGGGGTCAGGCGCCGCTCGCCACCCGAGTGGCTCACGTCACCCAAGTTGACGACCTGGTTCATCGCGTCCTCGTACGAGAGCGAGCCGCCGCGTGCGCCGTTCCGACGACCGCCGCCGCCGCCGGTGCGGCGCGGGGGATCGGGGAGGATGCCGGCCGTGCCCGTGATCTCGATCTCGCCGCGCTCGTAGAGATCCTCGAGGTCCGCGTCCGAGCGCGCGTCCTCCTGCACGTCGGGGCGCGTGACGAGGAAGATGCCGACCGCGATACCGACCGCGCTCAGCACCGCGAGCAGGATCAGCACCTTGGTGAACATGGAAGCCTTCTCGACGGTGGCGCTGCGCTCGAGCGCGACCTGATGCTCCTGCTCGGCGCGCTTGAGCTTGTGCTGCTCGATGAACTCGATGAACTCCGGCGCCTCGCCGACTTTGCGGCGCTCGCCGCTGTCCATGTTGAGAAGGCCGTGCTCGCCCAGCACGTCGCCCTTGAGGATCAGGTTCACGAGCTCGCGTCCGGAGAACGGACCGTGGTCGAGGTTGTCCTTGACCACCATCCAGCGCGGCGCGTCGTTCTCGGTGATCTTCGAGAGGAGCTGGCCGAGATCGACCTCGGCGCTCATCGCCGGGAGGTCGACGGGGATCGGCGCGCGGAAGCTCTCGTCCATCGCGATGCGCTGGCCCACCTTGGGAGCGGCCGCGGGGGCGGGAACGCCCCGGTTCGGCGGCGGCGGGACGTGGCGGGCGGGCGCCTTGGGCGCGGCGGGCATCTTCGGTGTGCTCACCGCGGCCGTCGAGCTCGGAGGCGGCACCGATCCGATGTCGACGTCGACGTCGACGTCGACGCCGTAGTCGGTCGAGTCGTGCGAGAGAGGGGCGTCGGCCGCGATGCCCACCAGCGCGGCGCGCACCTCTTCGGGCGTGGCGAAGCGCGTCGCCGGGTCGCTGGCGAGGCAGCGCATGAGGAGGTCGTCCACCGCGGGCGTCGCCTCGCTGTGGGCTTCGGACGGCGCGATGAACTCGTCGAGCGGGCTTCGGCCCGTGAGCATCGAGTAGAGCAGGCCGCCGACGCCGAACACGTCCGAGGCGGTCTCCGGCGCGGCGCCCGCCTTCACCTCGGGCGCGAGGAACGCCTGCTCCGAGGCGCCCAGCGCGGCGGTGCCGGCGATCGCGAGGATGCCCCGATCCAGTCCGAGGCCGCCGAGCTTCACGCGGCCCGCATCGGTGACGTAGACGGCGGACGGACGCACCGCGCCGTGCGCGGATCCCTTCTCGCGGACCGCCTCGAGCGCGCTGCACACGTGGGCCACCACGTTGAACGCGCCCCGCAAGCTCATTTCCTGGCCTTCGGCGCGTCGCTTCGCGATCACCTCGGTCAACGAGCCCGGGCCCACCCACTCGCTCGCCACGAACCGCGCGCCGCTCGCCTTGTCGCTCCCCATTCCGTAGGTCGCGACGATGCACTTGTGCTGAACGGCGGCAGCCGTCTTGACCTCCTTCTTGAGGTGGTCCGCGGCCGCGCTCGTGGCGATGATCCCGGGTGCGAGCACCCGCACCGCGATGGGGCGCTTGGTCTTTTGGTCTTTCGCGAGGAGCAAGGTCCCGAGCGGGTCCTCGCCCACCGCGCGTTCGATCTCGAACCGACCGCCCACGACGGTGCCGGGCGCGAGGCCCGACGCCGAGGGCGAGCTAGGTGCCGGAGCCACGCTGGTCATCGTCGACCGCAAACGCTACCGGACGATCCGGTTTCCACACAATAGACCTTCGCGGGGCCGCAAACGCCGGGCGCTCACGGCCCGACGAGCGCGAGCAGGGACTCGGCGAGCTGATAGGAGGGCGCGGCGGCGAGCGTCTCCTCCGTGTCCACCATCTCGCGCCGTCCCCACGCCGCGATCACCGCGCACTCGCCGCACACACCGCGCGCGCTCGGGTCTTCGCTCGTGGCGAGCTCCCCGGCCGCGATCGTGGTCCACGGCTGCCAGAGCGCCGCGAAGTTGCTCCCGCCCGCGGCGTCCCCGATCACGATCATCCCGTTCGCGTAACGCGGTCGTCGACACGCGCCGCCCTCGAGCATGCAGCGCGCGACCATGCGGCGCGCCGCGTCGGCGATCCGATCTCGATCCTCCTCCGAGCGCGCGGGCGCGATCCCTCGAAGCGTGAGCAGCGCATGGAGCGCTTGCTCGGCGAGCCCCGCGGTGGCGCGCACCGGAGGCTCGCCCACGTCCTCGCTCAACGCTCGCTCGAGCCACCCGCGCACCGCGCCGCATGCGCGCGCGGACTCCGGGGAAGGCTGGGCCGGCTCGAGCGTGCCGAGCGCCCACGCCGACACCACCGTCGCGTAGGGGCTCGTCTCGTCCCGACCCGCGACCCCGTCCACGCTCAGCGCGTAGCGGAACCCTCCATCGTCGCGCTGCTCGGGCAGGAGGAGCGAGCGCGCGAGCCGCGCGTGCTCGTCGAGCGAGGGATCGTCGAGCGCCACCGCGAGCGCGTGGAACGCGAGGACCGCCCACGCTGCGCCGGCGGTCGAGGCTTCGTCGTCGGCATCGCCGAAACGGCCCGGCTCGAACGCGATCAGCGCGCTCGCGCCGCGCCGCATCGCTCCCCGATCCGGCGCGCTGGCGTGAGGTGCCGCGGTCGCGAGCGCGAACAAGACTTGCGCGGTCGTCCACGAGCGTCCGGTGCGCTGGCGCTCGATCCCGAAGGACCCGTCCTCGCGCTGCGCGCTGAGGAGCGCGCTCGACCACGCATCGACCGTCGCCTGCCTCGCGAGCGGACCCGGGGCGAGCGCGCCGGGCTCTCTTGCGGGGTCCTCGAGCGGGGTGGTCGCGGGTGGATCCGTTCGGTCGTCGAGGCCGATCACGAGCGCGACCGCGATGCCGGTCAACGCGAGCCCGCCCACCGCGGCGCCGATGGCGACCCACCGCGCGTCACGGCGCGGACCGCCCGAGCGGACGGCGATGCTCGGGAGCGACTCGCGCGCCGGGCCGAGGTCGACGGTGTCTCGGTCGGCGGCGGCGGGACGTCGCTCGCGGATCGTCTCCGGCAGCTCCAGCTCTCCGCCGAGGATCCGCGCGAGCCGCTCCGCTACGTCCCTTGCGCGCGACGGCCGGTCCTCCGGGTCCTTCGCCATCATGCGCACGATCAGCCCCTCGAGGGCGGGCGGGACATCGGGGGCGAGCTCGGACAGCGGCGTGGGCTCCTCGAGCACGAGGCGAGCGAGGATGGCGAGCACGTCCTCGCCAGGGAAAGGTGCCTTGCCCCCGATGGCCCGATAGAGCACGCAGCCGAGCGCGAACACGTCGGTCCGCTCGTCGAGGTCTTTGCGCCCACGGGCTTGCTCGGGCGACATGTAGCCGGGCGTGCCGATCACCATCCCCGTCTTCGTCAGGCCCGGCTGCGGTCGTCGAAGCCGCGCGACGCCGAAATCGAGGATCACCGTGTCTTCGCAACGACCGTTGCGGAGATAGAGATTGTTCGGCTTGAGGTCGCGATGGATCACCCCTCGCTCGTGCGCCGCCTCGAGCCCGGCCGCGACGCGTGCGCCCATCACCACCGCCTCGCGCCAAGGCAGCGGCCCCCGGGCGAGTCGCTGCGCGAGGCTCTCCCCGTCGAGCCACTCCATCGCGAGGTACGGCTCGTCGTCGTCCGTCGTCCCTGCGTCGACGTAGCCGACGATCGCGGGGTGCGAGAGCTCGGCGAGGATCGCCCGCTCGCGGTGGAACCGCTCGACGTCGGCGGCTTCGGTAGGCGCGAGCACCTTGAGCGCCACCAGCCCGCCGCGCTTCAGATCGCGCGCCCGATAGACGGTCCCCATCCCGCCGGTGCCCGCCTCGTCGAGCAGCTCGAAGCGAGCATCGATCGTCCCTTCGGGCGGAGCCCGCAGCCGGCGCAGGACCTCGTCGTCCATCCGGGCGCGATCTCAGCGCGTCCCGCGCCCGAACGCCAGTCTCTCGGTCACGGCTCGATCCCGAGCACGGTGCGCGCCTCGAGCCGCAGCTCCTCCTCGTTGGCGGTGAGGTCGCGGAGGATGTCGAGCGCGAGGCGCCGGAAGTGCCGCCGCGCATACGACAAGCGGTTCTGGATCGTGACCGCGCTGAGCCCGAGCTCCTCCGCGAGCTGTTCATACGACGGCGGCGGCGCGTCCATGTCGGCGAGGTGGTAGCGCTCGAAGATGCGCCAGTGCTCCTCCTTGCCGCGAGTCGCGCAATGCTCGCGCAGGTGCTCGACCGAGAGCTCGACGATCCGCCGCACCCACTCCGCCTCGAAGCACTTCTCGGGATCCTCGACCGGCTGCGTGCGGCGCGCGGCGATCTCCGCGTCCGTCTTCGCGAGGTCGAACGGCACGGGTGGGAGCTTGCCGGTGCCAGCCTGGCTCCGCGACGCGCGGTGGACGTCGATCGCGAAGCGGTCGAGACACACGCGGAGGAACGTGCGGAAACGTCCTTTGCCGATGTCGTAGGCGCCGAGCAGCTCGCGCTCCATGCAGCGGGCAAAGAACGCTTGCGTGAGGTCGCTCGCCTCGGACTCGCTCAGCCGGAACCGCAGACGCGCGTAGGCGTACACCGGCTTGTAGTACGCGTCGGCGATCCGGCGCCACGAGGAGCGCCGGAGCGCACCGTCGTCGCTGATCGCGCCGCGCACCGCCGAGAGCTCGGTCGCCGGAAAGTCCTTCGCGCCCACGCGTCGGGCAGGGTAGCTCACTCGGGTCATCCTCCTCCCTGCTCGAGGTCTACGGAGGCGCCGGCGGGTTCAATCGATCGCGGCGTCGATCACTCCGCGATGGCCGGAAGCGTGTGCGCCGGGGGGACCGCACCTGGCGCCGGGCCGGGCTCGGCGAGAGCGGGGAGGGTCGACGACGGGGCCACGGATCCGGCGGGGCGACCCGTCTCCGTGTTGGCGGCGGGCAGGGTGCTGTCGGCGGCGACGCGGCCCGGTTGCGGCGCGACCGGAACGACGGAGCGCTCCGTGGTCGTCACGCGGGTGTCCTGGATCTCGTAGCGCACCGTGGTGGAGACCGAGCGAGGCGCGCCCTCGACCGGCCCGGGCAACCGCAGGTTCTCGGCGCGCCGTCGCATGCACTCGGTGTCCTCCGGCAAGAGCCCGAGCGCGGACACCGTGGCGTTGAGCACGCGGCCTGAACCGAGGACACGTACGTTGACGTTGATGGAGAGCGTGCCGCGCAACCGATCGCGCGAGGCATCGGAGATGCAGTCGGTCGGGGTGCCGAACGCGCTGGCGAGCGCGCGCGACAGCTCCTCGTTCGGATCGACGGGGCGCGACGCGCCTTCGGCTCCGCCGGCTCCGCCGATCGCGACCGGCGCGGCGGCCGGGGTCGCGGGTGAGGGTGACGCGCCGCCGCGCGCTCCGCGCCGCGTCGTCGCAGGCGGTGGGGCGACGGGGGCCAGGACGATCGCGGGTGGCGGATCGCCGCGCACGGCGCCGCGCGTGTTGGTGCCCGCGATCGGACCGGACTCACACCCGACGGCCAGCGCGAGGCAGACGCCTCCGAGCGCGGCGATCGGGCCCGCTCGCATCAGCCCTGGTCTCGCGCCCGCTCGACGACGAGCTCCTTGTCGTGCGACTGCTTGCCGCCGAGCGCCTCGATGATCTCGTCCGCGAGGTCGGCCGGGACGCCGACGAAGGAGTGACGATCCCGGATGCGGATGCGCCCCACGTCCTCCCGCTCGACATCGGCCTCGGTCACGAGGAGCCGCACGATCTCGCCGGGGCGCACGCCGTCGCGGCGACCGAGGTTGACGTAGAGATACACGTCGTCTTCGTTCTCGAACTCCGCGCCGGGCTCGGGGCCGCGGTCGTCCTGGCGCCTGGCGTCGCGCGCGTCCGGCTCGGGCTCGGGGGAGGTCTCGGGCTCGGGCTCGGGCGAGGTCTCGGGCGCCGGCGGAGGCGGGCGCTCGGTCCTCCGATCTTCGAAGTCGTCGTCCGCGTCGGCTTCGGCGGGCTCCTCATACGGCAGACTGACCGGCTCCGGCGTCTCTCCATCGTCGTCGACGAGGATCACGTCGCGCGGCGCGATCGCGCGCTCGCGACGGCTCGCCGCCGCGACCTCGTCGACGTCGTCCTTCGTCCCGAAGAACGCGCTGAGCAGCCCCGCGAGGAGGCGCTCCGCGTCGGGATCCGTCATCAGCCGACGGGCGACCGAGCGATCGAGCTGGGTGGGCGGCTGCGGGAAGGCGTCGCGCAGCAGATCGATCCGGTCGAGCTCCTGGCGCGAACGCATCTCGCCTTCGCTCGGGAGCGTGCGCTCGATGGGGTGGATCTTGTACTGGAGCCGCAGGTAGTAGAGCGATCCGAGCGCGGCCGGCTCGATGAGCGAGATCGCGGTCCCGGTCCGGCCCGCGCGGCCGGTGCGGCCCGTGCGATGGATGTAGACCTCGATGTTCTCGGGGAAGTCGTAGTTGATGACGTGGGTGACGTGGCTGATGTCGATGCCGCGTGCGGCCACGTCGGTGGCGACGAGGTACCGCAACGTACCTTGACGCGTCTGGGCGAGCACCTTCTCGCGCTCGCTCTGCGGGAGATCGCCGCTGAGGTAGCGCGCGTTGAACCCGGCGTGCTCGAGCGCGGTCGCGACGCGCTCCGTCTCCACCTTCGTATTGCAGAAGATGAGGGCGCTCTCGGGATCCTCGGTCTCGAGCACGCGGAGGAGGTCGCGCGACTTCCCCCGGCCGCAGAGGTAGTAGAAGTGCGAGATCGTCTTCGCGCCGACCGCGTCGCTCGACAACCCGATGTGCGTCGGATCGGTCATGATCCGGTTCGCGATGCGCTCGACCGCTCCGTCGATGGTCGCGGAGAACAGCATCGTCTGCCTGCTCTCCGGCAGGAGCGCGACGATCGCGTTGAGCTCCTTCGCGAAGCCCATCGACAGCATCTCGTCCGCCTCGTCGAGGATGAGGATCTTCAGCCGAGAGCCGTCGAGCGTCCCTCGTCGCAGGTGATCGAGCACGCGCCCCGGAGTGCCGCTCACGATCTGCGCGCCCTCGCGCAGCTCCTTGACCTGTCGTTCGATCGGCGCGCCGCCGTACACCGCGCTGGTCCGGATCGCGAGGTGCTTGCCGAGCTTGGCGATCTCGCGCGAGCTCTGGAGCGCGAGCTCGCGGGTCGGCGCGAGGATCAACGCCTGCGGACCTCCGTCCGGATCGACGAGCCCCTCCACGAGGGGCAACCCGAACGCGACGGTCTTCCCCGTTCCGGTCCGGGCTTGGACGATGAGATCGATGCCCTCGCGCGCCGGCGCGAACGCGGCTGCCTGGACGGGCGTCGGGTGGGTGAAGCCCATCTCGCCGATCGCCTTGAGCACGAGCTCGGACAGGCCGAGGCTCTCGAAGGTCGCGGGCGCGGGGGCCGCGCTGGTCAAGTCAGGTTGCGCTTCATTCAACATGTTCGGTCGTCTCGATCGTCGTGAGTCTTCGGATTTAGTGCGCGCCGTTCGCCGGCGCAGGACCGCCGAGGGCGTCGTCGAGGGCGCGCGCGAGCTCGCCCTCCTCGCGCGCCTGGCGCTCGAGGGAACCTTGAGTGCGCTGCCGGAGGCGGCCGAGGAGATCCCAGGCGTCGTGCTCGTCCTCGCACCGGGACTCGAGCCCCATGAATCGGTCGTCCCAGCCGTCGAAGAACGGCTCCATCGACTCCTCGGTCCCCGCCGCGGCGCGGGTCCGGTCGGCGGCGTACTCGAGCAGCGAGGTGCGCAGCTCGCGGAGCGCCGGCTCGCACTGGACGTCCGGCGAGAGCGCGGCGGCGCGCGGCCAGAACAGCTCCGGCACCACCGATGCGAGGCCGACCCCGAGGAGATAGACGATCACCGCGCCGATGAGGACGCCGACGATCGCGCGGTAGCGGCGGCCCTGGCGCTTGGGCTGGGCGGGCGCGGGGTCCCCGGAGGCCTCGGCTCGGGGCTCGCTCGCTCTTGGCTTCTTGGGCGAGCCCTTCCGCGGTGATCCTCTGCGCGATGCCACGTGGCGCGCACCCTTCTTCGTCTCTGGCGCTCGCGCTCGATTCGCAGCGCTCGATGTCGCGCGGCCCAAGCGGGGCGGCGAGCCAGCGTTCTACCCAGCCTCCCGGGTGGGGTCAAGGGCGCTGAACGACGTGGAATCACGGCGAAAGCGGCCGAGTCGGCGCCGATGCGCTACACGTCGGAGTCGTGGGCGCGCTTCCTGACGAACCGGTCCTCGCCGCGGCGGGGTCGAGCGCCGCTCGGGCCATCCCCAGCTCGCGCGAGACCTGGTTCGCCGTCCTCGTGGTGGCCGTCGCGTATCTGTCGGTGTTCCCGTACTACCCGCAGATCAACAACCCGAACGAGAACGCGCGCTTCTACATGACGGCCGCGATGAGCGAGCGCGGCAGCTACATCATCGATCAGGAGCGCGCGCGCTGGGGGTGGGTCAACGACTGCGCCGTGCGTGAGGGCCACGCGTACTCGGTGAAGGCGCCGGCCACGAGCTTCTTCGGCGTGCCCGCCTACTGGGCCTACTACACGTACACCCAGGCGACGGGCCGCGACTTCGATCGCGAGGTCGCCCTCTACCTCTGCCGGCTCACCGCGTCGATCCTGCCGTGGCTCCTGTTCCTTTTCTTCTTCCATCCGTTCCTCGGACGGCACACCTCGAGCCCGCTCGTCCGCGACGCGGTGTTCTATTCGATCGCGCTCGGCTCGTGCTTGTTCGGCTACGGCATCCTGTTCATGAGCCACACGCTCAGCGCGGCCGCCGCGTTCGGCGCGTTCATGATCCTCCACGACGCCTCGCGCGCGGGCCGCATCCGCACGATGCGCGCGTTCGTCGCCGGGCTCCTCGCGGCGCTAGTTACTTTGCTCGAGTACCCCGGCTTCGCGGCGTCCGTCGTGCTGACCGTCTACGCGCTGTTCGTCCTCCGCCCTTGGCAACGATTCTTGCCTTATTCCATCGGTGGTCTCCTCCCGACGCTCGCGATGATGCACTTCCAATGGCAATGCTTCGGCAGCCCGTTCAGCCCGGGCCACCTCTACGTGGAGTCGGACTTCTTCCGCGAGCGGCACGAGCAAGGCTTCTTCGGCGCCGTGGGGCTCCAGTGGGACGCCGTCTACGGGCTGCTCGTCCACCCGGGCGCGGGGCTCTTCACGCTCACGCCGATCCTCATCCTCGGCGTGATCGGCGTGATCTGGCTGCTCCGCCGGCCCGCGCATCGCCGCGAGGGGATGGTCGTGCTCTCGGTGGTCGGCATCACGCTCGCGGGGATCGCGGTGATGAACAACTGGCGCGGCGGCTGGACGATCGGGCCGCGCTACCTCGTGCTCGTGTACCCGTTCCTCGCGTGGGCGGCGCTCTACGGGATCGAGCCGTGGGTCCGCGCCCGACCCCGCGCTGCGGCGGCCATCGCGATCGGCGCGCTCCTCGCGGGCCTCGTCTTGAGTGGGATTCCGTCCGCGTACTACCCGCACTATCCGATGGAGGTGGACCGTCCGCTCACGCAGGTGGTGTCGGTGCTCGTGCAACACGACTTTGCTCCCTACACCTGGCTGAACCGGTTCGGCGTCTACGGCGAGCTGTCGATGCTGCCGCTCCTCGCCGCGCTCGTCGTCGCGTTCGGCGCCGCGATCTCCGCCGCGAGGACGCACCGCGTGCGCATGGCCGGCCTCGGATTCGGGCTCGTGATCGGCGCGCTCTGGATCGCTCCGATGAGCCTCGACCCGGCGCCCGAGGATCCCGAGGTCCGCGACGCCGTCGCGCTGATCGCCCGCACCTGGACGCCGGCCGGACACGATCGCGCGTCGCAGCTCGAGCGACGCCTCCTGGCGCACGCCGATCGCGCCGGCTACCTCGAGCTGGCCGAGGTGTACGATCGCGAAGGTCGTTTACGCGAAGCCCAACGCGCGCGCGCCCGTGCGGAGTCGCTCGGCGACACCGCGGACAGCCCCGCCCACGCGAGCGCGCCATGAGCGATCGCATCCACGCGCGCGAGCGCTGGTCGCTCCCCGGTCGTCGCGCCGCGCCGGAAGAGGTCGCGTCGCGGATGACCGCGTTCGTGATGGACGCCGTGCCGCGTCTCGGCGCCGACCTCAGCTGGCGCACCGCGTTCGACGAGTCGAGCCTCGGCGATCGATCGATCCAGCGCTCGCTCGAGCTCGTCGGCGCCCGGGGCGAGTGGGAGCTCGCGCGCGCGAGCCTCGAGCTGGCGGTGCGCGCCGACGCGGAGCGGCCCGCGCTCTCGGGACGGATCGAGCTGGTGCGCGCGCAGCCGTTCGTCCGCATCGCGATCGACACCCACGCCGGCGAAGAGCACTGGGACATCGAGGCGCACGGCCTGAGCGAGGTGACCCTCGAGGCGCTGCGCGACGTGCACGCCCGCGTGATGGGCGAGGCCGCCAAGGTGGGCGGTGCACGCCACGACGCGATCGAGCCGCCGCCCGTCCTCATCGCGGAGGGCGACGAAGGGCAGCTCGGCGATTGGCAGGACGACCTCCGCTCGATCGGGCTGATCCATCACCGCGAGGGGCACGCGTTGATCGGCGAGCGGCTCGCGCTCAGCAGCCTCGATGCGCTGTTCGAGGCGCGCGTCCGGCTCGGCGAAGTGCTGGCCGAGGCGGGCGAGCCGGCGTGGGAGGAGCGCGCGCTCCTCCTCCTCGCCGCGCTCACCTGACCTCGGCGCCCGGGTTCCCTGGTAGAGTCCCTCGGATGAAGACTTCGTGGGGGCGGGCCGGCGCGCTCGCCTGGCTCGGAGCGGGCATGCTCCTCGGCTCGTGCGCGTCGGACGTGGGCGGTCATCGGCTCGCGATCAACGATCCGCTCGACCTGATCGACGATGTGCAAGGACCCTTGCGTCTCTACGTGCTCGACTCCCAGGGGTTCGGCTGCGACGCGACGGTCGGGATGGTGACCCCCGAGGTGCCCGATCTCCCGGAGGGGATGTTCGAGGACGCGGTCGCCGATCTGTCGCTCACGGTGAGCGGCTCGATGGCCTCGGCCGAGGTCAGCGTGCCGACCGGCGAGTTCGTGGTGCTCGTGCGCGGCAAGGGGACCGATCCGGTGAGCGGTCGGACGGGGGTGTTCATCGCGACCGGCTGCGCGGTGCAGTCCGTGGGCTCCGGCGAGACGCGTGAGGTCCCGATCACCCTGTTGCCGATCACCGGCAGCGGCGTCTGCGGCGACGGTACGCTGAGCCCCGACGAGGAGTGCGAGGACGGCAACACGATGGCCGGCGACGGCTGCAACGCGACGTGCCGGATCGAGCCGACGACGATCAACACCACCGTCGCGGGCACGCAGAACCACCCGCAGGTGGGTGGCGCGATGGGTCGGCGTTGGTTCGTCGGCTTCGACTCCGACAACAGCACGTCGCTCGTGCGCGTCCTCGAGCCGGGGCTCGGTGCGGTCACCAACCCCGTCGCGCTCAGCACCGACGGCGACATCGACGCCGCGCTCTCCGACATCGGTCCGGGCACGCAGCTCCTCAGCGCGTTCGCGGTGCACGCGAGCGGTCGGGTCGCGTGGGCGTTCGTCGACTTCAACCCGACGCCTTCCGACATCCGCGTCGTGTTCACCAGCCAGGATCGCCTCCCCGCCGGGAACACGGCGCAGGTCGTCGACGGGATGGCGAGCAACCCGCGCATCGCGTTCGACGGCGCCGGGGCCGCGATGGTCGTCTACACCGACAACGCGATGGCGAGCGGCGCGGGCGCGCAGCTCTTCGCGCCGGACGCCACCACGCCGCTCCTCGGCGCGCCGATCGCGATCGGCAGCGCGGCCATGACCACCCCGGTGGTGGCTGGGCTCGACGCGGGCTTCGTGGTCGCGTTCGCGAGCGGCGGCGACGTATTCGCGCAGCGCTTCGGGGCGGACGGCGCGCCTCGCGACGCGACGCCGATCGCGGTCGGTCCCGCGGCGGGCACGCAGGATCAGCCCGGGGTCGCGGCGATGAGCGACGGCAGCTTCGTCGTGGTGTGGCGTGACGACACCCTCGACGGCGCCGGTCACGGCATCGGCTATCGCGCGTACGGCGCCGACGGCATGCCGCGCGGCGACGCGGCGGCGCTGAACACCACGACGGCGGGAGAGCAGGGCGCGCCGGCGATCGCGGGCGGAGCGGGCGGCTACGCGGTGGTGTTCACCGACGGCGCCGGCATCCGCGCGCGCGTCCTCAGCCCCAACGCCACGCCGATCCTGAATCGCCAGGCGCCACCCGCCGCGGTCGACTTCCCCATCGCGGCGGCGGGCAGCGAGCCGGCCGTCGCGGCCGGGGGCGATGGAAGGTTCCTTGCGGTGTGGACCGACGGCGGCGACATCCGCGGCGCCGCGCATCCGTTGCCCTGATGGATCGTCGCGAGCGTCCGTACCTCTTCTACTCCGCCACGCGCGCGATCTGCTCGACGTGCCTCATGGTCTGCGACGCCAAGGAGCTGATCGAGGACGGCAAGGTCTACCTCTGGAAGCGCTGCCTCGAGCACGGCGTCCAGCGCGTGCTCCTGTCCGACGACGTCGAGTACTTCCGCCTCGGGCGCGAGGTCTACCTCAAGCCGCCCGAGCAGGTGGAGCGCTACAATACACGCGCGGAGTTCGGCTGCCCGTACGACTGCGGCATCTGCCCGGATCACGAGCAGCACGGCTGCGTGAGCCTCCTCGAGATCACCGACCATTGCAACCTCCGTTGCCCCACCTGCTTCGCGAAGAGCGGCCCGGAGCGCACCACCCATCGCTCGCTCGAACAGATCGGTCGGATGCTCGACCGCATCGTGAAGAACGAGGGCCACCCCGACGTGGTCCAGGTCTCGGGGGGCGAGCCGACCACGCACCCTCGGTTCTTCGAGATCCTCGACATGTGTCGGGAGCGCCCGATCCGGCACCTCATGGTGAACACGAACGGCCTGCGCATCGCGCGCGAGGACGGCTTCGCGGAGCGGCTCGCCAGCTACATGCCGGCGTTCGAGCTCTATCTCCAATTCGACGGCCTCGACGACGCGATCACGCAGGATCTCCGCGGCGCCGATCTCACGGAGCTCAAGCTCCAGGCGATCGAGAGGCTGGACGCGCTGAACCTCTCGACCACGCTCGTCATGACGGTCAAGCGCGGCGTCAACGAGGATCGCATCGGGCAGGTGCTCGACTTCGCGGCGCAGCACCGATGTGTGAGGGGCGTGACGTTCCAGCCGGTCCACGACTCGGGCCGCAACGACGGCTGGGAGCTCGAGACGAACCGGCTCACGTTGAGCGAGGTGCGCCGCCGCGTCTACGAGCAGTCGAGCGTGTTCGAGCCGGCGGATCTCATCCCGGTTCCGTGTCACCCCGACTGCATCGCGATGGCGTACGCGGTGCGCGGGGAGGGCGCCGACCGCGCGAAGCTGACCCCGCTGAGCCGCTTCCTCCCGACCGACGTGCTGCTCGAAGCGGGCAAGAACACGATCCTCTACGAGGCCGACAAGAACCTCGCGCGCGTGGTGACCGAGCGGATCTTCGGCGCGTTCTCCACCGCCCACGGCCCGGAGGGCGCGAGCAAGGCGCTCGGGGATCTCCTCTGCTGCCTCCCCCGCATCGAGACGGTCCCGCAGCTCGGCTACGACCGCGTGTTCCGCGTCGTCATCATGGCGTTCCTCGACAAGCACTCGCTCGATCTGCGCTCGGTGCGCAAGAGCTGCATCCACGTCGCGTCGCGCGACGGCGAGCGGATGATCCCGCTCGACACCTACAACCTCTTCTACCGAGACGAGCCCGAGCTCGCGCGCCTCGAGGCGCTCCGCGCCCGCATCGCGGGCCGCGAGACGAAGCGGTTCCTCGCCACCTCGTCCGGCTGAGCCGAGCTCTTCGGTCGCGGCGACGAGACAACGAGACGAACGGGGCCCCCTCCGTCGACGAGGCAACGTGCGCGTCGTCAGCGGCGCGGCCGCGCGTCGTGCGGCTCCAGCACCCCGATCGGGTCGGTCGAGAACGCGACGCTCACGCCGACCCGCTCTTCGACGTGCATCGGATCGAGGTCCGTCGCGATACGTCGGATCTCGTTCTCGTCGATCGGCATCGCATCGAAGTCCTCGCGACACGCGACGGGGATACGATTCGCGTCGAGGGTGCAGCTCGCGGTCCCGTTGTCTCCCGCGAGCGTCGCGATCGATCCGTCGGCGGAGAGGGTGCCCGAGAAGTCCACGCGCTCGTCGCGCCCCACGAGGAAGCGCGGGAGGTCGTAGGAGAGCGACGCGCGGTCTCCGTCGAAGTCCCACTCCACGTCGGCGACGTCGTAGGTCGAGACGTCCGAGCGCTCGGGGACGAAGTAGACCCCGGAGAGCACGAAGCTCCCGCTCCCTACGCCTCGACCCGCGTCGTATGGCGCGCCCGCGTCGGCCATCGCGTCGGCGAGCGCGGCGTCCGATCGGGACATCGGCTCGTCGCACGCGGTCATCGAGGCGAGCGCTCCGCAGAGCGTCGCGATCAGAGCGACTCGTTGCGCGCCACTCCGCATGTCAGCTCCGCAGCTCCTCGTCGTGGGGGCGCGGACGATACCGGGTGGCCGGTCCCGCACCGCGCCTCGTCACGATGTCCTCTGCGACCATGTGGGACAAGTCCCTCGACATGGTCCGCACCGAGGCGCCGAGCACGCGCGCCAGCTCGCTCACCGTCAGCTCGGGCGAGCGCTCGAGCTCGTCGAGCACGCGGCGCCAGCGCGACGCGCGACGCCCGCCCGGTCCGGGTGACCTCGCGAGGTCGGTGCGCGAGTCCTCCGCCGCGAGGTCTTCGTAGACGAGCTCGACCCCCTCGAGGAGCTGGTAGCCGCCATCGCGGGTGACGATCCACGAGCCCGCGTCACCGAGCGCGCTCCGGAGGCGCGAGACGGTCGTCTTGATCACCGAATCGTGTCGCTGAGGGCGGTAGGTGCGCAGCCCCCACACCACGCGGAGCAGGCTCTCGCGGCGCCCGTCGGCGTGCGCGATCGCGTTCAAGAGCTCGCGCGCGCGCGGCGAGAGAGGATCGCGACGCTCGACGCGGCCGTGCTGCTCGATGAGCAACGTGTCGTCGAGCACGACGAGCCGCCGCGAGGGCTCGCGTCCGAGCGCGTGCGGCACCAGACCGAGCAACCCGCTTCGGATCGCTCGCCGGAGCGCGGTGCGGGGGGCCGCTTCCGTCACTTCGCGCATCGCGGGCGTCCACTCGTCTCCCTCGGCGATGGACAGATCGTCGCGGCGACCGTAGATCGCAAGCCACGACGCGGCGCGATACAGCCCATGCTGATCGGCCAGCTCGGTCAGCCAGTCCGCCGCGCGATCCGCGGCCTCGTCATCGCCGGACGCGAGGGCGGCACCCAGGAGGAGCGACGCGATCTCCGCGTCGCGCGAGGCGTCGGTACCCCGTGGAAGGAGGGCGGCGGCTCGCTCGGCGAGGACGCGCGCCGCGTCCCACCCCGACTCCACGCGAGCGACGTGGGCGCGGGCCGTGAGCAGGGAAACTTGCGCACGTTCATCACCCGCCGCCGCGGGAGCAGCCTCCTCGAGGAGGGCTCGCGCACGCGGCGTGTCACCGATCCATGCATGGTACGTCGCGAGCTGCTCGAGCAGCATGCGGCGCGAGTACCCGTCCTCGGGCCGGGTGGTCGCCTCGAGCGCCGCGGTGAGGATCCCGACGGCGCGCGTCGGCTGGCTCATCGCGGCCTGAGCGAGCGCGATCGAGACGGCGATCGCGTTCGCGTTCGACTCCAGCTCGAGCGCGCGCGCGTGACGCTTGGCTCGCTCGAGCACGCTCAAGCCTTCGAGCGCGCGGCCGCTCCTCAAGAGGAGGTGTCCGCGCATGTCGTTGGCGAGGAGCTGCGCATATGCGAACCGCGCTCGCTGCGCGCTCTTCAGCGCGGCGGTGGTCGCGCGCTCCGCCCGTCCGAACTCGCTCGCGAAGTAGTGACAACAGGCGACACCCTGGAGCAGCAAGCTCCTCGACCACGCGTCGCGCGCGCCCCGCGTCGCGCGCTCCGCGCGGACGATCGCGTCACGCCCCCCCTCGACGTTGCCCGCGCGGCAGCGCGCGACGCTCAAGAAGAACCCGCCCGCCGCGCGCGTGCGGTGCGCGCTCTCGGATCCGTCGTTGCGAAGCCCGTCGAGCAGCAACTCGGCTTCCGTGATCCGGCCGACGAAGGAGAGCGCCCCGACCACGAACGCGACGTCCTCGACCGCGGCCCCGCCCGCTGCGGAGTCGATCGTCTGCGACAACACCTCGTCGTAGCGCCCGGCGAAGAACGCGCGCGCGAGCTCGGTACGGCCGACCTCGAGGCGAGGCATCATCGGTTACGGTCTGGGTTACAAATCACGCCATTCAAAGGTACATCCGGTTACGAATCATGGCGTGATATGCGCCGGAGCCCAGAAAAAGGGGCCTACGGCGAGCAGGCGAAGTCGTTCCGCGTCGCACGACGCGCGGGTGCGCGGCGCGCGACGCGTGCGACGCGGTCTCGAGACCGACTCGGTCGGGCGCGGGTCGCCCGCGTCAGCCGCCGCAGACCGTGATGTCGACCGTCACCGTCATCCCGTCCGGGACGGTGACGCCCTGATCGATCGCGCATTCGGGGTTGCCGCGGATCGCGTAGGAGCCGCTCGCGAGCCCGGTGAACGAGTACGTCCCGTCGCTCCCCGTCGTCGCGGTGTCGACCATCGTGTCGCCCATCCAGAGCTCGATCATCGCGCCGGTCACCGGCGAGCCATCCGCCCAGCTGAGCGTCCCTTCGATCGTGCTCGTGTCGCCCGAGCTCGTCGTGACCACGATGCCGAGCGGAGCGAACACGGTGACCGGCACGTCGACCGACCCGTCGCTCTGACGCGACGACTCCATGGGCGACCAGCGCGCGACGCCGTCCACGTCGCGGAACTGATGGATGGCGATCGAGTCGCTCTCCGAGGCGCCGACGAGATCCGCGCCGATCGTCACGGTGGCGGGCGTCTCGAGGACGGTGCCCTCCGGGAGCAGCTCCAGCACCTGCGAGCGCGCGCCCTCGAGCGGCGCGTAGTCCGCGAGGTCGCCGGTCATCAGCACGACCTCGGTGTCCGCGGCCAGCGAGCCAGCCGGGATCTGCACGGTGTTTTGTCCGACCGTCACCGTGCCGCCCTCCGAGGCGACGATGAGGCTGGATGCGGTCGAGTCCGCGCAGGCGACGAGCAAGAGCGCGGTGAGCGAACGAACGATCGAACGTGACAAGCCAGTCATATGGAGTCCTCCCATTGCGGAGCCCACGGTAGTGGTGGTCGCGAGCCGGATCCAGGCAGGGCAGCCATAGGCTCAGCCGATGGGTCGGACGTGGTCAGCGCAGCGCGAGCCGCGCCCACCGGAGCGCGAGGATCACGGCGCCGAGCGCGGCGAGCCCGATGATCGCGGCGAGCCCGATCCGCGCTGGCAGCGCGGCGAGGCCGAGGAGGACGGCGCCGCGGAGCACGAGCATCACGAGCCGGGTGGCGACCAGCATGAGCGCGATCGCGGGGCCCGCCACGCCGAAGATCACGATCAGGTTCGTCCCGAACGTGCGACCGACGTCGCGCACGTTCTGGCCGCGGAGCGCGTCGAGGAGCTCGGGCCGTAGGGTCGCCGCGGGGAGCTCGAGCTGATGGAGCGAGCTCGGCGCGGCGCCCATCGTGAGCTGCACGTGATCGAGGAACGCTTGCCCGGCGAGGATCGGCTGAGCGTCGACGAACGGCGCCGCCTCGGGCGGTCGACGTGCGGTGAGGCGCCGACCATCGATCTCGATCGTGAGGTCGCCGCTCGTCGATCGTGCGCGGCGCGAGCGACGGAGCACGTCGGCGCCGACGAGGAGCCCGACCAGGGCGACCGGTCCGCTGAGCGCGAGAGGGGCGAGCAAGATCGTATCGAGCACGCCGAGCTGTCCATCGGCGGCGGCGTAGATCATCGCGGCGCCGGCTTGCCCCACCACCAACGTGACCGCGGAGAGCGCGAGCACGCGGATCGCGATCGCGTGCATCCGCGTCGCGTGCTCGGCGAGCTCGGCCTCGGGGATCCGGAACGTCGCCATCGGAGCGGAGCATCGCGCGGGGAGGAGCGCGCGTCACGTGCTCGGGGGCGTCGGCTGCGGTGGGGGGCTCTCGAAGGCGAGGGTGGGTCGTGTACGTGGACGATGATGCGGCACGTGCACGAGGGCGATCACGTGCACGAGGACTCGACGTCGATGCGCGGTACAGGTGGACGCCGTGACGGGCGACCCGATCGGATCGTTCACATGACGACGGGGACGCGGAGCAGCGTCGCCTCGAGCGCGCGGGCGAGGGGCAGGTCGTCGATCGCGCGGAGCTCGATCCGCGCCGCTCCGAGCCGGCGCGCGACGTCGACCGGACGCGGGTGACGGACGAGCACGCCGAAGCCGATCCCGCCGACCGCGTCGTCCATCGCGTCGAGGCCTCGAGCGCGCAGCTCGCGCAGGGTGCGAGCGTGGGCGAGTCGTCGGCGCTCCGTGATCGCGCGAAGCCGAGGGAGCCGAGCGCGCACGAGGGCGGCGCACGCGGGCTCGAGCGGGGCGTCGTGCCAGGGCCGCGCACGCAGCGCACCGAGCGGGTCGGCCAGGTGCGTTCCGGGATCCGCGCGCCATGGGAGGCGGCTCGCGAGCTCGAACGCGAGGCCTCGAGCGATACGCAAGGATCGTTGCGATGTTCCATCCTGCTCCCGGACGCGCGCGGCGAGACCCGCGGACCGAGTCACGACCGCCCCGCCGCCCCATGCGCCGAGCGGCTTGGTGAGCCCGAAGCTGTAGACGGTGGCGTCGCCCAGCTCTCCGACTCCCGCGCCGAGCGCCTGCGCCGCGTCCTCGACCAGCGCGAGCCCACGTCGATCCGCGAGCGCGCGGTACGCGGCCATCGGAGCGGGTCGGCCGAACGCGTGGGTCGCGAGGATGGCGGCGGTGCGCGCGCCGATCGCGGCAGCGATCGACTCGACATCGGGACACGCGTCGCCCGGCGCCACGTCGACGGCGCGGACGACCCAGCCGGCGCGGCGGAGGTGCTCGATCAGCGGGGGGCAGTTGAACGCCGAGACGATCACCTCCGATCCGCGCGGGACGCCGAGCGCGCGGAGCGCCCGAACGATCCCGACGCGCGCGGAGGGCTGCAAGACGACGTGCGGAACGCGGAGGGCGCAGCGGAGATCGTCCTCGAGCGCGCCGAGCTCATCGACCTCCGCCGTGACCATCGTCCGGACCTCGTGGGCCGTGAGCTCCCCGCGTGCGCCGCCGAGCATCGCGAGTCTCGGTCTGGCACGGCCCAAGGCTCGCGGTTGTCAGGCCTTCGTAAAACCAGGCGACCGAGGGATGGTGGAGGGGCCTCCGTCGACTCGCCGGCCGGGCCGTCTCGTGACATGAACGGGGACCGGGGAAGGAGCCGCGCGGCGAGGCGTCGCGGGGTCCGGAGGAGTCGATGGGTGGAAAGCCGGCTGCGCACCTGACCGGAGCAAACAGCTGTGCGTTGGACGGCGGTGGTCCGGTCACCGGCGTCGGCAGCACGAAGACCACGATCGGCGGAGAGCTCGCGGCTCGCGTCGGCGACAGCGGGACGTGTCCTCAGGGCGGCGCTGACGCGATCGTCGGCGGCGCCCCGTGCGTGCGCATCGAAGGGGGCGCCGCGAGCCGCATCGGCGATGGAACGGCGAAGGGCGGGGTGGTCGGCCAAGGCTGCTCGACCGTCGTCATCGGGCTCAAGGGCGTCGCGGGCGATCCCGCGAAGTCGACGCAGATCTGCTACGCGATGCCGGCCTCGCGGGTGAAGGGCGAGCTCTGGCAGTCGTTCGCCAACTGCGGGGTCGAGTCGGTCCGCATGGTCCTCCGGCAAGCCGTCGGCGATCAGATCAGCGAGCGCGATCTCCTCCTCGAGGCGATGGGCAAGTACGGCGCGACGGACCACCATCCGAACGACCTCGAGCCGATGAACGGGGACGGCGGCGCGGATTCGCTGATCCTGAGCCGCCTGCTGAACGATCACGGCGTGCCCACGAGCTTCATGCCGAGCGCGTCGAGCCCGGCGTTCGCCGACGCGATCGCGAGCGGCCGGCTCGGGGTCGTCGGCGTCGACGGCTATGCGTTCTGGCCGAAGGTGCTCGACCCCGCCACGCTGTCGCCGAAGATGCAAGAAGGGTTGCAGAAGGTCGTCGACCACGGCCCGGGTGCGTGGCACGCGGTGATGGTGAGCGGCGTCGAGTACGACGCGGACGGGAACGTGGTCGCCTACATCGTCAACGACACCGGCTTTGGCCAGTGCGGTCTGCGCGTCCCCAAGGACGTATTCGACGAGGCCACCGGGATGTACGAGAACCCGCCCAACGGGAACATGTACGCGCCGATCGTGACGCGCGACCCGGTGTGACCGGCGCGGCCGCGCGACGAGTTGCTGGCGGTAGTCGGGTTCCGCAGGGCGCACGATCATGGACGGCGCGCGTCGCACCGCCACGGGCGAGGAAGTCCTCGCGATCCCCGAGCACGAGCTCGTCGGCGGGGAGATCATCGAGCGCGCGACCCCGAGCGGCGAGCACGTCGCTCTCCATCCGCTTCGACGTCGTGTGCGAGGGCGAGGAGCGGGCCGCGCGCGGCACGATCCGGATCGACTTCTGCGACCCGTTCGGAAGACCAGGACCCTGAGCGCCTGGGAATGTCCAGGCGCTCAGGCCCGCGATCAGGCGACGACCTGCAAGGCCGACTCGCGCGGCATCGCGGGGGTCGGCGCCTCGGCGGCGCGGCGGATCGCGGTCTCCTCTTCCTCGGTGGGGCGCACGATGGTGTTCAACACCTTGTCGTAGAACGCGCGCGCGCCAGGGAGGAAGTCGCCGGCCTCCGCGCTCGCGCGGCGGATGAGGGCGGGGAGGAACGGGGCGACCTCGCGGATCTTGCCGCCCGCATAGGGGAGATCCTTCTGGACGAGCTTCTCGGCGCGCGCGTAGGCGCGGCCGGCGTGGACCTTGGCGCGGCCGAACGCGGACTTGCCGATCAGCGGGCCGACGTGATGGACGATGTCCGCGGCGTGGCCGGCCGCGACGTGCGGGGGCTTGAAGAACGGGTGGGCGTAGCGGGTGCCGCGGACGAAGTCGCGGACCTGCTCCTCGGTGACGCCGTGCTCCTGCAACGCCTGCTCGAACTCGGCTTGCGCGCGCTGGCGCGCCTTGAACAGGAACATCTGTACGCGTGAATAGAAGTTGACGGCGCCGTCGCCGCTCGTCTCCACCGCGCAGAAGATCGCCTCGGGATAGCGCTCGGTGATCACGCTCTGGACCCCGTCCGAGACGCCGCTCGAGGGCATGCAGCCGAACGGCTTCACGCTCAGCGTCATGTGGGCCTTGTTGTGGACCACGTTGAGGATCAGCTTGCTGACCTCCATGTGGCCCTCGCCGCCGCGGAGCTCCTGGTTGTAGTGGCTGTGCCCGGCCTTCGCGACGAGGTCCATGTCCGGGAGCTTGTGGGAGTTGAGCCCCATGAGGTGCGCCCAGCTCTGCCACCACGTGCGCAATGCGTATTGCGCGAAGAAGAGGCCCGCCAGCGTGAGACCCGGGTCGGTCTCCTCGAGGCCGTGCTGACCTGCATCCGCGCCCTTGAGCTCGAGGCGGTCGCGGGTGTCGTGGCTGAACTCCCAGAGGTTGTAGAGGAGGAGGTTCGCGATGACCTGGATCTCCACCTGCGAGCCTTCTTGCTCGAGGAAGCGCTGGAGATGGTAGTTGCCGTCGCCCTCGGTGGTCATGGCCCAGAACTCGCCGAGCACGGCGACGCGCGGCTTCACGCGGAGCGGGTCGACCTCGATCTCGGAGAAGATCTGGCGGCAGCGCCAGATGCCGGCGAGCAGCGAGCCCTTGCGCTCCATCGTCTGGTAAATCTCGCGCTTGGCCGCCTCGACCGCGCGGTCGGTGGCGCCCGCCTCGAGCTCGTACGGGCGGATGCGATAGCCGAGCAGGTTGATGATGTCGCCGGCGAAGAGCGCCTTGCCGATCGTGAGGAAGAACGACGGGTCGAGGACGAGGCCGAGCTCCTCGCCGCTCGCCTGCTTCATGCCGCCGGTCTGCTGGAAGAGCAGCACGCGGAAGCCGTCGAAGCCCGCGTCGCGGAGCGCCTTGCGGTACTCCGTGACGTACATGCCGAAGCGGCAGGGGCCGCACGCGCCGGCCGTCATGAAGAGGTAGTTGTCGACGACCTCTTGGGACGTCAGGCCCTCCTCGTCGCGCAGACGGCACAGCTCCTTGACGAGGTTGCCGACCGTGAAGTAGGTCGGGTTGCACTGGCCGCGGTTGCCGAACTCCTTGCCGAAGCGGAGCGCATCGGTGTCCGGGCACTCGAGCGCGCGGGTCTTGTACCCGAGGCCCTTGAGCGCGCCCTCGACGATGAAGTCGTGCGCGATCGTGAGGCCGCCGATCAGCATCGTGGTGTGGGCCTTCTGCTTCTTGGTGAACACCGGGTCCACCATGGCGTCGGTCCAGTGCTGCGTGGGGGCGTCGCTCTCGATCCCGAGCGCCGCGCGCTGCTGGGCCTCGAACTTCGCGAGCTCCGCGTCGATGTCGATCGTCTGCTTACCCATGATGTCTCTCATCCTTGTTCGTTCGGATCGCTACGTGAGTTCGCGTTCGTTCAGTCCTACGAGTCGTCGTCGGCTACCGGGGATCGTGCACGTCCTCGTGCACCGCCACTACACCCTCGCCAGGGTGCCGTCGGCGTTCTTCTTGCCGAGCTTGATCAGCCCCGGCGTCGGCTCCGGCTCTGGCCCGCGCGCGACTACGTAGCTCGCGAGCTTCTTCGTGAGCTCCTCGATCTGCTGCTCGATCTCCGGGTCGCGCCGGCGACGACGCGCCAGCTCGTCCTTCTTGAGGCTCAACAGCTCGAGCCGCTTCTCGGTGAGCCGCCGGTCCAGCTCGACCCGCTTCTCCGCCAGATCCTGGAGGTGCTCCTCGTGGAGCTTCAGCGAGTGCGCGTACGTCTTGACGCGGATCTTGATCGAGCCGCCGGGCTTGTTCGCGTCGAGGTCGTGCAGCGCGGAGTAGGGCACCGCGCTCTTCTCGACGATGCGATCGATGATCCCGAACGTCGGCGCGTCGTGGCCGCACTTGAAGCTCGACAGATCGAGCAAGACGACGTTCGGGTGTCGAGCCGCGAACTTCACCGCCCACACCTTCATCGCGCTGTTGACGGAGTAGTTCTCCGGCCAGACGTCGTTGATGTCGAGCGGCCCGCGGATGATGCCCCGCTCGAGATCGTCCTTGAAGTACGGGGCGAGCCACTCCGGATCCTTCGGGATGCTCCGGATCGAGAGGATCGGGTAGCCCAGCACCTGGAACTCGTCGGGGATGCCGTGATGGAGGCCGGGGTCGAGGTGATAGGGGCGACCGATGACGAGGATCGCGACGCGGTTCTCGGCTTCGACCTGCTCGAGGATCGCCTTGCCCTTGTGCTCGAGGTCCGCGTCGTGGCGCCGGAGCGCCGCGAAGCCCTGGTCGACCGCGAAGTTGCTCTCGTCCTCGGTGATCGCGAGCTCGTCCTTGAACGTCTCGAAGAGGATGCTCTTCATCCGGAGCGGCTCCTCGAAGCTGAGGCTCGGATCGAAGTAGCGGATGTTGCGTGTGGCGAAGAAGTCTTGCTCCTTCGTGAACGCTGCCTTCATCACGTTCGGCGTGCCCGCCACGATCGGGCACGTGGTGGTCGCCACCGTGTGAGTGAGGAACTGAGGGACGTGGGTGAGGATGGGGAAGAAGATCCCATCGAGCGGCTTCTCGGTGTGCTTGTGGAAGAAGAGGTTGTGGAAGTGCGCCTGCGCGACCTTGCTCGGGTAGCACGGGTCGACCGAGCCGTACTTGCCGCCCTCGGCGAACATCTCTTCGCCGGACTCGTCGCTCCACACGAGGTTGCGCGCGTCGACGCCGAGCGTCTGGAAGTACGCGGTCCAGAACGGGCCCGTCGAGTACATGTTCAAGACGCGCGGCAGGCCGAGGCGGTAGGTGCGGCGCTTCTTCTTCGCCTCTTCGCTCTCGCTCCGCGCGAACCCGCGGGTCGTCGTCGTGTACTTCACGCGACCCCAGAAGTCGCGGGAGGGGATCTTCTCTTCGATCGGCGTGCCCGCCGCGGGTAGAGCCGGCAAGTCCTTTTGCCGCGCGAACGCCTTGAGCGCCTCGTAGGTCACGAGGTTCGGGAACTGCTTCATGATCGCCTTGCGCTCTTTGACGAGCGCGAGCATCGCGTCCTCCGACTCGACGGTGCCCTTCTCACACGAGAAGCCGCTGATGTAGCGCGCGGTCGAGCCGTCCGGGCGGAACGCGTCGATGAACGTGCGGCTGCACTCGTTGGGGCAGAAGTGGCACGTCGTCTCGGCGTCGTTCTTCGTCGTGTACTCGAGCTCGATCGCGGCATCGAGGCCTACGAACGTGCTCGTTCCCTTGCGCTTGTACACGCGGAGCGTCTCCATCGCCGCGCCGATCGCGCCCGCCTCGCCGCTGTGCGGGTGCACGAACACCTCGGCGCCCGGTACGCGCTCCTTGATGTAGTCGACCTGCGCCTTGACGGCGGCCAAGTTGTATTGCGTGCCACCTTGCAGCACGAACTTCCGGCCGAGCGCGGCGAGCCGCGGCACGCCGACGACGTACTGCCACACGTTCTTCGGCAGCACCTGGGCGAGGCCGGCCAAGAGCTCTTCCTTGCCCCAGCCTTCCTTCTGGAAGTTCACCCGATCGGTGTCGAGGAAGACGGCGCACCCGTAGCTGAACCTCGGGGCGAGCTCCGCCTTGAACGCGTTGTCCGCGTACTCGGTCACCGGCACGCCGAACTGGTCGGCCATCGCCTGGAGCAGCATCCCGTTGCCGGCGGAGCACTGGTTACTGAGCTTGAACGACTTGATGTCGCCGTTCTCCATGAAGAGGACCTTGATGTCCTGCCCCCCGATGTCGCAGATGACGTCGACGTCGCCGAAGTAGTGGGTCGCGCTCATCATGTGCGCGACCGTCTCGACGATGTTCACGTCGGCGCGCAGGCACTCTTCGAGCACGTCGGCCGCGTAGCCGGTCGCGCCAAAGCCGAGGATCTCGAGCTCGACGCCCTTGGCGCTCATCCGCCCCTTCATGTCGGCGAGGAGATCCTTGGTGTCCTGGATCGGGTTGCCCTTGCTCAGGGTGTACGCCTTCAGGAGGATCTCGCCGTCCTCGCCGAGCAACACGGCTTTCGATGACGTGCTGCCGCCGTCGAGGCCGATCACCGCGCGGACGGTGGTGCCCGCCGTCACCTCGGGCTCGACGAACCTCGGCACCCGGTACGCCTCGACGAAGCGCTCGCGCTCGTCCGTGTCGACGACGAGCGGCGGGCCCGCCGACTCCTGGAGGCGGGCCTTCCTGCCCTCGCTGATGTAACGCTTGAGGCCTTCGAGGCCGGTGTAGCGACCGGCGTCGGCCGGCTCGTGCAGGCCGTACATCACCGCGCCGTACGCCGCGTAGAGCTCCGCGTTCTGTGGCACGACGATGAGCTCCTCGATCGGCGTGGTGTCGTCCCACTCGAAGCCGCGCTCCCTCCACACCTCGGGGATGCGCTGGCGCCAGCACTCCTGGAGGAACGGCAGGTACGTGTTCGGTCCACCGAGGAGCAGCACCTTGGGCTTCAGCGTGCTGCCGCGCGTGAGCACCGAGAGGTTCTGCATCACGATCGCGTCGGCGAGGCTGCAGAGGATCTCGTCGGCGGGGATCCCCGTCTTCACGAGGTTGACGATGTCCGTCTCCGCAAACACGCCGCACTTCGCGGCGACGTGGTGGAGCTTCTCGCCGTTGAAGTGGAGCTTGCCGGTCTCCGCGATCGGCATGCCCACCTTGATCATGCACTTGTCGATCGTGGCGCCCGTGCCCGAGGCGCACTTGTCGTTCATCGAGCAGCTCGCGGTGAGCTGACCGGTCGCGGGGTTCTCTTTGAAGACGATGATCTTCGCGTCCTGCCCGCCGAGCTCGACGACCGCGCGCACGTCCGGGTGCAGCGTCTCCACCGCGAGGGTGACCGCGTTGACCTCCTGGACGAAGCGACCGCCGGTGGGCGCCTCGAGCGGGCCCGAGCCGGAGCCCGTCAAGAAGAGTCGCACGTCTCCCGACGCGAGCTCCTCGAACGCTTGCCCGATCTCGACGAGGAACTCGTGGACGGCCTCGGGCTGCTTCGTGTGATGGCGGCGGTAGTCGTGCCAGAGGATCTCGCGTGTCTCCGGATCGACGACGACCGCCTTCACGGTGGTCGATCCCACGTCCATTCCGATCACGATCGGTCGGCTCACGTCGCGACTCCTTCCGTACGCCCCGGGCCAGCTATCGAGACAGCCTGCTAGGTCGGGGTGTCACTGACGTCAGTGTCAGTACTCGAGAGCCGCGGCCCCGTCAACGCTCGTGTGCGGTTCGCGGGCGCTTCGCGACGGGTCGCGCGCCCACGCACGCCGAGACCGACGTCGGCTCACGAGCCCGCGAGGAGCTTCAGGCACCGATGCTGCGCGGGGCTCTCGGGAGACGGCCGGTCTCCGTTTGGCTGCCCGACGCGACGTCGGGCGAGCGCGTCGAGCGCACCCGCGAGGTCGTACTCCCGGCGTCGGATCCAATACGCGGCGACGACGGTGCCGGTCCGTCCGAGCCCGCCTTGGCAGTGCACGTAGACCGGACGGTCGCGTGCGACGCTCGCGTCGATAGCGTCCAGGATCGTGTCGAGCTCGGCGGGGTTGGGCGCCGCGCCGTTGAGGATCGGCACGTTGATCCAGACCACCGCGGTGTCGCTCGGGGCGAGCTTCTCGAAGAGGACGCGGATGCCCGGCTCCTCGGCGGGCGTGCGCAGGTCGATCACGGTGCGGATCCCCGCGTCGAGGAGCGCTTTCACCTTCGCGCGGAGCGCCGGGCGATCGTCCGCGCGCGGGAGCGGTCCCGCGAGCAGCGCGCCGGCGGCGGCCCAGTAGCTGTCCGGGATGGGCCCGGCGTGCGGGGACGGCTCGGCCGTACGCTCATTGGACATCGCGTGAGTCTGGCACGTACGGCTCGCCGACGGTCCACCCCGGCAGCCGAGCATGGAGAGCGCGGAGGCGAAGAGCACCAACGACGGTCGTCGTTGGACATACGAAAGCGTCGTGGCGCTCGGAGGCGCATCGTCGTGCTCCGCCGCTCAGTGGATCTCCTCGAGCTCGGCGTCGAGGACCCCGAGGAACGGCACCAGGCCCCACTGCACGGTCTCCCCGAACCGGCCCACCCAGGGCTCTCGATCCCCCGCGCTCGACGCGTCCTCGTACGGCACGCCGCCCGTGCCGTAGCTCTCCATCACGGAGGCGAGCGCGCCGAACGTGCCGCCGTGCCCGAAGTGCGTCGCGTGGGCGATCCCGCGCAGCGGCGGCGTGCGGAACTGACCGAGGAGCGTCGCGTCGGTCGACACGCGCCGCGCGCGCGGTGCGTCGCTCCACGGTCCGTCGGCGCGGAGCTCGCTCTCGCGGTAGCGTCGCGCGCCGTCGAGCCGGCCGCGATCCGCCGTTCCGTCGACCCGGCCCGTCGGCATCCGCACGTCGTGGAACGCGTCGTCGGTGAGGCGGGGGCCGTGATGACACTGCATACAGCCGTGCCGCACGAACAAGCGCAGGCCGAGCCGCTCCTCGCGGTCGAGCGCGCCGAGGTCACCCGCGACGTACGCGTCCAAACGGTTGGAACGAACGCGCAAGGTTCGTTCCCATGCTTCGATCGCCTTGCCCGCGTTCACGAACACGCCCGTGATCGCGTCTTGCGCGCTCCGATCGAGACCGTCGAACGCGGGATCACCGGGCATCCCGTTCGCCGGCCAGGTGCGCGGGTCGGGGAGCTCGCCGAACGCCGCGCGGTAGAGCGCGCCGTGCGCGTCGAGGACGCGTCGCGCTACGAACGCGCGCGACGATCCCATCTCGCGGGCGTCCTCCATGGGGCCGAGCGCCTGCGCCCACAGGCTGTCCGCGCGGCCGTCCCAGAACAGCCAGCGCGCGTGCGCGGCCAGCGCGATCGAGGGCGTCCGCCGATCGCCCTCGGCGAGCCCGAGCGCGCGCGCGCGATCGTCGGCGAGGTAGGCGTCCGGTCGGTGGCAGCTCGCGCACGACACCGTGCCGCTCGGCGAGAGGCCCTCGTCGAAGAACAGTGCGCGCCCCAGCGCGGCGGCGGCTGGCGAGTCGGCGTGCATGTTCGTCGGATCGGGGGGAGGCGCACCGGGCGGCGTGACCCGCTGGAGCAGCTCCCACTCGTGCGGCGCGAAGAAGCCGTCGATGAGCGCGGGCTCGGGCTCGGCCCAAGGCTCGTCCAAGGCGTCGGCGATCGCGCGGCGCACGTCTCGGGGCGCGGGGTTCGCGAGGGCCGCATCGAGCCGCATCGTGCGCGCGTCGACGACCAACACGTACGGCAACGCGGCGCCGTCGGGGATCGCGGCGAGCAATACGGCGTCGGGGTCGGCCAGAACGGCGGTCGCGACGAGCGCGCGCGCGTGCTCCGCCGCGGCCTCGACATCGGCAGGCGCGTTGTCGCGGTCACCGAGCACGACGTCCGCTCTCCGTACCGAGGCGTGATGCGCCTCGTCGATCGCCCAGTCCGGGTGTTCGGTCGTCCACGCGCACGTCCCGCACCACGCGCCGCCGCTCACCACGAGGATCGCGACCGACGGGTCCCCTCGGTCGTTCGCGGCGAGCTCGTGGAGCGCGATGGCGCGTGCGGCGCCGTCCGCGTCGACGCCGTCGAACGAGAGATCGGGGAGCACGGCGCCGACCACGATGTCGTAGGGGCCCTCGGGATACGCGGCGCGGTGGGCGCCGTCGATGGGCCGCGCGACCGTCGGCGACGCGCAGCCGAGCAGCGCCACCGTGATCGCGGTCGTCATGAGCGCCGTCCCGGTGACCGCCGTCCCCCGCGCTGCCCGCGTGAGGACCACGGCGGACGCGCGCGGCGTCGATCGAGGCGAACGTGCGTCGGCGATCCGGAACATCGCGCCCGCTCAGCCTCCGGCGGGAAGGTCGAGCCGCCAGACGGACGCGCCCACCGCGAACACGGTGTCCTCGTCGACCACGCGGAAGCGGTTGATCGGACCGACGAGCTCGGGCTCCTCCTCCCAGGTCTCGCCGCCGTCGAACGTGCGGTAGACCGGCAGGCTCGCGTCCTCGGACGCCATCCACCCGATCCGATCGTTGAGGAAGCCGACGCCGATCGCGGGGTAGGCGGTGGTCATCGGGAGCGGGAGCTCTTCCCAGGTCTCTCCGCCATCCATCGTGCGCGCGAACGTGCCCGGTCCCGTCGAGGTGTCTTGCACCGCCACGAAGCCGACGTCGTCGGACGGGAAGTCGATCTTCCAGCAGAGGCTGTTGGGCGTCGCCGACTCGAACACGGTGTCGAACGAGTCGCCGCCGTCCGTCGTGCGCACCACGGTGCAGCGGAGCCCCGGCCCCATCCCGACGACGATCCCCTCCGTCGGCGAGGTGAACCGTCCGTCGATCGCCATCATGAGTCGCGCATCGAGCGAGATCGCCGTCCAGCTGGCCCCTCCATCGCTCGAGCTGAGGAGGCGTGAGGGACCGTTCGCGCGGCCGATCGCGAAGAGGTGGGTCGGGTCCGCCGCCGTCAGGTTGCAGATGCCGTCCGGCGCGACCAGCCCGTCGATCTCGGTGACCGCGGTCCACGTCGCGCCGCCGTCGACCGTGCGATAGAGCGCGGTCGCGTCGCTGATCTGCGGCGACAGGCCGGCCCCCAGGTTGCCCGCGAAGCCGTGCATCGCGTCGGTGAAGAGCACGGCGCGAAAGTAGGTGCCCGGGTTGGCGAACGACTCCGACCACGTCGTGCCGCCATCGTCGGTCGCGTAGATCGCGAAGTTGGGACCGCTCGCGAGGAACGCGTGTTGCGGGTCGACGAAGAAGATGTCGTCCTGCTTGGCGCCGCCGCCCGCCGTGGGCGCGCCCGCGACCTCCGTCCAACTCGCCGCGCGCACCCGCGCCTCGAGCGGGTCCACGACCCCCGCGTCCTCACCCGCGTCGCCGATCGACGCGTCGGCTCCCCCGCCGTCACCGCCCCCCGCGTCGACGGGCGCGTTGGCTCCGTCGCACGCGGCGCCCGAGAGGAGGAGGAAGAGGCCCGGCGCGCACCGCGCGATTCGAAGCAACATGCGGTCGAGCGTTCGCTCCCGGGGGTGGGTGCGCCCGTTAAAAGCTGTGAAAGAATGGGCGCGCCGCGCGATGAGCGAGCCGACGCGACAGGTCCTGGTTCCGTTCCGCCGCCCCGAGCGGCTCGCGCACTTCCCGTCGTCGCGGCCGCTCCTCGGGCGGAGGGCGGAGCTCGAGTGGGTGCGCCAGCGCATCGAGGCGGGCGAGCGCCTGCTCACGCTCCTCGGCCCGCCGGGGATCGGGAAGACCGCGCTCGCGGTGGCGATCGCGGAGCAGCTCCAGTCCCGCCTGAACGGATGGTTCTGCGATCTCTCGAGCCAGCGCACCGACGCCGAGCTCCGGGCGCAGCTGCTCCGATGCGTGGTCGGGCGCGCGGATCCGTCGCTCGATGTCGCCGAGGTGCTCGCCGAGCTCGGTCCGGCGCTCGTCGTGCTCGACAACTTCGAGCAGCTCGCGCACGCCGCGCCGCGGCTCGCCGAGTGGTGGGCGGCCGCCCCGGAGGTCGTGTTCGTCGTCACCTCGCGCGAACGGCTCGCGATCGATCGCGAGCGCATCCTCGAGCTCTCCGCGCTCGCCACCCCGCGCGCCGGCGCGAGCCCGCGCGAGGCGATGGACGCCGAGGCGGTGAGGCTCTTCGTCGCGCGCGCGAGGGACGCCGGGGCGACGGTGGACGACGCCGATCCGTGGGTGCAAGATATCGTGCGAATGCTCGATGGGATCCCGCTGGCCATCGAGCTCGCGGCGGCGCGCACGCGGCTCATGCCTCCGGCCGAGCTCGCGCGACGGCTCGGTCACGGCGAGGACATGCTCGCGTTCCGCAAGCGCGCGACGCCGCGTCACGAGACGCTCCACGACGCCATCGCGTGGTCATGGGACCTCCTGTCGGGCGACGAGCAGAGCGCGCTCGCGGTGTGCTCCGCGTTCGCGGCGAGCTTCGACGTCGGGGTCGGCGAGCAAGTGCTCCGCGGTGCGACGGCGGTGCCCGACCCCGTCGGCGCGCTCATGGCCCTGCGCGACAAGTCGCTCCTGCATGCGGCGGGGGAGGGCCGGCTCGGGATCTACACCAGCATCCGTCAGTTCGCGGCGCGGCGACTCGCCGAGGACCCTGGCCTCGAGCGCGCCGCGCGCGGCGCTCACGCGCGGGCGTTCGTCGAGCTCGCAGCCGCGTTCGTCGGCACCCGGTTGCTCATCGCGAGCACCCGCGAGTCGCGATCGCACGGTCGGCTGCATGAAGATGTAGACAACCTCGCGTGCGCATTCGATTTCGCGGAGCGCGCCGCGCCGGAGTTGGCCCACGCTGCCGCCGAGCTGGCGGCGGCGCTGACGCTCCTCGGCGCGATGACCGACGCGACGTCCGCGCGCCTCGGCGCGGCGCTCGAGGCGCCGGTGTCGCACGACGCGGCGTCGGAGGAGCTCGCACGCGAATCGTACGCGGTGCTCGCGATGGCGCAGCACGTCGAGCTCATGTTGCGCGGTCGGCCCGACGACGCGTTCGCGCGGCTACGCGCGGTCGCCGACGATCTCGCGGCGAGCCCGGCGGTTCGGGGCGCCGCGCTGATCCGGCTCGGCGCGGCCCTGCGCGCGCACGGTGACGCGCACGGCGCGCTCGCCGCCCACGAGGCCGCCGAGCCGCTGTTCGAGCGCGCCATCACGAGCGCGCATGCTGTCAATGTCGCGTGCATGGGACGGCTCATGTGCGACCTCCGCGACGCCGACGCGGCGCGGCGTTTCAATGAGCGTGCGAAGGCGATCTGCGACGAGCTCGGAGAGCCCTGGCTCGCCGCGCTCGGCCCCGCCAACCTCGCGCAGCTCGCGCAGGAGGGCGGCGACCTCGAGCGCGCGGAGGCGGTGCTCGAGGACGCGATCGAGCGGTTCCGCGAGGCGCGCGAGACGGTCTACCTCACGGTGTACGCGACCGTGTGCGCGGGCCTCTACCTCGAGTGGGGCAAGCTCGACCTCGCGCGCCGGTGGTACCGCGCGACTCAGGGTTCGGCCGAGCGGCTCATCCCCGGCAGCCAAGGCGTGCTGCTTCACGGGGGCTGGGCGGTGCTCGAAGCGCGCGAAGGCGACCGAGCAGCGGCCGAGCACCACCTCGCGCTCGCTCGACGCACGCTGGTTCGCGGGCCCGCGCCGCTCGCGACGGCGATGCACGAGCTCTTCACGGCGGCGGTCGAGGTGTTGGACCCGCGCACCGACGAGTCGGTGCGCGCGCGCCATCGCGAGCGCGCGGACGCGATCGCGCGGGGGGAGAGCGACGACGCGGCGCTGATCGCGAGTCACCTCGACGCGCGCTTCGCGCTCCGCGTGCTCGGGCGCGCCCTCGCGGGGACCGCGTGCGAACGCCGGCTCGTCCTCCGGCGCGGAGGCGCGGGCTTCGCGGTGAGCGGCGCCGAGCCGGTCGACCTCGGCCGTCGCGGTGCGCTCAAGCGCATCGTGGAGGCGCTCGGCGAGCGCCGGCTGAGCGAGCCGGGTCGCCCTCTCGACGCGGCCGCGCTGTTCGAGCGGGGGTGGCCCGGACAGCAGATCCGGAGCGACTCCGCGTCGACGCGGGTACGCGTGGCGATCGCGACGCTGCGCAAGCTCGGGCTGAAGAGCGTGCTGCTGACCGAGGAGGACGGGTACCTGTTCGATCCGGAGGTGAGCGTGGAGCTCGAGGGGTAGATGGGATCGCGGACCGGAGCGGAACCGTGACGACGCAGACACCCGCTCCGTTCTACGGCAGATTCTCCCCGTGCGCGCCACCGCCTGTGTGCTCAGCCTCGTCTTGCTCGGCTGTGACGTCGATCCGCCGCCCATCGGTTACGCGCTGCGGGCGGCGTGGCGGAGCGAGACCTTCGACGGCTGCGTGCTGGCTTCGCCGCTCCTCGACGACGCGCGGGCGCATCTCATCGTCCTGAGCGGTGACGGGCGGGTCGTAGCGCTCGATCCCGTCACCGGCGCGACCGCATGGAGCGTCTCGCTCCCACACGCCGACGGCGAGCTCGCGCACGTCATCGCGACGCCACACGTCATGGGAGACCGGCTGTTCGTCGCGTGGCAGGACGTCGACGCGGCGGCTGGCGATCCCGCCGCTGCGCCGCGCAGCGCGCACCACGTCGCGGTCATCGACCTCGCGACCGGCGCGATCGATCCGTCGTACGAAACGTTGACGCTCGCGGCGAGCGTCCCCTCGCGCGACGGGACGGGCGACGTCGAGTTCCTCGCGAGCAACGCGCTCTCGCGCTCGCGTCTCGTCGGCTTCTCCGACGCGGCGCACCCGGAGGGGCTCGTCTACGTGTCGTTCGGCAACGCGCGCGACATCCAGCCATGGCACGGCTGGGTGTTCGAGCTCGACGTGGCGGCGTGGCGCGCCGGCGGGGCCGACGACGCGATCGCGTCCGTGCTGCTCACCACGCCGACGAACGACTGCGGCACGCCGGGCGTCAGCGGCTCGACCGACATGATCTGCGGCGGCGGCGTGTGGTCGCCCGCTGGGCCGCTCTTGCTGGGCGATTCCCTGATCGTGCCGACGGGGAACGGCGCGCTGGATCCGCCGGGCGGTCTCTACGCACACACCCTGATGCGCGTGGGGCTGCCCGGCCTCACGTGGAACGACGGGTGCGACGAGGCGCTCTGCGCGGGCTTCGACCCCCTCGACGTCTCGCGCGCCTGCATCGAGTCGTGCGGGGATCTCTTCGTGCCGCGATTGCGCCCCGCGGACCCGCCGTTCGACGTGCCCGACTGCGCGGGGCTCTCGTTCTTCGAGTGCTACGCAGCCCTCGATTGGGATCTCGGCGCCGATACACCATCGTATGTGACATTGTCAGGCCTCGAGCTGCTCGTGCTCTCGCAGAAGGACGGCGGCGTCTCGCTGATCGACGCCGGCCACCTCGGGACGATGCACGATCGCCTCCAGGCCACCGACCTGTGCGGCGCCGAGAGCGCCGAGTGCGCGGCGAGCTGGGCGGGGATGATGGTGACCCAGCCGGTGATCCTCCCCGTCGACGAGGGCGAGGCGCTCGCCGTCGTCGCGTCGTTCATGCCCGACGAGACCCATCCCGCCGGGCTCGTCGGCGTACGGGTGATCGCCGCGCCGACCCCGCACCTCGAGCGCGCGTGGAGCTACCCGGCGCGCGACGACGTCGAGGCGGTGAGCCACTTTCGCCGTCACCCTGGTCAGCCCACGATCGTCGACCTCGACGGTATCCCGCACGTCGTGGTCGTGGAGCAGGGCGGAACGCCGCGTCGCACCGATCAAGGAACGTTGCATCTCGTGCGCGCGAGCGACGGCGCGCTCGTCCACCGCGCCGCGATCGAGGGCCCTGGTCAACGCTTCGCTCGGCCGGCGGTGGACGGGCGCAGACTGATGTTCCCGGATTGCGAGAACGGCAACGCGGGGCCCGGCTGGATCGAGGCGTTCGACGTGATCGCGGCGCCGTGAGCCGGGGTCGCGGTGGGATACCACCGCACGAAAGAGGAGCGTCGTCGTGCCCGGGCCGGTCCCGGCGCGCGGCTCGTCCCCGCGAGACACTCGATGGGGCTTACGGCGTCTCCGCGTCGTCTTCCGCGTCGTCTTCCGCGTCGCCTTCCGTGTCGCCTTCCGCGTCGGCGTCGCCGTCCTCCCCCGGTACGGCTTCGTCGTCCGGCGCGAGGTGGTAGCCGCGGATGAGCTCCTGGCCACGCTGGACGCAGTACGCGCGCCAGGGGAGCCACGGCGAGTCGTCGCCCAGCGAAGCCAGCCGCTCTCGGCAGTCCGCGTACAGCTCGATCGCGCGCTGGCCGATCGGCAGCGTCGCCTCGTTGAGCGAGCCGATGTAGACGTCGAGGAGCTCTCGGTCGTGCGCGATGTCCGAGGGCACCGGCGAGCCCGCCACCTGCGCGCCGAGATCCTCGAACGCGTACGCCCAGAGCGCGAGGCCGAGCGCGCGCTCGTGCACCGGCCGCTCCGACACCTGAGCGAGCAAGTCGCGCGTCGCCTCGAGGCGCTGCCGCCGATCTTGGAGCCACGCGTAGAACGGTCCCTCCGACCACGCCCGCACCGCTTCGACGGTGTCCTCTTCCGGCGCGTCGGGGCGCGCGATCGCGACCTGCTCTTCGACCTGTGTCCATACCGCTTGCAGTGGACGGCTGAGGCGGCGGCGCGGCACCGCGGGCTGCGGCACGGGGACCGGCACCGTCGTGAGCAGCTCGACGGGCTCGCTCGGCTCGGGCTCCGGCTCGACCGACGCGTCCGTCTCGCCGCCGGACGTGCCCTCGGTCGTCGCGAGCGAGTCGTCGGTCGCTGCGTCGGTCGAGCTCGAGCCGCAGCCGACGGTGGTGAGGAGGATCGCGAGGAGGACGAGGGAGGAGGCCTTCATGCGCGCAGCATCGCCGGCCTCGTGGCGGATGTCAGCTCCGCTCCGACGGTCCCCGGGGGGGGCACCGACCGAGATCGCCGACCGAGATCGGCGGCCGCGTGCCGTGGTATCGGTAGGCGCGATGGACGCACCCCGCTACGTCGCTGCCGTCGATCTGGGCTCGCACACGTTCTGCCTCGTCGTGGCGCGCGCCGACGCCGCGCGCGCGGGCTTCCGCACGGTCGACGTCATCAAAGAGGCCGTGTCGCTCACCCATGGCCTCGACGACGCGACCGGCGCGTTCTCGCGCTCGAGCATGGACCGCGCGCTCGCCGTGCTCCGGCGCTTCCGCGATCGGCTGGAGGGTTGGTCGCCGGATGACGTGCGCGCGCTCGGCACGTCCGCGCTGCGCGTCGCCTCGCACGCGGGCAGCTTCCTCCAGCAGGCGGAGCGCGCGCTCGGCTTCCCGATCGAGGTCATCGAGGGGCGCGTCGAGGCGGAGCTGGCGTTCGTCGGTGCGGCGCACGGCGGCGTTCCGGATCGGGCGCGCCTCGTCATCGACATCGGGGGCGGGAGCACCGAGCTCGCGATGGGTCGCGGCATCACGCCCGAGCTCACGCACAGCGAGCCGTTCGGCCACCTCGAGCGCCACAAGAAGCTCGGCGGGCGCTTCAAAGAGAAGCAGTACCGCGAGCTGCGGGACGCGACGCTCGCGCGGTGGCGCGAGGTGGTGCACGGCTGGGATCACGGGGCCTGGAGCGAGGTGGTCGGGACGGGCGGCACGATCCGCGCGGCGCAAAAAGTATTGCTAGCGACGGGGCTCTCGGACCGCGACGTCGAGCGTCGCGCGCTCCTCGAGCTGGAGAAGCGCATCGTGGCGATCGGCGACGTCGAGGAGCTGCACCTCGACGGCTTGAGCGTCCGGCGACGGGACACGTTCCCCGGCGGCGTGATGGTGCTGAGCGCGCTCATGGAGGCGCTGGACGCCGACCGGGTCATCGCGGCGCAGATGGGCACCCGGGAAGGGATCTTGCACGGTCTGCTCGGCCACGCGCGCGAAGGTGACCTGCGTGAGCGCACGGTGCTCCGCCTCGAGCGACGCTTCGGTGTGGAGCGCGAGCACGGCGAGCGGGTGGCGGCGATGCTGCGCGAGCTCGCCGGCGCGGTGCGCGACGGCTGGCCGATCAGCGACGCCGCGCTCCGGCTCCTCGAGTTCGGTGCGCGCCTCCATGAGATCGGGCAGGCGCTCGACCACCGCGATCACGAGGCGTTGGGCGAGGCGTTGATCGAGCGCTCGAGCCTCGCCGGCTTCGGAACGACGGAGCAACGCGCGTTGGCGGCGCTCGTACGCCTGCATCGGCCGGGCACGCGGATCAAGAAAGGTCGCTTGTCGCGGCTGCGCGCGGCGGACGAGACGCTGGTGCGCGGGGTGCTGTTGCTCCGGCTCGCGGTGCTGCTCTGCCGCAACCGCCGCTCGCAGGGTGTGCCGCCGCAGGTGAGCGCGAGCGGGGACCGCCTCTGCCTGCGCCTGTCGCTCGACACGCCCGAGACGCACCCGCTGCGCATCGCCGACCTCGACGAGGAGGCGCCGGAGTGGTTGCGGCGGAAGGTCCACCTCGACGTCGCGCTCGAGTGACGGCCGCCGCGCGAGGGCGATCCGTCCGCGCGCCACCGGCACGTGGAGAATCGCTCGCGCCCTCCGCCGCGGAGCTCGAGGGCGTTCGAGATTCGCTCGTTTTCATGGTTCCAGGGGACTAGCATCGCCCGTCTTGAAGGCGCGGAAGTCCAAGGAGGTGCGGCGCCGCGAGCTGCTCGATGCGGCGCGGGACACGTTCGCGCAGAAGGGCCTCACGGCGACGACGGTGGACGACATTGTTGCGCAGGCGGGGGTCGCCCGCGGGACGTTCTATCTCTACTTCCCGGACAAGCGCGCGATCTTCGAGGCGCTGGTCGACGAGTTCCTCGAGAGTCTCGGTGCGCGCGTGAAGAGCATCGTGCTCGGCGACGATCAACCCAAGCCGGTGGAGCAGCTGCGCGCCAACATCCGTCGCGTGGTCGAGCTCGCGCTCGCCGAGCCGGCGATCGTGAAGCTCGCGCTCTTCGACGCGACGGGCGTCGACCCCGAGCTCGACGACAAGCTGCACGCGTTCTACGAGGGTCTGCGCGCGCTGATCGACGAGAGCCTCGCGGTGGGTCAGCAGCTCGGGATGGTGCGCCCGGGGGAGCGACGCGTGATGGTCGCGGTCGGTCTAGGAGGGCTGAAGGAGGTCCTCGTGGACGCGGTGGCCGGGCACATCGAGGCCGACCCGCAGGTGATCACGGACGAGATCATGACGTTCCTCGCGGGTGGTCTGCTCGTGCGAGACTGAGCCGTGCCCGAGGACACCGAGTCCGAATCCGAATCCGATTCCGTGTCCGGCTCCGATTCCGAATCCGCGTCCGTGTCCGGCTCCGATTCCGATTCCGAATCCGAGTCCGTGTCCGATTCCGATTCCGATTCCGATTCCGAATCCGATTCCGATTCCGAATCCGAATCCGTGTCCGATTCCGATTCCGATTCCGTGTCCGATTCCGATTCCGTGTCCGATTCCGATTCCGTGTCCGATTCCGATTCCGTGTCCGAGTCCGAGTCCGAATCCGAATCCGATCCCCTTCCCATTCCCTCCGCCCCGCCCCGCCCGGCGGCGATCCCGTCCGGCTCTCGCGCCCTCGAGGTGCGGGGCGTCGTAAAGCGCTATGGATCGCACGTCGCATTGCGCGGACTCGACCTCGCGGTCTCGCGCGGCGAGGTCTACGGCTTCCTCGGCCGCAACGGCGCGGGCAAGTCGACCACCATCCGCATCCTCATGGGTATCGCCGAGGCCGACCGCGGTGAGGTGCGCGTGCTCGAGCGACCGATCCATGGCGCCGACGTCGCGGTGCGTCAGCGCGTGGGCTACGTCGCGCAGGACCAGGCCTTCTACGAGTGGATGAGCGGCGCCGAGCTCGCGCGCTTCGTCTCCCGGTTCTATCCGACCTGGGACCAGCAAGAGTTCCTGCGGCTCGCGAAGCTCCAGGACCTCCCGCTCGATCGCAAGGTCGGCGCGCTCTCCGGCGGCATGAAGGCCAAGCTCGCGCTCGCCCTCGCGCTCGGACCGCGCCCCGAGCTCCTCATCCTCGACGAGCCCACCGCGGGGCTCGATCCGGTGGCCCGCCGCGAGTTCCTCGAGCGCGTTCGCGAAGACGCCGATCACAGCGGCCGCACCACGTTCTTCTCCACCCACCTCATCGACGAGGTGGAGCTCGTGGCCGACCGCGTCGGGATCATCGACGGCGGCGTGATGCGCTACGAGGGGACGATCGACGCGCTCTCCGCGCGGGTGCGCCGCCTGCTCCTCCCGGTCGGAGCCCCGGTGCCGCCGTTCCCGTTCGGCGTGCGGCTCATCTCCGATCGCACGCTCGCGGGAGAGCGCACCGTCGCCATCCTCGCCGACGAGCCCGAACGCCTCGACGCGTGGGCGAGGGAAGGCGCGCCGCTCGCTCGCCTGCCGCTCGAGGAGATCTTCATCGAGCTGGTCCGCGCGCCGTGAGCCGCGTCCTGTTCGGGCTCTTGCGTAAGGAGCTCCGTGAGCACGGCTGGGTGCTCGCTGCCCTCGCGTTCTTCATCGGCGGGCTGCAAGGCTTGCTCGTCCTCGGCTCTGCGATCGCGCCGCGCACCATCACGATGCTCGAGACGCACGCGAGCTTCGTGCGCCTGTTCCTCCCCATCATCGGGGTCGCGCTCGGTCGCCGCCTCGTGGTCCGCGAATACTATGGGCGCACCCAGCGCTTCCTCGAGGCGCTCCCGATCCCGCGCGGCGCGATCTTCGCCGTCAAGCTCACGTGCGGACTCGCGGTGATGCTCGCCGCCTCGTCGTTCTCGCTCGCCGTCTCCGCCGGCGTCGCGGCGGTGCGTGAGCCGATCTCCATCGGGTGGCTCGCGATCATCGCCGCGCGCACGTTCGCGTTCACCCTCGCGCTATGGGCCGTGTTCTTCTCGTTCGGTTTCCTCGGCCGCTGGCGCGTGCCCGCGTACCTCCTGGTGGCCCTCGCGATCCTGTTCATCGATCAGGTCACGGAGCTCGAGCCGTCGCGGATCCCGCCATTCTCGCTCGTCAATGACACGTTCGTGCTCGAGCGCTTCCACGCCCCGTTCGCGGACCTCGCGTTCACGGTGGGCGGGGCTCTCCTCCTGTTCGTCCTGGCGGGTTGGCTCGCGCTCGGTCGCGAGGGAACCCTCGCGCAGGGTCTCGCGCGGCCGATGAGTCGGACGGAGCGCGTCGCCGCGACGCTGGTGCTGGGCCTCGGATCGATCTTCAGCTCGGTGATCGATCCCGCCACCGACGAGACCGCGTTCGCGTTCGACGAGGGGAGCGACGTGGTCACCCGCGGGTCCGTCGACGTCCTCGTGGGCGCGGACCGCGTGCCGGCGGAGCTCGTCGCGGCGCGGCTCGACGCGGATCTCCGCGCGCTCGCGAGCCGCCTCGGCTGGACCGCGCTCCCGCGGGTGCACGTCGCGCTCCGCAACGACTTGACGCCTCATCGCTACGATCCGGTCGAGCTCGATCCGTCGGACGACGCGGTCCTCGTTCGCGCCCACTACGTCGATGACGCGTTCGATGTCGCGCGCTTCAGCGCCTACGTCATGGAGCGCGTGATCGACCGCGCGACCGACGGGCGAGCGCGCCACGAGGCGTACGCGTGGGTCCGCGCCGCGCTCGCCTCGTCCATCGCGGATCCCGACGATGGACGGTTGGTCGCGTTCTACGCCCACGCGCGCCGCCCCGACTTCACCACCCTCGAGCGCTGGAACCGCGGCGCCGAGCGGTTCGGCGCGCCGGTGATGCGCGCGCTCGCCCACACGGCCGGCCGCGCCCTCGAGCGCGAGGCGGGATCGGACGGCCTCGACGCGTTCGCGCGCAGCGTGCTCGAGCGCGATCCAGCGCCCGGCGTCTTCGCGGCGGCCGGGCTCGCCACCGACCCGATCGCCGCGCGCCTCGAGCGCACCACCGGGCTCGGGCGGGACCGCCTCGCCGACGCGTGGGCGGCCGACGTGCGAGCGGCTCGGGCCGGAGCCAACGTGCTCCTCGACGCGAGCCTCTCGATCGAGACCGAGGAAGGCAGCTTGCGGACCGTCGTCTATCGTGTGGTGCCGCGAGACGGAAGCGTCGCGACGGGGTATTGCGCGCTCCTCCACACCCGGCTCGGCCGGTTCGACGATCGCCTCGACGACGACGACCTCGAGCGCGAGGAGGCGCCGTGCGCCGAGCTCGCCGAGCCGCATCGGTTGGTGGCGCGCTACTCGGCGGGCGAGCGCGCGTTCTTCGCCATCGAGCGGGACGACGACGGGTGGCCGACGCGCCTGCTCGCGGAGCGGAGGACCCTGCCGTGAGGCCGCTCTACGCGCTCTACGTGAAGGAGCTCCGCCAGCTGTGGCCGCTCGGTCTCTTGTGGGCGCTGTTCAACAGCGGCGACCTCCTCTATCGCCCGTTCAAGGAGCGTCTCGACGAGCTCCGCCTCGAGCAGATCGCGAGCTACCTCGACTCGAGCGATGGCGCCGTCGGCTGGGTCCTCCTGGTGTTGGCGGGCGCGGTCGCGTACGCGGCGTTCATCCGCGAGCACGAGGAGCGAACGATCCAGACGCTCTACGCGCTGCCGATGAAGCGCGGTCACATCTTCTTCGCGAAGGTGCTCGCGGGTTGGACGATCCCCGCGCTGGGCCTCGCGTGCCTCGCGTTCACCGACGGAATGATGGGCGGCGTCAACCACCAGACGATCACCGGGGGACACTCGAGCTTCTCACTCGTCGCGAGCGCGTACGCGCTGCAGCTCGCGTTCTGCCTCATCGTGTACGGGCACGCCCTCCTCGCGAGCGTGCTGCGCTGGTTCGGGATCCTCCCCTACGCGATCCTGCTCCTGCTCGCTTCGATCCTGGAAGACGTGTTCCCCCCCGCCGCGTGGATCGATCCGACCGAGCTCCTCGGGACACACTACGTCGGCACCGAGCTCGTCATCCCGTGGGTGCCGCTCGCCGTCCACGCCGCGCTGTCGCTCGTCGCGCTGAGCGCGGCGGGCCTCCTCTGGCTCGGGCCGGCCGAGTCGATCGGCAAGGGGTTCGATCGCGCCCGCGCCACCACCGTGGGGCGCATCGGCCTCGGCTGCGCGGCGACCCTCGTCGGGACGACGGTGCTCGTGCTCCTCGTCGTCGCGGCGGGCCTGAGCGCGGCCGGACGCGGTGATCCGACCGACGACGAGTCGCGCGATCCGGGTGAGCTCCCGTCGGTCGCCACCGTCGAGCGCGTCACCGAGCGCTACCAGCTGCAGATCCCGGAGAGCCACCTCGAGCGCGCGCAACCGCTGATCGCGCGCGCGGACGCGATCCACGCAGAGGTGCAGGCGCTTCATCGTGCCGATCCGGGGCCGAGGCTCATCGCCGACCTCACGGAGGTGAGCGGCGAGCACCTCGGGATCGCGTCGTGGACGCACATCCGGGTCGGCCTCGTCCACGAGACGGATCCCCTGCGGCTCGAGCGCACGTTCGCGCACGAGACGGCGCACGCGTTCCAGCATCGCCTCTCCGAGGGAAGGCAAGGTGACAACCACCGGTCGGTCCGGTTCTTCGCCGAGGGCGCGGCCGAGTGGGTGTCGCTCCAGGTGATCCCGGGCGAGGCGGAGCGTCGCCAGCTCCGCGTCGTGGCGGCCGCGATGTGGGAGCGGCACCACATCGACCCCGACGTGCTGTTCGACGACGAGGTGCTGCGCGAGCGGTACGACACCACGCTCGTGTACACGCTCGGCGAGCGCTGGACCCAGGCGCTGGTGGACGCGTGCGGGGAGGGCGCGATGTCGGACGCGCTGCGCTCGATGGCGTCGGGAGAGGTGCCGCGGCACCTCACGGGGCGCGCGTTCTGGCGGGCGCTGCTCCGCCTCTCGGGATGCGACGTCGAGCGCGTCGACGTGCGGTTCGCGGAGCTGCTCAACCACGACGCCGAGGAGCTCCGCGCCGAGATCGACGCGCTGCCGCGGATGGGTGGCGGCGTGATCGGCGAGGACGGCGCGACCCTGCGCATCGTCGCGCGCCTCGATCGCGACGGCGATCCGAGCTGGCTCTACCACGCGCGCGTCCGGGCGGATCCCGGCTCGAGCGACAGCGAGGCGGTGTCGGTGCGGGGCCGCGTCGATCCGAGCGATCCGCGTCGCGTGACGTTCTCGGTGCCGCGCGCGCTGCTGCCGTCGAGCCGGTTCCAGTTGCAATTTTTGTTGCTGACCGATCCGAACGGATGGCCGTACGCCGAGCCGTGGCAATGGGCGGGTCGGTAGCGCGCGCGGGACGGACAGGTCCGTTCAGTCGCGGAGGAATGCGGCGCGAAACGCCGCGTCGAGCCCCGCCGCGCGCGCGGCGGCCTCCGCGCGCTCACAGACCTCCGGCTCGTAGCGGCGGACGCCCAGCGCACCGAGCACGCGGGTACCGTCGGGGGTAGCCACGAGGTCGAGCAGCGTCCGCAGCGCTGGCTCGCTGCGGTGCAGCGCGAGCGCGGTGTAGAACGGCGCGCGCTCGCTCCCGAGCACGACGTCGGGGAGCGCCTCGAGGAGGATGGGGAGCGCTTCGGGTCGCCTCGACTCGCCGAGCGCCATCGCCGCGAGCTCGCGCCGCTCCGCGTCGGCGCCCTCGAGCAGCTCTGCGAGCGCCGGGACGCCGAGGTCGGGAGCGAGCGCCACCAACGCGTTCATCGCCTCGGCCGTGACGAGCGGGTCTTCGTCGCCGCTCGTCACCTTCAGCCACGCGAGCCCCGCCGCGGACCGATCGCGATGCGTGGCGATCGCGATCATCGCCGCGCGGCGCACCACCGGTTCGCGATCGGCGAGCGCGCGGCCGGCGAATACCGGCACGTCCGGTTCGCCGCTGCGCCCGAGCGCGAGGAGCGCGCGCGCGCGGAGCGCCGCCGCGGTGTCGACGGGTGGGCCGAACGCGGGCTCCATCTGCACGTGGCGGCTCGCCCGGCCGAACGCCTCCGGCGCGACCTCGTCGGTCGCGTCGAGCGCCTCCACGATCGCGAGCTTCGCGTGGCACCCCGGGTCCGCGCCGACGCCGCCGCCCTCGAGGAAGCGATCCAGCGCGGACACGAGGGCGTCGCCGAAGCCGTCGAGCAATGAGTCTTGCACGATCGAGGCGGCGCGCGCCACCACGAGCGCGTCGGCCTCACGAAGCGCGGTGAGCAGCGCGTCGCGCGCGGTGGGTGAGCCGCGGTCGCTCGTCGCCTCGGTCAGCGCCGAGAGCGCAGCCTCCAGCTTGTCTCGTCGCTTCCGCTTCCGAGGTCGTCCCACGCGCGCGAGCGTAGATCACGCGAGCGTCGCAATCTGCCGCGATCACCCGCTTGCTCCGAGGATCGTGGGTGTGGCGAGCGTCATCGAGCCACACCGGTGCGCGAGCGCGCGGGGCAGCGCGCGACGTCGTGTCCATCTGCCGCAAGGCGATCTGCATGATCGCCGAAGAAGTCCATGCTCGGCACACCGGTTGCTCCGCGTCGCGGCGAAAGGGGAGTGACCATGAAGAGAGCTCGTGTACTCATCGCGGGTCTAGCGATGTCGTTCTTGGGTGCGTGCGGAGCTTCGGCGCCGAACGCAGCGCACACCGACGCCGTCGCGGCGATCCGTTCCGCCCAGACGGTGGGGGCTACGGAGGAGCCGGAAGCTTCGTTGCATCTCGAGCTCGCGCGCGAGCAGCTCGCCGACGCCGAGGATCGGATGGAGCGCGGTGACAACGAGAAGGCGCGCCGCCTCCTCGAGTGCGCGCAGGCCGACGCCGAGCTCGCGGTCGCGCTCGCACAGTACGCGACGGTCCGCGCCGAAGCCCAACAGACCCAGCAGCGCATCCAGGACATGCGCGACCGAAACCTGTGACGGAGAGACGAACGATGACGAAACGAATCTTGACGATCGCGGCGCTCGCGGGGTCCCTCGCGGGCTGCGGCGGGGCCATCAGTCAGACGCTGGTCGACGCCCGTGAGACGGTGCAGACGGCCCAGCATGGGCAGACCAACGAAGTGAACCCGGACGAGGTCCTCGAGGCGCAGCGCCTCCTCGAGCGCGCGGAGGCCGCGTCGGATGGCTCGGAGACCGAGCAGCACTACGCCTACCTCGCGGATCGACACGCGCGGCTCGCGATCGCGCACGCGAACACGGAGATGACGCGCGACGAGATGGACCGCATGGAGTCGGACCACACGCGCCGCCTCGAGAACGAGGCGATCGCGCAGCAAGCGACGATCGAGCAGCAGCAGCAAGCGATCGCGGACACGCGTGAGCAGCTCGCCGACGTGCGCACCGAGCTCGAAGCCCGCGGCGACGTGATCGACGAACGGACCCAGGAGCTCCGCGCCCGGGAAGCCGAGCTGTCGGCGCGGATGGATGAGCTGATGCAGGCGCGAGAGGCACAGGCGACGGCGGAGCAGCAGGCGGCCGACGCGATGAGCCGGCTGCGCGAGCTCGCGCAGATGCGGGAGACCGCGACCGAGACGATCATCACGCTGAGCGGCGAGGTCCTCTTCGAGACGGATCGCGCGGACCTGCGCGGCACCGCCGAGCGGCGCCTGTCGATGGTGGCCGACGCGCTGCGCGAAGGGAGCGGCTCGATCCTGATCGTCGGTCACACCGATTCGCGCGGCTCGGACGACCACAACCGCGAGCTCAGCCGCGACCGCGCCCAGGCGGTTCAGTCCTTCCTCACCCACGCGGGCGTCGAGGCGGACCGCATCCGCGTCGAAGGACGTGGAGAGTCTCAGCCCATCGCTTCGAACGCGACCCCCGAGGGTCGCGCCAACAACCGGCGCGTGGAGATCCACATCCAGCGCGGCGATGCGGTGACCACGGCACGTCCGTAGTCCGGTACGCGTTCGCTTCGCTTAGGTCGCGCCGCGACTCGGACGCATCCGAGTCGCGGCGTGCGTGTCTCTGCTCGGCTCGATCGCGCGATCGCACGCGAGGCGGCGCCTCGACAGACCAGAGCGATCACGCGTGATATCGAGGCGCCGGCCGAGCGGGCGCTCGTTTACGCTGCGTGAGAATGACGAACGACGCACCCAGCCCGCCCGTGCAGCACCTCGCCTCGCGTCCCTGTCGGCTCTGCGGCGGGACCGAGTACTCCCACTTCCCCTCCGTCCCGTTCGAGCACATCGCCGGCTCTTCGAGCCACTACTTCGAGGTCCTGGTGTGCCGCCACTGCCGGAAGACGGATCTCTTCGTCGATCTCCCCGAGCTCGAGCGCAAGAACCATCACACCGTGCTGCGGCCCACGGCGCTTTGAGCGGCTCGCGCTCAGTGGGTGGCCGGCCGCTCGCTCCTCACCCACGCGTCCGCCGCGCCGTGGGCGTACTGCAACGTACCGTGCTCATCCCATGCGGCCTGGCCGAGCTCGCGGCCGCGCTCGTAGAGGAACACGACCTGACGCGACCCGTCCTCGCGATAGTGCGTGACGACGCCGTCGAGCTCGCCAGCGACGTACGTCTGGTCGAGCTGCACCTGGCCGTTCGCGAACCAGTGCACCCAGTGCCCGACGTCTCGACCCATCGCGTGATGGATCACGTACATGCGGCTGCCGTCCGGGTAGAAGCCGCGCTCCTCTCCGTCGATCTGACCGCGCACGTACCGCTGCTCGTATGCGAGCTGACCGTTGTCGTGATACTGGGCGAACCGAACGTACGTCCCGTTCGCGTACTCGATGTCGTGCGAAAGCGAGCCGCCTGCGGTGTACGTCCGCCAGCGTCCGGTGAATCCGCTCGGCGGCTGCACCCAGACGTCGCGCGCGCGGGCGACGATCTCCGCGATCTCGCGGACGTGGTCGGTCGCGTCGAGCACCACCACCGCGACCCAGAAGTCATCGAGTCGGTAGCTCGCCGTCGTGCCGCCGCCCCCGCTCATCGCTCCCTCGGGCGTCGCGTGCGCGCGGCGGCGGAGCTCCGCTTCGGTGGTGCCGGGCCGAACCCACGCGAGCCGGCGCCGCCACTGGGCCTCGGTCCCTCGCAGCCGTGGCTCCGCCTCCACCAGCGCACGAGCGCGCGCCGCCGCGTCGTCCCGCGTCGTCTGCGTCGGGCTCGCGAGCTGCTCGATCGCGAGCCGAAGCGCGTCGCGCGTGCTCGACGGCCGCTGCGCGGAGGCCGTCGACGCCATGAGCGTCACGAGCATGACGAGGCTGAGCGCGGCGCCGCGCGCGCGTCCGATCGGATGCAACCCCACGTATCCCTCCGTCTGGCCGACCCGCCACGGTGGGTAGGCCTTTGGTCGCCGTCGCTCAGTCGCGCGCACGGATGAGCCTACGCTCGGTGACGGCGTCGTGGAGCTGCGACGCCATCGCTTCGATGTGGTCCGGTGCGATCGGGCCGCACAACGACTCGATGTGCGGCTGGAGGAAGCTCAGCGCGGAAGGGACATCGCTACATACCTTGACGGGGTGTGGCGGCGGCACGAGCAGCGAGATGCCGGTGAGGATCGAGCGGTGCACCGCGGCCACTAGCCCGCGCGCCAACACCACGGTCGAGGAGGCGACGCGCGTGTGCTTGGTGCTCTCGATGAGCCGAGCGGCCGCCGCGCGCTCCTCGGCGCTCATCCCCGACGGCGTTCCGTGGATGATGGTCAGCGCGACGTTCCGCGGATCGCCATAGCGCGCGTTGTGACGCTTGCTGAGCTCGATCAGCTGCTCGAGCTCGGAGACCGGCGTCTGCCCGTCGACCACCCAGAGCACCAGCCCCTTCCAGCGCGCGATCGCGTACGTGTCGGTCACGCGCTCGGGGGTCGGTCGCGGCGGCACCGTCGGCATGCGGACAGGATACCCTCGGGCGATGGAGCCGGAGCTGGTCTGCCTCGCGTACTCGCCATGGTCGGAGAAGGCGCGGTGGGCGCTCGACCATCACCGCATCCGCTATCGCGTGGTCCCCTACCAGCCGCTGCTCGGCGAGCTGGCCCTGCGGGCGCGGCTGCGAGACGTCCGCGGCGTGGTGTCGGTACCGGTGATGCGCGTGGCGCAGGGCTGGGTGCGCGGCTCGCTCGACATCGCGCGATGGGCGGATCGATTCGGCGACGGCTCGCCCCTGTTCGGGGACGCAGATCGCGCGCGTCGGGTCGACGAGCTCGATGCGCTCGCCGAGCGCGCGCTCGAGGCGGGCCGCGCGTTCGGTCTGCCGCGCTTCCTCACCGAGCACGAGTACCTCGACTCGCTCGCGCCGCGCTGGATCGCGCCGAGGCTCGCCCGCCCGCTCGTGCGCTTCGGCGTCCGCCGCACGCTCGAGAAGTATCGCGTGGGCGAGCACACCCCGGCCGAGCACGAGCGGCGCCTCCGCGATGCGCTCACCGAGATCCGCGGCGCGCTGCATGGACGATCGCAAGGAACGTTGTTGGAGGGATTCTCGTTCGCCGACATCGCCGTCGCCCAAGCGCTCCAGTTCGTCGAGCCCGCGAACCTCGGCGCGTTCCGCATGCGCGAGACGGGCCGCCGCGGCTATCGCAACGCGGCGATCGCGGAGGAGTTCTCCGACCTGATCGCGTGGCGCGACGCGCTGTACGCCGACCATCGCGCGCTCTGATGTCGGAGCGCTCAGCGACCGTCGCCGAGCGTGTACCGAGACGCGCACGGCAGCGCTGTCTCACGCGATCAGACGCGGTGCACCCACGCGACGAGCTTCTCGAGCCACCCGCTCGGGCGCTCCTCGCGTGCCTCGCGCCAGCGCGCGAGCTCGCGGAGCTCGGTCGGGGTGACGAACAGCGCCATGCACGTCTCGCACTGTGCGAGCTCCGGCCCGTGCCCGAGGTAGCGGCGGCGCTCCATCGCCTCGCCGCAGTCGGGGCACGACACCACCGCCGACGCGAGCGCCTCGGCGGTCGGCGGCATCTCCGACAATGTTCGGTGCGCCAGGTGCACCGGCTCGCCGTCGAAGAACTCGAAGAAGCTCCCGCCGCAGCTCACGCAGCGATCGATCTCGACGTGACCGCCCTCGGCCGATGGATCGTCGAGCGGGTGCGGCACCATCGGGGAGCGGCACGCGGGGCACGCGCGCCTTCGGGTCCGGTAGCCGTCTTGGCTCATGGAGGCGCTTTACGGTGTCGCCGCGCCTCGGTCAAAGGCGCACCCGTCTCGGTTCCGTTCGCGAGCGCCGACGCGCGCGGCGCACGATCACGCGGGAGGACGAGCGAACGGCGCGCTGTCGAAGTAGATCTCGAACGTCTCGATGCCGGCCTCGCCGACGTCGAACGCCTCGGCGACCTCGCACGTGAACGCCGCGCCGGACGGCGGCTGGAGACGATACGAGGTCAGCGCGCACGCGCGCGGTCCATCCACGATGAGCTGCCGGATCTCGAGGTCCCGGATCATCGAGTAGAAGCCGCGCGTCGACGCGACGAACGCATCGCGGCCGAGCGCCTCTTTCTTCGGCATGACGTGGCTCACGAACCGCACGTCGTCCGCCATGAAGCGCTCCCACGCGCCCCGGGCGGAGAGCGCCTCGAAATATCGCTCGATCGTCTGCCTCGTCGTCGCGCTCGTCGTCATCGTGACTTTCCTTTCTTCACGCGCTTGCGCGGTCCCGCCGATGCGGGGCGTAGCTCGCGCTCCATCGTCGCCTCGTCTCGCGCCCAAGGGTCCGGCCCCGGGTCTCCGCCCGACGCGCTCACGGCGAGGCGCGGCACGTAGTGCGCCCACCCGCGCGCGTGCGAGCCCGCGGTGTCGACGCTCGGCAGATCGCGGTGGCAGAGGCGCAGCCGCGTTCCCTCTCCGCGCTCGAACAGGTCGTAGCTGACGATCGTGGAGCCGGGCGGGACCTGGCTCGCGTCGAGCTCCCAGCCCCACGTGTGGACGAACCGACGCGGCGCATCGAGCTCGAGGATCTCCCCCGACGCGAAGCGCTCGGGCAGCACCTCGACCCGGTATCGCCCGCCGACGCTCGGATCGATCCGCGCGGTCTTGCCCATCCAACGCGTCGCCTTCTTCGGCTCGGTGATCCAGCGCCACACCGCGGAGGGCGGCGCGTGGATGATCACCTCGCGCTCGACGCTGATGCGCTCGTCGCTCGGCGCGTGCGCCTCCGCCTCCGCCTCGCGGCGAAGCCCCTCGAGACGCTCCGCCCAGAGATCCTCCACGAACGCGCGCAGCGCGACGAGCGCGCGGGGGTTGGCGCGATAGAGACGCTTGGTGCCCTCGCGGCGCTCGACGATCAGGCCGGCCTGCTTGAGCACCGACAGGTGCTGCGAGACCGCGGGCCGCGAGATGTGGAACTCGTCCGCGATGGCGCCGGCGGAGCGGTCCTGGTCGCGGACGAGCGCGAGGATCTGGCGGCGGTGGGGGACCGCGAGGGCTCGGAACACTTCGTCCACAGGCGCTTACGTAAGCAGACTCTTACGTAAGCGTCAAGCGACGCTCGTCCGAGGTAGGCTCGGACCGTGTCAGCGCCCGACGACGACGCACCGGTGGAGCTCGAGATCGACGGTGTGCTCGATCTGCACACGTTCGCGCCGGCCGACGTGGCCGACCTCGTGCCGACGTACCTCGACGAGTGTCGATCGCGAGGCATCTTGCAGGTGCGGATCATCCACGGGAAGGGCAAGGGCACGCTGCGCCGCACGGTGCACGCGGTGCTCGAGCGTCGCGACGACGTGATCGACTACGGGCTCGCGCCGTCGCACCTCGGCGGGTGGGGCGCCACCGTGGTCACGCTCGCGGCGAGCGAACCGTAGACGGTCGCCCTGGTACGGCGGGCGAGGTGTGACGATCTCTGCGTACGCAGGGGTCATGGCGATCGCATGTGCGGCGGTTTCGTCGCGACGTCACGGCCATACGATCCGATCGAAGAGGGCGCGGAGGCGCTCGCCCTTGTGCGGCGCGAGGTGATGGACCCACGCGACGCGGCCGGCGAGGTGGGCGCGGAAGTCGGGGTGAGCGTCTCGGTTCTGCGCGCTCGGCCCGTGGCGCGCGCAGTTGACGAGGATCGCCTCGAGCCGCTCGAGCTCGGTTCGGCGGAGCCCGGGAGCCGTGTTGACGACGACGCCGCACAGCTCCTGGCGCCGCGCGCTCCGCATGACGCGTGTCTTGCGATGGTTCGGGGTGAAGCCCTCATCGAGCACGACGGCCGCCGCGCGAGGGAGGAAGCGGCCGACGCCCCGCTCGAAGGCGGCGTCCCCCGAGAACGCGAGGTCGTCGGCGTACCGCGAATAGCGCGCGCCGAAGCGCGCCGCGAGGCCGCCGAGGCGCTGGTCGAGCCGCCGCGCGACGAGATTCGAGAGGAGCGGGGAGGTGGGCGCGCCCTGCGGAAGGTGCGGGGAGCGGAGTGCCAGGGTCATCGCGCGGGCGGTCGACGGATCGGTCAGCGCGCGGAGCTCACGCAGGATGTGGTGCGGCGTGCTCACGCACGTGAGACCCGCGATCGCGCCCGCCACGCCGTCCGGGTAGCCGACCGCGCGGAGCAGCCCGCGCACGCGCGCGAGGCTGATCGAGGTGAAGAAGTCGGCGAGGTCCATGCGCACGACGACGCGCCGGCCCGCGTGCGCGCGCGCGTGATCGAGCACGCCGCGCCCGGTGACGAACCCGCACGCGGCGTCGTGGGTTGGCCAGCTCGCGAACACCGTCGCGAGGAGCTGGCGCTGGACGCGCTTCAGCGTCGGCTTCGGTGACTCGAGCAAACGAGGTTGCCCGGACCGCTTCGGTACCCAACGCCGAACGTAGTGCCGCATCCGATCGTCGCGCGCCCGCTCGTTCATCGCGCGGAGGTCCGCGAGCCACGCGAGCTGACGCACGTCCACTTCCACGAGCGCGGCGAGGTCGCCGACCGTAGGAACCGGCCACGCGGCGAACGGAGCCTCGCCCATGCGCGGGGACCCGAGCGGCAGCCGTCGCACGCGCGGGAGCTCCCGGCCGAGGACCCGACGGACGGCTTCGGTGAGGGTGTGCTCGATCTCGATCGGTTCGCGCGGTCTCCTCACGAGGCGGCGCGCGACGTCGCGCAGCCAGGGGTGCGCCTTCAGGTCGGCGGCCCCGATGCAGCGCGCGAACCGCTCCTTCAGCGCGCTCGCCTCCCACGGACCGTCGAGGGTCCACGCGAGCAACGCGGCGACGAGAGGGTGGGACACGAAAACGAGAGTGACGGCGGGACCCGACGTGTCGTCCTTGGCGCGAACCGACCTGCGTGAAGCGCAGCGGCGTTCGTGCGGTGAAGTGAGCGGCTACGATCGTACCCGAGGGGTAGCCCCTCGGTGGCGGAGTGAATCCACCGAGCTCGGGCCCCGCCGTCGCGCCGAGGGTACCGCGACTCGCATCTTGTCGGCTGCGTTCTTGCCGGTGCCGACGCGAGATCAGTCACGCCTGCATCCAATCTGAACCCGATCGCGAGGGTGCTCTGCGCATCGTCATCACCGCGTGGACGTGCGCGGGGTCCCGGGAGCTTCCCGCAGTCGCGCGGCGATGCTCCGGTTCTCGGGTCAGGATACCCAGCTACCGATCACCTCTACCACCTGCCAGTATCCGCCGAAGAAGCCGACCATGTACTGGTCGCCGCCGCCGCACAGCTCGCCGCAAAAGAACGCGACCTCCTCGGCGACCACATGCTCGAACCGGCCGCGCGAGCCGCCGAGCTCGCGCGAGCCACCCGACATCGATAGACCGATCACCGCGACACGGTTGGTGTGACTCGGCGGCTCCGGGAGCCCTCGCAGGCTGCGCACCGCTTCGATGGGCACGTGACCGGACAACGTCGGGACGCTCAAGCACGGCACATCGCCGGCGTGGGCGCCGACCGCGTAGAATGTGGTGAGCGGTACCGGGTCGAGCTCGAAGAGATGCGACAGCACCGCCGCTTGTGCGCGCACCTCCGCCTCTGGCGTCGCGTGACAGGCGTCGTCCGGCACCGCGTCCGGCGAGAGGCGCGCGACCGCGCGTCGGAACGGAACGAGGATCCCGGGCGTCGTGCTCTCTCGCTCGAGCCGCTCGCGGATCGCGCGGACCTGGGTGAGCCGCGTCCACGCCGCGACGCAACGGTCGTTGCAGCGCGTGCTGTCGGGCGACGTGTCGAGGTCACCGATGATGTCGGCGCCGTCGTCGTCGCTCCCGTCCTTGGACGACAAGCCGTCCCCGGGCATGGTGATCCCGCACTCGATCGGCTCGTCGCCGCACTCGCCCGCGCGCAGATACGCGAGGTCCCCGCTCCGATCGAGCTCCTCGAGCGTCCGCAGCGCGGACTCGAGCTGCTCACGATCGGCCGCCGACACGGGGCCCGCGATCACGTCGATCTCGCTCACCAGCGGCCGTGGTCCGCCGCACGCGGCGGCGAGGAGCGCGAGCGCCGCGACGCTCGCGCGCATCAGACGACGAGCTTGTAGCCGACGCCGTACACCGTGAGGATGTGGCGCGGTTGGTCGGGCTGGGGCTCGATCTTCTTGCGGAGCTTGACCACGAAGTTGTCGACCGTGCGGTTGTTCGGCGACGCCTCGATGCCCCACACCTTGTCGAGGAGCTCGTCGCGCGTGACGGGCTGCCCCGCGCGCTCGTGGAGGAACTTCAAGAGCTCGACCTCGTAGAAGGACAGCTTCACTTCCTGTCGTCCGCGCGTGAGCACCTGCGACGCCGGATCGATCGTCGCGTCGCCGATCGACAGCGGCATGCCCTGGCGGCTGCCGCGGCCCATGCGCCGGAAGATGGCGCGGATGCGCGCGACCAGCTCGCCCACGCTGAACGGTTTCGTGACGTAGTCGTCGGCGCCCGCGTCGAGACCACGGATCTTGTCGGTCTCCTGGCTCCGCGCGGTGAGCATGATGATCGGGACGATCGGATCGTCGCGCCGGATCTGCTCGCACACCTTGTAGCCGTTCGTGTCCGGCAGCATGAGGTCGAGGATGATGCAGTCCGGGTGATCGTTGCGCGCCGACGCGATGCCCTCTTGACCGGTGCGCGCGTGCTTCACCTCGAAGCCTTCGAACTCGAGCGTGTCGCAGAGCCCGAGCGCGAGCGACGGATCGTCCTCGACGAGCAGGATGCGCGGCGTGGGGGCTTCGGTCATCGGGAGAGGTCGAGCGTACCAGACGGAGCCCGTTACTCCGCCGCCTCCGGTCGGTCCACGCCGGGGACGCTGTCGGTCCGCGCGCGTTCCGGGATCGAGTCTCGTTGCGGGGTGAGACCCTCGCGGATCGGCAATGAGAAGCTGAGGAGCGCGCCGCCTCCGGGCGCGTCGTCGACCCAGGCGGTGCCGCCGTGGGCCTCGACGATCCGCTTCACCAGCGAGAGGCCGATGCCCGAGCCGCGCGTCGTCTTGCCCGTGTTGCGGACTCGGTAGAATCGCTCGAAGACGCGGCGGTGCTCGGCCTTGGGGATGCCGGGGCCATGGTCGCGCACGCGCACGTAGATGTGACGCCGGCCGCGCTCGATCGTGATCTCGACGGGCGACGCCTCACCGGACCCCGCGCTCGCTCCGTACTTGTGGGCGTTGTCGAGCAGGTTCATCATCGCGAGCAAGATCGCTTGCTCGTCGAACGCGGTGCGCGGGATCTCGCCCTTCACCTCGAGCGCGACGTTGTCGGAGCGGTGTTTGAACGTGTCGATCGCGCGCGTGACGACGTCCTGCACGTCGCCGTCGTGCATCTGATAGGACTGCTTGCCGCGCTCGAGGGCCGAGAAATCGAGCACGTTCTCGATCAGCGCGCTGAGGCGCTCGGACTCGCGCAGGATGATCTCGAGGTACTCGCGCTGCTTCTCCTCGCTCCGCACCCTCTTACTGAGGAGCATCTCCGAGAACATGCGGACCACCGAGAGGGGCGTCTTGAGCTCGTGCGAGACGTTCGCCACGAACTCGCTGCGTAGGAGGTTGAGCCGCCGCTCCTTCGCCGCCGCGTAGATCAGGATGACCACGCCGATGAGGATGATCGCGAACGCGAGGCCGATGAGCGCCACCTCGGTGACGAATCCGCTGCGCTGCTGCGCGGTGAGCAGCGGCGCTTCCTTCGGCGCGACCTGGAGGCGCCAGTTGTAGAGCGTGGTGGGGAAGCGGCGGCCGACCAGGTAGTCGCCGGCGCGGCTGAGGCTCGGGCCGTAGATGCGGTGGTTGTCCTCGTCGACGACGTTGTAACGTCGCTTGCCCTCTTCGGTGACGAAGAGCGAAGGGAACACCTCGCGGACGAAGTAGCTCGTGTCGTGATAGGCGATCAGGTAGTAGCGCTGCCCGTCGACGCGCTGGACCCGATAGCTGATGAGGTAGCTGCGCTCGGCGTAGGTGCGGTGAAGGTGACCGAGCCGGTCGGGGCGGCGCTGCTGGAGCTCGAGATCGGCGAGGATCCGCTCGAAGAACACCTTGCGGAAGTCGGTCCGCCCACGCGCCGAGCCGCGGTAGGCCATCGTGACGATGTCGCCGACCTCGTCGACCACGAGGACGGAGCGAACGGACGGCGAGATCCGCTCGGCGAGCGGCACCCACGACGCCTCGAGCGCATCGAGGTGCTCGAAGTCCACGAGGTGGAACACCGCATTGTCGGCGTTGATGATCTGCTGCTCGACGCGATCGACCTTCTCGTCGACGAGGAGCACGGTGGACTGGACGATCGACTGCTCGCCGAGCACCGCGAACTGCGCGGCCGACTGGTACGCGTAGTACCCGAGGATCCCGGCGGCAGCCGCGATCGTCGGCAGCACGCCCCAAAAGAGCAGTCGCCGTCGCCAGCCTTCCATCTGCCGCGCCTCAGTCTGCGCTGAGCCGGCGAGGGAGTCCAACGGGGGGAGGGTCCGGAGTCGGAAGCGGGATCACCGACGGACCCGAGGCGGGGGGATGATCATCGTCATGTGTCCGAGCGGCGCTCTCGCTACCTGCCCGCGCAATATTTCTTCCGATGCGACGATCCCGATCGGCGCCTGCGCGGGGCGGATCCATCGCCGCGCCGCCGCGTGGATGTCCTCGGCGCTCAGGTGCTCGATGCGATCCAGCACCTCGAGGATGTGCGTCGCGGGCAGGTCCGCCAACACGCGCTCGGCCAGCACGCTCGCCAGACCGTTGGTCGTGTCGAGGCGCTCGCGCAACGTCTGGCGCGCTCGCACGCGCGCGATCTCGAGCTCGCGGTCGGTGATGCCGCCGCCCGCGCCGCCCACGCGGGAGAGCTCCTCGAGCAACACCTGGAGGAACGCGCCGACCCGCGCCGGATCGACGGCCGTCGCGAGCTGGAGCTCGCCGCTCATCGCGTCCGCCTGGTACGCCGCGCCGAGGCCGTAGCTCAGCGTCTCGCTCTCGCGCACGAACAAGTTCAAGCGCGCGCTGAACATCCCGCCGAGCACTTGGCCGAGCACGAGGAACGCCGCGTGATCGGGATCCGCGATCGACGGTGCGCGCTCGAACACGCCGATCCACGGTCGGAGGAGCGGCCGCACCACGCCGATGCCGCGCACCGGGCTCTCGTCGAGCACCTCGGGCACCAACGTCGCGGCGGAGGGATGGGCGGGCCACGCGCCGAACACGCGGTTTGCTTGTTCGAGCACGGCGCTCGGCTCCACCTCGCCCACCACGATGAGCGTGCACGCGCTCGGATCGAGGATCTGCGCGTGCCGCACCGCGATCATCGCCGGATCGAGCGACGCGAGCTCCGCGCGCTGCAAGGTGAGGGGCGCGCTCCGCGGATCGGCGGGTGCGTAGAGGAGCCCGGGCAGGCGGTCGTCGAGGATCCCCTCCGCCGTCGCGAGCTCGCCCTCCACCGTCTCGAGCCGCCGCGCGATCTCCCCGCGGAGGGGGAGGTCACGCAGGGCGGGCCGGCGGATCACCGCGTCGAGCACGTCGAGATAGCGGGGGAGCTCGCCCGCCGCGAACGTCGCCACCGCGAGCATCGCCTGCGGGCTCACCCCGAGCCCGAGATCGAAGCCCTGGCGGCGTGCGTACGAGGGTACGACGTCGTCGCCGATCCGCGTCGCGTCCTGCATCGCGAAGCCGAGCATCGACGTGACGGTCGCGTTCGCGCGGCGGTCGCGGCCGGCCGCGGCCTCGTCGAGCCAGAGCACGGTGACGAGGCCCTCGGCGGGCCGGGGGCTCACGAGGACGCGCGTGCCGTTGTCGAGCGTGCGGTCGGTCACCGCCACGCGCATCGGCGTGTCGGCCGGGGGCGGCCCCGGCGCGGGGATCGCGTCGGCCGGTGTCGCCGCGAGCGGGAGTCGCGGAGGCGGGAGCGTGGTCCGCGACGCGCACGCCGACGCGAGCAGGGCGAGCAGCGTCGCGATGCACACGCGCGCAGCGACACGTGCGCACGTCGTCCGTCGGTCGATCCGCGCCCTGGACGCGTGCGTCAACGGATCCATCGCGTCTCGAGGACCCGGCCCGGCGCGTCGGCCATCGGGTTGGCGTGCCCGAGGAACACGACGCGTCGATCCCGAGGCAGGTAGCGCCGCATCGCCTCGATGATGGAAGGAGAATTGACGCTCGCGTAGCGCGCGCGCTCGTTCTCGATCGTACCCAGGTAGCCGTCGGCGCCGCGTATCCCGAGGATGCTCGCCCGCCACACGATCCCCTCTTGGGCATTCTCGTCCCGGCGCGCCCAGGCCGCGCGCGCGTCGTCGATCGCCACTTCGGAGAAGCCTCGGACCCCGGCGAGCGCCGCGTCGATCGCGGCGGCGAGCTCGGCGGGCGAGTGCTCGGGCGCGGCGACCGCGGTGATTCGGAACTCGCTCGCGAGCTCGCGGCTCGACTGGAGCGCGTCGACCCCGAGCGCGAGGCCGGAGTCCACCAGCGCGACGCGCAGCGGCGCATCGTCGCCCTGGACGAGGACCGAGCTCAGGATGTCGAGCGCGGCGTCCCCGTCGGCCCCCCACGGCGGGGTCTGCCAGATCACCGAGACGAAGTCGCGCGTGGACTGCACCTCCATGCGGACGAGCGCCTCACCCTCGATCGGACGCGGCCGCTCGCGAGCGCGGCTCGGCGCACGGGCGCTCCTCCGGATCGGTCCGAACATGCGCTCGACGAGCCCGCGCGCCTCGTCCGGATCGAAGCCGCCCACGAGCGCGAGCGTCGCGTTGTCGGGTGCGTAGTAGGTCTGGAAGAACCATTGCACGTGTGGGAGCTCGATCGCGCTGACGTCCTCGGCGCGCTCCTGGATCATCGCGTACGGGTGAGTCGGGCCGTAGACGAGCGCGTCCGTGATCTCGCGCGCGCGACCCCGCCAGCCGTAGTGTCCGTTCTGGACACCCTCGTGGAGGACGACGCGGCGCTGTCGCTCGACGCGCGCCGCGCTCAGCCCCGAAAGGAGCCGCGCCATGCGGTGCGCCTCGAGCCAGAGCGTCCGCTCGAGCTGAGAGCTCGGTACGCTCTCGTAGTAGACGGTGTCGTCGGCGTGCGTGGTCGCGTTGTGGGTGACCGCGCCGAGCGAGTCGAGGTAAGCGTGCGGCTCGCCGTCGCCCAGCTCGTCGGTGCCGCTGAACATCAGGTGCTCGGTGAGGTGCGCCAGCCCGCGGTAGCCGGCCGGCTGGTCCGCCGATCCGACGTGATAGGTGACGGCGACCGCGGTGAACGCGCGGCCCTCGATCGGCTGGAGGATCACCTCGAGGCCGTTCTCGAGCCGATAGTGGAGCGGGGCCGGGCTCGCGCCGGACGGCGCGTCGAGCTCGCGCGCGGACACCTGCGCCGAGGCCGCGCTGATGGTCGAGCCGAGCGCGGTGAGGGCGAGCGCGGCGACGAGGAGGTGGAGCGGGGGTCTCACGCTTGATCGTGATCGTCGCGCTCGGGCCTCGAGCGTCGCAACATGAGTTGCGCGACGGCGGTAGCCGGCGGCTGCTCCTCGTACATGATCCGGTACATCGCGTCGGTGATCGGCATCTCGACGTCGTGCTTCGCCGACAGCTCGTGCGCGCTCTTCGTCGTGCGCACTCCCTCGGCCACCATGTTCATCGAGTCGAGGATCTCTTGGAGCTTCTTGCCCGACCCGAGCGCGAGGCCGACCTTGCGGTTGCGGCTCAGGTCGCCCGTGCAGGTGAGCACCAGGTCGCCCATCCCGGCGAGCCCGTTCACCGTCATCGGGTGCGCGCCGAGCGCGCTGGCGAGCCGACCGATCTCCGCGAGCCCGCGCGTGATCAATGCGGCGCGGCTGTTGTGGCCGAAGCCGAGCCCGTCGCCGACTCCCGCCGCGATCGCGATCACGTTCTTGAGCGCGCCGCCGATCTCCGCGCCGACGACGTCATCGGTCGTGTAGACGCGGAACGTCTGGTTGCGCAAGAGATGCTGCACCCGGTGCGCGGAGGCTTCGTGCTTGCCGGCGACCGTGACCGCGGTGGGCATGCGGGCGGCGACCTCTCGCGCGAAGCTCGGCCCGGCCAGGTACGTCAACGAGGGATGCAGTGATTCAGGCAACAGCGACTCGAAGATCTGCGAGACCATCATGAGCGTGCCGTTCTCGATGCCCTTCGTGCAGCTGAGGATCGGCGTGCCCTCCGCGATCATCGGCGCGGCCTGTTCGATCACGGCGCGAAGGCCGTGGGTCGGGACCACGCTGAGGATTAGCTTCGCACCACCGAGCGCGCGCTCGAGCTCGTGGGTGGTGGTGAGGTTTGGCGGCAGCTCGAAGTCGGGCAGGTAGTCTTTGTTCTCGCGCGCGGCGTCGATCGCTTCGGCCTGCTCGGCGCGCCGGCACCAGAGCCGGACGTCGTGGCCGTTCTCCGCGAGCAGCTTCGCGAGCGCGGTGCCCCACGAGCCGGCGCCCAATACGGCAGCCTGTACCTTGTCCATGCGCGCGAACATAGCATCGCGGCGGGAGGCGGCGGCGGGCCCGCTCCGCGCCGCCGGATCGCACTTCCGAGCCCTTGTACTAGAGTCGGCCCGATGCGCTCGAGGCTCCTCCGGACCGTCGCCACCGCGCTCGCGCTCGCGGGCTGCTACGCGTCGCACGGCACCGACGCGACGATCGCGCGCGTCGACGCGGGACCCGGGGGGACCACGCTCGACGCGGGAGACGTCGACGCGGCGGGGCGTCCCGACGCGGCCGCCCGCGACGCGGGACCTCGGCGGGACGGGGGCGGCCCGATGGACGCGGGTCCGCGTCGCGACGCCGGGCCTTTGGGCGACGGCGGGCCTCGGCGCGACGCGGGGCCTCGGCCCGACGCCGGTCCGGGCACCGACGCGGGCTCGGGCCGACCCGCGCTTCGAGTATCGGCCGGCACCTACATGTCCGCGCTCGACTCGCCGGCGTTCGACCAGCAGGTCAACTCCGCGCTCGAGGCGTGGGTCCGCCCTCGGTCCGTCGCCGACGCGCTCATCTGCCAGAAGGGCGACGGCACCGCGCGACATCTGCTCGTTGCGATCGACGGTGGCCGTCTCGCGATGGGGTGGCAGGTCGCGCTCGATCGATACCTCCTGCACGGACCGCCCGCGCTCGTCGATCGCTGGACGTACATGGCGCTCTCGATCACCGCCGAGGCCGACGGCACCCACACCGGAACCATGTACGTCGATGGCGTCGAAGTGGATAGCGGAACGTTCGTTGGCCTCACCGACTCGTTCAACGATCAGCCGTTCACCTGCGGTCGCGCGGAGTCGGACGTCGACGAGGTCCGGATCTGGCGCATCGCGCGATCGAGCGCCGACATCGGCATGACGTGGCGGTCATCGCTGCCGAGCGGGATCCCGGGGATGATCGCGTACTACCGGCTGGACGAGTCGGGGCAGCTCGCGTTCGACCACGCGTTCGGGTTCCACCATGCGGTGCTCGGCCGGCTCACCACGCCGGACTCCGCGGACCCGATGTGGATCGGCGACGGACCGTTCTGAGCCGGAGCAGGCCAGTCGAGTTGTCTGCTACTCCGCGGCGCTGGGCGGGGGCGGCTCCTCTGCGTCGTCGCGGGCGCTCTCGCGGTCGCCCCGCACGGGGGCCACGCGGACGCCCCATCCCGACGTCAGTGGCGTGCCGCGGTTGGCCATCGCCACCTCGACGCCGGGACGCCGCGGGAGGAGCAGAACGCGATCCGGCAGCTCGGGGAGCTCGATGCGCTCGCGGACGCCGAACAGGTCGGTCTCGATCTCGCGCGCGAGGATCGGGAGGCCGTAGAGGGTCGGTCCTGCGCACCCGTAAGGGAGGATCGCGTCGATCACCGCGTCGCGGGCTTGGGACTGGATCGTTCCGTCGGACGCGCTCGTGCACGCCTGGAACAGCGACAGGTACGCGTAGCGCTCGTCGGCCATCGCGCTGAGGTACGCGGACACCTCGGCGCGAGCGAGGCCGTCGAGCCCGTCGGGACAGCCGGGGCAGGCGATGTCGTCGCCGTCCGCGCCGTGGCGGAGCTCGTGCGCCGACACCGCGCCCGCCATGACCATCGCGAGGCGCTCCACCGCGTCCTCGAGGCCGGGGGTCGACGAGAGGCGCTCCGACGCGCCGATGATCCGTGCCGCCTCGTCGAGCGTGACTTCGGGACACTCCGGCCGGAGCTGGCTCCGCGCGACCGCCGCCTCGAGCGCGGCCACGCTCGCCGCGCTCAGTCCGTTGTAGGGGAGCGAGAGGATACGGAACCGGTTGCCGCAGCTCGCGCGCGCTTCGATCGCCGCCGCGACCTCGATCAGCGCTTGCTGATCCACCGCGGTCTCCGAGAGCAGCGCGAACGTGTCTGGATCGAGTTGCGCGCGCACCTCCTCGCGCACCCATTGGACCCAGGCACGTTCGTTGTCGGGGCGTCGATCGTCGAGCGCGGGGTGGAGGGCCGGCCACAGGTGTCGCACCGAGAAGTGGAGCACGCGCCGCATCAGCACGAACGAGCCCTCGGCGGGATCGTCGGTGCGACCCATCCAGCCTTCGACGAGGTTCGTCGGGTCGGCGCGCCGGATGAGGCGCAGGCGCTGCCCCGCCGCGTTCTCCCCGTCGGTCAGCACCTCGTACGAGTAGGTGCGGAAGATGACGCGCTCGTCGTTGCCCAAGGTGAGCGAGGCCTCGAGCCGCCACGGCACGTCCGCCTGGTCGAGGTACCGGTTGTAGGACCAGAGCCAGTAGTCGAGGCGGCGCGCCATCCCCAGCGGATCGCGGCGGAGCGCGCGGTGCGACGAGCCGAGCAGCTCGGAGAGGTTCTCGTCTGGCGAGATCTCGATCGCGAGCTCCTCGAACGCGGCGTCGGCGCGCTGATCCCAATACCGATTGTGGGCGCGGCTCGCGGTGTCGAGCGCGATCATCCAGCGCGGGATGAGCTCGCGGTGCACGCGTCCGAAGTCGATCATCGCGAGCGCGGTGGGATCGATCGCGTGCGAGGGCTCGTAGCGCGGCTCGCCATCGAGGCCGACCTCGCCGCGGATCACGCTGCGGACGGCGTGGCCGTGCTGCGGCCAGAAGTACGCGACGGCGAGCGAGGCGACGAGCGAGGCGACCCCGATCTGGAGCGCTCTACGGTTTCCCGCCCGCAGCGCCCGCACGATCTCGTCGTCCCCCTTCGTCGGGGGCGGGGGCTCGTGCTCGCGCGCTGGACGATCCGCGTCCACCCGTGTGACCTCCCAGGGCTCAGACGGCGTCGACCGCCCAGGCGGTCGCTCCGACCGCACCGGACCGCCGAAGTTCCCGACGATCTGCTTTCGAGGATACGGCCTCGCGCCGTTGACAGCGAGGACGGGGATTCTGGACTCTTCGCGCATGCCGCGCCCCACGGACGCCAAGTTCTATGGGCTGCACGCGTGCGAGGCGCTCGCCGAGCGACGCCCCGAGGACGTGCAGCGGGCGTTCTTTACCCGGGAGATGGCGCCGCGCTTCGGCGCGCTCACGAGCGCGATGGCGAAGCGGCGTCGCCCGTATCGCGTCGTCGAGGAGGACGAGCTCGCCACCGTCGCGGGCTCGCGCCATCACGAGGGCGTGTGTCTGGTGGCCGAGCCGATCCCGTCGCCCTCGTTCGAGCGGTGGCTCGCCGATGCGAGCGGTCCGACGCGCGCGATCTTCCTCGATGGCGTCGACAATCCGCACAACGTGGGGCTCGTGCTGCGCAGCGCGGCGCACTTCGGGGGCGGTGCGTTGATCTGTTGGACGCGCGATCTCGAGCGCGTCGACGGGGCGAGCGCGCGCGTGGCCGAAGGTGGCGCGGAGCGGGTACCGATCGTGTTCGTCGAGGATCCGCGCGAGGCGCTCGAGGCGATGCGCGAGGCCGGCTTCGCGCTGATCGCCACGGTGGTGCGCGAGGCGCCGAGCCTGTACGCGGAGCCGCTCCCCGACAAGGTGGTGTTCTTGCTCGGATCCGAGGGCGAAGGCGTGGGGGAGTCGGCGGTGGAGATCGCGGACCGCGCCGTCACGATCCCGGGGACCGGCGCGGTGGACAGCCTCAACGTCGCCGCTGCGTGCGCGGTGCTGCTCTCCGAGCATGCGCGGCAGTTCCCTTCGCCCGGAGCGCGGTCCTTTGGCGCACAGGATCCGTGACCCGAACCGCGTACCTCGCAGCGGAGGGCTTCGAGGCGGAGCTCGAGCGCGAGCTCGGCGAGATCGAGGCGCGCCACGAGCGGCTCTTCGTCGCGCCAGGACCGCCGCGGCCCGCCGCATGGGCGCAAAACGTCTGGCATGATCCGGAGCGCCTCGCCATCGCGTCGATCAACGACGCGGCCCGCCAGCTCAAGGCGCGGCAGCGCAACTGGGCGTTCTATCCCACCGCGCTCCATCGCCGCGGCGCGCTGATCGTCGACGCGCTCCCGCACGTGTCGCAGAAGCCGATCGCGCCGTACTCGCCGCTTCCCGCCGCGCCGCTCGGCTCGTTCACGCTGATCGATCGCGACACGCTCCTCGCCTCCGCGCGCTGTGAGAGCCCGTTCGCCCACGGCGAGGTGCGCTTCCTCGATGATCGCGAGGGCCCACCGTCTCGCGCGTACCTCAAGCTCTGGGAGGTCTTCACGCTCCGAGGCGAGTGGCCGCGGCCGAACGAGCGCGCGATCGATCTCGGCAGCGCCCCCGGCGGCTGGACCTGGGTGCTCGCGGAGCGCGGCGCGCGCGTGGTCAGCGTCGACAAGGCGGAGCTCGACCCGCGCGTCGCCGCGATGCCGAACGTCGAGCATCGCAAGGAGAGCGCGTTCGCGATCGAGCCGTTCGAGGTCGACTGGTGGTGCAGCGACATCATCTGCTACCCGACCCGGGCGCTCGTCCTCGTCGAGCGGTGGCGCCCTTACGCCCGCAAGATGGTGTGCACGCTAAAGTTCCAGGGCGAGACCGACCACGCCACCGCCGCCGCGTTCGCCGCGATCGAGGGATCGCGCCTCGTCCACCTGAGCCACAACCGACACGAGCTCACGTGGACCGTCGGCCTCTGATCGCGCCGCCCTCGGACTAGACCCTCGCGACGGAGATCGCGATGGGTTCAGCGTCGATGATCGGGCGCGAGATTGGCCCTCGGCGGGACGAGGCGATGCCGGAGTATCGTCGAGGAGCGACGAGGGTCGAGATCGGGTTCGAGGGCACAGAGCAACCCGTCGCGATCTCCGTCGCGAGGGTCTAGGTATCCAAAACGAAGAAGGCCACCTGCTTTCGCGGGTGGCCTTCTCGAGCGCCTCGAAGGCGCGGAGCTATCGGAGGATCAGGAGCAGCCGGGGTGGCCGCGCTCGAGACGCTGGAGGAGGCGGAGCTCCTCGGCGCCGCCGACGCGGTTGTACCAGTTGATGATCGTGGCGCCCGTCGTGTCGGGGGTGGCCACCACGTCGGGGCGGATGCCGATCTCATCCTGCAGGTTGTACTGACCGACGGTGCCGATGTTCGGGTTCACGACCGGCGTGCTGCCCGGGTTGTGCGTCTCGTCGGCGATCGTCTGGCGATCGAGCACGTCCCACAGCGCGACGATGTTGTCGCGGCCGTAGAGCGCGACGCCGTCCGGCGCGAAGAACGCCGCGGCCACGCCGTCGTACACCTCGACGCGCACCGGGGTGGCGTCGGCGACGTCGATGCCGAGATCGACGAGGTCACTCTCCGTCAGCGGGAGCGCGGCAATGTCGTGCATGTAGAGGAGCTGGGTCGTCACGGCGTCTTCGTCGACGGCCGCGATCAGCTCCGTTCCCGAACCCGTGACGTCCGCCGAACAGGCCGTCGCCAGGAGTGCTGCCATCGCGAGTAGGGTCTTGCGCATCGATATCCTCACACTTGTTGGTCCACACACATCCCGAGGAGCCTATGTAGCACGGTTCGGGACGCCCACGCCGCATTAAGGTCCGTTAAAGTCGAACGGCCGCGCTCGGGCGGCCGTTCGTTCCATCGGGATGGAAGCGTGCGCGCGGGGCGGACGGCGCCCGCTCGGACGTCAGCTGGGCGGTGGCGCCGCCGGCTTGGCGTGCTTCGCGCCGCTGCGCTCGTCCTCTTCGAGCTCGATCGCCGGGAGATCCAAGCGATCCGGCTCCTCGAGGGCGAGCTTGAGCACCTCGAACATGTGGCTCACGCCGATGAACTCGAGCTCGTCCTTCACCTCGGCCGGCACCTCTTCGAGATCGGCCACGTTCCGCTCCGGGAGGATGACGCGCTTGATGCCGGCGCGGTGGGCCGCCAACACCTTTTCCTTGATCCCACCCACCGGGAGCACGCGGCCCCGGAGCGTGATCTCGCCGGTCATCGCCACGTCGTGGCTCACGCGGATCTTCGTGAGCAGCGAGACGAGCGCGGTCATCATCGTCACGCCCGCGCTGGGTCCGTCCTTGGGCATCGCGCCCGCGGGGATGTGGATGTGGATGTCGCTCTTCTCGAGGAAGTCCTTCTCGATCTTGAGCGCCTCGGCCCGCGTGCGGACCCAGCTCAACGCCGCCTGCGCCGACTCCTTCATGACGTCGCCGAGCTGACCGGTGAGCTGGAGCTTGCCGGTGCCGTGCATCCGCGTCGCCTCGATGAAGAGGATCTCGCCTCCCACCGCGGTCCACGCGAGCCCGGTGGCCACGCCCGTCTCTTCCGTCCGCTCCGCGACCTCGCTCGTGTAGCGCTCCGCGCCGAGGTAGACGCGGACGTCCTCCGCGTTCCGGATGGGGAACGGACCCTCGTTGCCTTCGGCCACCTTGACGGCGACCCCGCGGATCACGCTCGCGAGCTTGCGCTCGAGGTTCCGGACGCCGGCCTCGCGCGTGTAGCTGTCGATGACGGTCTCGATCGCCGGCGTGTCGAACGTCAGCTGGTCGGTCTTGATCCCGTGCTCTTCGAGCTGCTTCGGGATCAGATGGTCGACCGCGATGTCGAGCTTCTCGCGGCGCGTGTAGCCGGGGATCTCGATGATCTCCATGCGATCGCGGAGCGGCGGCGGGATCGTGTCGCCGATGTTCGCAGTCGCGAAGAACATCACCTTGCTGAGGTCGTAGGGGATCTCGAGATAGTGATCGGCGAACGTGTCGTTCTGCTCGGGGTCGAGCACCTCGAGGAGCGCCGCCGCCGGGTCGCCGCGGAAGTCGTGACCGATCTTGTCGATCTCATCGAGCATGAACACCGGGTTGATGGTGCTCGCCTTCTTCATGCTCTGGATGATCTGACCGGGCAGCGCCCCGACGTAGGTGCGCCGGTGACCGCGGATCGCCGCCTCGTCGTGCACGCCGCCGAGCGAGATGCGGACGAACTTGCGGCCGAGCGCGCGCGCCACCGAGCGCCCGAGCGACGTCTTTCCGACGCCGGGCGGTCCGATGAGGCAGAGGATCGGTCCCTTCTTGTCCTTCTTCAGCTTGCGGACGGCGAGGAACTCGACGATGCGCTTCTTGACCTTCTCGAGGCCCGAGTGGTCCTCGTCGAGCACCTGGCGCACCGATTGGATGTCCAGGTTGTCGGTCGTCGACTTGCTCCACGGGATGTCGAGGATCCAGTCGATGTACGTGCGCACCACCGTGTACTCGGCGCTGCCCACCTGCATCGAGCGCAAGCGCTTGAGCTGCTTGCGCGCGACCTCCTCGGCCTCGCGCGGCAAGTTGGCTTTCGTGATGCGCTCGTCGAGCACGTCGAGGTCGCCGGCGTCGCCGTCCTCTTCGCCCAGCTCCTCCTTGATCGCCTTGAGCTGCTGGCGGAGCACGTACTCGCGCTGGTTCTTGCCCATCTCCTCCTTGATCTGGGAGTTGATGCGCTCGCGCATCTTGAGGATCTCGAGCTGCCGCGTGAGCAGCCGGAGGACCTTGCGGATGCGCTCCTTGACCTCGATCGTCTCCAGTAACTGCGCCTTCTCGTCGACCGGCGCGTCGAGGTTCGTCGCCACGAGATCGGCGAGCTGACCCGGCTCCTGGATCGAATCGATCAGCGAGCCTGCCTCGCGCGGGAGCTCCGGCATGAGCTGGATCACCTGCTTCGCGATGTCGCGGAGGCTCATCGCCAGCGCTTCCGTCTCGACGTCCTCATCGCGCGGCTCGTCGAGGCGCGAGATGCGAGCGCGGAGATACGGATCCTCCTGCGGCATGCCCTCGAGGCGGATCCGCACGAGGCCTTGCAGGATCAGGCTGTAGTTGCCCGAGCTGTGCTTGAGGGCCTTGAGGACGCGCGCCGCCACGCCGACCGGGTATAGATCGGCCTGCGTCGGATCGTCGGTCGACGGATCCCGCTGCGCGAAGATCGCGATGATGGGTTGGTCCATCCCGTCGATGTCCTCGACGAGCGCGACCGACTTCTCGCGACCCACGTCGAAGGGCGCCACCCCGCCGGGAAACAACACCGCGTTCCGGATCGGGAGGACGGCTAGCTCCTCGCCGAAGTTCAAGTCCTGCTCGCCGACGTCCGGCGTCTCGTCATCCGACATGGTCACCTGCTCCACGACCCGAGGGGCCGCCTCGGATCACTAACACACGGGACGGGCCGCCTCCGAGGGTCTTTCTATGGACGGGCACCGGCTCGCGCGGGGTCGAACATAGTGACCCGCCCCCCGAGCAGCAAGGACCGCGCCACTGCCCTCCGAGAGGCGGCTCGAGATGGCGGCTCGGAGGGCTATTCGTCGAACTGGATCTCGGCGAGGGCGGTGCCCATCGAGTGGAACGTTCGGGCCTCGACGCGCACGCGATCGACCCCGTCGACGTCGACGTAGCGCTCGATCCACTCGGGCGCGGGCTCGACCCGGGGCCAGTCCACGTCGAGCTGCGCGACCGACCGATCGCCGGCGAACAGCTCCACGTGGGCGGTGCGGATCGCGCGATCGTTGTAGCCGGGGTTGTGCCCGTTGAGCATCCGGAGGGCCGCGATATGGCGCGGCGACGCGAACCGGATCTCGAGCCAGCCCGGCTGACGATCGGGGAGCATCCACTCCGTCTCCGGTCGACCGTCGATCGCGAACGCGGCGAGCCCCTGGGTCGGCGACCACGTGCCGGATGCTTCGGCCGTGACGTCCGAGGGCGGCTCGTAGATCACGACGCCCGCGATGACGATGGCGAGCGCGATCAGGACGGCCACGCCGAGGCGCCACGCGCGAGCGCGCGAAAGATCTTGCGGGGTCTGCGCGACCGCCCCGAGCGCGCGGAGGATGCTCGTGCTCGCCGCGGCGAGGCGCCGGTAGAGCGCGACGTGGACGTCGGTGACGCGCGCGTCGAGGGTGGGCAGCACGAGCTCTTGGCGCTCCCGATCGAGCGCGATCGCTCGCTCCATCTCGTCCGCGTCCATACCCGCGCGCTCCATACCCGCGCGAGATGTCGCCTCGGCGGATTCATCGAGCGCGGCCAGCGCGTCGAAGCATGCGCTGAGCGCCTCGTTCGCCATGCGAAGCCCCTCCGCGAGGTGCCCCTGCGCCCAGAGCGCCTCGGCCGCCTGCGCTCGCTGGGTGGCGAGCTGCCGCCGCTCCGAGACCGCGCGTCGCTGATCCTCGGGGGTGCCCTTCGCCGCGGCGAGCGCGCCGCGCAGGAAGAAGAATTCGGCGACCGCGCCCACCGGCGAATCGATACCCGGCCGCCGGATTCGATTCAAGCGCGCGGTTCCGCCCGCTAGGGATCGCAGGCGCTCGCGTCGGCGTGGCCGAACGCGAAGTGCTTGAGCGCGGGGATCGTCGTGTCGCGCGGATAGTCGAGCGGGGTCCACGCGACGCTGTCGTCGCTGCGCCAGAGCTCCGTGCCGGCGTGGCTCGCGTTCAGGTAGTAGCCCTGCGGCGCGCGCCCGCCGGTCGCGTGGCGATAGCCGTTGTCGATCGTCTCCTGGGTCCACGTCATCGCGTCGGTGCTCCGCTGAAGGAACCGACGCTGACCGCGGAACGACACGAAGCCGGTGTCGGTCGCGTGGAAGCCGCCGAGCTCGACGCCCATCTCGACAGGCACGGTGCTCCACGTGACTCCGCCGTCGAGCGACATGCAGTACTGCGACGCGGATCCGGGCGCGAGCAATACGCCGTGCGCGAATACGGCACCGCCCACCGCGCACTCGAACGTCCAGCCGTCCGCTTCCGTGATCGGTGCGAGCGTGACGCCGTCGTCGTCGCTGCGGCTGAGCCACTGTACGGTGGTGTCGACGTTCTCGCCGCGGACGAAGAGGCGGTGGAGCGGATCCGCGAAAAAGTCGTTGCGCCAGTGGAAGTAGCCGCGCGGGTGCTCGACGCCCTGATCGGTCCACTCCGCGCCGTCGTCGGAGAAGAAGACGTGGCGCGACGCGATCATCACGAAGCGCGCGCCGTCGAAGTAGACGAGCGCGATCCCGCCGCCCGGTCGGCCGGTGGATCCGTCGGCCCAGTGGAACGCGTCGTCGGCGAGATCGTCCCAGGCGCGCCCGTCGGTCGAGCGCAGGATGTGCCCGGGTTGACCGTGACCGGTCGCGACGACGAACACGTCGTTGCCGAACGCGGCGCCCGGAGCGGCGGCGTACTCGCTGTGATCGTCCGCCGTCGGATCGACGATGAGGTCTTGCACCACCCGCGCGCCGTCGTCGCACACGGTGACGATGCGACCGTTGCCGGTTCCGATCGCCATGGTCACCCGGCCGGTCGGCACCGGCTCGACGGGGAGCGGCGCGATCGTGAGGACGCCGGGCAAGACCGAGGATCCGGCGTCGGCGCCACCGCCATCACCCGCTGCGCCGTCACCCGCTGCGCCGGCGTCGGCGGGGCCCCCGTCGCTCGTCGATCCCGCGTCGCCGATCGGCACACCGGCGTCGCGCGGGTCGGCCGCCGCGTCATCGGGGCTGGAGTCCGACGGCTCGCACGCGATCAGCAGGAGTCCGACGGCGAAGGAGCACAGCGCACGTTGCACGAGGGCCTCCACGGGTAGCCCAGGTGGGTACCGCGGAGGCCGCGAGACGGACCATCTTCGTTGGGGGCTACCGCGGCCAGGGAGTGAGGCTCGAGCGTCGGTTCGTGTCCCCGGTCGCGAGGGCTCCGCGGTTGTTCGCGCCGGCGCAGCGCACCTCGCCTCGCGTCGTGCGCGCGCACGTCGTGAAGCGGCCCACGTCGACGTCGACGAACCGCTCGGTCGGCTCGATCTGCGTGCGATCGGGGAGCACGGCGGTGCTCCCGACGCCGAGCTGACCTTCGGCGTTGCGGCCCCAACACCAGAGCTCGCCGTCGTCCTTGAGCGCGCACGTGTGGAACGTATCGGTCGACACGTGCGTCCAGCCGACCTCGGTGCCCACGCGCTCCGGCGCGTCGTACGAGCCCGGGACGTCGTGGCCGAGCGGGCTCGGGTAGCCGTCGATCGGACCCGAGTACTCGCCCCAACAGGAGAGCGCGCCGGCGTCGTCGATCGCGCAGGTGTGATGCTGGCCTGCGTCGACCTCGCGCCAGGAGCCCGTCCCGACCCGGGCCGGCACGTAGCGATGACCTCCGGTGGTCCCGAGGCCGAGCTCGCCGAACACGTTGTTCCCCCAGCAGTAGAGCCCGCCGTCTTGGAGGATCGCGCACGCGTGGTGGAGCCCGATCGCGACGCGGAACGCGGGGCCTGGCAAGGGGACTTGCTCCGGGATGGGGACGCCGTCGACCGGGCCGATCGAGCCGGTGCCGAGCTGCCCGAGCTGGTTCGAGCCCCAACAGTGGATCGATCCGTCGGTGACGAGCGCGCACACCGAGTTGAACGACGAGTCGATCGTCCGGGCGCGACCACTCAGCAACACCTGCCGCGGGGTACCTCCCGAGACGCGATCGCCCGCACCGAGCTGACCGGTGTCGTTCGCGCCGAAGCACCACACCGATCCGTCGGCATCTAGCACGCATGTGAAGTTGCGGCCCGCGGAGACGGAGCCGACGATCGCGGAGGGGAGGGGGCTCGGTCCGGGGGTCAGCGCGTCCGCGCCGTCGTAGCCGAGCTGGCCCACGTCGTTCGCGCCCGAGCACCGGAGCGCCCCCATCGTCACGACGCAGGTGTGGAGGTGGCTCGCCGCGATCGCGTCGCCGCCGACCGGGACCGCCGCGTCCCGACCCGCGTCGCTCGGCGCTCCCCCGTCGGTCCGCCCCGCGTCCGATCGTTCGCCTCCGTCGGCGGCCGCGGATCCGCCGTCCGCCGCGCCGAGCGCCCGGCCGCCCGTCATGCAGCCGGACAGCGCCAACGCGACGGCGAGACCGCGCGCGCTCACGGCCACAGCGCCACCTCCAGCCGCGCTCCGAGCTCCAGGCCCTCGAGCGCGAGCACGGTGCCGGCATCGTCGGTCGCGGTCGCGGCGACCACCGGCGCGCCCGCGGTGAGCGCGATCGCAGCTCGCAAGGTTTCCTGCGGCGGGAGCTCGAGGCGGACTCCTCCGCGGAGCGAGACCATCGCGCCATCCACCGCGAACGCGAGCGCTCCGGCGGAGGCGGTGGGGAGGAACGACACGTAGAGGGCGCGCACCCCGAACGTCAGCGCGATGCCGATCGGGTCGAAGAGCAGCCCGACGCGCAGCGCGAGGTCGCCGCCGAGCGCATAGCCATCGACGCGGCCTTGCTGCGAGCGCTGCGGTACGAGCGCGCGGCCGACGAGCGACGCCTCGAGCGCGAGCGGATCGACGAGCCGCACCGCGATCACCGCGTCACCCCCGACCGTCACCCCGCCGCCGACGTAGCCCTCGACGCCGGCGCCGATCGCGATCCCCACCCATCCCGGTCTTCGCGCGATCGAGTCGCGCGCGGCGGCGAGCGCGGCGGGCGGGACCGGACGCGACGGGGGTGGCGCGTCCGGCATCGAGAGCTCGAGCCACGCGGCGCGCAACAGCTCGTCGGCGGAGGCCGCGATCAACACGCTCCACACGTCCTCCGGCGTGTCGGCGAGCGCGATCTCGCGCTCCACGCGCTTCTGATTCAGCCGATCCTCGATCGAGATGGTCACGCTCGACGGAGGCGGGCTCGGCGCGGAGATGCGGATGCGCGCCACCGCGCGCGGGGACTCCGCGATCGTCAACGAGACCGAGCGCTCGCCGAGTGAAGCGCGCAAATCTTCTTCGACGCCCGTCGCGACCTCGGGCGCCCACTCGCCGTCGAGGGTGAGGAGCACCACGGCGTCCTCGGCGCGCGCGGGGCCGGTCATCCCGAGCAGCACCCAGATCAGCGAGCCCGGCGCGGCGAAGCGCCTCCCGATCACTCGCAGGCGCTCCTCACCGTGTCGGCCCGCGGGTCGTCCGGGTACTCGCGCAGGTAGCGGCCCTGAGCCTCGCGGCACTCGGAGAGCCTACCCGCTCGCGCGTACGCCGAGGCCAGCCGAGCCAGCGCGTCGGGCCGGAAGCTCGCGCGCGGCGAGAGGACGAGCGCCTGCTCGAGCGCGGCGATGCCGCCCGGCCGATCGTGGAGGACGTCGAGGCGGATCCGACCGAGCTCGAACGCCGCGAGGCCGGCCCGCGGATCGCGCGGGTGCTGCTGCACCAGCTCGGCGAGGAGCGCGGCCGCGCCCTGGGGTCGCCCGTCGAGACGCGCCTGGCGGGCCGCCTCGAAGAGGGCGCGAGCCGAGCTCCCGGGATCCTCGACCGGCGGCGGTTCCTCGGCGCGCCGGGCGCGTCGACGCCGCGCCTGCGAAGGGCGCTCCCCCTCGATCGCGTCCTCCGGCTCGACCGCGTCGGCCCTGGCGGCGTCGGTCGCGCGGTCGTCGCTCGTCCAGACGTCGCCCACGGTGAGCTCGATCCGCTGATCGCCGCGCTCGACGCGCACGCGACCACGCGAGACGGAGACCTCGACGCGGCCCTCCACGCGCTGGACGTCGAAGCGGGTGCCGAGCACCACGACCTCCGCCGTCCCGGCCTGGACGCGGAACTCGCGTCGAGGATCATGCGCTACGTCGAACGTGGCGCGGCCGCGCTCGAGCGCGACGATCACCTGGCGCGGGCTCGTGGTGACGCTGCGGACGGCGGTGTGCGGAGCGAGGTCGATGCGGGTCCCGTCGTCGAGCTCCGCGGTGGCCTCACCCTCGGCGCTCTCGATCCGCGCGCCGGGGGAGCGCAACGAGGCGTGCGAGCTCGACGCCGGGGCGGGCGTCGCGTCGGGCCAAAGCAAGAACACGACGACCGCCGCCGCGGCGGCGAGGGCGAGGCCGCCGAACGCCCATCGCACGGACCCCGAACGTCCGCGGAGGCGGTCATGGATGGCGGCGCGGTTGCGCGCGAGGCGTTGGGGGCTGACCTCGGGCTCGAGATGGCCGCTCAGGTCGCGATCGAGGTCGGGGCCGCTCATCGCGCGCCTCCTTCGCCCGCGAGGATCGCGAGCTGGGCGTCGGCCGCCGCGAGCCTCCGCTTCACCGTGGTCATCGAGAGGTCCATCCGCGCGGCGATCTCCGCGAGCTCGAGGCCCTCGACGCGACGCAACACGAGCGCGACGCGCTCCTCGGGGTGGAGCTGATGCAGCAGCGCGTAGATGCGGCGCAGGTGCGCGGCGACGTCCGGCGGCGCGGCGTGGAGTGGCAATGCATCGACATCGACAGGCTCGTTGCGCCGCAGTCCGAGCCGAGTCAGCAGCGCTCGTCGACGCAGCCGCTTGTGCGCGGTGCGGACGACGATCGAGCAGAGCCACGACCTGAACGAGGACGGTTCGTTGAGCCGATGCAGGTTCGAGAACGCCTCGACGAACGCGTCCTGGACGAGGTCGTCGACGTCCGCGTCGCTCCCGAGCAGTCGGAACGCGAGCCCGTGCACGAGCCGCGCGTACCGCGCGAAGAGCGCATCCGACGCCCAGGCATCCCCGTGACGGGTCGCCATGACGAGGGCGGCGTCGGTCGGACCGCCTTCGCGACGCTCGTCCAGCGAGATGGGGGCGCGGGCCACGGAGGGCATCGTCTCATCAGTACCGCCGGCGCGATGAGACGGACCATCGTGGGCGCTCGCGAGGATTCGGGTGTGACCTGTTGACATTTTGTAAATGGCATTCACTATTCGACCGTGGTTCACGAAGAGACCCCGCGAGCCCGTCGGCGGGCGAAGACGGCGGCTCGGATCGTCGACACGGGCCTACGCCTGTTGACGGACGGGGGCTTCGACGCGCTGACGATGCAGCGGCTGGCTGACGAGCTCGACTACGTGCCGGGGGCGGTCTACCGGTATTTCGGCTCGAAAGACGAGCTCCTCCTCGCGATCCAGCTCCGCGTCGTCCAGCGCCTCGAGGAGGACGTGGCGCGCGCGTCCGCCGAGCTCGATGCGCGCGGGGGCACCGCGCTCGCCCACCTCGTGCTCGTGACGCGGACCTACGCGACGCTCGGCGTCAGGCGACCGGCGGAGGCGGCGCTCCTCTCGAGGTGGCTCGGCGCGCCCGAGCTGCTCGTCGACACCGACCGCGCGCGCGAGCGGGCGCCCGAGCTGATGGCGCTGTTCGAGCACGTGCCGCGGCGCTTCGTGGCGGCCGCGGCGGAGGGACAGCTCGCGGCAGGCGATCCGGTCCGCCGCGGCCTCGCGATGTTCGGGGCGGTGCAAGGTATCGTGCAGATGCGTAAGCTCGAGCGGCTCGGCCTCCCGGGGCTGTCCGCCGATGCGCTCCTAGAGGAGCTGTTGGTCGGGTTGTTCGTGGGGTGGGGCGCGGAGCGGTCATCCGTCGCCGATGCGCTCGACCTCACCGACGGGATCATCCGCGGGCTCGGGCTCGACGGACCGGAGGGCGCGTCATGATGGTGGGTATCGCAACGTTCGTAGTCGGGCTCTTCCTGTGGACGTTCCTTGAGTACGTCCTTCATCGCTTCGCGTTCCACGAGCGCAAGCTCGGGCGCACGGTGGCCAAGGAGCACATCCAGCACCACGCGACGCCGGACTACTTCGCGTCCGCGCTGATGAAGCTCAAGCTCGCCATCCCGATCTTGGGCGCGCTCGCGCTGCTCGGGCTGCTGTTCGGCGTCGGCGGGCTCGGCCTCGTGCTCGGCGTGATCTCGGGCTGGCAGATCTACGAGGCGATCCACCGCGCGACCCACGTGCGCGGGCCGCGCAACCGCTACGGCGCGTGGGCGCGCCGCCATCACCTGCATCACCACTTCCAGAACGCCCGCGCGAACCATGGCGTGACCACGCCGCTCTGGGACTGGGTGTTCGGCACGCTCGAGCGGCCCGCGACGATCCGCGTGCCCAAGCGCCACGTGCACGCGTTCGGGTGGCTGCTCGCGGCCCCCGACGACAGCGCGGTCGCCGAGGCCTACCGCGGCGCCTACGAGATCGTCGGCGGGTCGAAGCGCTGAAGCAGGCGCGCGCGTGGTGTGGTTGACCCTCGCGTGTCCCGGCGCCTCACGCTCGCGGTCGAGAGGGTCCTCCGCCTCATGCTCGCCCTCTCGGCGCTCGCGCTCTCGCTCATGGTGCGCCTCTCGGGGCAGGTGCTCATCGCGCTCGCCGGCACGACGGAGCGCGCGATGATCGCGTTCCACGACGCCGGAATCCAGCCGCCGATGGCGGGCGTCCGCACCGCGTCGGCGAGCGCCGCTCGAACGCGGATCAGGCCCCCGGAGGAGCGCCTTCGAGGACGAAGCGGAGTCGGCTCTCGGTCTCCTCGAAGATCCGGAAGCGCGAGCCGGTGAACGCGGCGATGACCTCGCGGTTGGTGCGCGCGTGCATGGTGAGCTCGCTCGTGGTGAACGCCCCGCCGCCGGCGATCGCCATGGGCAAGAGGAGTTGATCGGAGAGATACGGCTCGACCGTCGCGCCGCTGGTGCGCCACGCGTCCAGCGCATCGACCGCGCGGTTCGCCACCGTCTCCGCGCTCACCGCCCGCTCCCCGATCTCGGAGAACACGTTCGCGAGCCCGGTCCGCGAGTCGCGCGCGAGGATCCACAGCGCGTTGCCGGGCCCGGGGCTGCGCACCGTGCCGCTCGCCACCGAGACGCGTTCCGCTCGAAGCCGATCCGCCACCACGCTGAGCTCGCGGCGCGCGATCCCTTCCGAGAGGTTCGCGACGATCGCGCGCGCCTCCAGCTCGACCGCTCCGCTCGGCGGAGCCAGCGTGACCATCGGCGTCAACGTCGAAGGCTCGGTCTCGAGCACGACCTCACCGCCGCCGGCGGGATAGAAGCCGACGCTCCGCAGCGTGAGCGAGAAGCGCGCGCCCATCGCGGCGAGCACCGGGCGCCACGCCTCCTCGAGGAACGGGAAGATCGGCGCCCAGGACGCGTGCGTGCCGCCGCGCACCACGACCCGGCTGGGCCGACCGGCTCGCAGGAGCGGCAGGAGCACCGTCTGGATCACGAGGCTCACCGAGCCCGCGCTCCCGATGTCGAGCACGACCTCTCCCCCGACGATCTCGCCGGGCTCGAACACGAGCCGCGTGCTCCCGAGCGCCGCGCCGTCGACGCGCGCCTTCGCGATCGCCGTCGCCGCGCGGACGCCGGTGAGGTGCTGGCGCAGGAGGCCCGGCTTGCGCCGACCCGCCCGGATGTTCTCGATCGCGAACGGGCGGCCCGTGAGGAGCGAGAGCGCGAGCGACGTGCGGAGGATCTGGCCTCCGCCCTCGCCAGCGCTGCCGTCGATCACGAGCATGCCCCCGCGCTCCTCCGCGACCGCGATGGAGGCGTCCACTTCTCGTGCGATATCCGGCTCGGGCGAGGCCGCCGTGGCGACGGGCGTCGGTGCGCGCGCCGCGCCCTCACCGAACACGACGACGCCCGCCGCATCCCGCACCGCCACGACGCGGTGATACGGGATGAACGGCGCCTCGGCGCCCTCCGTCTCGGGCGCGAGCTCCACCCCCGACCGGTCGATCGAGGCGATGCTCGCGCCCGCGACGACGCGCCGATCGCCGGGCGCACCGCGGTGGACGATCTCCAGCTCGAACCCGTCGAGCTGGCCATCGCGCCACCGCGCGCGGTTCAAGATGTCCCTGAGCGAGCCCATGACGATCACCCCTTCACGCACACCACCTGACGGAGCGTGTGCACGACGTCGACGAGGTCCGCCTGCGCTGCCATGACCGCGTCGATGTCCTTGTACGCCATCGGCGTCTCGTCGATCACACCCTCGTCCTTGCGACACTCCACGCCCTCGGTCGCCTTCGCGTGATCGGCGAGGCTGAAGCGACGCTTCGCCTCGGTGCGGCTCATCGCGCGCCCCGCGCCGTGCGAGCAGCTGCAGAAGCTCTCGCGGTTTCCCTTGCCGCGCACGATGTAGCTCCGCGTCCCCATCGAGCCCGGGATGATCCCGAGCTCCCCGAGCCCCGCGCGCACCGCGCCTTTGCGCGTCACCCACACCTCTGCGTCGTAATGCGTCTCCTTCGCGACGTAGTTGTGGTGGCAGTTCACCGCGACGTCGGTCGCCTCGAGCGCGCCGAGCTCCCCCGAGAGCGCCCGCAGCGTCGCGCGCATCATCTGTTCGCGGTTGAGGCGCGCAAACCGCTGCGCCCAGCCGACCGCCTCGACGTAGTCGTCGAAGTGGCTGGTCCCCTCTGCGAGGTAAGCCAGGTTGTCGTCCGGGAGCTGGACGTGCCACGTGCGCATGTCCTGCTTCGCGAGCTCGATGAAGTAGCTCCCGATGCGGTTCCCGACCCCGCGCGACCCGGAGTGCAGCATCACCCAGACGCGGTTCGCCTCGTCGAGGCAGAGCTCGATGAAGTGGTTCCCGGTCCCGAGCGTGCCGAGGTGCACCGCGTGGTTGCTCTTCGCGATCTTCGGGTGCTTCTCCACGATGCGCGCGAACTCCGTCGCGAGCTCCGCGTTCCACGTGCGCGCGACGTCGTCCGGCACGTCACCCCACGCGCCCTTGTCGCGCTTGGTGCGCCCCGCGCTCCGCCCGTGCGGCACGGCCGCCTCGATCGCGGTGCGCACGCGCGCGAGCGAGTCCGGTAGCTGGCTCGCGTCGAGCGAGGTCCGCACCGCCATCATCCCGCAGCCGAGATCCACGCCGACCGCGGCCGGGATGATCGCGCGCGTGGTCGGGATCACCGATCCGATGGTCGCGCCCATCCCCCAGTGGACGTCCGGCATCGCGGCGACCCACTTGTGGACGAACGGGAGCGACGCGACGTTCGCGAGCTGTCGCTTCGCGTCCGCCTCCACTGCGACCCCGCGCGTCCACATCTTCACCAGGCCGCCGTCGTCGGTCGTCATCACGTCGTAGCTCGTCATCGCGTCCTCCGCGTTCGGCCTTCAGCGAGCGCCGTGCCGACGGGGCCGAGCTCGCGTTCGTGGGAAAAGTGGACGGCCATTTGCTGATGGATTGATACGAATCGATATGGTTCTATCCATCTAGCGCGTCGCAGGCGGCGCCGGAGGACCGATGGACGCGCGTCCGGTGGTGGTGATCGGGTTCTATGGGACGACGCTCGACGCGCCGGCGGGGGCGAACCGCTTCGCGCGGTGGCGTCCCACGCTCTCGCTCCTCCAGCAGGACGACCTGTTGGTCTCGAGGTTGGAGCTCCTGGTTCCGCCGCGCGCGAAGCCCGGCGTGCTGCTCGAGGATCTCCGGCGCGCCTCGCCCGAGACGCTGGTGCGGACGCACCCGTTCGAGCTCGAGAACGCGTGGGACTTCGAGGAGGTCTACGAGGCGCTCCACACGTTCGCGCGCAGCTACGCGTTCGAGCCCGAGCGCGAGCGGTACCTCGTGCACATCACGACCGGCACCCACGTCGCGCAGATCTGCTTGTTCCTCCTCACCGAGACGCGGTTCTTCCCCGCGTCGCTGGTGCAGACGTCGCCGGGCAGGGGGACGCGCGGGCGCGGTGAGCACGCGATCATCGATCTCGATCTCGCGCGCTACGAGCGGATCGCGCGTCGCTTCGAGGCGGAGCAGCGCGAGCGGCTCGGCCTGCTGAAGGCGGGGATCGAGACGAGGAGCGAGCGCTTCAACCGGATGATCGACGAGATCGAGCACGTCGCGGTGCGCTCGCGGCGGCCGATCCTGCTGAGCGGACCGACCGGCGTCGGCAAGACCCAGCTCGCGCGGCGGATCCACGCGCTCAAGGCGGAGCACAACGCGACGCGTGGCGCGCTCGTCGAGGTGAACTGCGCGACGCTGAGGGGCGACATGGCGATGAGCGCGCTCTTCGGACACGAGCGCGGCGCGTTCACCGGCGCGACGAGCAAGCGGCGCGGCTTGCTCGAGGCGGCCGACGGAGGCGTGCTGTTCCTCGACGAGATCGGGGAGCTCGGTCCCGACGAGCAAGCGATGTTGCTTACTGCGATCGAGGACAAGCGGTTCGTCCCGCTCGGCGCCGAGCGCGCCGTGACCAGCGACTTCGAGCTCATCGCGGGGACGAATCGAGACCTCGGCGAGGCGGTGCGCGCGGGGGCGTTCCGCGAGGATCTGCTGGCGAGGATCGATCTCTGGCACTTCCGACTCCCTCCCTTGCGCGAGCGCCTCGACGACCTCGCGCCGAACGTGGAGTACGAGCTCGCGCGCGCGGCGGAGGACTCGGGGAGGGCGGTGTCGCTGACCGACGAGGCGCGCGCGCGCTTCCTCGCGTTCGCGACGGGCGAGGCGGCGGCGTGGCGCGGCAACTTCCGCGATCTCTCGGCGGCGATCACCCGCATGGCGACGCTCGCGCCAGGAGGGCGCATCCGACCGGCCGACGTGGATCGGGAGATAGCGCGGCTCGAGGCCGCATGGCGCGAGCCGTCGAAGCCGAGCGACGCGCCATCACGCGTGGACCGCGCGCTCGGCGCGCGTTCGGCGGAGCTCGACCTCTTCGACCGCGCGCAGCTCGAGGCGGTCCTCGAGGTGGTGAGCGCGAGCCCGTCGCTCTCGTCGGCGGGGCGGCGGCTGTTCGACAAGAGCCGCGCGCGCCGAGCGAGCAAGAACGACTCAGATCGCCTGCGCAAGTACCTCGCCCGGTTCGGGCTCGACTTCGAGTCGGTCCGCCACTCAGTCGCGTAGACAGCGCAAGGCGAGTTGGGTCAGGTGCGCGATGAGGACGTCATCGGCGGGCGCGAGGCGCGGCTCCAGCAAGCGCAGCGCGACCACCCCGCGGACGGCGCCGAACGCGATGAACGATCGGTCGCGGAGATCGCCGACATTCGACCGCGCGCGGGCAGGCGCTACCACCCGGAGTCCACGCTCGCCTCGGATCGGGTCGGCCTGTTCGACCTCTGGCAAAAGCTCTTGTCGGGAGATTCAACGGGAGTGCTGAGCCGGGTCGGCTGGCCGGTGGCGCCGTTGTTCATCGCGGACTTCGATCGCGCGGACCACTTCTGGGGCGGCGATACGGGCGCGTTCGACGCCAACGGCGACAACGTGTAGCGACGGAGGAAGGGGGATGCGGTCTCCTGTCGACAGCCTCGATCGAGGATGCGAGAGTCCCGTGGATGCGGACGAGTGAAGCAAGGCTGTTCGGGGTGGTGCTGGTTTCCATGGGCCTCGTGATGGTCGGCTGCGACGATGGCAGCGACCCGGGCAACGACGCCGGCGCGCGCGCCGACGCCGGGGGCGGCGGATCCGATGCGGGTCCGCGGAGCGACGGCGGCGGGGGTGGCACCGACGCGGGTCCGGGCGGGAGCGATGCCGGAGGGGGCACCGACGCGGGGGGCGGTGGCTCGTTCGTCTCGTGCGACGCCAAGGACTCGGCCACGCCCGGAGGGCTCGCCGGGACGTGCACCGAGTACCCCACGCGCACCGACGGCTCGGGCCTCGAGGCGGGCTGCACCGGCGGCGGCGGCATGATCGTGATGCGACCGTGCGAGATGACCGACGCGGTCGCGCGGTGCACCATCGGAACGGGCACCGCCGACGAGCGAGTCCTCTACTACTACCCGAACTTCACGCCGCCGGGGGCCATGTCGATCCTCGCGTACGGCGAGAGCCGCTGCATGATGACCATGGGCGTCTGGGAGACGTTCTGATCGGGTGAGCCGAGCGGCGCGGTCGCTATCCGCAAACTTGGTTGCGGCCTGATCGCTTGGCCTCGTAGAGCCGCTCGTCGGCGCGCTTCACGAGGTCCGCCGGATCCTGGATGTCCTCGGTCCACTCGGCGACGCCGATGCTGACCGTGACCGGGATCTTCGTGCCTTCGAAGCGGAACGTGGCGCTCTCGATCGACGCGCGGAGCTTCTCGGCGAGCTGCACCGCGCCCTCGAGCGAGACCTCGGGGACGATCACGGAGAACTCCTCGCCGCCGGTGCGCGCCGGGATGTCGTCGCGCCTCACCTTGCCGCGCACGAGCGCGCCGAGCTGGCGCAGCACGGAGTCGCCCGCGAGGTGGCCGAATGTGTCGTTGATCTTCTTGAAGTGATCGATGTCGAACAGCACCAACGAGAACGCGCGCGCGTAGCGGCGTGAGCGCGAGGACTCCCGCTCGAGCGCCTCGTTGAAGTAGCGCTTGTTGTGGAGCTCGGTGAGACCGTCGACGGTCATCAACCGATAGATCTCCTCGTGGTACTGCGCCTCCATGTTGCCGCTCACGATGAACTTGAAGATCGTTCGGCCGACCTTGACCTGATCGCCGTCGCGAAGGACCACCTCGTCCACCAGCTCGTCGTTGACGTAGGTCCCGTTCGTCGAGCCGAGGTCGTGGATGACGTAGTTGGCTCGGTTGCGCGTGATGCGCGCGTGGTTGCGCGAGACGCTCTCCTGGTCGAGCTGCACGTCGCACTTCGACGAGCGGCCGAGGACGGTCGGCTCCGCGCCGAGGGGCACCCGACGTCCGAGGTCGTCCCCATAGATGATCACGAGACACCCTTCGCGGGGCCCCTCCGCGTCGGCGCCCTGCGGTGCTTTCGTGATGACGGTGACGACCGTCTTGTTCGGGTTGGTCGTCCGCTCGTCTTCCATCCCCGCCTAAGCATCATGACCGAGGTGCGCTCCAAACACTAGTTCGGGGAGCTGGGATGAATCGGACCCCCGACGCGAGTTTTTTGCTCGATGGATCCGAGACCCTTAGCGTCGGCCCCGATGCTTCGGGACCCCCGTACCTATTGGCGCGCGGGCATCGCGGTCGCGCTCGTCGGGGCCGCGATCGGCTTTGCGTCTGGCCCCGGCGGGGCGCAGGAGCTCGCCGCGCTCACCAAGAGCCCGCCCCTGCGCCGCGAGCGCGCACAAGACTCCGGTCGCGGGCGCACGTTCCTCGGCTTCGATCCGCGGCGCCATCGGCGCGCCGACGCGGTGATGGTGTCGGACCTCGCCGACGGGAGCACCGCGGTGCTCAGCCTCGATCCCGGTCTGCAGGAGCACGTGAGCGGGATGTTTGCCCGCTACGAGGTGCCCTACGGCGCGCTGATCGCGCTCGAGCCGTCGAGCGGCCGGGTGCTCGCGTACGTCTCGCACTCGAGCGCCGAGCCCGATGGGCCCGATCTCGTGCTCGATCCGAGCCCGCCCACCGCGTCGGTGTTCAAGATCGTGACGGGCGCCGCGCTGGTCGAGGCCGGCGTCGATCCGGACGCGCCGGTCTGCTACCACGGCGGGCTCAGCCGGCTCACCGAGGGCAACCTCGAGGACGACCCGGGCCGCGACCGCTCCTGCGCGTCGCTCGGCGAGGCGATGGGCGGCTCGATCAACGCGGTCTTCGCGAAGCTCGCGGTGCGGCACCTCGATCCGTCGACGCTCGAGCGCGCCGCGACGCGGTTCGGGTTCGGCGAGACGCTTCCCTTCGATGTGGCGACGCGGGTCAGCCCGCGCGAGGTGCCGACCGAGCGGCTCGAGTTCGCGCGGACCGCGGCCGGGTTCTGGCACATGCACATGTCTCCCTTCCATGGAGCGCTCATGGCGGCGGCGGTGGCCTCGGGCGGCGTGATGCCCCGCGCAACGATCGTAGACACGGTGCTCGACGCGCGCGGCCGCGTGACCTACGAGGCGCACCCGACCCCGTTCCGCACCGTGATGGAGCCCGAGGTGGCGAGCCGGGTGGCCGACATGATGCGGCAGACCGTCGCGCACGGGACGGCGCGCCAGTACTTCTTCGATGGGCGCGGCAACCCGTTCCTGCCCGGAATCGACGCCGCAGGGAAGACAGGTACGTTGACGGGCAGCGATCCCTACCGTGGATACACGTGGTTCGTGGGGTTCGCCCCGGTCGACGATCCACAGATCGCGGTCGCCGCGCTCGTCGTCAACGAGCCGCGCTGGCGGATCAAGGGATCGTTCGCGGCGCGCGAGGCGATGCGGTACTGGCTCGTCACGCGGCCTGCTCTCGAGCGTCGCGAAGCGCGCGAAGCGGAGCGGCGGATGGCCGAGCAGGCCGCGAGCGACGAAGCCAGCGCCTCCCCCCTTTGAGGCTTCCCGCGCTCGCGCTCCGGGTGTACGACCCCGGCTCCACTTTCGGAGGGCTGCGTGATGTCGCGTGGTGTCGGCTTGATCGGGTTGATCGTGCTCCTGGGGTGCGGGGGGCCTGAGACGCCGGACGCCGGCGCGCCCGACGCGGGAGGGACCGACGCGTCGATGTATCGACCGCCCGATGCGGGGCCGCCGGGCGCCGCGATCGATCCGACGGTGAGCTGCGACGCGATCGCGGCCGACCTGTACATGACTCCGGCCGGTCTGCCTCCGTTCACCTCCGCGCTGCGCGGCACGCTGCTCGGCTGCGCGCTGCTCGAGTCGATCGACGCGGCGGCGTTGCGCGCGCGGCTTCCGAGCGACGTGGACGTCTATGGTGGCGTCCGCGTCTACCTCGTCGCGTTCCGGACCGCGACCACCACGCCGGACACCGAGGCGATCTCGACCGCGGTCGTCGCGCTCCCCGACGTCGCGCTGAGCGACACGGTACCCGTCGTCCTCGCGATGCACGGCAGCGTGGGGCTGCCCGACGCGTGTACCCCGTCGGGGTTCCTCGACGACGTCCCGACGTGGCTGCGGCCGAGCTACGTCGACGCGATGTTCTACGCGTGGGCGGCGCACGGGCTGCCCGTGATCGCACCCGACTATCCCGGCCTCGGCACCGAGGGCACGCACGCGTACGCGTCGTGGACGGAGCCGGCGCGCTCGGGGATCGACGCGTCGCGCGCGCTCCGCTCGATGCTCCCTGCAGCGAGGCTTGCGAGCGACACCGTCGTCTACGGACACAGCCAGGGCGGCGGTCTCGCGCTCGGCGTGGCCGCGGTCGCGAACGAGGCGCCCGACGTGTCGCTCAGCGCGGTGGTGTCGATGGCGCCCGGGTACCGGCTCCTGCCGCTCGTCGAGGTCTTCCGCCTCCCGGACTTTCCCATCGGACCGGCCGTCCTCGGCGCGGCCGCGCTCGCCGGCTACTCGGAGCTCGCTCAGCTCACGAGCGACCGCGCGGAGATCGCATCGATCTTCGCGTCGCCGGTGCGCGACCATGTGATGCAAGCCGTCGAGACGCTCTGTTACGGCGATCTCGTCGGCGACCTCGCGACGCCGAGCGCGGGGTACGTGCCACCTACGACGGCGGGTGAGCTCATCGACGAGACGTTCCGGCTCGCCGCGATCGCGTGCAGCGACGGCGGCTCGTGCGACGGGCTGTCCGGCGCGTTCGCGATGCGCGACGCGGCGAACGAGCCCCACCTGAGCGCGTCCTCGCCTCCGGTGTTGATCCTCGCGTCCAACGACGACGAAGCGGTGTCGCCCGAGTACGCGGGATGTGTGGTGGAGCGGCTGGCGGCGGAGAGCGCGCCGTCCGAGGCGTGCTTCCAGGATGGCCCCGATCACCTCGGCGTCGTCGAGCAGCGCACGGGGTACGCCATCGCGTGGGCGCTCGCGGCGCGCGCCGGCATCGAGCGTCCCCCGTGCGAAGGCGCGACGCGCGTCGCGCGCTGTCCGTTCTGAGCGCCGATCAAGGCTCGCGGTTGGCTTCCGCGATCCGTTCGACCCGCGCGAGGAGGTCCGCCGGCACCACGCGCGCGGCCATGCGCTGGCGCGTGTCGTGCGCGACCCGGACCCACTCCGCGCGGTGCGCGTCGATGTCCACCGATCGGATCCCGTGGTTGGTCAGCGCGGTGAACGCGCGCTCGTCCATCTGACGAACGCCGCGCATCAGCGTCTCGTGCGTCTCCGCGCTCACCTCGAACAGCGCGTCGCGATCCTCGGGGCGCAGCTGCTCGAGGAACCCGTTGCGCACCACCATCCCGCCGACGAGGAACCCATCGGACTGTTGCGTCACGTAACGCAGCGAGGTGAACCACTGCAGGCCGGCCGTCGCGATCGCGGTCGAGGGGACGACGTCGATCATCCGCGTGTGCAGGCCCCCGAACACCTCGCCGACGGATAGAGGAATTCCCGTTGCACCGACGACCCCGAGCATCTCGCGGAAGATCGAGTCGTGGCTCGGCACCCACGGCCGGCGCGAGCGGAGGTCGCTCGGACGGTGCAAGGGTTCTTGCGAGAACAGGCGCACGCGCCCGGCGTCGCCCCAGCCGAGGAGGCCGAAGCCCGCGGTGTCCATCGCCTGCGCGAGCTCGGGCCCGATCTCGCGGCGCACCGCGTCGACCTGGCGATAGCTCTGGAAGATCCCCGGCGCTTGCATCACCAGCACCGGGCGGTGGATGAGGCTCATGCCCGCGGAGGTCAGGCTCGCCCCGTCGATCTGACCGATGCGCATGCGCCGGACGACGGTGCGCTCGTCGCCCATGCTGCCGCCCCAATACACGCGTACCTGGAGCCGCCCGCCGGTGCGCTCCGAGAGGGTTTGGTTCCACGCGTTGAGGAGCTGCGTGGTGCGCCCGCCGCGCGGCATCAGCGTCGCGATCCGCAGCACGTGCGCGGGCTCGGTCTCCTGCGCGCCGACGTCCGGCGGTAGCGCGAGCACCACCGCGAGCAGCGCGAGGCGGGCGCCGAGGACGAGGGCGCGGCGGGTCATGGGTCACAGGGTACGGCCGCGATCGGACGCCGAGCCACGCGTTTTTTGACCTGGGTGCGGAGGTTACCTACATGTACTCCTAAGTAGTCATCCGTAAGGGAGAGTGTGATGGATAGCGCCATGCGGGATCTCGAGCAGATCCGGGAACGCGGGGACGAGGGGGAAGGGCGGCCGCTCGCCCTGGTCGGCCTCTTGATCGGGGTCACCCTCGCGTTGGTGTTCGCCATCGGCAGCGCGGTCGGGTGGACCGACGACGCCGGCGCGGCCGAGGCGGACCCGATCGCGCGGCTCGACTCGTCGGCGGGGCTGACGGCCGAGCCGGAAGCGGCGATCGCGGCGGAGCCGACGGCGCCCGTCGATCCGGCGTCGCTCTCGTTCCCACGCGCGCTCGGTCCGGCCGACGATCGACCGGAGGTCGCGGCGGTCCTGGCGGCGGCGGCGGCCGAGTTGGAGCACCCCGACCCGCTCGACTACCTGCCTCCGATGGCCGCCGAGCCCCGGCTCGCGACGGCGGAGGCGGCGGTGGCCCGCGCGCTGCCGGCGTCGGTCGCGGCGGGACACGGCTCCGATGCGCTCGCTCGCGCGTCGCTGACCGATCCGCTGGTCGCCTCGTCGCTCCCCGCCGCGCCGGCCACCGCGGCGGCGCCCGTCGGACACGATGGCGAGTACACCGTCCAGGTGATCAGCTACCCCGAGCGCGAGAGCGCCGAGGCGTTCGCCGAGGGCCTCCGCTCGCGCGGCCATCGCGCGTTCGTGATGAGCGCGGAGCTCCCCGATCGCGGCACGTGGTACCGCGTGCGGATCGGTCCGTTCGACTCGGCCGGCGAGGCGAACCAGTTCCGCCGCGGCTTCGAGGCGAGCGAAGGCATGAACACGCTCGTCGTGCGCCGCCGCGAGTGAGTACCATCGGGGCGGGATGGAAGAGTCGGCGCTCCACGCTCTCCTGAAGAAGGGCCAGCAGTACGCGGCCTCCGACATCCTGTTGAAGGTCGGTCAGCCGCCCGCGTTCCGCGTGGGCGGCACGCTCCATTATCTGCAGGGCGAGAAGCTCAAGCCCGATCAGACGCAGGACCTCGCACGGATCGTGATCGCGTCGTCGAAGTACAAGGGCACGCTCGACGAGCTCGCTCAGTACGACACCGCGTACTCGGTGCCCGGCGTCGGTCGCTACCGCGTGAACATCTATCGCCAGCGCGGCACGCTGGCGCTGGCGCTTCGCTCGATCCCGCTGCGCATCCCGACGTTCGCGGAGCTGCGCACGCCGCCGGTCGTGCAGAAGCTTGCCGAGCTCGAGCGCGGGATGGTCCTGATCTGCGGCGCGGCGGGCAACGGCAAGTCGAGCACGCTCGCGTCGATGATCGGCCACCTCAACCAGTCGCGCCGATCGCACGTCGTGACCATCGAGGATCCGATCGAGTTCATCCACACCGACGGGCACAGCCTCATCTCGCAGCGCGAGGTCGGCATCGACACGAGCGACTTCGCGACCGCGCTGCGCGCCGCGCTCCGCCAGTCGCCCGACTGCATCCTCGTCGGCGAGATCCGCGACGAGGAGACGATGGACATCGGCCTCAAGGCGGCCGAGACGGGCCACCTCCTCCTGTCGACGCTCCACACCCCCGACGTCGCCCGCACGATCGGCCGCATCCTCGCGCTCGTCGGCGAGCGCGACGCCCAGGAGACGCGCGAGCGCCTGGCCGACAACCTCAAGGGCATCGTCGCGCAAAGACTATTGCCTCGTGCGGACGGCAAGGGCCTCGTCCTCGCGGCGGAGGTCCTCGTCGTCACAGCGACCGCGCGCGAGACCATCCGCAAGCCCGAGGGCAACGTCCCGCTCAAAGACGTGATGGAGCGGGGCAAGCACCCTTACGGAATGCAGACGTTCGAGATGGCGCTCCGCGACCTCGTCAAAGAGGGCGTGCTCGACGTCGAGATCGCCCGCCAGGCGTTGGCGTAGGCGAGCTCAGTCGGCGCCGAGGCGGGCGAGGCGCTCGCGGGCTTCGCGCTCGAGCTCGGAAGGGAGGCCGCCGAGCTCGAGGGCGCGGCGGAACGCGCGGCGGGCGCGCCACGGGCGCTGGAGCTGGTCCATCTCCATGCGGCCGAGGTCGAACGCGTAGCGCGCGGCGCGCGGGTCGGACTCGTGGGAGGCGAGCTCCAGCAGGTCCGAGGCGAGCTCGACGTCGCCGCGGCGGCGGGCGGCGCGGGCGCGGGCGAGCAGATCGTCGAGCCGCTCGCGGACCGCGTCGCGATCGTCGTCCTCGAGCGTGACCTCGGGCGCGACGGAGGGCTCCGGCTCGGCGGCCTCGATCGGAGCGGGGGCGAGGAGCGCGATCGGCTCCGGCGTCGCGGGCGGATGGCGCGGTCGCGGCGCGGGCGCATCGGTCGGCGCGGGCGGCTCGACGCTCGTGGGCTCATCGATGAGCGGCTCGCTCGGTGCGTCCACGTCGCTTGCTTCGTCCGCATGCTCGTGGCGCGCCGGCTCGGTGTCGATCGCGACGCCGTCGTCTCGACTCGCGACCGTCTCGGCGCGCACGACCAGGGACTGTCCGCGGGTGAGCCGCCGCACGCGGTCGGGCACGCGCTCGCCGCGCACCACGACGACGCCGCGTTCGACGCGGACCTCGACGTCGGCGGCGCGGCGCTCGACGCTGAACGCGGTGCCCACGACCTCGACGGTCGCGAGGCCGCTCTCCACGACCCACGTGCGCGGCCCGCCGGGCTCGACCGAGAAGTGCGCACGACCGCGCTCGAGCAGAGTCACGAAGCGCTCGGGTCCGTTGTCGATGGTGCGGAGCGTCGTCTCCGGTGCGAGGTCCACCTCGGAGCCGTCGTCGAGCGCGACGGTGCGCGGCGCGTCGTCCGCGATCCACTCGGCCGGCAGCGCGTCGCCTTCGGCCGCGCGGAGCGTGTCCGGCGCGTCGGCGAGCCCCACCCACAGCGCGATGGCGGCGGCCACCGCGGCGCCGACGGCGAGGCCGATCGCCCATCCACGGCCGCGCCCATCGCCGCGCCCCTCGCGGACGCGCGACCACATGCGCGCGATCGCGGCCTCGTCGGTGGGCGCGCGCACGTAGCGGCGGAGCTCGGATGGAGACCGCAAGACGTCTTTGGTGTCGTCGTCGGGCGCGCTCATGGCGTGCCTCCGTCTCGCGCGCCGAGCGCGACCACGCCGAGCGCGACGTCGAGCTGCTCGCGCGCCGCGCGGATCCACCGCTTGCACGTCGCGAGCGAGCACCCGCACGCGTCGGCCGTCTCGGGGAGCGAGAGACCCTCGACCACGTGGAGCATCCACGCCATGCGGTGGTTCGCGGCGAGGCTCGACAGGGCGCCGTCGAGCTCGGCGAGCTGCGCGCGCACGTCGCTCGGCGCGTCCGGCGTCGCGAGCTGCTCGAGCGTCGCGTCTTCGGCTCCGCGATCGAGCCCGAGCCGGCGCAGCACCTTGCGGCGGCGGAGGCGGCTCCGGACCTTGTTCATCGCGATGCGCATGAGCCAGCGATCGAAGAGCTCCGGCCGGCGCAGCGTCCCGAGCTTATCGAAGCACTTGAGGAAGGTCTCCTGGACCACGTCCTCGGCCTCGGCGCTGCGCCCGAGCACGCGGCACGTCGCGTCGCTCACCCGCCGGACGTGGCGCCGGTACAGCGCCTCCTCCGCCCAGCGCTCCCCCTCGCGCGCGCGCCGCACCAGCTCCGCGTTCGGGACGGCGGGCGCCGTCTCGGTGAGGTCGCGGATCGCCGCGCGTGGCTCGGGTCGGGGCACGCCCACGGCTGAGTATGACGCACGAGGGCCCCCGGCCGGCTCGCCGGCGCGATCGAGGCGAAATCGATCTTCGGAGTGTATTCGGATCCGCTTTTCGTATACGGAGCACGCGCGTGAATCCCAGAAAATCAGGGGATTTGAGGGCGCGGGTGTATTCCGTCGGTTAACGGAGTCTTCACCGCGGGGCTAGCGCGAGGCCCGTCCCGTGGGCAGCATGGCGTTCGTGGCCCGAGGCACCGAGCTCGATGTGTTCCAGTACCTCGACTACCGCGCGTTCCTGCGCGAGTGGTACCAGGCCCACAACGAGGGCGGCCGCTCCTTCTCCTTCCGCGCCTTCTCGCGGCGGGCCGGGCTCAAGTCGCCCAACTATCTGAAGCTGGTCATGGACGGCGAGCGCAACCTGACGACCCAGACGGCGGAGCGCTTCACCCGCGGGCTCGGGCTCGAGGGCGACGCCGCGAGCTACTTCGTGGACCTCGTCGCGTTCAACCAGGCGTCGACCCAGGCCGAGCGCAACAAGCAGTACGCCCGGCTCACGAGCTTCCGCGGCTACCGCAAGACCCACAAGATCGACCTGGCGCACGCGGCCTATCATTCCGCCTGGTACATGCCGGTCGTGCGTGAGATGGCGGCGGCGCCTCAGGTGCCCTCCGATCCCGAGTGGATCGCGGGTCGACTGATGCCGCCCATCTCGCGCAAGGAAGCGGAGCGCGCGCTCGAGACGCTCATCGAGCTCGGCATGCTCACCCGCGAGGACGACGGGCGCCTCAAGCAGACCGACGGGCTCGTCTCGACCGGGCCCGAGGTGCGCGGCCTCCACATCGCGAACTATCACCGCGCGATGATGGAGCGCGCCGCCGCCTCGATCGATCTCGTCGCGCCGGAGGAGCGCGACATCTCCGCGCTCACGCTCTGCGTCGGGGAGGACGGAGTGCGCCGCCTCAAGGCGCGCCTCCAGCGGTTTCGCCGCGAGCTCCTCGAGCTCTCGGAGATGGACGACGATCCGGTGCGCGTGGTGCAAATCAACTTTCAGCTCTTTCCGATGACTTCGACGCTCACGGACGAAGGGGGCGAGTGATGCGTGTGATCGACATGCGCGTGATCGACCTGGTGCTCGCGATCGCGCTCTCGCTCTCCTGCGTCGGCTGCTTCGGCACCGAGACGGGCAACCCCTCGGTCGCGCTCATGGCGATCGACGCTCACTCCACCGACCCGATGAGCGTCTCCGTCCGCGGATCGGACGGCATCGTCGTCGACGCCGCGTGGATCTCGTTCGGCCAAGTCGGCCTGGTCCCCGCGGGCAGCTGCCCGAGCGCCGACGGCGAGCGGACGAGCGACGCGCTCGGCACCGGCGATCACTCCGAGCCCGGCTCGGTGCGCTTCGACATCGAGCTCGCGAACGAGGCGAGCTTCTGCGAGCTGACGGTGCCGTTCACCGTCCTCGACGGCACGCTGCCCGCGGGCGCGCCCGCCGAGCTCGCCGGACGCGCGATGGTCGTCCTCGGGCATCTGCCGGACGGCACCGAGCTCCGCATCGTGAGCGGCTTCTCCGGCGAGGTGACCGTCACGCCCGACACCGATCCCACGTTCGCGCTCACCGCGGACGAGCCGGGCCTGCTCGTCGGCCTCGACGTGTCGCGCTGGATCGTGGCCGCCGATCTCGGCGGTGCCGACCGGGAGCCCGACGGGAGCATCGTGCTCGACGACACGCGGAACACCGCGGCCCGCGACGCCTTCGACGCGCGGGTGGCGAGCGGGGTGGAGCTCTACCGCGACGAGGGCGCCGACGGCGTGCTCGACGCGGTGCCGGTCCTGATCGGACGAGGCGAGTAGCGGCCTGACGGCCGAGGGGTCGGCTCCGCCGGCCTGATCGAGGAGCGCGCGTCGGCGCGCGGGGTGGACGTGTGCGCGCGCCGCGAGGGCGCGGGCGGATCGGATTCGTGCGCGGGGCGCTCTCGCTCCGCGCGGGTGGACAGGCTCGCTCAGAGTTAGTCAAAGAAAGGGAACTAGTCATGCGCGCTCAGGGAGTATCGAAGGGTCGTTCGAAGTCGGTCGCGTGGTGGACGATCGCCACCACGCTCGTCGCGGGGGCGCTCGCGGGCTGTGCGATGGAGGAGCCGGAGCCCGACACGGGGATCCGCGTCGTTCACCTCAGCCCGGACGCACCGCGGATCGACGTGTTCGTCGACGACGAGGGTCCGGTCGTCGACTCGTTCGCGTTCACCGAGGCGTCATCGACGTTTGCGGTCCTGCCGGGCAACCACTCGCTGAGCATCTCGGCGGCGGGCCGCGGCATCGAGGACGCCGTGATCAGCCTCGATCGGCTCAACGTGACGGACGGCGAGCGAATCACCGCGTTCGCGTTCGGACCGCTCTCGGACCTCTCGGCCGGCAGCATCGAGGACAGCACCGACGGGCTCTCGACGGGCAATGTGCGGCTGCGCATCGTGCACACCGGCTACGGGGTCGGCGCCGTCGACGTCTACGCGGTCGGCGACGACGGTGGGCTCGACCGCTTGGTGGACGGCCTCCGCTACGGCAACGCGTCCGACCCGATCGACGTCCCGCCCGAGCCGTTCACGGCGGGGATCGACGTCGACGGAGACGGCGCGCCGGATCTGAGCTACTCGGTGCCCGCGCTGCCCGCCGGCCAGGTCGTCAATGTGTTTGCCACCGTCGATAGTGACGGTGCGGTGTTCCTCCTCGCGCAGCTCCCCGGCGGCGCCACCGCGCGCCTCGACGCGGCGAGCCAGCGACTGCGCGTGCTCCACCTGAGCCCGGATGCGCCGGCCGTGATCCCCGTCCTCGAGGGCGACGCGCTCAGCGAGGCGATCGAGTTCGGCGAGAGCACCACGTACGTCGGCGTCTCCGCGGCGATGGGTCAGCTCGACGTGACCACCGACGGAACGACGGGCACCTCGGTGCTCTCCGCGCCGCTCCGCTTCACCGACGGCCGCTCGTACACCGCGGTGGCGCTCGGCCGCGTGAGCGACCTGCGCGCGCTCTTCTTCGAGGACGACCGCGAAGGGCTCGGCGCCGGGGACATCCGCGTCCGCGCGATCCACGGCGCGCCCGACGTGGGCGAGGTCGACGTCTACACGGTGGCCCGCGATGGTCGGCTCGCGCCGCTCGTCGAGAACGTGGTGTTCGGTGACGTCAGCGATCCGCTCGATGTGCCGTCCGGCGCGTACACGCTCGGCGTCGACGTCGACGACGACCGGAACGCGGACCTCTACTTCGAGCTCCCCGAGCTGAGCGCAGGGACCTTGGCCAACGTGTTCGTGACCGAGGACGCCAGCGGCGCGGTGTTCGCGCTCGCGCAGCTCGAAGGCTCGGCGACCGCGCAGTTCCAGCCGTCCGAGGCGGAGGTCCGCGTGCTCCATCTCTCGCGCGATGCGCCGAACGTCGATGTGTACGCCGGTAGCGCGCTCGCGGTCGAGAACCTCGCGTTCGAGCACCAGAGCGCCACGTTGACGGTCCCCGCCGGCCCGCTCCAGACCGCGGTCACGGCGACGGGGGCGCGCATCGACACCGCCGTCATCGACGCGACGCTCCAGCTCCTCCCGGGTCGGTCGTACACCGTGGTCGCCTACGACGACCTCGCGCGCATCAAGGCGGCGGTGCTCCTCGACGACGCCGAAGGCCTCGACACGAGCAACATCCGCGTTCCGATCACCCACGTCGCACCCGACGTCACCCGCGGCGACGTCTACGTCCTGCTCAACGACGCCACGACGTTCGGTGCGCGCCTCGTCGACGACTTCGGCTTCGGCGAGACCCCGCCCCCCATCGACGTCCCGGCCGGCACGTACACCATCGGCTTCGACGCCGAGGCGAATGGAGACGTGCAAGCCATCTTCGATCTGCCGCTCTTGACCCCCGGCACGTACGCGCGTGCGTACGTCTACCAGCGGGCCGACGCGAGCGTGGCCGCGCTCGTCCAGCTCCGCGACAGCATCGTGATCGCCCCGGCGCGCTGAGCGGCGTCGGAGTCCACCAAAGGGCCGCGCGGGCGCGAAAGCGTCCGCGCGGCCCGCCTCCGTTCATGTGCTCGGACCTGTCTCGTCGGCGGGGCTACGGCGCGAGGATGTGAGGCAGACGATCCTCGTTCGCTCGTCGCAAGGCGTCGAACCGATCGCGGGCCGACAGCGCGACGCGGACCTCGGGCGTGTCGGCGTAGATCGGGAAGGGCTCTCGGTAGTCGTAGGCGACCCGATACTCGGTGAAGTCCGCCTCGACGGCGGTCGTGCGGTACGTCCACGACGAGCCGGGACCGAAGTCTGCGAGCTCGCGCTGGAAGAGATGGGTGATGGGAAGCCCGTCTACGATCGGGAGCACCTCCACCCCCGGGTTGTGGATGGTGCCCGCGTTGACGCGCAGCGTCCCCGCCAACGCCAGATAGTTTCCGCTTCCGTAGGGATCCACGAGCATCTCGCCCTCGCTCACCACGTCGCCGTATGGGACCGCCGAGGTGGAGCCCGACCCGTGCCAGAAGACTTCCATTCGCGCGATGGTCGTCAGATCGACAACGCCACTCACGTTGCCGTACACGAGCCCGATCGCTCCGCGATCGACACACGAGGCGACGATCGCAGACTCCATCGGTGCGCCGGTCACTACGAGACCGATGAATCCGAGGTCGGTATCGGTGGAGTCGATGAGGTGGAGATCGGGGGAGAGGCTGCAGAGGGTCAGGGTCGGGTCGTCGTTGCGCACGATGCCGAACACCTCCGTGATCCGCCCGATCTCGTCGGGGACGATGTTCAGCGCCTCGAAGACCATGCTGTCCCAGCTCGGATCCCCGCCGTTGACGAGCGGGACATCGGGATGGACGGAGGGACCGGGCGCGCCCGCGTCGGCACCGCTCGCCGCGTCGCGCGCAGCGGCATCGACCGCGCCGGAGTCGCGCGCCGAGGCGTCGCGGCTACGGCCACCATCGGAGCCCCCGCCGTCATCCCCCGGCGTCGCCCCGTCGTCGCAGGCGCCGAGCACGAAAGTCAGAGCCGCCAACAACGAGGTGGCGCGCATGCAGGTCGACATCTCTCCTCCTTCACCAGGCTGCGTGGACGAGGTCGAGCCCTCATCCGTCGCCACCGGGCCGCGCAACGCAGCTTCTAGGAGGGACAGCAGGTTTGCAAGCTACAAATCGTCCAGCGCAGCGCCCCATGCCATATCGAGCGCCGCGGTGCGGATCATGCCCCGTTTGGGGGATCCTGCCGGGCCCGAGCAGGTGAAGTTGCGGCGTCGTTCCGCGAGCGCGCGCTACGGCACGGTGAGCTCGAGCTGCATGCTCGGGGCGTCGGTGCCGTCGTATTGCCAGATCACGATGTTGTCACCGGTCATCGCGGGGAGGACCGCGGTGAACTCGCCGGTGACGGGGGCGGCGCGGACGATGACGCCCATCTCGGTCGCGTCGTTGAAGCACGACACGTAGGCGCTGTCGCGGGCCATGCCCGTGATCGTGACGTTGCCGTCCATGTCCGGGGGGCTCTCGATGAGCGCGGTCGGCGGAGGGACGGGGACGCCGGGCGCGGCGCAGCCGTCGATGGCCAGCCCGGCGGGGAGGGCGGCGATCGCGAGGAGGGCCAGCCGAAGCGACCATCGGCGGAGGAGGGGAGTCACAGCATGCATCCTAGCAACACGGGTGCCTGTGGGGCATGGCGGGCGAGACGTTGCACGATCGGCTCGATCTTGCGCCCTCGGGTTGGCAGGTGTGCCAATGGGGTTGGCGGCTCGTTCGCGCGCGCGCGCGCGTACGCTCGCGCGCGCGAGGCCCCGTGCTAGGGTCCGGCGCTTCGCCCGCCGACGGGCTCGGATGGCCCCCGCGAACCTTTCGCGCCCCGCCTCCGAGCCGTCCGCGCGCGCCGGCAGAGGAGCCACGTGACCGAGCATCAGACCATCCCGGTGACGATCGAGGACGAGATGCGCTCGTCCTACCTGAACTACGCGATGAGCGTGATCGTCGGGCGGGCGATCCCGGACGTGCGCGACGGGCTCAAGCCGGTGCATCGACGCGTCATGTACACGATGCAGGAGCTCGGCGTCCGCTGGAACACGAGCTTCAAGAAGTCGGCCCGCATCGTCGGCGACGCGATGGGCAAGTACCACCCGCACGGCGACGCGGCGATCTACGACGCGCTCGTCCGTCTCGCGCAGACGTTCTCGATGCGCTACCCGCTCGTCGACGGGCAGGGCAACTTCGGTTCCGTCGACGGCGATCCGCCGGCCGCGATGCGGTACACGGAGGCGCGGATGTCGCGCCTCGCGAGCGAGCTGCTCGCCGACATCGACAAGGAGACGGTCGACTTCGAGCCGAACTTCGACGACTCGCTCCAAGAGCCGTCGATCCTCCCGGCGCGCGTGCCGAACCTGCTGATCAACGGGTCGGCCGGCATCGCGGTCGGCATGGCAACGAACATTCCTCCGCACAACCTCGGGGAGATCGTCGACGCCACCATCCGCCTCGTCGAGAATCCGGACCTCACCATCGATCAGCTGATGATCGACGACCCCGACACGGGGCGGCTCGGCGTGAAGGGCCCGGACTTCCCGACCGCCGGCTTCATCTACGGAACGAGCGGGATCCGCGAGGCCTACCACACCGGTCGCGGCCGGGTGGTGATGCGCGCGCGGGCGTCGTTCGAGCCCATCGCGGGCAAGTCCGACCGCGAGCAGATCGTCGTCACCGAGATCCCGTACCAGGTCAACAAGGCGAACCTGCTCAAGGCGATCGCCGGTCTCGTCCGCGAGAAGAAGCTCGAGGGCATCAGCGATCTCCGCGACGAGTCCGATCGCGACGGGATGCGCGTCGTCATCGAGCTCAAGCGCGACGCGCACGGCGAGGTGCTGCTCAACCACCTCTATCAGATGACGCAGCTCCAGAGCACGTTCGGCATCAACAGCCTCGCGATCGTCAACGGGCAGCCGAAGATCCTCACGCTCAAGGACGCGCTCGTCCACTTCATCTGGCACCGCCGCGAGGTCGTCACGCGGCGCACCCGCCACGACCTCCGGAAGGCGAACGAGCGTCGCGAGATCATCGAGGGCCTCGGGATGGCCGTCACCGAGGTCGACCTCGTGGTGGCGACGATCCGCGCGAGCAAGGACCCCGCGGAGGCGCAAGCTCGCTTGATGGAGCTACCCCTCAGGGGCCTCGAGGACTTCGTGCGCCGCGCGGGTCGACCCGAGGCGGAGATCGAGCTCGCGAAGCAGCGCGCCGAGTATCGGCTCACCGAGCGGCAGGCCTCGGCCATCCTCGAGATGCGCCTCGCGCGCCTCACCGGGCTCGAGCGCGAGAAGCTCGCGGCGGAGTACGGCGAAGTCAGCGATCTCATCGCCTTCCTCGAGGCGATCCTCGGCAGCGAAGGGCGTCTCCTCGAGGTGATCAAGGAGGAGCTGCAAGAGATCCGCGAGCGCTACGGCGACGAGCGGCGCACCGAGATCGTGGCCGCCGAGGGCGACATCGACATCATCGACCTCATCGCGAACGAGCCGATGGTCGTGGTGGTGACGCGCGGCGGTTACCTGAAGCGCGTGCCGCTCACCGAGTACCAGGCGCAGGGCCGCGGCGGGAAGGGCCGCAAGGCCGCGGAGCTCAAGGAGGAGGACTACGTCCGCTGGCTGTTCGTGGCGAACGCGCACGACACGGTGATGTTCTTGACCGACATCGGGAAGTGCTACGTCAAGCGCATCTACGAGATCCCGATGGGCTCGCGCACGTCGCGCGGTCGCCATGTCAACAACTTCATCGGTCTCGAGACGAACGACGAGAACATCGCGTCGATCCTCCCGATGGCGACGCTCGAGTCGGACGAGCACTTCCTCTTGACGTGCAGCCTAGGCGGCAAGGTCAAGCGGAGCCCGCTCAGCGCGTACGCGAACGTCCGCACGTCGGGCCTCATCGCGGTGCAGATCGAGGAGGGCGATCAGCTCCTCGCGGCGCGGCTCGTGCGCGAGGAGGACGAGGTGCTCATCGGGACGGCGACGGGGATGTCGATCCGCTTCAAGGTGAGCGACGTGCGCCCGATGGGCCGCGACACGCGGGGCGTCCGCGGCATCGAGCTGCGCGAGGGCGACTCGGTGATCGGCTGCGACGTCGTGGAGGACGAGACGCAGCAGGTCCTCGCGGTGAGCGCGAACGGCTTCGGCAAGCGCACGCCGATCAGCGACTGGCGCGTGCAGGGCCGCGGCGGGCTCGGGATCATCGGGATGGAGACGAGCGAGCGGAACGGCCCGCTGGTGAAGCTCCGCCTGGTGCGTCCCGGCGACCAGATCATGGTGGTGACCGACGGCGGCCAGATCATTCGCACCCACGTGGATCAGGTCCGGGAGGCGGGCCGCAACACGCAGGGCGTGCGGATCATCCGCGTCTCGGAGGGCGAGCGCGTGGTCGACGTCGAGCCGGTGGCGGAGCAGGAGGAGGACGACGAGGAGGTCGCCCCGCTGCCGATCGACTCGCAGTACCCCGGCCCGCCGGACGGCGAGGGCGAAGCGGGCTGAGTCGGAGCGGGTGGGCGACGCAACGCGCGTTGCGTCGCCGATTCCGATTCCGATTCCGATTCCGATTCCGATTCCGATTCCGAGTCCGAGTCCGAGTCCGAGTAGTCCGAGTCCGAGTCCGATTCCGACTCCGATTCCGATTCTTCCGATTCCGATTCCGATTCGGTGTTCGAGCTGTTCGGCGGCCGGTCCTGCCCAGTCGCGGCCGGTTGAGGCATGCTCTCGGGATGACTCGAGCCTCTCTTCTCGTCGCTTGCCTCCTCGTGATCCCCTGCACCGCCGCCGCCGACGCGATCGGACCGCCGCCGACCACCTGTCCGCCCGGTTCGACCGGGATCAGCTGCCATGGCCCCGAGACCTGCGAGGTCACCGGCTGCACCGGTGACGGGGACTGCGCGGCGAACGAGACGTGCGCGGCGCGCGGGCTCTGCGTGGAGCAGCACTGCTGCGGTGGGATCTCGTGCTTCATCGACGGCTCCGCGCCGGCGTGGGTGACCCACGCGTCGGCGGCCTGCACGCCGGGCGGCCCGTGCGCGATGGGTGAATGTCAGACGCTGATGGTGTGCGTGCCGCGCGCGGGCGTCGACGGCGGGAACCCCGGCACCGACGGGGGGAACCCCGGCACCGACGGCGGCTCGAGCGGCACCGACGCGGGCGGGGCGGCGATGGACGGCGGAAACGCGGGCACCGACGCGGGCGGTGCGCGGATGGACGGCGGCGGGACGAGCGGCGTCGACGCGGGCTCCGGCGGGACGGACGGCGGCTGCTGCTCGGTCAGTGGACGTGAAAGCCGCGTTGCGCCGGTGCTCGGTATGATCGCGATGGCCTGGCTCGTGTTCCGACGGCGCCGAGAGTGATGATCACGCGACGCCTCGTCATCGGAGCGACGTTCTTCTGGCTCGCCGCGCAGACGGCGTCCGCGGACGTGCTCGCACCGCCGCCCGCGAGCTGCCCCGAAGGCTCGACGCCGGTGACGTTCTGTCATGGACCGGAGACGTGCGAGATCGCGGAGTGCACGACGAACGCGGACTGCGGCGTCGGGCAGGTGTGCGCGGCGCGCGCTCTCTGCGTGCGGACGCACTGCTGCAGCGGGCGTGGCTGCGGATTGCCGACACGGGTCGAGTACACCCATGTCGCGGGGCCGTGCACCGGAGGTACGTGCACGGACTTCGACACGGCGTGCGAGCAACATTTCGTGTGTGTTTCAGGCTCGCGCGACGCAGGGACGCCGCGGCCCGACGCAGGGCGCGTCGACGCGGGCGGGCCCGACCATGACGCCGGTGGGACGGCGAGCGACGGCGGCGGCACCACGCCGGACGGCGGCGGCACGGCGAGCGACGGGGGCGGCACCGCGTCGGACGGCGGCAGCGCGTCGATGGACGGCGGCGGCGCGTCGATGGACGGGGGTGGTGCGGGCAGCGATGCGGGAGGCGCGGCGATGGACTCGGGATCCGTCGCGGACGCGGGCGAGTCCGGAGGCACCGACGGCGGCTGCTGCTCGGTGGTCGGGCGCCGCAGCTCCGTCGCGCCGTGGGCCTTCGGGCTCGTCCTCGCACTCGGCTTCCTGCGCCGCCGCGCCCGCGCGTGAGAGCTCCGCATGCCCGACGGATCGATCGACGAGCGCTACCTCGACGAGCTCAAGGCTCGCTTCGCGAAGCTGCGGGTGATCGACAAGGCGAATGATCCGCTCTCCAAGCTGATCGATCGCGCGCTCCGCGTCGTGACGTTCGGGGGGCAGTCCGAGTTTCTGAGCCGGTACGTGACGACGATCGGCCAGACGATCTACCTGCCGGCGGGCTGGGACCGGCGCTCGCCCGAGTCTCGGTACTGCACGCTGCGCCACGAGGCGATCCACCTCGAGCAGTTCCGTCGCTACGGGTTCGTGCTGATGAGCTTCCTCTACGTCGTCCCGTTCTTCCCGCTCGGGCTCGCGTACGGGCGCGCGCGCATCGAGTGGGAGGCCTACGCGGAGACGCTCCGCGCCCACGCGGAGGTGTTCGGAGCGGACGCGGCGCGCGACCCGAAGCTCCACGCGTACATCCGGCGGCAGTTCACGAGCGCGGCGTACGGATGGATGTGGCCGTTCGACCGGACGATCCAGCGCTGGATCGACCTGGAGCTCTCCCGGATCTGACCGCGCGTCACAAGGTGGAGAATCCGCCCGGTTCGGCCTACCATCCCGCGAGTTTCGCCCATGAGCTCCGTTCTCGGCATCGACCTCGGGACGACCAACTCGGTCGTGTGCGTCGCCGACGGCAACCAAGTTCGGGTGCTGCCCGACGCGGACGGCAACCTGTTGATCCCGTCCGTCGTCAGCTTCCACCCGAAGGGCGACGTGCTCGTCGGTCACCCGGCGCGCGAGCGGCGGCTGCTCGACGCGCGCAACACCATCTACTCGATCAAGCGCCTCATCGGGCGGCCGTACCGGAGCCCCGAGGTCCGGCGCGCGCAGGAGCGTTTCCCGTTCGAGCTCTGCGAGGGGCCGACCAAGGGTGTCCTCGTCCGCGCGCGCAGCGAGACGTACACGCTGCCCGAGATCAGCGCGTTCGTCCTGCGCGAGGTGCGCCGCATCGCAGAGGCGCGGCTCGGCGCCGCGTGCACGCAAGCCGTGATCACCGTGCCCGCCAACTTCAACGAGCTCCAGCGGAGCGCGACCAAGGCGGCTGGGCGCGTGGCGGGCCTCGACGTGCTTCGCATCCTGAACGAGCCCACGGCGGCCGCGCTCGCGTACGGCTACGGGCGCGGCTCGCGCGAGCGGATCGCGGTGTTCGATCTCGGGGGCGGCACGTTCGACATCACGGTGCTCGAGCTCGCGGGCGACGTGTTCGAGGTGCTGAGCACCGCGGGCGACACGTTCCTCGGCGGCGACGACATCGATCTCTTGATCGCGGAGAAGATGGCGGACGCGTTCCTCCAGCATCACCGCTTCGATCCGCGCACCGATCCGCAGGCGTTCGAGCGGCTGCGGGCGGCGGCGGAGTGGGCGAAGTGTCAGCTCAGCGCCGAGGAGGAGGTACAGCTCCGCGTCGAGGAGCTCGCGTACGGGGAGGGCGGCACCTCGCTCGACCTGAGCTTCGGCATGACGCGCACCGCGCTCGAGCAGCTCGTCGGTCCGCTCATCGCGCGCGCGTTCGACGTCTGCAACGACGCGATGCGGGTCGCCGGCGTGGCCCCGACCCAGCTCGACAACGTGATCCTCGTCGGCGGCTCGACGCGCATCCCGCTCGTGCGGTGGATGGTCGCGGAGTACTTCGGGCGCGAGCCGCTCAGCTCCATCGATCCGGATCTCGTCGTCGCGCGCGGCGCGGCCCTGCAAGCGTCCGCCCTCGCGCCGCAGATCATCGAGGGCTCGGGACTGAGACGGCCAGAGAAGCAGGGTCAGCTCGCGAAGGTTGCGCTGCGCAAGGTCTCGACCGCGGACCTCCACGCGATCACCGGCAAGAAGACGCCCCCGCCGCTCAAGACGATCCGGAGCGCGCAGATCCAGGACGAGGACGCGGCGAGGCGCCCGGCGCAGCCCGCGTTCTCACCGCCGCGGGTCACCGATCTGCCGTCGTGGGACGAGCTCGACGAGCAGCCGACCCGCGCCGCGGCGAAGGCCTACGAGGACGAGGGCGAAGAGGACACGAGCGTCGGACTGGCGCCGCTCGAGGACGAGCCGACCCGCGCGGTCGCTCGCGGGGTCGAGTCTTCGCGCCCGCCGCCCGCCGCGATCCCGCCGCGTGGAGTCCCGCAAGGCGCGGTGACGCTCGGGTTCGGCAGCGCGGGGTTCCCGGTCTACGACGAGTCGGATGCGACCACCGCGGTGACGAAGAGCTCCGCGCCGCCACCGCCTCCTCCCTCGGCGGCGCGCGTGGCGCCTCCGCCTCCCCCGCGGCCGCTGCCTCCTCCCGTCGTGCCCCCTCCGCGCGGTCGAGGCGCGCCGACCCCGCCGCCCACGCCTCCCGTCGTCCCGCCGCCGGTCGCGCCTCCCTTCGCCGCCGCACCGACGCCGCCCCCGTTCGAGCCCGCGCCACCTCCGTTCGAGCCCGCGCCACCTCCGGTCGCGCCCGCGCCGCCGTTCGAGCCCGCGCTGCCGTTCGAGCCCGCGCCGACCCCTGCCGCGTTGCCCGCTCCCGATCCGCGTTCCGCGGGCGTCCCCACGCGGCCTCCGTCGGTCGCGCCGCGCAGTCAAGAAGTCGTGCGGCCTCCGCTGCTCCTCGACGTGACGCCGATGACCCTCGGGGTCGAGACGGTCGGCGGGTTCTGCGAGAGCGTGATCGCGCGCAACGCCGCGATCCCGGTGGAGCAGACCCGCCTCTTCACCACGGGCTCCGATGACCAGGAGGCCGTCTCGGTCCGCATCTACCAGGGCGAGTCGCGCGTGCTCGTGGAGAACCAGGCGCTCGGGATGCTCGTCCTGGCGGGGCTCCGCGCGGCCAAGCGCGGGGACTTGAAGATCGAGGTCACGTTCGTGATGGATGCGGACGGCACCCTGAGCGCGCGCGCGAAGGACGTCGAGACGGGCCGGCAGCAGTCGGTGAAGATCGATCTCCTCGGGCGCATCCCCGAGGCCGAGATCGAGGCGATGCGCGAGCGTCAGGCGCGGATGTTGGGCGCATGAGCGACCGGCTCGACGCGCTCGACTACTACACGCTCTTCGAGGTCGCCGACGACGCGAGCGCCGACGAGATCCGCGAGGCGTACCATCGCTTCGCGCTCCGCTATCACCCGGACCGCCACGTCGGCGCGGTGGAAGGCACGCGGGCGCGCGCGGCGGAGATCTTCCGGCGGGGCGCGGAGGGCTATCGCGTGCTGATGGATCCCGAGTCGCGCCGTCGCTACGACCGCGCGCTCGAGGAAGGGACGTTGCGGCTCGCGACGGAGGCGCCACGCGACAGCCGCGCGCCGACTCCCGCCCACGGCGTTCGCTCGGCCAAGGCGCGACCGCTCGCGAAGAAGGCGATGAAGGACCTCGCGCGCGGCGACTATCGTTCGGCGATGCTCTCGCTGAAGATGGCGCTCGCGTACGAGCCGGACAACGCGGAGCTCAAGGCGCACCTCGAGACGTGCGAGCTCAAGCTCAAGGTCACGCGATGACGGATCGCGGAATGATGGATCGCGAGACGATGGATCGCGGGACGGTACAGCGCTCGACGATGGAGGCACGATGAGCACCGGGTCGTCCGCCACGCCGCGCTCGGCGGAGCACGCGCGCACCACCAAGGAGACGAGCATCCGCGTCCGCGTGGACCTCGACGGAACGGGCACGAGCGCGGTGAAGACACCGATCGGCTTCTTGACCCACATGGTCGAGCAGCTCGCGCGCCACGGATGCCTCGACCTCGAGGTCGACGCCGAGGGCGACACCCACATCGACGGTCACCACGTGACCGAGGACCTCGCGGTGACGCTGGGTCAGGCGTTCGCGCAGGCGCTCGGCGACAAGGCGCGGATCCGTCGCTACGGCTCGGCCACCCTCCCGATGGACGAGGCGCTCGTCACCGTCGCGCTCGACCTCTCGGGCCGACCGTTCTTCGTGTGGGACGTGCCGATCCCCAAGGCGAAGATCGGTGAGTTCGACTCGGAGCTCGCCGAGGTGTTCTTCGAGGCGATGGCGCGCGGAGCGCAGATGAACTTGCACGTGAAGAAGCACGCGGGCGAGAACCTCCATCACGTCATCGAGGTGTGCTTCAAGGCGTTCGCGCGCGCGTTCCGCGATGCGGTCGAGCACGACCCTCGCGCGCCGGGCGTTCCATCGACGAAGGGGACGCTCGCGACGTGACAAAGAGGGTCCTCGTCCTCGACACCACGATGGGGAACCTCACGAGCGTCGCCCGCGCGTTGAGCCGCGCGGGGGCGGACGTGACGGTGAGCGGGGGCGCGTCGGCCGTCGCGTCGGCGGATCGGCTCGTCGTACCGGGACAAGGCCACTTCCGCGACTGCGCGCGCGTGTTCGACGGAGCGCTCGGCGACGCGGTCCGCGAGCACCTCGCGCGCGAGCGCCCCTACCTCGGCATCTGCCTCGGCATGCAGATCCTGTTCGACTCGAGCGAGGAGGCGCCGGGCGTGACGGGGCTCGGCGTGTTCGGCGGCGCGGTGAAGAAGCTCGAGCGAAGGCCCGATCCGGCGGACCCGAGCCGCGCGCTCAAGGTCCCGCACATGGGCTGGAACCTCGTGAAGGCGCGACACCCCATGCTCGCGCCCGAGGCGTGGCTCTACTTCGTGCACTCCTACCACTGCGTCGCCGACGACCGGCGTGTCGTCGTCGGCACCTGCGAGTACGGCGCGGAGATCACGGCGGCGGTCGCCCGCGGTACGCTGCTCGCCGTGCAGTTCCACCCCGAGAAGAGCCAGGACGCGGGCGCCGCGCTGCTCGAGGCGTTCGTGGAGGACCGGTGGAGCTGATCTGCGCGATCGATCTGTTGGGGGGCAAGGCGGTTCGCCTCCACAAGGGCGAGTACGACGAGGTCACGGTCTACGACGATGACCCGGTCGCGCGCGCTCAGGCGTTCGTGGCGGCCGGCGCGCGGCGCGTGCATGTCGTCGATCTCGAGGGCGCGAAGGTCGGGGCGGCCGCGCAGGCGGAGCTCGTGGAACGCATCGTGAGGGCGACTCGCACGCACGTGCAGGTGGGCGGCGGGATCCGCGATCGCGCGGTGGCAGAGCGCTGGTTCGAGGCGGGCGCCGACCGCGTGGTGCTCGGGACGGCGGCGATCCGCGAGCCTGCGCTCGTCAAGGAGCTTTGTCAGGCTCACCCCGGCGGCGTGATCGTGGCGATCGACGCACGCGGCGACGACGTCGCGGTCGATGGCTGGACGAGGGGCTCGGGTCGCACGCCGCGGGAGCTGGCGAAGGACGCGGAGGGGTGGGGCGCCTCGTACGTGCTGTACACCGACGTCGAGCGCGACGGTACGTCGGCGGGGCCGGCCGTCGAGCGCACCGCGGCGCTCCAGGACGAGCTCGACCTCGTGGTGATCGCGTCCGGCGGTGTCGGCTCGCTCGCCGATCTCCGCGCGCTCCGTGACGCAGGTATCCACGAGGTCGTGGTCGGCCGCGCGCTCTACGACGGGCGCTTCGAGCTGGCCGAGGCGATGGCCGTGGCGCGGGGCGGCTGAGGGCGCGATGCCGTTGGCCAAGCGCATCATCCCTTGTCTCGACGTCGACGCGGGCCGCGTGGTCAAGGGCGTGCGGTTCGTGGGCCTGCGCGACGCCGGCGATCCGGTGGAACAGGCTTCGCGCTACGACCGCGAGGGCGCCGACGAGATCACATTCCTCGACATCACGGCGTCGTCGGACGACCGCGCGATCCTGCTCGACGTGGTCGAGCGGACCGCGGCCACCGTGCGCGTGCCGCTGTGCGTGGGTGGCGGGGTCCGTGAGATCCGCGACGTGCAAGCCCTCCTGTCGGCAGGCGCCGACAAGGTCTGCGTCAACAGCGCCGCGGTCGCGAACCCGAGCCTCGTCGGGGAGGTCGCCGACGCGTACGGCGCGCAGGTGCTCGTCGCCGCGATCGACGCCAAGGCGCGCGAGGCTGGGGGCTTCGACGTCTACACGCACGGCGGTCGCCGCAACACCGGGCGCGACGCGGTCGCGTGGGCGGTCGAGCTCGCCTCGCTGGGCGCCGGGGAGATCTTGTTGACGAGCATGGACCGTGACGGGACGCTCGCCGGCTACGACCTCCCGCTGACCCGCGCGGTCGCCGACGCGGTCTCCATCCCGGTGATCGCGAGCGGCGGGGTCGGCACCCTCGAGCACCTCCGGCTCGGCCTCACCGAGGGCGGCGCCGACGCGGCCCTGGCCGCCTCGATCTTCCACGATGAGGTGTTCACCATCGGGCAGGTCAAAGGGTACCTTGCGGCACGAGGCGTATCCGTGCGTCCGGTGCACATGGTCGACGTGGAAACCGCGGAAGCGAGGCAGCGTTCGTGAGCGAGCTGCTCGGGACCACCGTCGAGGAGGTCATCCAGGTCATGAAGGAGCGCCGCGTGCGCATCCCTTCGGAGATCGGGGCCTTCGTCGCGCTCGAGGTGTGCGAGGCGCTCGAGGCGGGACCCGCCGCGGTGCGGCGCGGGGACGTGCGCATCGCGGAGGACGGGACGATCAGCGTGTTCGCGCCGCCGGGGAGCGCGACGAGCGAGGAGGCCGCGCGGTCGGTGGTCGCGCTGCTGGGCTCGCTCCTCGTGGCCGCGGGCACCGGCGTCCCGCGCGTGCTCGTCGGTCTGATGGAGAGCGGTCCGTCGTCCGGACGCTGGGAGCTCGCGTCGCTGCGCGACGATCTCGAGGCGTCGCTCGTGCCGCTCAATCGGGGCGCCGCGCGCCGCGTGCTCGCCCGGATGCTCCGCGAAGTGCGCAAGCCTCGTTCCAGCGAGCCCGCGCCGCCCGAGCCCGTGCACCGCTCCGCGCCGCCGCCGACCGACAGCACGCTCGACGCGCAGCTCGACGATCTGTTGGATGGCGAGGACCCGCCCGCCTCGCCTCCGTCGAGCCCGCCGGAGGGCGACCTCGATGCGATGCTCGACGCGACGCTCAGCGAGCTCGACGTGCCGTCCAGCCCGCCCCCGCGGCGCGACCCCGAGCCGCGTCCCACGCCGGCGGTGCAGCGCGCGCCCGCGAAGCGCTCCGCGAATGCGGCATCCGCGCGACCCGCGCCCGTCTTCGAGCTGGACCGCGACGTCCCGCCCGAGGACGCGACGATCGCCGACGACCCGCCGGAGCTCGACGCGCCGGTGCGCGCGCCGGTCCGGATGCCGGACTCCGATCCGCCGCCGGCCGACTCCGAGCCGCCGCCGCGCCGTCGCTCGGTCGACCTCGACGACCTCGGGAGCGAGCTCGACAAGCCGCGCCGCGGGAGCCCGTGGCCGTGGCTGCTCGCGTTCGTCGCGATCCTCGCGGCCACCGCGGCGGCGGTCGCGCTGATGCGGCCGGACCTCGTCGACGCGATGCTCGGCCGTCCGCCTCCGCCGCCCCCCGACACGGGGCCGACGCCTGAAGATCAGGAACGGATGTTGCGCGAGCACCGCGCGCGGTGGGGCACCCTCACCGTCGAGGTGCGCCCCGAGGACGCGCAGGTGCTGATGTTCGTCGGGCGTGGGCCGGCCGAAGCGGTGGAGCTCCCGGTCGGGGTCGCCCACGAGTTCGTGGCGGTCGTCGAGGGCCGCCCGCCCGGCCGCGCGGTGCTCCCGGCCGACGCCGAGTGGACGACCGGCGAGGACGGGTCGCGCTATGACCTCGCGATGCAGGTGCCCGACGGTCAGATGGCGGAGCTCGCGCTCGGCGAGACGCTGCTCCGCGGCATCGATCTCGGCTCGCCGAGCGGGATGCTGGGCACCGCCCGCGTGATCACGAACCCGCCGGGCGCGAAGGTCTATCTCCTGATCGGGTTCTCGCCCTCGGCGACGATAGAGAACATCCCGACCGAAGAGGGCGTGGAGATCATCGCCTGGCACGAGGACTATCCGATCGCGCGCGGGGTGGTCGGCCCGAGCGACTGGTCCCAGGACGCCGACGGCAGCAAGCACGCGACCTTGTCGCTGACGCTCCCGGGATACGAAGAGCCCGACGAGCGATGAGCCGGCTTCTTCTTCGTGCCTGATCCGCGGGCAAAGGGGCACGCGGCTTCGGCCGCCTGCTAGGTAAGACGATGGGTAAGAACGAAAAGCAGCAGACCGCGATCACGCCGACGCGGTCGGACAACTATCAGGACTGGTATCAGGAGGTCATCAAGGCGGCCGACCTCGCGGAGAACAGCGACGTCCGCGGCTGCATGGTGATCAAGCCGTGGGGCTACGCGCTCTGGGAGAACATCCAGCGCGTGCTCGACGGAATGTTCAAGGAGACGGGGCACGTCAACGCGTATTTCCCGCTCTTCATCCCGCTCTCGTTCCTCGAGAAGGAGGCGGCGCACGTCGAGGGCTTCGCCAAGGAGTGCGCGGTGGTCACCCACCATCGCCTCGAGGCGCGCGACGGAAAGCTCGTCCCGGTCGGTGAGCTCGAGCAGCCGCTCGTGGTGCGGCCGACGTCGGAGACGATCATCGGCGCGTCGTTCGCGAAGTGGGTGCAGAGCTATCGCGACCTCCCGCTGCTCATCAACCAGTGGGCGAACGTGGTGCGCTGGGAGATGCGGACGCGCCTGTTCCTCCGCACGGCGGAGTTCCTCTGGCAGGAGGGTCACACCGCGCACGCGACGCGCGAGGAAGCCGTCGAAGAGACGATGCGGATGCTCGCCGTCTACGCCGACTTCGCCGAGCGCTACATGGCGATGCCCGTGGTCCAGGGCGAGAAGACGGCGGCCGAGCGGTTCCCCGGCGCGGTCCAGACGTACTGCATCGAGGCGATGATGCAGGACCGAAAGGCGCTCCAAGCCGGCACCTCGCACTTCCTCGGTCAGAACTTCGCGAAGGCGTCGGGGATCCAGTTCACCGATCTGAACAACGAGCTCACCCACGCGTGGACCACCTCATGGGGCGTCTCGACGCGGCTCGTCGGCGGATTGATCATGACCCACGCGGACGACGACGGGATGGTGTGTCCGCCGCGGCTCGCGCCCGCGCACGTCGTGATCATGCCGATCGCGCGCAAGCCCGAGGACCGCGGCCGCGTGCTCGAGTACTGCGAGGCGCTCAAGCGCGAGCTCACCGCGCAGACCTACGACGGGATGCCCGTGCGCGTGCAGCTCGACGATCGCGACGCGGGCGGCGGCAACAAGGTGTGGGGCTGGATCAAAAAGGGCGTGCCCATCCGTCTCGAGGTGGGCCCGCGCGACATCGACAACGACGCGGTGTTCATGGGCCGGCGCGACAAGAGCCCGAAGGACAAGGCGTCGGTGCCGCGCGCCCAGCTCGTGGCGACGATCGCGGACGTGCTCCAGGAGATCCAGGACGCGCTCCACGCGCGCGCGCTCGCGTACCGCGAGGAGCACACGCGCACGATCGACGACGAGGACGAGTTCTACGCGTTCTTCGCGGATCCGGAGAAGGCGCGCGAGAACGATCCGACCCCCATCCACGCGGGCTTCGCGATGACGCACTTCAACGGCGACCCGAAGCTCGAGGCGAAGATCAAAGAGGACCTGAAAGTGACCGTGCGCTGCATCCCGCTCGAAGGCGGTGAGCCCGGGACGTGCCCGTTCACCGGTGAGCCGAGCGCGCAGCGCGTCGTGTGGGCGAAGAGCTACTGAGCAGAGCGAGCTGGGCTGGCTGGCTGAGCTGAGCTGGCGGAGCGGAGCTGGGCGAGTCGGCTAGCGGCGTCGCCGGCGGCTGATGAGGAGCCCGAGCGCGGTGAGGATGGCGAGCCAGCCGCGCGAGCGAGGGAGCGCGGCGGTGCGACAGCCGCATCCGCCCATCTCGACGGGCGGGCCCGCGTCGGAGACGCCCGCGTCCACGACCGCGCCGCCGTCGGCGCCGGGCATCACGTCGAACAGGAAGTCCACCGTCGTGGAGATGGTGGTGAAGATCTGTGCGTCCAAGAAAATATAATAGACGCCGGGGGTGAGCATCGCGTCGATGCGCGGGCGGTTCGTGTCGGCCGAGCACGCGACCTCCGTCGCGGTGTCCTCGCACTCGCGGCGGATGTAGAGGCGGAAGCCCATATGACGCGCGGACACGGTGAGCTGGGTGTCGCGGTCCACCGTGAGCCGCCACACCCGGTCCGGGCCGAACGCGCCGCAGCTTCCGCGGTACACGTTGCGGTAGCCGCCCTCGACGAGATCGACGGGGACGAACGTGTTCGTCATCGCGATGTCCTCGGCGAGCGCGCACGTGTCGCCGGCTGGGGCGGTGACGCACGCGCCGTCCTGGCAGACCTCGTCGGCACCGCACTCCTCTCGCAGCGCGATGGGGCGGCTGCACACGTCGCGTTCCCACACGTGGCCAGCGAAGCAGCCTGGGCCGGCGCGGCATCGACCGGCGGTGCACGTGAATCCATCGGGGCACTCGGTCGGGCTCGAGCAGTTCGTCACGCACGTGATGTCGCCGTCCTGCACCTCGCACGTCGTGCCGGTCGGGCAGTCGCACGCGGCGCGACAGATGGTGCTGCCGTCCGTGCCGACGCAGAGCGCGCTCGTGTTGGTGTCGTCGTTGCACAGCTCCTGGATCGGCAAGGCGATGTGCGAGATACGCGCGGCCATCGTGACGGGAGGCGCGTCGGGCGTGACCACCGCGCGATCGCACATCGCGGCTCCGTCGGTGAAGAAGTCGGCCGGGCCGCTCACGTGGATGCCGAGCACGCTCGCGGTGTCGTCGAGGACCGGCGCGCCGTAGCCCTGCGCGAAACCGTCGATCGTCGCGTCGAACCCGTTCGCGTCGAACGCGACGACCCGGCCCTCCGAGTCGAGCTTCATCGGCAGGCCCGCGCCGTGGCCGGCCGCCGACACCGGCGTGTCGAGCGGGATGTCGTCGACGTGGTAGCGGACGGGGGCCGGCCGGAGGATGCCGGCGATGGGCCGATCGAGCTGCACGATCGCGTGGTTCATCCCGCCCGTCGTACGCTGAACGATGACCTCGCGGCAGGAATAAACGTTGTCCTGCGTGAGCGGCGCGAGCTCGCCCGCCGCGTCGTAGCGCCACGACGTGACGAACCTCAGGCTCTGGCAGTCCGTCGCGGCGGCGAAGCAGCTGCCGGCCGTGACGACGAGGTCGGTGTCGATGATCACGCCGGTGCAGCGGGCCGCGACCGGCTCGTCGGCGAACGCCTCGTCCGCGCAGACGCCGCGCACCATGCGGAGCGTGCCCTCGCTCATCACCCGCACGTCATCGGGGTCGTCGGTGTCCACCATGCTGCCTGGGATCCACGCGCCGACCGAGCGCGACGCGAGATCCTTGAGGTCCGCGTCGGGGTGCGCGTACCACTCCATCCGGCTGTCGGTGCCGAACACGTTCGCCTCCGTGCTCCGCCCCACGTCGGACGGATCGGTCTGACAGGCGGTGAGCGTGAGGACACAGAGGAGGGCGGAGGCTCGCTGACGCATCCAGCTTGATTACGACAACTCGCGGCCCGAGCCCAGCCCGATCTGAGCCAGCGGCGAAGCGAAGCGGAACCGATGACTCGGTGGATCGCTAGTCGCTATGCGCGCGCCGCTTCGACCGCGTCCTCGACCTCGGCGCGGATCGCGCCGAGCGCGGCCTCGGTGCTCGCCTCGAAGCGCAGGACGAGGACGGGCTGCGTGTTGCTGGCGCGTACGAGGCCCCAACCCTCGTCGAACAGGATCCGCGCGCCGTCCACCGCGATGACCTCGCGCGAGGAAGCGAACCGCTCGCGAACCCGCTCGACGACGTCGAACTTGGCCTCGTCGGGGCAGTCCACGCGGATCTCCGGCGTCGAGAACGTCGGCGGGAGGTCGGCGAGCTGCTCGTCGAGCGGCCGGGGATCGTGCGAGAGGATCTCCATGAGGCGGAGCGCCGCGTACACCGCGTCGTCGAAGCCGAAGAAGCGATCCGCGTAGAACACGTGGCCGCTCATCTCGCCGGCGAGCAACGCGCCTTCCTCTTTCATCTTCGCCTTGATGAGGGAGTGCCCGGTCTTCCACAGGATCGGGCGGCCGCCTTTGTGCGCGATGTCGTCGTAGAGCGTCTGCGAGCACTTCACCTCGCCGAGCACCGCGGCGCCGGGTCGCTCGCGCAAGAGCCGGCGCGCGAGGAGGATGAGCAGCTTGTCGCCGAACACCGCCTCGCCGCGCGCGTCGATCACGCCGATGCGATCTCCATCGCCGTCGAACGCGATGCCGACGTCGTAGCCGCCGTCGAGAACGGTGCGGCGGAGGAGCTCGAGGTTCTCCGGCATCGACGGGTCGGGGTGGTGGGTCGGGAACGCGCCGTCCGGCTCGCAGAGCAGCGCGGTCGGCTCGAGGCCGACGGCGCGGAACGCGGCGAGCGCGGTCGGTCCCGCCGCGCCGTTCCCCGCGTCGATCGCGACCTTGAGGGGCTTGGGACCGAGCGAGACGTTGCCCTTCACGAAGCCGACGTAGGCGTGCAGGGGATCGAACGCGGTGATGCGTCCGCCCGGCGCGCGCGCGAGGTCGCCGCGCTCGATGAACGCGCGGAGCGCCTTGATGTCGCTGCCGCTCATCGTGGCGTGGCCGCTCATCATCTTGAACCCGTTGTCCTCGGGCGGGTTGTGGCTGCCGGTGACCTGTACGCCTCCGTCGAGATCGGCATGGAACACGGAGAAGTACATGAGCGGCGTCGACACCATCCCGAGGTCGAGCACGCTGAG
>JBFWYI010000020.1:0-117649 GCA_050186575.1 Sandaracinaceae bacterium | reverse complement strand
CCGAAAGAGACGCTGCGGATCGTGCTGAGCGCGTCCTTGGAGGTGCGGAGCGCGGTGGTCTACGCGACGCTGATCGTCGCGCTCGTGTTCGTGCCGGTCCTGTTCCTGCACGGTCTCGCGGGTGTGTTCTTCGTCCCCCTGGCCCTCGGCTACGGGCTCGCGGTGCTCGCGTCGATGGTGGTCGCCCTGACGCTCACCCCGGTGCTCGCGCTGCTCCTCCTCGCGGGCCGTCGTCACGAGCCGCGCGAGTCGCCGTTCGCGCGCTGGGCGCGAGGCCGGTACGAACGGTCGCTCACGCGGGTCATCCGGTATCCGCGCGGCGTGCTCGCGGCCACGGTGCTGGCGTCGATCGCGTCGTTGGTCGGGCTCGGGACGCTCAAGGAAGAGCTCCTACCGCGCTTCGCGGAGAACGACTTCCTCATGCACTGGATCGGTCGCCCGGGGACGTCGCTGACCGAGATGAGCCGGACGGCCGAGCTCGCGCGGGCGGAGCTCCTCACCGTGCCAGGGGTGCGCAACTTCGGCTCGCACATCGGGCGCGCCGAGGTCGCCGACGAGGTGGTGGGCCCCAACTTCGCCGAGCTCTGGATCAGCGTGGACCCGGAGGCGGACCTCGCCGCGACGCTGACCCACGTCCGGGACGTCGTCGACGGGTACCCCGGCGTCTATCGAGATGTGCAAACATATTTGCAAGAGCGGATGCGCGAGGTGCTCACCGGGGGCTCCGGCGCGATCGTCGTGCGCGTGTCGGGCCAGGACCTCGCCGAGCTCGAGCGCGCCGGCGGTACGCTCGCCGCCGAGCTCGGTCAGCTCGACGGCGTCGCCCACGCGAGCCCCGCCGCGCAGGTCCTCGCGCCGCAGATCGAGATCGCGCCCCGGCTCGATCGATGCGCCGCGCTCGGTGTGGATCCGGGTCTCTTGCGCCAGCGCGCCGCGCTTCTGCTCTCGGGCGAGCGGGTCGGCACGCTGGTGCGGGGACAGCAGCCGATCGACGTGATCGTGTGGGGCGTGCCGGAGGTCCGCCAGGACGTCTCGTCGCTCCGCGATCTGCGCATCGACGTGGACGCGACGCGATCGGTGCGGCTCGGCGACGTCGCGGACGTGCGGCTCGGCGCGATGCGGAACACGATCGCGCACGCCGGCGGCTCGCGGAAGATCGACATCTCCGTCGAGCTCGAGGATGGCGCCGACCTCGGCGCGGTGGCGCGAGCCGTCGAACGAGCGTCGAGATCGGCGAGCCTCCCGCCGGGGCTCGTCGTCGACGTACTGGGGGAGCACGAGGAGCGGAGCGCGGCGCAACGTACGTTGCTATGGATCGGCGCGCTCAGCCTGTTCGGCGTGTTCCTCGTGCTCCTCGCCGACTTCCGGTCGGTGCGCACCGCGGGCGTCGTCATGTTGAGCCTCCCGCTCGCGCTGATCGGCGGAGTGGGGATCACCGTGATCACGGGCGGGGCGGTCAGCCTCGGCACGCTGGTCGGGCTCATCACCGTGCTCGGGATCGCGGCGCGCAACGGGATCCTCCTCGTCGCGCACTACCGTCAGCTCGAGGACGAAGAGGGTGCCGTCATGGGCCCGGAGCTCATCGTGCGCGGCGCCTCCGAGCGGCTCGCGCCGATCCTCATGACCGCCCTCGCGACCGGCCTCGCGCTCGTCCCGCTCGCGATCTCTGGCGACGTCGCGGGCCACGAGATCGAGCACCCGATGGCGGTGGTGATCCTCGGCGGCTTGGTGAGCTCGACGCTCCTCAACCTGCTCGCGATGCCGCTCGTGGTGATGCGCGTCCGAGGGGTTCGTGCGCGCGGCGAGGACCTCAGCGAATCAGCTTCGAGATCGCCTTGAAGTGCGGGTGGTCGGCGCCTCGCAGGAGATCGAACAGCACCGTCTCCGTCGACGTCACGACGGCTCCGGCCCGATCCCACAGGTCCCTCGCCACCTCGACGTTGGCCGGATCGCGAGAGCACGTCGCGTCCCACGGGACGTGCACCTGGAACCCGCAATCGAGGAGGCCGCGGACCGTCTGATAGACGCAGATGTGCGACTCCATGCCCGCCACGACCACGGTGCGGATCGATCCGTCGTTCGAGTGTGAGTGCGCGTCCTCGAGGGCCTGCATGAACCCCGGGTTCGCCGTGGCGCTGAACTCGCGCTTCTCGACGACCGGCACCGCCCGGTCGAATCCGTCGCGGAGACGCGCGAGCTCGGGCACCGTGTGGCCGAGCCCCTGCGGGTACTGCTCGGTGAAGAGGACCGGCATCCAGAAGAGCCGAGCGCCTTCGATCAGCGACGAGAGATTCCGGAGCGTGCGCGCGCGCCCGTCCTCCGGCATCGCGGCTGCGAGCTTGTCTTGCACGTCGATCACGAGGAGGGCGGTGCCGTCGGGGCGCAGCGAGAGCTTGTCGGGGGTCATGCCCACACCATACGCGAATCGGCGCGGACCGGCCGGTCACCCGCCCATCGGTCGCGCGCGGATCGCGACCTCGAGCGTGCAAGGGTGCGCGCAGTCCGGCTCGATCAGCCACGTCGAGACGAGCGTGCCCTCGAGCCCGCCGCCCGTCGGCGTGAGGCGCCACGTCTCGTAGATCGTGGACTGGGGACAGGCGTGCTGCGGGGTGAAGCGACCCTCCGCGACGAGCACCCCCGCCTCGAGGCGAGCCGGGTAGGTGCGCTCGACCACGTCGGCGAACACCGTCCGGCTCGCCGCGTCGATGCGCACGTGCTGCGCCGCGAGCACGATGTGCGCATCGCACGTGTCCGCGATCGTCGAGCCCTCGATCGCGTAGTCGCCCGCGAACGCGTCGAGCGTCATCGAGGGGGCGGCCGTGGTGGCGACGGGGGCCGGCTCGGTGGGGGTCGTGGTCTCTTCTGGCTTGGCGCCGGCGCAGCCGACAAGCGCACACGTCGCGAGCATCGAGAGCGTCCGCAAGTCGCGCATGGTTCGACGTTCGGCGCGCGAAGGGAAGCGCCGTCGGTCGAGCAACGCCGTCAGTCGAGCAGCGGTAGACGCAGCTGGCCGGGCGGCGCGACCGGCGGCGCGGGCATCGGGCCGAGGTCCGCGTCGTCGATCTCGGAGGCGCCGACGAGGCCGTGGCGCCGGCAGTGGAGCTCGAACAGCTGCTGCGTCGTGTCCCACCGCGCGCCGACGCCGCGCATGCGATGTCCGAAGCGAGTCTCCTTGCGCTTGCCGCCGCGGAGCTCGAGGAGCGCGTGCTCGATCTTCTCCGCGCGATCGGGCAGCGCCTCGCGGAGCCGCGCCGTGAAGTACTCGCGCGTCTCGTCGCTCAAGCGCACGAGCGTCATGAACGCGCGCTTGGCACCGGCCTCGGCCGCCCGCTCGAGGAGCTCCGGGATCATCGAGTCGTTCACCGCGGGGATGATCGGCGCGAGCGCGATGCAGACGTCGAGCCCTGCGTCGGCCAGGAGACGCATCGTCTCGATGCGCGCGAGGGCGGGCGGCGCGAACGGGTCGAACGCGCGGCGCATCGCCTCGTCGGCGAACGCGCAGCTCACGGACACGCGACACCCGGCGCGCGCCGCGAGCGCGGCGAGGAGCTCGACGTCGCGCCGGATCGCGGTGCCCTTGGTGATGATCGTGACGGGGTTCGCGTACGCGAGGCACACCTCCAGGCATCGCCGCGTGAGCCCGTAGCGGAGCTCCAGGGGTTGATAGCAATCCGTGTTGCCGCTGAACGCGATCGCCTCGCGCTTCCAGCGCTTGCTCGCGAGCTTCTCTGCCAGCAGCTCCGGCGCGTTCGTCTTCACCACGATGCGCCGATCGAAGTCGGTGCCCGACCCGAGACCCAGGTACTGATGGGTGGGGCGCGCGTAGCAGTAGATGCAGCCGTGCGAGCAGCCGCGATAGGGGTTCAGGCTGAACCGGAACCCGACGTCGGGGCTCGCGTTCTCGGTGAGGATCGAGCGAGCCTGCTCCTCCATGATCTCGAGCCGCTCGCTCGGCGCTTCGCCCTCGTCGTACTCGACGTTCGTGGTCTCGAAGCGATTGTGAGGGTTCGAGACCGGCCGCGGTCGGGGCATGGGCGCACCGTGCCACGACACTGATCGGGTGTACAGTGCTCGTCGTTCAGAACGTCGTGGGAGCGGGGTCTGCCAGCTCCGCCTCCGGGTCGACCGGCTCGGCCGGGAGGATCTTGAGCACGAAGTAGATCGGCATCGCGATGAGGCCGCCGACGAACATCATGAGCGCCCAGAGCAACCTCTCGACCGGCGCCAGCTTCGGGTTGAGCAGGGCGTGGAGCACGTAGATGCCGAGGAGGATGAGCGTCAAGACGGCAGTCATGGCGTGCACGACGAACACGACCTGGAAGCCGTCCATGTCGAACGTCTGGAACGACGTGAGCATGTAGATGAAGAAGAACACCACGTAGACCGGTGGCCACGCGGTGAACACGCCGAGGAGCGCCTTCGAGAGTCCGTGGAAACGCATGGAGGAACGGTAAGCATGGGGGGAATGCGCGCCCGAAAATCGGAGCCGAGGGCGCCCGATTTCGAGAGTCGCTCAAGGCCACTCCGCACGGTGGATCGCGTGGGTCGGCATCTCCGCTTCGAGGTCATCACGCCCGATCGCGGCGAGCGCCTCGGGCCGTATCGCGCGGCCGAAGAGCTCGGCGACGACGGGTCCGGACGTCGTGAACGTCGCACGTCGTGTTTCACCGGGAGCGAGCGAGCCGACCTCGACGCGATCGGCGCGCGTGAGGAGCGGCACCGCGGTGTCGCCGAGCATCGGCTGGTCGCCGATCGTGATCGCGCGCGCGCGGAGCTCGCCGTCGACCACGACGTCGACCCAAAGGTCGCGGAGGAACGCGGCGCCGGTGGGGACCGCGTGGCCGGCCGCGACGTTCTCCACCTCGACGGTGACCTCGTCCCCGTCGCGCGTGACGCGGAGCGTGAGGGCGTCGGCGAGGAGCGCGCGCGTGCGCTCGGCCGCGTCGGCCGCGGTGTCCGCGTCGGCGCCCCACGGCGGATCGAAGCCGACGAAGCGATGCGAGCGCGGCGTGCGCACGACGTCGCTGTCGTTCGACAAAGGACGCGGCGCTTCGGCCGGCGCGTGGCAGTCGATGCATGACTTGCCCTCGGCGGCGGCGGGGCTCGCTCGAAACTGCGTCAAGGTAGGTTCGTTGACGAGCCGCGGGCCCGTGATCTCGTGGCACGTGCCGCAGAGGCTCTCCGACGCGAGCAGCTCGCCCGAGCGCGTCGCGTGCGCCATCGACGCGACGGGATCGGCGAGCGGGCCCATCAGCGGGCGATCGGTGTGGACCGCGAGCATGCCGTCGCGCTCGGCGTGGTTGCCCGTCGCGGCGTGGCAGCTCAAACATCCGATCGCGTCGTCCTCGCCGTGGCCCGGGTCGTGGCAGCCCACGCACGTATCGCGCGCGGCCTCGCCCCACTCTCGCTCCACCTCGTCGAGCATCGCGACGAACACCGGCGAGCGGTTCGCCGTCCCGTGCCCCGATGTCGCCCACTCGTCGTGGTGACCCTCGTGGCAGCTGCCGCACGACGCCGCGTCCGCGCCGAGCGGCAGCGGATCGGTCGGCGCCGGCCGCGCGCAGCCGACCAGCCCGACGAGCAACGCGAGCTCAGCGACCCGCATGGAACTGCGCGCCGATGTTCAGCTGGAGGTTCCAGAAGAACGCGAACTCCTCGTCCACCCCGCCGGTCCACCCGCCGGCGGAGCGGTCGTGGCCCATGTACCCGTTGAACTGGAGATCAGCAAAAACGCTTGCCATCGAGTGCACGGCGAGCTCCGCGCCGATCCCCGCGTGTGCGCCGAACATCACGTCGTCCGCGCGCGGCGCGCCCTCCTGCGTCGGCTCGACGAACGAGAGGATGTCGCAGAAGCCGAAGAACGGCCGGAACCGAAAGTCGTCGGCGCGGATCGGGACGTAGAGGTTGAACCCGTTGGGGTAGTCGTGCCGGAACCCGTCGCCCGGCCAGTCGACGAGCGTGGCCTCGACGTAGGCCTCCATCCCGAGCGGGATCCCATCGAACGGCTCCCACCGGACGCGCCCGCCGACGCCGCCCGCGTAGTAGGAGCCCGCATGACCCGTCGCATACAGCGCGATCCCGAACTCCCGGTCGAACGCGTGGATATCGGCGTACGGCACCTCCTCGCTCCGTGTCTCCGGATCGCTGCGAGACGACGCGGAGCCATCGGCGAGCTGAGCGGAGACCGCGGTCGGCAGACCGAGGATGGCGACGAGGAGGACGAGTGCGAGGCGGGCATCGAAGTGGTTCATGCCCGTAGGTGGGCGGCCCCCCGACGCGTTCCCAAACTTTTTTGGCCGCTAGTCGCCCTCGAGCCCGCGGAGATATTGGGGCGGCACGTCCTCGGTGAGCCAGACGCCGTTCGGCGTGACGAAGAAGGCATGACCGGCGGTGTGCATCGCCGCCGCGTCGACCCGGAGGACGATGGGCTTCCCTTTTCGCGCTCCCACCGTTCGCGCGGTGGCTTCGTCGGCGCTCAGGTGGACGTGGTGGCGCTTCATGCGTTGAAGGCCGGTCGCGCGGATCGCGGCGAGGTGTCGCTCCGCGGTGCCGTGGAACAGCAAGGCGGGGGGCGCGACCGCGGCGTAGCCGAGCTCGACCTTCGTGGAGTGGCCCTGGTTCGCGCGGATGCGATCTCCTTCGTCGGAGAACGCGAAGCGACGCTTCGGGCTGGTCCTCACGACCTCGTCGAGGTCCGCACGCTCGAGGGGGCGGCCGTGATCGGCACAGCGCTCGAGGAGCTCGTCGACGTAGGCCCAGCCCGCCGCGTCGAGCGTGAGCCCGATCTCGTCGGGGCGATGTCGCAGCACGAAGCTAAGAAACTTGCTCACCACCGTCCGTTCGTCCTCGGTCACGCTGCGCCTCCGCGGTTGCATCTCACCACATCTCCGCCACCCGGCGCGTGCGAACGCTCGCCGGACGGGGCGGCGCGCGGCGGTCGAGAGGGGTAGGGTCCGCGGCATGAAGAACCGCGTACGAGTGCTCGCGATCTTCCTCGGCGTGACGATCGGCGCCGCCGCGCCGGCGCTCGCGCAAGATCACGAGGTCGAGGTCGGCGGCGAGGCGATGTCGAACGAGGGGAGCGATCGGGTGATCGTCGGCCTCGAGGGCGCGGTGATCTTCCCGTTCACCGATCCTCAGCTCGCGGAGTACTACCCCGGCGGGACGATCTCGCTCGCCACCGTGTTCGCCGTGACCAAGTTCCTCGCTCCCCTGTTCCGGCTGCGCGCCGCGTGGCTCAGCGCGCAGGAGGCGCAGACGGGCTATCTCGCGACGGCGTCGCTCGGGGTGCGGTTCCGGCCTCGCGGCATCGCGCACCCCGAAGAGCCGAGCCGCGCGTCGTGCATCTGGGCGGAGATCGACGCGTCGATCGCGGCGTGGAACGGCGAGGCGCGCCCTGCGTACGAGGTGGCGCTCGGATTCGACTTCGAGGCGGGCGACGTGACGCTCGGACCCGTGGTGAGGTTCGTCCACGTGATCGAATTCGAGCACCCGGACGAGCCGCAGACGTACTTGCTCACCGCCGGGCTCGAGATCCTGCTCAACGACGCGCGCTGATCGTTCGTCCGTGGCCGCGCGCTCGATCGCCGATCTGCTGGTCACGCTCCTGGCGATGGCGCTCTACGCCGGGCTCGGCAGCTGGATCGCGCTGCCCATCGCCACTCACCTCGCTGCGTCCGCCGACCAGATCGAGATGACCATGACGAGCGCGCTGGACCCGTTGCTGCTCGTGTTGCGCCTGTCCGCTGCGCTCGGGGCCGTGCCGCTGCTCGGCCTCGTGCCCACCCTCGTCTATCGCGCAAGACGTCGTGCGCCGCCCCCACCCTCGCTCGTGCTGGCGTCGGTCGTCGCGGTCAGCCTGGCGGCAGGGATCGGCATGGGGCTCCGCTACGCCTGGTTGAAGGCCGGCCTCGAGAGCGTCCAGAGCTTCGACGGGGTCACGCCGATGGTGTCGCTCGCCGAGATCTCGGTGGCGGGGTGGACGTTCGGAGGTGCGCTCGCCTTCGCGTTCGTCGCCTCGCTGGGGGTCGCGGTCACGGCGCGACCCCGAGACGGCGATCGTCAAGCTCGCGGCCCGGCGGGCTGAAGGAGGTTTGCTTCGTCCGGATCCTCGAGCTCCGCGATCTGCTCGTCGACCGCGTGATCGACGGCCACGACGTCCGCGTCGGGATGATCGATCGGGTTCGGCGCCGGCTTGGACGGTGCGCTCCTCGGCTCGACCAGATGGACGCGATAGATCGGCTCCGGCATGTCGACCCCCGCGTTCTCCATCGCGGTCTTCACGCGACGGATCGCTTCGCTCCGCGTCTTGAGGAAGTCGGACGCGCTCTGATCCATCCAGGCGTAGAACCGCAGCGCGACGTTGGAGTCGCCCAGCTGCTCGATCACCATCGTCGGCGCCGGATCGGCGAGCGTCCCGGGAGTTCCCGCCAGCGTCTCGACGCCGAGCTTCCGAGCGGCGATCAGGTCCGTGTCGACGCCGGCGCCGACCGCGAAGTCGAACCGTCGCTTCGGGTTGCGGGTGTAGTTGAGGACGGGCGCCTTGAACACGGTGGCGTTGGGCAGCGTGAGGTGGTTGCCCTCGAAGCTCATCAGCACGGTCTCCCGCATCGTGAGGCGGATGACCTTCCCTTCGTGCTCGCCGATCTTCACCGCGTCGCCGGGCGCGAAGGGTCTTCGGACCGCGAGCAGGAACGACGCGAGGTAGTTCTCGACGATGTCGCGGAACGCGAACCCCACCGCGAGGCCGAGGACGCCCGCCGCGCCGAGCACCGTGCCGACGACGGTCGTCGCGTCGAGGATCTCGAGCGCGACGAGCAGCCCGACGATCCCGAACGCGATGAGGATCATCCGCTTGACGAGGGTGCGGAGCAGCGCGTTGCGGATCGCGATCCGGTAGAGCCGCCAGTCGCGGCTCGCGAGGCGCCCCAATCCGATGAGCGCCAGTAACGCGACGAGCGCCACCCCGATCAGCGGCAGCTTCTGGAGCGTCGCGGTGACCCACCCCTCGGCGCGCTCGCGCATCGGCGTGAGCCGGTCGGACACCGCGAACGGCTCCGCCATGCGATCGTCTACGTAGATGACCCCATCGATCCGACCGGCCAGCTCCACCGCGCGTTCGCGTGCGTCGCCGTTCGGAACCTCGCCGCTCAGCCGCGCGACGCCGCTCTCTACGTCGACGTCGACTCGCTCGAACTCGTCCACCGCGTCGAACACCGCGTCGAGCCGCGCGGCGAGCCGCTCGTCGCTCGACCCGTCCGCGTCGGCAGACGGGGTCGGCGCGTCGGGTGGGTCGTCGATCTGTGCGCGCGCGACGCCTCCGGCAGAAGCCAAGCAGAGCACCAGCACGACTGAGCGCAGCACCATCGTGGTCGACCGGTCGGCAAGCTCCGTGCCCCTCCGAGCCCGGCCGTGGGCGCCGACCCGGTGTGACTTCCTTGCCACCCTCGGGGCGATATGCCGCGGGGAATCGCGCGGCGTCGGCTCGGGAGTGGGCTCGCAACGGAGCTTGCGGACGCGGAACGACGGCCTCGGCGGTCGGCCTGTCTAGAGTCTCCTCGAATGCGAGGTATGCTCCGCGCGACCGGCTCGAGGCTCGCGTCCGCGCGTACCCCGAGAAGGATGTCGCTCGTGATCGATCGTCTCCAGCTCGTCCTCTTCCGGATCGGCCAGCGCCTTTGGGTGCGACCGTTGATCGCGAGCGTCCTGTCCATCTGCGGCGCGCTGTTCGCGAAGACGGCCGATGGCCTCGCGCTCGCTGGCTCGGTTCCGGAGGTGCCGGCGGAGGCGGTGGAGACGCTGCTCTCGATCCTGTCCACGAGCATGCTGGTCATCGCGTCGCTCGCCGTCGCGTCGATGGTCGCCGCGTACTCGTCGGCGAGCACGACGGCGACGCCGCGCTCGTTTCCCCTCGTGTTGTCGGACGACGTCTCACAGAACGCGCTCGCCGGCTTCGTGGGGGCGTTCATCTACGGCGTGGTCGCGCAGGTCGCGGTCACCACCGGCTACTACGGACGCGGGGGGAGGTTCGTCCTCTTCGCGCTCACCATCCTCGTGCTCGTCGCCGTCATCCTGACGTTCGTTCGCTGGGTGGACCGTATCGCGCGGCTCGGGCGGATGGGCACGACGATCGCCGCGATCGAGACGGCGACCCGCGACGCGCTCGATCGGCGACGACGCGCACCCAGGCTCGGCGGTGCGGCTCCGGTGGATCACGGCGAGCTCGGTGTGCCGGTGCACGGGACCGACGTCGGGTATGTCCAACACTTCGATGTCGAGGCGCTCCACCGCTATGCGGTGGAAGCCGATTTGCGGATCCGGGTGTCGGTCCAGCCGGGGGACTTCGCGACGCGGACGGTGCCGCTCGCGCACGTGCTCCGAGAAGATCCGCACGTCGTGTTGGACCACGAGCGCGTCGCGAAGGCGTTCTCGATCGGCCAGGAACGCGCGTTCGAGACCGATCCGGTGTGCGGGCTCCTCGCGCTCTCGGAGATCGCGAGCCGGGCGCTGTCGCCGGCCGTCAACGATCCGGGCACGGCGGTGGCGGTGCTCGGCGCGCAGGTGCGCCTCTTCGCGGGCTGGAGCGAGCCCCAGGGCGAGCGCGAACGCGGCGCCGTGGAGCTCGACCGGGTCGAGGTCTCCGCGCTGCGCGCCCACGATCTCGTGACGCACGCGTTCCGCGCGATCGGCCGCGACGGCGCGGGCCTCGTCGAGGTCGCCGAGCGCTTGCAAGAGGCCCTCGCGTCGATCGCCGCAGCGGGGGACGACGAACTGCGCCGGGCGGCGAAGGACCAAGCGCGGCAGGCGCTCGAGCGTGCCGAGCGTGCGCTCGTCCACGACGCCGACGTCGAGGCGGTGCGGCGCGCCGCGACCCTCGTCCACGATTGACGGGCGGGGAGCGGCTCGCCCACGTTACACCGCGAGGGCTCGAGACAGCGGCGGGACTCCGGTGCACAATCGCTCGATGGCGATGGCTGACGGCGCACCTTCCCAACCCACGAGCTCCTCGTGAGGCTCGTGCTCTTCGGCGCGACCGGCATGATCGGGCAAGGGGCGCTCATCGAGTGTCTCGAGGACGATGGCGTCGACGAGGTCCTCGCGGTGGTGCGCAAGCCCACCGGACGTACGCACGACAAGCTGACGGAGCTGATCCACGAGGACTTCCTCGACTACGCCACGGTGGAGGATCGCTTCGCCGGCTATGACGCGTGCCTCTACTGCCTCGGCGTGAGCGCGGTGGGGATGTCGGAGAGCGACTACCGACGCGTGACCTACGACTTCACCGTCGCGGCCGCGCAGGCGCTCCTCCGGCACAGCCCGGGGATGCGGATGTGCTTCATCTCGGGCGCGAGCACCGACGCGAGCTCGCGTCAGATGTGGGCGCGCGTGAAGGCGGAGGCGGAGCAGGCGCTCCTCGCGATGCCGTGGCGCTCCGCACACATGTTCCGGCCCGGCGTGATCCTTCCGAGGAAGGGCGTGAGGAGCGGCGTGCCGCTCTACCGTGCGATCTATGCGTCGCTCGGGTGGACGTATCCGGTGCTCAAGGCGATCGCTCCTTCGCAGCTGATGACGACGGTCGATCTCGGTCGCGCGATGATCGAGGTCGGTCGCCATGGCCACGAGAAGTCGATCCTCGAGGCGCCGGACATCAACGCGGTCGCCGCGAAGCTCGGCTGATGCGTCGGCGCTCGCCACGAGGGCTGGTCATCGCGCCCCCGCTTCCCCAGGATCGGGGGACCGGGAGGTGCGGGTGACGGAGCGCGCAGTCGTGACGGGGGCGAGCCGAGGTCTCGGGCGAGAGACCGCGCGCGAGCTCGCGCGGCGCGGGCTGCACGTGGTCGTCTCGGCACGAAACATCGACGACGCCGAGCGCGAGGCGAAGGCGCTGCGCGACGCGGGCCATCTCGCAAGCCCGCTCGCGCTCGACGTGACCTCGGCCGACGGGATCGAGGCGGCGTCGTCGGAGCTCGAGGCGCTCGACGTGATCGTGTGCAACGCGGGGATCGCGCTCGACGGATTCGACGCGGACGTCGTCGCGAGGACGCTCGCGGTGAACTACACGGGCGCAACGAACGTAGCGCGGGCGTTGGCGCCGAAGGTGCGTCGCGGTGGGCGCATCGTGATGGTGTCGAGCGGGATGGGCGAGCTCGCGAGCCTTCCGCCCCGCACGCGCGAGCGCCTCCAGGCGGTGGAGAACACCGAGGATGCCGACGCGGTGGTGCGCGCGTTCGAGGCGGCGGTGAGGGCCGGTGTGCACGAGCGCGACGGTTGGCCGAGCTCGGCCTATCGCGTCTCGAAGGGCGCGCTCAACGTGTGGACGCGCTGTTTCGCCGACGAGCAGCGCGCGCGTGGGGTCCTCGTCAACGCGGTGTGCCCGGGATGGGTGAGGACGGACATGGGCGGGGCGAGCGCGTCGCGTTCCGTCGCGGAGGGTGCGTCGGGGATCGTGTGGGCGGCGACGCTCCCGCCCGAAGGACCGACCGGCGGGTTCTTCCGCGACGGTCACCCGATTCACTTTTGAGTCGGTACCATCCGTAGGGCGATGCCGGAGCTAGAGGGCAAGGTCGCGCTCGTCACCGGCGCCTCGCGTGGGATCGGCGCCGCGATCGCGTCGCGTCTCGCGGGGGACGGAGCGCGGGTGGTCGTCCACTTCCATCGTGACGAGGACGCGGCGCGCGGGGTGCTGCGCTCGATCGGCGGCGAGGCGAGCGGGCACGCGCTGGTCCGCGCCGACCTCTCCGACCCGGACGCCACGCGCAGGATGGTGGACGCGGCGGTCGAGCACGGTGGGCGGCTCGACGTGTTGGTCAACAACGCCGGGATCTATGAGCTCGCCCACGTGCTAGAGGACGACTGGGACGCGTGGCGCGCGACGTGGGATCGCACGATGCAACTCAACCTGCTCGGTCCGGCACATGCGATCTACTGGGCGGCGCGCCGCATGGGGGAGGGCGGTCGCATCGTCAACGTGGGGAGCCGCGGCGCCTATCGCGGTGAGCCGACGGCGCCCGCCTACGGAGCCGCCAAGGCGGGGCTCCATCAGCTGACGCAGTCGCTGGCCGTCGCGCTCGCGCCGCGGGGCATCTCGCTGATCGCGATCGCGCCCGGCTACGTCGAGACGGAGATGGCACGCCCCCACCTCGAGGGTCCGGGCGGCGCCGCCATCCGCGCAGAGAGTCCGTTCGGGCGGGTCGCCAGCCCCGACGAGGTCGCGTACTGGGTGCTCGCCGCGTGTCGGCCGGACGCCGGCTTCGCGAGCGGCGCGGTGATCGACGTCAACGGCGCGAGCTACCTCCGCAGCTGATCGACGCGGCGCGGCCGTACGGACACGCGCGTCGCGCGCCGCGTACCGCACCCGTCGCGCTCTCGGGTCGGAACGGAGGTTGCGTCGGACCGCATCCATGACGGACGAGCACGCCCTCTACGCGATCCTCGCCGCGCTCGCGGTGACGCTCGTGACCGCTTGCGCCGGGTCCCCGACACCGCTCGCGCGTGCTCCGGCGCCGCGCGCGGTCGAGGCGGCGCGATGGAGCCTCCACGGTGGGCACACCGTCGTGGTCCGTGGCACGCGACTCACCATCTACGACGGCGTGGGTCGCCGCCTCGCGTCGAGTCCGCGGCTGATCCGGCGCTGCGAGGAAGACCCCACGTGCCCATGCGAGGGCTTTCGCGCCATCGAGCCAAACGCGGACGGGTTCGACGTCGTGCAGCAGATCTGCGCGGGATGGATGTTCGTGCTCGAGCGCGTGATGGTCCGCCGCGATGTCGACGGCGCCTACGTCGTGCGCGCCGTCCGCTACGAGCTGATCGATCGGGCCGCGCCCGATGAGTCACGGCAAGTCGAGTGGACGGCGCAGGCCGCCGCGGCTCCCTCGCTGAGGGACGTCGACCTCGACGCGATCTATGGCGCGGTCGCTCCCTGAGCGAGCAGGACGTCGATGCGTCGGCCGTGCGCCGACGACGGCCAGCGGCGGTGGAACGTGGCGGCGCGTGCCTCGGCGTCGGCGCGGCGTCCGAGCGCGAGGAGCGCTTCGACGGCGACGACCTCGCGCTCCTGCGCGAGCGGGGCGTCGGGTCCGAAGCGATCCGCGTGCTCGCGCGCCGCGGCGAGCGCCTCGGCGGCGGACGATCGCAAGCTTCGTTGTGCGCGTTGGATGAGCGCGAGCTCGACATCGGGATCGGTCTCGTAGCGCGGAGCGCTCGCGCGCCTTCGTGGGGTCGTCGGCTCGTCGATCGTGAGGTCGTCGGGGATCTCGGCCCCGCTCGGGATCGCGGGCGCGACGATCGGCTCGGGCTCGTGCGTGCTCGAGACGGACGGGCGTAGGGGAGCGCGCGGTGTCTCGGGAGGCCCGGGCCAGACGATCGCGGCGCCCGTGGCGACCACGCCCGCCACCACCATCGCGCCCGCCGCCTTGAGCGCGAGCGATCCCTTGGCGAGGCTCGCCGCCGATCCTCCGCCCCCGCCCCCGCCCCCGCCGCCGCCGCCGAGCAGCGGACCGAGCCGCGCCGCGAGCGACGCGAGCTGCGCGTCGTCGGGGAGATCGGCGCGGGCGGAGCTCACCGCGTCGCGCAGGAACGCGGGCGCGTCCGGGTCGTCGCTCCAGCGCACCGGTTCGATCGTCTCGCTCATACGGCACCTCGCGATCCGATGGCGCGCCGCATCTCGGACTCCACGTGCTTGCGAGCCGCGTACAGGCGCGAGTACGCGGTCTTGAGCGGACAGCCGAGCGCGTCCGCGACCTCCGTCATGTCGAGCTGCTCGATCTCGTAGAGCACGAACACCGCGCGCTTCTCCTCGTCGAGTGAGGAGAGCGCCTTGTCGAGCAGCGCGCGCGCGAGCTCGCGCTCGAGCTCCTTGACCTGCGGCGCGCTCAGCGGCTCGTCGGGGATCTGCTCGGTCGGTCGCTCGCGGCGCACGTGCGCGCGGCGCCGATGATCGGACGCGACGCGGACGCAGATGCCATAGATCCACGTCGAGAGCTTCGAGCGACCCTCGAACTCCGGGAGCCGCCGGTGGACGACGACGAACACCTCCTGCGAGAGGTCCTCGACGTCCGACTCCGCGATCCCGAGACGGCGGAGCGCGCGCCACACGAGCGGCGCGTGGGTCTCGAACACCGCGGCGAACGGCGGCGGGCGAGCGACCGCGGGGGTCAGCTCCACGCGCGGGCTCCTCTCGATCGGGCGGCGAAGGACATGGTCTCGGAGGGTGAGTGGCGGGACCCCGCCGATGTTCTCACGCGCGCCTCGCGAAAGGCTTCGCCGGGTCAGAAGTCGAAGTGGGCACCCACGCCGAGGTCGATCATCCCGGCCACCGGCTCCGGCGTGTACACCGCGTACTCGCCGCTCATCCCCTGGGCGAGGAACGTGTCGTGCCGGAACGGGATCAAGAGGTGCAGGCCGACCCTCAAGGTGAGGGGCCCGATCAGATCGAAGTGCCCGCGGACCGACGCGTGACCTTGGCCGATCACGCGCTCGCCGTTGCTCACCGGGTCCCCGCCTATCGCGAACACGCCGCCCGCGTCGGCGCCCAGGCAGCCTTGGAGCGCGATGCCGCTCTCGCGCAGGGCGAGCGGACAGATCTGGAAGCCTGCGTGTACATGCAGGAAATCAGCTTGCCCGAAGCCGTCGACCTCGGCGCGCGCGAACGGGAAGATGGCGCCCTCGAGCATGATGGGGACGAAGTCCGGGATCTCGAGGATCACCGCGCCGATGCCGCCGAGGGCGGCGGTCGGCAACAGCCCGAGGCTCCCCGCGCCGCTCGCGTCGATCTCGATGCGCCAGCGAGGAGGGGTCGGCTCGGGCTCGGCGGGTACCGGCACCTCGACGCGCTCCACGATCACGCGCGTCTCCGCCTCGCGGTCCTCGTGCTCGGGCGGCGGGTCGCTCGTGGCGCTCTCGCGCGGCGGTGCGGTGAGCGGATCGATCATGAGCGCGATGGCGGTCGCCGCGGTCGCGCCGAGGCGCTCGCAGCTCTCCGCGTCGCTGTCGAGCACGCGCTCCCCGAGGGCCTGGCCCTCCGCGTCGGTGATGTGGATGGTGGCGCGCCAGGTCGCATCGACGCGCTCGACGCGACCTTCCACCGCCAACGCGCCTTCCGCCGCGGACACGAAGACGGAGCGGCCGAGCCGCTCTTCGACCGCGCGCGCCAGCTCCGCGCTGCCGACGCAAGCCTCCGCGCCGGGCAGCCGGACCCAGCTGAGCGACGAGGTGCGCGCACCCTCGGCGCGCTCGTCCGCCTGCTTTCGGGTCGCGCGCGGCGCGGCGGCCTCGCTCGCGACCGCCATCACGAGGCTGCCTTCCGCGGTCACGCTGCGACAACGTTCCGTGCAACGATCGCCCTCCGGGCAGCCGCACACATATCCCGCGGCGCGCACGCGGAGCACCGCCGTACCCGGGCTGCGCGCGATGATCGGGATGCGGAACTCGAGGACGTCGGCGCTCGGGTCGCGCGCTTCGGCGCGCACCAGGCGACCGCGCACCACCTCGATCGCGGTGCCCTCGCTCCACGGCGTGACGAGCAGCGGGTGCGTCCCCGCGCCGCTCACCCGCGCGAGGACTTGGCCCCGCTCGCCCGCGCGCACCGGCGGCGCCTCGAGCTCGACCGAGAGCTGGGCGGAGGCGGGGACCGCCGTGAGCGTTCCCAGCACGAGCGCGGCCAGGGGCGGCAGCGCTCTGAGCGGGGGCAGGGGCAGGGGCGAGGGCGAGCGCAAGGGGGGGAGTCTCTCAGTCCGCGTACGGGATGATGTCGAACGGTCTACGACGCCCGAGCCACCTCATCAGGTTCACCGTCGGACGTCCGTCGTCGTCGTACACGATCCGGCAATACGTGAGCCCGCTGTCCTGGCCGAGGTGCTGGATGTCGAGGTTGATCATCCTCATCCACGTCCCCGTGTTGATGAGGAGCTTGCCGTCCGGGAGCTGGCGGAACCGCGGGCCGTGCGAGTGTCCGACGATCAACGTGTTGACGCCGCGGAGCCGCTTGAGCGCGCGGACCGCCGCTTCGTCGAAGCCGCCGAGCGCGATGATCTCCTCACGAAGCATCGTGGGGAGCCGTTCGAAGCGCTCGCGCCACGCCGCGAGGTTCAAGATGCGTTGACGTACCCAGTAGATCCCCGAGTGATAGAGGAAACGGGCCACGAACATCGTGTCGAAGAGCACCGCCGCGAGCAGGAAGCGAGAGAGCGGCTGGATCCGATCGACGTAGCTGCGCATCGCCTTCGCGGGGTTCATCACCTCGAGGATCCAGAGGCTCCCCCACGGCAGGTCGAGGATCTCGGTGCCGTCCCGACGACGCTTGGTCATGCGGTTGTAGTCGACCCGGTGGATGCGCTCGAGCTGGTGGCCGTGCCGGATCTGGATGCCCTCCGGGAGGTAATAGGTATCGCCCGAGGTCACGAAGTGGACCCGCTCCGCCGCCGCGCCCGGCGCGACGTAGCGGCGGAAGAGCTCCTGAGGGCCGGGAAACCACATGTCGAGGTCGTGATTGCCGGGCAGAAACACCACCCGCCGACCGCGCTTGGCGAGGAACTCTTTGAGCGCGATGACGAACCGCGGATGCCCATCGAGGCAGTAGCGGAGCTTCTCGGTCGCGATTTCGTCCGTGATCTCGGTGGGCCAGACCCCGCCGATCTTGACCTTCAGGAGATCGAAGATGTCGCCATTGAGGATCAGCTCGAGCTCGCCCTCCTCGCCGGCCTCCCGGTCGTAGTAGGCGAGCAGCTCGGCGAACTCGTCGTCGTGGTGAAAGTCCTCGAAGACGTTGTACTCCCCCGGTCGGCTCCCGGTGCCGAGGTGGAGGTCGCTGAGGACGAGCCGGAGGAGCTTCATGAACGCGAGGGCGAAGGGTAGCAACGACCCCGGGAAAAGGGGGCCTCGCCTTGACTTCAAACGGGGCTCGCAGATACTGGCCACGAGGTGCGTGCACCCACGCTGGCGTGGTGCGCGCGGGCTCCCGGGGGAAGACGGAAGCCCCTGGGGGCGAGCTTCGCGAGCGACGCTCGTGAGCTCCTCGTCGCTGAGCTAGCTCGACGAGCTGTTCAGTGTTTCGAGCGCTGCGGTGCGTGCAGCGCTTCCGCGCGTTCCTCCACTGAGTCTTCCCGCCGTTCGACCACTACCTCTGAAGAGGTCCCGATGAGCCGACTTGCCCTCTCCACCGTGTCCTCGTTCACCGTAGCGTTCCTCGCGCTCGCCCTCGCGGGTTGCGAATGCGACGTGCCCGTGTTGCCCGACTCGTCGATCACGCTGGTCGACTCGGGCGTCGATGGCGGTGACGCCGGGATGACCTTCCGCGACGGAAGCGGCATCGGGAACACCGACTTCGTGCTCGAGCGCGTCGTGCCCGATCACGGCCCGTACAGCGGCGGCAACACGGTGGTCCTCCGCGGCAACGGCTTCACCGATCTCTCGCAGGTCACGTTCGGCGACATCATGGTGCAGCCCGCCGACCACCGGCTGATCGACCCGCGCCGTCTGGCCGTCGTGGTCCCGGCCGGCGCGGTCGGCACCGTCGACGTCACGATCGAGGTGGACGGAGAGACCCGCACGCTCACCGACGGGTACACGTACGAGCCGATCTACGTCGAGCCGAACTCGGGCTCCATCGCCGGCGGCACGTTCGTCTCCATCATCGGCAACGGCACGACGTTCCAGGCGGGCGACTCGGTTCTCTTCGGCCGCCTCGCGTGCACCGACATCGACGTGGTGTCGGAGACGCGCATCACCTGCCGCACGCCTCCGAGCGTCGCCGGCACGGTCGACGTCACGGTGGTCGACGGCGTCGACATGTCCGAGACGGTCGCGCACGACGCGTTTACGTACTTCGACAGCTCCGACCCGTTCTCGGGCGGGCTCGGCGGCGGTCCGATCAACGGCGCGATCAACCTGACGGCGATCGACGCGACGACCGGCCAGCCGGTGCCCGATGCGTTCGCGATCCTCGGCGAGGATCTCACGACGGTTCACCAAGGCCTGACCGACACACTCGGCCAGATCACGTTCTCGGGCCCCGACGTCATCGCGCCGGAGACGATCCACGTGGCGAAGTTCTGCTACGAGAGGACCTCGGTCATCGCGTTCGACGCGAGCGACGTGACGGTCTTCCTCGTGCCGTGGCAGGACCCGATGTGCGGAGATGGCGGGGAGCCCCCGCCGCCCGGGCGCGGCCGCAACGGCGCGATCATCCAGGGCGAGCTGATCTTCTTCGGCCCGATGGAGATGGGCCCCAACCCGTGGCTCAACGTGCCCGAGCCGATCGACGGCTGGGTGCGCGTCGCGTACGTCGAGACCACGCGCCGCCAGCACAACGTCGAGAACCCGGATCCGTCGGGCGGCGGGACGCAGCACAACCGCGTGCTCGAGACCGACATGACGGGACCGCGCGGCTATCCCTACTCGATCTTCGCGCGCCCGGCGGGCCTCGCCGTCTACGCGCTGGCCGGCCTCGAGAACACGACGACGGGGCACTTCATCCCGTACGTGATGGGCGTCGCGCGCAACGTGTTGGCGGGCCCCGGTCAGACGGTCGAACACGTCGACATCGAGATGACGATCCCGCTCGACCACTACCTCGAGACCGAGGTCACCGAGCTCCCGCGCGGAGTGGAGACGGGGCCGGATCGCATGCGGCTCCAAGCGAACATCGACCTCGGCGGCGAGGGTGTCATCCACCGCGTCGTGAACTTCGAGGAGATCGACGTGCTGCGCCGGCGCGACGCGACGCGCTCGTTCCGCTTCACCGCGCAGCCGAGCCTCGAGGGCGCGCTGTCGGATGGTCGCTTCCGCGTGGAGGCGGGCTGGTACACGAGCGACCTCGACAACAACCCGTACACCGTCGTGGTCCAGAACGGTGTGACGACGATCGACTCGGTGCTCCCGATGAACGGGTTCCTCGGCATCCCGGAGGCAACGGCGCCGGCGTTCGCCGACCCGCTGCCGCCGGACCGCATCCTGCGCTGGGAGGCCGACCCGTCGGCGCCCGATCCGGACATGCACATGGTCCTGATGATCGGCGCGGACGGCAATCCCGCGTGGCGCATGTTCTTGCCGGGCGACGTCCGCGAGGCGCCAGCTCCCGACCTGAGCTCGATCCCGATGATCGATGACATCCCCGGTGGCTTCTTCACGTGGGGCGTGTTCGCGATCTCGATCCCGGGCTTCACCTTCGATGAGTTCCGGTACCAGTACCTGAACGACATCTACTGGAGCCACTCCGCGCTCGACGTCTGGCTCGGCCAGCGCTGAGCCTCGCGGTGCGTGCGGGAGCTAGCCTCGATCGGGTGCGGCTAGCCTCGATCGGGTGCGGCTGCGCCCGGTCGGGCGCTCGGCGTGCGCGCGGCGTGGCGTCGACCTAGGATTCGAAATCGTCCGTTGACCCGAGGGGGTTCCTTTGAAGATCGCGCCGTCCTTGCTTTCGCTCGCTTTCGCTCCGTTCCGAGATCGCGCCATCGGGTTGCTCGCGATCGCCGCCCTCTCCGCGGTCGGCTCCACGGGTTGTGAGAGCTGTACGATCGGAAACCCCCGCGACGCGGGGAGCGACGCGCGCAGCCCGTTCACGGACGGCGGCTTCGTGTGCTTCAGCGAGGACGTGAGCGAGTGCCTGGGGAACGTGCACTACTCGTGTCGGCGTGAAGGCGAGTTCCTCGCTCCGGTGATCGACGACTGCAGCATGCGCACCGACGGGCGCAACACGTGCGTCCGCGAGCTCGGTTGCTCGGTCTGCCGACCGAACACCTCGTTCTGCAACGAGAACGACGTCGTGACCTGCAACACGGACGGCAGCGACTTCACGCTCGTCGAAGAGTGCGACGTCTCGGCGGGGTACATCTGCCGCGACGCGATGTGCATCAACGAGTGCGACGACGCGATCATGAACCGCAGCTACCAGGGCTGTGAGTTCTACACCGTCGACCTCGACAACGCGGCGATCGCGCTCGGGAGCGACGCGGCCTCGCAGCAGTACGCCGTGGTGGTGTCCAACCCGGGTGGGGTCGAGACCGAGGTCATCGTGGAGCGCAACAACGCGCCCGTGGGCATGCCGGTCGACCTCGAGGAGGTCGAGCGCGTCACGCTCCTGCCCGGCGACCTCGAGGTGCTGAACCTCGCGCGGCGCGAGGTGGATGGCTCGAGCAGCTTCTACCCGTGCGACATGAGCGCGCAGTGCGGCGTCGGGGAGTCGTGCTTCTGCGCGGGCGGCCTCACGGCCGAGGATCCCCCGCCGACCGGCGGACATCGCGACTGCCGCTGCCGCGTGGTAGCGGGCTCGAACGGGCTCGACGATGGGACGCACTCCGCGCTCACCTCGAACGCGTATCGCGTGACCTCGGTCCACCCGATCATCGCGTATCAGTTCAACCCGCTCGACAACGTTGGCGTGTTCTCCAACGACGCCTCGCTCCTCTTGCCCACCTCGGCCATCGGGCGCGAGTACCTGGTCGTCGGCTGGCCGCAGACGATCGCGAACAGCGTCAACCCGAACGAGGACTTCGATCCCACCGACGACGACGAGGACCTGCGCGCGTTCCTCACCATCGTGGGCACGCAGCCGGGGACGCACGTGAGCGTCCAGTTCGCGAACGACATCCGGAACGTGATCGGCATCGACGGCGCGCCCAACGCGGTCGGCGGCGAGCTCTGGGAGTTCGACATCGGCCCGTTCGACGTCATCAACCTGGAGACCCAGGGCTTCAACGCCGACTTCACGGGCACGACGATCTCGACGAACGACGCGTCTCGTCCGGTCAGCGTGTTCATTGGGAGCGAGGCCTCCGACGCGCCGCGGTTCAACATCATCCAGAACCGCCAGTGCTGTGCCGACCACTTGGAAGAGCAGGTCTTCCCTCGCGACACGCTCGGCGAGCACTTCTTCATCGGGCGCATGCCGCCGCGCTCGGTCGCGCTCAACGCCGCGTTCGTGGATCCGACCCGCGACAGCGTCGGCGAGTTCAACGAGCCGGAGTTCGTGCGCATCCACGCGGCGGCCGAGGGCACTACGGTCGTCACCACCACACTGCCTCCGCCGCGCGACTCGCTGATGCTCACCAGCGATGGTCTCTTGTGCCCGGACGACGGCAACGGGACGGGCTGCCGCTCGTTCATCCTCATCGCGAATCAGGACTTCGAGATCCTCGCGGACCAGGCGATCTCCGTGATGCAGGTGCTTCCCAGCCAGGAGGCGGTCGGTATCATCAACCAGTATCCGGGTGGTGATCCCGCGCTCATCGCGGTCCCGCCGGTCGAGCAGTACCGTGACGAGTACGTCTTCTTGACGCCAAACCTCTACGCGTTCGACTTCGTGGTGATCACGGCGCCGTTCGACGCGACCCTCGAGCTGGACGGCGAGAACATGACGAGCTGGCTCGCCGACGAGCGCTGCAAGGTCGCGCCGGCCGACGGCATCCCGCGTCGCGTCGGCGACCCGGATCCGGAGTGGGTGGTCTACCGCTGTCAGTTCTCCTTCCCCGACGTGGTCGGTCTACCGAACGTGCAGGTGCAGGACGGCATCCAGCACGACGGCTACCACAGCCTCCGCGCGAGCAAGGACGTCGGCCTCGTGGTGTACGGGTTCGACGCGTTCGTGAGCTACGCCTACGCGGGCGGGCTCAACCTCGACGTCATCCGGTAGATCGCTCAGCGGAGGAGCAGCGCGAGGACGGTCGCGAGGACGGCGACGAACAGCCCTCCTCCGATCGCCGCGATCGCGAGGTACAGCAAGAGCCGCGGGTCGATCCCAGGGCGCGACGCGGGCGAGGGCGGCGTGACATGGGACGGCGGGATGGTCGCGCGCTCGTGGATCGCGCCGGCCTCGGGGGTGCCCGCCGATGGATGTGGCGTGGCGCCGGGGATGAATCCTGGCTCGAGCTGCCGCGTGGGCTCCACTCCGAGCGGAGCGCTCGCCGGGCGTCGCAGCGCCGCGCGGACGTCGGACGTGTCGTCGAGCGAGGCATCGTCCGAGACGTCCGCGAGCGCGACCCGCAGCGCGTCCCGCATCCGGTGCACACTGGCGTAGCGCGCCTCCGCATCGGGGTTCATCGCGCGCGCGATGAGCTGGCTCAGCGCGGGCGGGCAATCCGGACGGAGCTCCTCCGGCGGCGTGTAGAGCCCTTCGGTGGCGGCGGTGAACATCTCGACCACGCTCTCGCCCTCGTACGGTCGGTTGCCGGTCACCGCCTCGTAGAGCAGCACGCCGAGGGAGTACACGTCGGCGCGCGGACCGACGCTGCTCGTGTCGGCGAGCTGCTCGGGCGCCATGTAGTACGGCGTCCCCATCACGATGCCCATCTCCGTGAGCTTCTTCTCGGGGACGCGACCGGTCTTGAGCTTGGAGATGCCGAAGTCGAGCACCTTGGGGACGCCCAGCGCGAGGGGGTTCTCGCGCCGCATCGCGAGAAATACATTGTCCGGCTTCAGATCGCGATGCACGACCCCCGCGTCGTGCACCGCGCCGACCGCGCTGAGGATCCCGTCGAAGAGCTCGGCGATCCATGCGAAGGGCAGCGCTCCACGCTCGGCCAACAGGTCCGAGAGCGCGGTGCCCTCGAGCAGCTCCATCACGAGGAACATCCGGTCGCCGTCTCGGCCGCCTTCGTAGACGTGGACGACGTTGGGGTGCTGCACGGCCCCCGCGATCTGTGCCTCTCGCAAGAGTCGTTGCACGGCGATGGGCTGCACCGCCATGTGCGGGAACAGCACCTTCACCGCGACGGGCCGCCCCCGCTCCTCGTCGCGCGCCTCGTAGACGAGACCGGTCGCCCCTCGGCCGAGGATGCGCTGGATGCGATAGCGCCCGGCGAGGAGGGCGCCGTCGCGCAGCGGCTCGAACATCGGGACGTCGAGGAGCTGCTCGCCCGACGCCAGCTCGTCGGTCACCTCGGTCGGGCCGACGTCGTCGTAGTCGAGATCGCGCAGTGGTACTCCGGCGGAGTCCAGCTCGGAGGCGGGCCCGCGCAGCTTGTCGGGGACCGCCATCTCCTCGGTCGTCGGCAACCCGCCCCGCGCTTTTCGGCGTTGCGCCGTCTCGGTGGGCGCCGCGTCTTCCCAGGTCGGGTCTTCCTTCGACAAGCCGGGCTGATGATATCAAAGCGCCCGTCGCAGGGCTCGGGGGGGCCCCGACGCAATGCGACATGCGAAGCGACGAGGCGCGCTTGTCCCCTGCATCCGTGATTCATGAAATAAATCACGGATGCGGGGACTAGCTGATCTTCTTCGGAGGGTCTGTCCCAGACCCTCCCCCCGCGCGAGTAAATCGCGCGGGGCCACCCACCCAATCGAGCCCCCGAATCAGAAGTTGTTTTGCAAACAACTTCTGATCCAGGGGACTAGCCGGCGCTGGCGCTGAGGTGGCGCGCGAGGTCCCGCTCGACCCGCTCGGCGTCGTCCGCGTGCTTGAGGAGCACCCCGAGCGTCTCGCGAACGACCTCAGGCCCTAGCGCGGGCGCGCCGAGCAGGACGAGCGCGCGGGCCCAGTCGAGGGTCTCCGAGATGCTCGGGCGCTTGGTCAGCTCGAGCGTCCGCAGGGTTCGAACGAATCGCACCAACCCTTCCCCGAGCGCCGCGCTCGCCTCCGGCACCCTGGCGCGGACGATCTCGAGCTCGCGCTCCAGGCTGGGCAGGCTGAGGGCGAGGTGCAGGCAGCGACGGCGGAGCGCTTCGGTCAGCTCGCGCGTGCCGTTGCTCGTCAATACGACGTACGGGATGGAGCGGGCTCGGATGGTGCCGATCTCCGGCACGGTCACGGCGTAGTCGGAGAGCACTTCGAGCAGGAGCGCTTCCAGCTCGGGGTCGCCGCGATCCACCTCGTCGATCAGGAGGACCACCGGGGTCGGACTCTTCAGCGCGGCGAGGAGCGGCCGCGCGATCAGGAAGCGCTCGTCGAAGAACGCGCCATCGTGCTGCGCGATGCGATCCATCGCGTCGCGGAGACCGCTCGCGCCGCTCAACGTCGCGTCGAGGTTGGTGCGCAGGAGCTGGGTGTAGAGGATCTGCTTGCCATACTCCCACTCGTAGAGCGCCTTCGCCTCGTCGAGCCCCTCGTAGCAAGACAGCCGCAAGAGATCCCGCCCGCTCGCGCGGGCCACCGCCTTGGCTAGCTCGGTTTTGCCTACCCCGGGGGGACCCTCGACGAGGAGCGGCCGTCCGAGCGCGCCAGCGAGCCACGCGATCGTGGCGCTGCGCTCGTCCGCGATGTAACCGGCACGCGCGAGCGCGGCCGACGCGTCCTCGCGGGCGCCGAGCACCGGGATCACGGGGCGAGCGGGGGTCTCGACGTCCACGGTTCCGCGTGAATACCACGGCCACGAGGTCCGCGCAGGACGCCGCACACGGCCGCGCGTCGAAAGACCTGTTGCGAGATACGGCCTGCGCGCTCAGTCGAGCAGGATGCGCACGATCGCGCCCACGTCCTCGGCGCTCGCGGCCGGTCCGCAGCAGACCCATTCGCCGGGCATCCGTACGCCGAGCCGCGCCAGGTGCTGCTCGAGGTCGTGTCGCTCGCCCCAGAGGACGACGCGCGCGTCCTTCGGCATGTCGGGCGCGAGCGCGAGCAGCGTCTCCACGCTCACCGCGGGGCGCCGGCAGTCCACGATCACGAGGCCGCACGATCCGTAACCCAAGTTGTCGAGCACCTCGAGCGCGTCACGCACCGGCTCGACGGTCGCCGCGCCGGCGAGCCACCGGCTCAGCTCCGCGACGCTGGCCGGATCCATGCTCGCCACGAGCACGCGCGCGAACGAGATCGGGCCCGGCACGGTCGGCGATGCGGCGCGCTGCCCGCGCGCTGTTCGCACCGGAGGCTCGCTGTGTCCGATCTCGATCTCCGGGTAGTCGCTCTCCGGCTTGATGATCGGCTGACCCCGCGGCGGCGTCGTGCTCGGGCGCACCGTCGAGATCTCGCGCTCGGCCACCATCGAGACGATCGGCGCCATCTCGGCCTTGATCGCGTCGCCCGCCTCCGCGCCGAGCATCTGCACCGCGGCGTGCACGAGCGCACCCTCGACGAACTCTCGAACCTCGGGGCCGCGCTCGGGGATCACGGAGACCCGAGCCCATCGCAGCGCCAGCTCGACGACCGCCGCGCGCACCTTGGGCGCCGCGTAGGCGTCGATCGCCTCGCACACCGCGCGCTCTACCAATCCTCCTGCCCGGGCCAGCATCGTCACCGCCATCTCCGAACTTTGTGCAAATAGCGTACAGGGCCTCGCGTCAGAGATCTACGGCGCGCACCGTGGAGGCTGTTGCCCCCATCATGAAAACGATTATCATTCGCTCCATGGCGACCGCGGAGACCACCCTGGGATCGCTGCCCGTCGGGGCAGAGTGTGTGATCCGCGAGGTCCGCTGCGAGCGTCCGGTGGCGCGTCGTCTGTGGGAGATGGGGATGCTCCCGGGTACCCGCGTGCGACTCACCCGCGTGGCGCCGCTCGGGGATCCGCTGGAGCTCCGGCTGCGCGGCTACTCGCTCTCGATCCGCAAGCAGGAGGCGGGTGCGATCGTGGTGGACGAAGTGCGCGAGCCTCGCGACGTGACGGTGGCGGCGAGGGTCGCCACGTCCGGCGTTCCGCCCGAGCTCTGACCGCAACGTGTCGTGACGTCTCCGATCCGCATCGCGCTGGCCGGGAACCCCAACGCGGGCAAGACCACGCTGTTCAATGCGCTCACCGGCGCGGCGGCGCGCACCGGCAACTATCCCGGCGTGACGGTCGAGGTCTCCCGTGGGACCTGGCAGGCGGGCGACCGCCGCTACGAGGTGCTCGACATCCCCGGCACCTACTCGCTCAGCGCGCGCTCACCGGAGGAGCGTGTCGCACTCGACGTGCTCTTGCCCTCGGAGGGAGAGCGTCCGGACGCGGTGGTCGTGGTGGCCGACGCCGGCGCGCTCGCGCGCCATCTCTACTTCGCGCTCACCGTGATGGAGACGGGCCGTCCGACCGTCATCGCGCTCAACATGATGGATGAGGCACGCCGATCCGGAATGCGGATCGACGCCGCGGCCCTCGAGCGGGCGATCGGTGTCCCGGTCGTGCCGATCGTCGCGCGCACCGGCGAGGGCATCGACGAGCTGGCTGAAGCAGTGAAACGATCATTGTCGAGCCCGCCCGGCTACGTGCCCGAGACCATCCCCGAGGCCTGCGCCGGCGCGGTGGCGGCGGTGGAGGATCATCTGGCCGCCACCCGGGCGAATGACACGCCGCGAGAGCTCCGCGCGCGCGCGATCTGGGCGCTCCTCTCGCTCGGCGGCGACGAGCTCGACGTGCCCGACGACTTGCGTGCGGTCGTCGATGCCCAGCAGCGCGCCGCCCACGACGCCGGACGCACCCTCGAGCTCGAGCTGATCGCGCATCGCTACGCTCGGGTCGACGAGTGGCTCGCGCATGCGGTGGAGGAGCCGGTGGACTCGGCGAGCGGGCGCCTCACCGATCGCATCGACCGCGTCCTCACCCATCCGGTGTGGGGGCTCCTCACGTTCGCGCTGGTGATGCTCGCGCTCTTCGAGGCACTGTTCTCGTGGTCGGATCCGCTCGTCAGCCTGGTCGAAGCGGGCGTCGCGCTAGCGCAAGATACCGTGCGTACTCTTCTTCCGTCGGGCGCGCTCTCCGATCTCGCGGTGGACGGGGTCATCGCCGGCGTCGGCAACGTGATCGTGTTCGTGCCGCAGATCGCGCTCCTCTTCGTGTTCATCACGGTGCTGGAGGACAGCGGCTACCTCGCGCGCGTCGCTTTCGTGATCGATCGGGTGATGCGCTCCGTGGGTCTCCACGGGCGCTCGTTCGTACCGCTGCTCAGCGGCTTCGCGTGCGCCATCCCCGCCATCATGGCGACCCGGACGATCGAGAGCCGGCGCGACCGGCTTCTCACCATGATGGTGATCCCGCTCATGAGCTGCTCGGCCCGTCTGCCCGTCTACGCGCTCGTGACGGCCGTGGTGTTCGACACGGAGCGGCGCACCCTCGGGATCTTCTCGACCGGCGCGCTCGTGCTGTTCGCGATGTACTCGCTGAGCGTGATCGCGAGCCTCGGCGCGGCGGCGGTGCTGCGGCGTACCGTGATCCGCGGGCCGGCTCCGACGCTCGTGCTCGAGCTCCCGCCGTATCGCATGCCCACGGTGCGCAACGTCGGGCTCGCCGTCGCGCGTCGGACGCGCGCGTTCCTCACCGACGCGGGGACGATCATCCTCGCGATGACGATCATCCTCTGGGCGCTCCTCAGCTACCCGAAGAACGAGGCGACCGAGGCGCGCTACGACGCGCTCCGCGCGGACGCGGCGGACACGCTCGATGGAGACGCCCTCGACGCCGAGCTCTCGCGTCTCGGTCACGCGGAGGCGGAGGAGCAGCTCGAGGACTCGTTCGCCGGGCACCTCGGTCACGTCATCGAGCCCGCGATCGAGCCGCTCGGGTTCGACTGGCGGATCGGGATCGGGCTCATCGGATCGTTCGCCGCGCGAGAAGTGTTGGTGAGCACGCTCGCGATCGTGTGGGGGATCGGGGACGACGCCGATGAGGAGAGCGTTCCCCTCCGTGAGGCGCTCCAGCGCGCGACGCGCGCGGACGGGCGACCGCTGATGACGCCGCTGTCCGGGCTCGCGCTGATGGTGTTCTTCGTCCTCGCGGCGCAGTGCATGAGCACCATCGCGGTGCTGCGGCGCGAGAGCGGGAGCTGGCGCTGGCCGCTCTTCATGCTCGCCTACATGACCGCGCTCGCGTACGTCGGTGCGCTCGTGACGTACCAAGGCGGGCAGCTGCTCGGGTTCACGTGACGGCCGTCATTCTCGATTGCGATCGTGCGACACGTCGAGGCCGGAGGTGAGCTGGCAGGACGTCGCGGTCGCGGTGATCGTCGCGCTGGCGGTATTGTTCCTCCTGCGCGCGATGCGGCCGCGGCGCGCAGCGAGCGAGAAGCGTGGTCCCGACGTGCCGGCCTCAGGGCTCGTCCGCAAGCCGAAGACGAGCGCGGCACCGTCGGAGAGCGAGGAACACGACGCCGAGCGCGAGGATCGGTAGGTCGCTCGACGGAGCCCGCGCGATCGCACAGCCGGACGTCCGCTCGGTGGGCGCGTCCGCGGCCGTCCCAGTGACCGCGGGCTCGTTCACCGGCGTGGCCTCGGGCTCGGGCGTCGCCTCCGGCTCCGTCTCGCTCCTGGGCTCGGAGGGCGACGTGGCGGGCGATTCGCCGGGGCTCGCGCCCTCGACACAGCGCGTCGCGGTGGAGCACGCGCCGACCTCGCATCGACCGTCGGCGTCGCACTCGGCCGACGCGTGCGGCGTGGTGGGCGGCGGTCCGGGGGCGGGCCGACCGTGGCCACTCGAGATGACCCGGTCGGACACGCAGAGCGCGACGGGACGGCACGCGCTCGGACCCGGCGCCGGCGCGCCGAAGAGGCCGGACGTCGGGCCTGGGTTCGCGCAGTCGGCGTCCGCGGTGCACGGGCGCGGCGCGCACGCCCATGTACCGTGTCCGTGCATCCTCGGCGTCGTGCCTGGCGGACAACGGACGTTGGGCCCACCGATCGCGTCGGCCGATGCGGCCGAGGGACCGAGCGCGAGCGAAGCGACCAGCGCGAGCCACCACCTCGATGCGAGCGACATGGTGCGAGGATACGCAATCGCTCGCGCGTCGCGCGATCAGATGCCGAGGGCGAACTCGTCCGATGTCGTGATGCGCTCGATGAGCGCGCGCATGTTTCGATTCGAATCGAGGAACGCGCGCACGAGCTCGCCGAGCCGATCGTCGTCGACGCCCGGGACGAGGTCGCGCCCACCGAAGCGCTGATACGCGCGGCGCACCGCGCACCGATCGAACTCGCCGGAGTCGATCAGCGCCTGCGCGAACCCGAGCGGTCCGATCGTGCCGCGACCTTCGACGCCGAACAGCCGGGTGCCGGGCGGCATGAAGTCGATGAAACGCGCGTCGGTGTTCGCGTCGAGCACGGCTTGGCTCACGGGCGTCATCAGCGTGTCGGCGATCATCGATCCGTTCGCGTGGCCGTTCAGGCGGTAGATCGCGCCGCCCCCGCCAGACAGGCCCCACGCGTCGGTGGTCGCGGCGACGAGGCCGCCCGCGTCGAACATCCGCTTGAAGTGGATCGCCGCGGGGTCGATGAGCTGATGGCAGTTGAGGCACGGACCCTCGCGACCGGGGTCGCGCTCGTACGGCGGGAACGACACGTCCGACGCGGGGGGCGCGAAGTCGCGGCACGCGAGGGAGCGGATCCAGTTCGCCGCGCGCACGCGCTCGCGGGGCCACGCCTCGTTGGCGACGATCGTGGTGAGCACGCCGGCCGCGGGGATCCCGCGCGGGCGGCCGGGCTCGACGCGCGGATCGAAGCGGTAGTCGCGCTCGCTCAAGAGCTGCGGGTGGATGTCGTGCGCAGGGACCTCGCGCCAGCGATCCGGTTCGGCGGCGTACGCGCGCCACCACTCGTCGTCGTCCATGAACGCGTTGTCCGGCGTCATGCGCGCCTGCCGCATGTAGGCCATGCGCAGCGTGCGCGTCACGACCGTGTAGTCGCCTTCGACGAGGTCGCTGAACGGCCGGTCGTTGGCCACGATGTGCTCGAACAGGCGCGCGGGCTCTTCCGCGACCTGACGCCGCATCGAGCCAGGGATGTAGTAGTCGCCTTCCTCGCCGATGGGCCGCTGTACACAGTAAATCAAGTTCGGGCCGCAGCCGCAGCCTTCGATCGAGCGGAACGAGCTGCGCTGACCGCCGCAGTCCGCGCCGCCGACGCCGACGCGGTTCTCGGTGGCGACGTCGCCGATCGCGGGGATCGCCGTGCCGGGCGCCCACCACGGCTCCACGTCCGAGACCGGCGCGCTCGGATCGTCGCAGATGCCGATCCACTGTCCGTACGCCTCGGTCACGCTCGCGTTGTCGCGCAAGAGGCCGATCCGACCCGCGTGGAGCGTCCCGGCGGGGCACGCGCCCGGCGCCATCGAGAGCGTGCCGTCGAACTGGTAGGTGTGGATGTTGAGCGAGCCCATGAACCCGGGGACCCCGAGGTACTCCTCGCCCCAATCGCGCACCTGATCGCGGAACTCCGGCGTCTCGAGCGCGTCGCGCACGAACGCGTCGACCGCTCCGGCGCGCTCCGCTTCGGGGAGCGCGAGGAGCGCTCGGTACTCCGCGTGCGTGGGGCCGCGACCGAGGAGCGTGAGATACGCGCGCCTGAGGAGCCGCGTCGCGCTCATCGCGGGCGGCGCGTCGGGCTGGGCGAGGGCCGGGGTGCTCAGCGCCGACGACAGCGCGACGAGACACGCGACGAGACGCGCGACGAGACGCGCGACGATGGTGGTCTTCTTCATACCGCCCTCACTCCGAGGATCTCGTTGGGGCCGCCGCTGATCTCCGACGCGTCGTCGGGGATGCCCATGATCCGATAGACGGTGCGAGCGACGTCGCGCGCCGCCGGGTGCTTCATCAAGACGCCTTGCGAGCCTCCGTCGACCGCGAGCTCCACACCCGTCGGGTCGCGCGGCATGCTCGGATCGAGCGCGTAGTCGCCGATCATCCGGTTACCCTGGATGCCGCCTCCGATGAACACGTAGGACGTGAAGGGCCAGTGACCGTTGCCCGCGTCGAGCTGCGGCCAGCTGCGCGCGAAGTCGCTGATCAGGACGACGAGCGTCTCGTCGAGGAGCGAGCGACCGCCACCCATGTCGGTGGCCTTCATCTCGCCGAGCAGCCGGCCGATGATCTCGCACGTGCCGCGCGTGCGGTTGAACAGGTCGGTCATCGGACCTTGCCCGCTCGCGTGGATGTCGAAGCCCTCTCCGTACGCGGCCGGCGCCTGCACGTTGATCGCGGTGCACACGTCGGCCTTGAACAGCTTGAGCACGAGGTCGAACTGCTCGCGCCACGTGCCGCCGTCGTCGCCGTACACGCGGCCGACCTGGAGCTGGTACGGGTTCCCGCTCACCCAGTGCGGCGGTGCGCTCTCGAAGCCGGGTGTCGCTTGCAGGATGGTCACGAGGTCGAGCGCCATCTTGCGGCTCACCCCGACGTGGGCGTCGTAGAGCTGCTGGTAGAACGACTCGTCGGACAGCGCCTCGAGCTGGCGGAAGCGTCCGAGCGCGTACTGATCCATGCGGGTGAGCGGCAGGCGATCGCCGGACGGGCTTCCGTCGAGGTGCGGCACGTCGACTTCGTCGCGGTGGCGGAGGCCCTCCCAGGCGCTCGTCGAGTCGCTGAACGTCGAGGCGAGGGTGCCGATCCCGGCGATCGTCGTCGGCGCCGCGTGGGCCGGCAAGTCGACTTGCGAGATCGGAGGCGTGACGCCGCTGGCGCCGCCCGTCTTGATCGTCACCGCGCCGAGCGGGCGGTCACTCCCGCTTCGGTACAGCGCGTCGGCCGCCACACAGTGCATCGCGGGGGCGCTGAAGCGCGCGCCGGCGATCCCACAGAGCGACGCGCGGCGGCCCGAGTAGTGCTCGGCGGTCTGTTGATCGACGCCGTGCACCACGCACGTGTGCCCCGCGAGGTCGTAGTGGCGCCACGAGTAACCGTAGTGGGATGCGATGTTGACGTCGGGCCAGAACGTGCCGGACGAGTTGAAGCTGCCGGGGTTCTGCATCATCGCCTGGTCCCACACCTCGGCGGTGCGGATGCGTGGGAGGCGAGAGTCGTCGTCGTTCGGGGCGTCACCGCTCCCGTCGAGGTTCGTGATCTGTTGCGGGCTGGCGAGGTAGCTCGGCCAGTGGATCTGCGTCATCGCGGGATCCGTGAACGGGGTGAACATCATGCTCGGCTGCCACCCGCCGGGCATGTAGATCGTCAAGAGTCGTTTCGGTCCCGGGCCGAGGGTGAGCGCGCGGCCACGTCGTGGCGAGAGGAGCCCGCCGAACGGCGTGAACGCGCCGATCACGCCGCCGGTGACGGCCATGCGGAGGAAGTTGCGTCGGTCGATCGTCATGTCAGCCAACCTCGCTCAGTAGCTCAGCCAGAGGGGGTCGCGGACGAACGTCGCGCACACGGCGGTCCACGCGACGCGCGAGCCTTCCTCGCCCTCGGTGGGGACGAAGACGTCGGTGTACATGCGCATGACGTCGTCGTCCGAGGCGACCTCGCCCAGCATGTGGAGGAATAAGTAACGGATGTTGTCCTGGATGGCGGCGGCGTCGGCCGCGCTCGTGGAGTCGCGCGACGCGTGCTCGAACAGGATGTCCTTGTCGTCGACCGAGATCCGGCACCACGCCTGCGCGGTGGGGACCAGCGTGAGGAGCATCGGCTCGCTGATCTCGGTCGAGGTGCGCCGACCCTCGAGGATGTGTCCGCCGCCGAGGTCTGCCCACGCGTCGTGGGCCTGATCGAGGCGCGCGCCGCCGATCCGTTGCGGGGAATCGTCGGGGCTCCCGACCGGTCGCCCCGAGCCGTCGATGTCCGCGTCGGTCAACCCGAGCTGTCGCTGGAGCTCGCTCCGGATGAGCTCGGTGGAGAGGCGTCGCACAGTCGCGCGGGGCGGCAGGCGCGGGAGCTCGCAGATCTCGAGGTTCGTGATCCAGCCCTCGACCTCGTCGATGCTCGGTCCGTCGTAGCCACCCGAGAGGAGCTGCGCGTAGCTGCGTTCGCCGGGGGGCATCTGACCGAGGCGCTCCGAGGTGCCCTCGAGCAGCGCGACGAGCTCGCTCTCGTCGGGGTGACCGGGTACCACATACACGGCCGCGCCCGGTAACGGATCGTGACCGCTATAGGCGAGCTGGCGCTCGAACGATTCGAGGCTCGCGAAGAACGGACGGTTGTCCGCGGCGGAGTGGCATCCGGCGCACGCGCCGTAGAGGCGGCTGTAGATGTCGGCGCTCGGGCGACGGCACGGCGAGAGGTCGTCGGGGATCACCGGCCCGCCGCCTGGACCCGTGCCCGGTCGATACGGCTCGTCGACGGTGCCCTGACAGCCGAGGCTCGACGCGCCGAACAGGACGAGCGCGGCGAACGGCAGGGTGGGGGTGCGCGGCATGCCGCCGGACAGAGCATCGGCCGTGCCCAGTTCGGATCGGGGAAGGGTCAGGTCGACGCACGCGCACGGTGCGGCCGCCCGCGACGCGATCGCTCGGGAAACAGCGGCCGGGGTGCGACAGACCGGTCGCACGGTGTGCAGCCCGCGTCGACAGGTGGTCGATCAGAACGTCCCGACGCCGGCGACCCGCCTCGTCTGACGGCGCGAGAGGCGGTGGACCATGACGATCGCGCAGACCGCCGCGATGGCACGGAGCGGCCCGTCGAGGATCGCTCGGGTGACGTGGTCGAACGGATCGGTCCACGCGGATGCGACCAGCGGCACGACGAACACGCCCGTCCACGCGGCCCACCACGCGCGCACCCACCCGAGGCCCGTCGTCGGGGTGTCCGTCGCCGGATCGGTAAACGACCGCGACCAGACGTCGCGCATCATCAGGTACGGACCGAAGAGGTTGAGGATGGGGAGGAACCACACGCCGACGGGCCCGACCCCCTCGCGCCGAAGGCCTAGCGCGACGGCGTTGTGGAACGCGCGCGCGAACCACGCGATGAACACGATGCCCGTGGCCATCTTGAGGACGACGTAGGCGAGCGCGAGCCCACGGGGCCCGAGTGGATCGCGGATCGCCAGGCTGAGATCGGCGAGCCCATCCATGTATCCGGCCCACAGCGCGCCCGTCTTCGAGAGCGAGGCCAGCGCGTCGATCGCGAGCGCAGCGATGGTCAGGTTGGCGAGCCGATGGATCGGTCGCGCCGCGGTGTTCACCACGCGAGCTTAGCCATCGCGCGGCGCACGGCCCGGCCCAGCTCGCGTTGGGGCGACTTACGCGTACCTGTCGTCCGCCTGGTCGCTCGCGTGACGATCAGAGCTGGAGCTCGATCCCGGCGCGCTTGAGCATGTCTTGGAAGCCGGTCTTGTCGTTCGACTTCATGTAGGCCTCGAGCGGCTCGACCTGCCGGTTCTTCACGTGCTCGAAGAGGTGCTCGTTCATCGTCTGCATCCCGAGACGCTTGCCGGTCTGCATGACCGAGACGAGCTGATACGTCTTGCCCTCGCGGATGAGGTTCGAGACCGCGGCGTTCACGAGCATCACCTCGTACGCGGCGACGCGACCACCGCCCTTGCGCTTGCACAACACTTGCGAGATCACGCCGCGGAGCGACTCGCTGAGCATCGTGCGGATCTGCTCCTGCCGCTCGCCGGGGAACTGGTCGATGATGCGGTCGACGGTCGACGGCGCGGTCGTGGTGTGCAGCGTGCCGAACACGAGGTGTCCGGTCTCCGCCGTCTCGATCGCGATCGCGATGGTCTCGAGATCGCGCATCTCGCCGACGAGGACGATGTCGGGGTCCTCGCGGAGCGCCGCGCGGAGCGCCTTCTTGAAGCCCTGCGTGTGCGTCCCGACCTCGCGCTGGTTGACGAGGCAGCGCTTGTTCTTGTGCACGAACTCGATCGGATCCTCGATCGTGATGATGTGATCGGCGCGCTTCTGATTGATCACGTCGATCAGCGTGGCGAGCGTGGTCGACTTCCCGCTGCCCGTCGGGCCGGTGACGAGGACGAGACCCTTGGTGAGGTAGCAGAGCTCCAGGACCTGCGGCGGGATGCCGAGCTTCTCGGGGGGCAAGATCTCGTACGGGATCTGGCGGAACACTCCGCCCACGCCCTTGCGATCGCGGAAGAGGTTCGCGCGGAAGCGCGCGACGTTCTCGATCGTGTGCGCGAAGTCCGTGTCGCTCGTCCCCTCGAACTCCTCTTGGTTTCGCGGCGGCGCGATCTCCATGAGCATCGGGAGGAGCTCTTCCTCGGTGAGCGGCCCGCGCTCCTCGAGCGGCTGCATCTCTCCGTGGAGGCGCACCATCGGCACGACGCCGGTCGAGAGGTGGAGGTCCGAGGCCTGGAGCTCGACCATCAAGCGCAGCATCCGATCGATGCGCGGGCCGCTCCCATCGTGCACCGCGCTCACCGCCGGGCGCGCCGCCGGAGCGGCGGGCGAAAGCGGGGGAGACAGCTCGCCCGCGCCGACGAACCCCACCGCGGCCGGCCGCACCGCGCGCGGCGCCGCGGCCCCGGGGGAGATCACGACCGTCCAGTCGTCGGCGGTGTTCGCCTCGATCTGCACGTCGACCGCGGCACCCTCCGGCCCGGTGTGGCTGAACGAGCAGCGCGCCTCGTTGCGGAGGTCGGCGATCGCCTCGGGCGGCGCCGCCTCACGCACGAGCTCGTTCAGCTGTGCTTGATCGATCGGGGTATTCGACTTGCGCTCCCCCTGAGGGAAGCGGAAGAGGACCGGCTGGCCCGAGCGGAGGATCACCTCGCGCGCGTTGTGGCGGACGAGATGCTGAACGTAGAAGTCGATGCGTTTCATGCGCGCGAGCCCAACCTCGGTGCGGTGCGTGAAGCGAGGCTGGAGAGGGTACACCTGCCGCGCGAACCGGTGGGATCCGAAGCGGGGCCCGGCCTTGCGGGTCGGCGAACGTGGTAGAACGGCGGCGTGTCGAGCGAGGACGGCAGGCTCCGGGTCCCGGGCTGGCTGATCGGCGTCGCCGCCCTCGCCGCCACGGGGCTTGCGCTGTTCTGGCTCCGCGGGATCCTCACGCCGATCTTCTTCGCGTTTCTCATCGCCTACCTGCTCGATCCCGCGGTCGACCGCTTCGAGGCCCGCGGGATCCCGCGAGCCGTCGGCATCGTCTGCGTCCTGTTCGTGACGCTCGGCGCGATGGCGCTGTTCGCGCTGCTCCTGCTCCCGTCGATGATCCGGGAGATCTCGGACTTCGTGGGTCGCCTCCCGCAGCAGCTCGACGGTCTGCGCGTGAGGTGGGAGCCGTGGCTGCTCGAGCGCGGGATCGAGCTGCCTCACTCGTTCGGCGAGGTGACCCAGCTGCTCGGGATCGAGCTCAGCGGTCCCAAGCCGATCGGCGCGGGGGCCGCGGACGCCGCGACGCACCCCGACTCGGCCCGCTCCGATGCCGCGCAGCTCGCACAGCGCGCCGCGCCGATCGTGCAGACGGTGGCGGAGTGGATCTGGGGCCGCACGCAGACGGTGGTCGGCATCGTGACGAGCCTCGTGATCGTCCCGGTGTTTGCGTTCTATCTCCTCTACGACTTCGATCGCATGACGGCGGGCGGGGCCGACCTCATCCCGCCGCGCCACCGCCCGTTCGTGGTGGACGTCGCCAAAGAGATCGACGCCGTCATCAGCCAGTTCGTGCGCGGACAGCTGCTCGTGATGCTGATCCTCGCGGTGCTCTACTCGGTGGCGTACACCCTGGCCGGGGTGCGCCTCGCGATCCCCATCGGCATCGTGGCGGGGCTGCTCGCGTTCATCCCGTATGTCGGCGGCGCGTCCGCGCTGATCCTGGCGCTCGTGATGTGCGCGCTCGACTTCCACGGGCCGATGCAGGTGGCGGGCGTGGTGGTGGGCTACGCGATCATCCAGGGGCTCGAGGGATTCGTGATCACGCCGCGCATCGTCGGCGACAAGGTCGGCCTCGCGGCGATCTGGGTGCTCCTCGCGCTGCTCGTCGGCGGCGAGCTGTTCGGTTTCCTCGGCGTGCTGCTCGCGGTCCCTGCGGCGGCGGTGGCGAAGATCTTCGTGGTGCGCCTCCTCGCGTTCTACCGGAGTCACCCGCTGTATGCAGGTGAGCAAGGAGTCTTGCCAGGTGTGCTGGCGCAGGAGGGCCTGCCCGACGATCCCGCGACGGCGAGCGCGAAGGCGGCGCGATCGCGGTCCGCGCGCGTGATGGTCGCCGAAGCGCTCTCCACCGAGGCGGCGTTCGCCGGCGACAGCGGAGAGTGGCCGCTCGACGACGAGGAAGACTCCCCTCGCGAGCCCTTCGCGGCGACCGAGATCCCCGAGGAAGACGACGCCCCGGCGTCGGACTCGGAATCGGACTCGGACTCGGACTCGGACTCGGACTCGGAATCGGACTCGGACTCGGAATCGGAGTCGGACTCGGACTCGGAATCGGACTCGGACTCGGATTCGGACTCCGACTCGGAATCGGACTCGGATTCGGACTCCGACTCGGAATCGAGGCGGCCCAACGCAAACCTCGATCGCTCCGGAGAGGAAGAATGAGCGAACCGTCGATGGTCGTGCTCTGCCGCGACGACTCCGATCGCGCCGACGCGGCCGACGCGCTGCGGCGCGCGATCGCGGCCCAGGTCGAGGACGAGCCCGAGGAAGCGGGCCCCATCGCGCTCCCCGTCGCCGACGACGAGGCGCGCCCGGTGGTGGGGCGCCTCGATCGCGCGGACATCGCGCTCGCGCTCGACGGCGACTCGCTCGAGCGCGCGCGCGAGGCCAGCGTGCCGCACCGCGTGGCGGTGTGGGCGGGGCTCGGCGCGGAGTGGGACGGCGAGCTCGACGCCGACCTCGTCTTGCTCCCGCACGACGCGTTGCGCGCCGAAGCCCAGCGGCTCGGCGTCCCCGCGCGGCGTTGCGCCGTCGTCGGTCCGATCGCGCCGTACGGCTTCGCCGTCCCGACGGAGGCGGAGCGGGCCGCGCTGCGCGAGGAGCGGGGCCTCGCCGCGGATCGATCGGTGGTGGTCGTGCGCGCGGCTGCGCTGGCCGAGATCGATCTGTCTCCCGCGCTCGTGCAGCTCTCGCTCGTCGATCGGAAGGTGAGCTGGCTGTTCGATGTCGGCAGCGACGTCGAGCTCGCGCGCGCGCTGCGGCGCCACGTGCACGGCTACGACCTCGACGCGTTCATGTTCGCCGACGGTGACGAGGCCCCTCCCGCCTATCGTTGCGCGGACGCGGTGCTCGCGCGCCTCGACGGACCGGAGGCGCGCCGCGCGCTCGGGGTCGGAGCGTCCTTGGTGTGCGTCCCGCCGCGCTCGGTCGACCTCCGCGTCGCGCACCTCCTCGAGAGCGATGGCGTCGCCGCGTTCGCCGACGCGCCGGCGACGCTCGCCGTCACGCTGGAGTCGGCGCTCGGTGAGGCGGCGCTCGCACGTGGGAAGGAGCGCTCGCGGGCGTGGGACGCGGGAGCCGGCGCGTCCCGTGTGATCGCGGAGGCGCGGCGCTTCGCGGTGGAGGGGGCGAAGGGCAGCGCGCTCGCGGTCGGTCTGCCACGCGGGCTCGAGCGTCTCGCCGACGCGGATCCGGCGCGTGAGCGTCCGGCCGGGCGGCCCGATCGGGGCGGCGAGCCGGGGCTCGAGGAGAAGGTCGACCGAGAGCTCGCGGAGCTCCGCGAGAAGCTCGGCCTATGAGCGTGCTCGAGCTCGCCGAGATCTGGATCTATCCCGTCAAGTCGCTGTGCGGCGTACGCGTGGAGCGCGCCGAGGTCGGCGAGCTGGGGGTGGAGCACGACCGGCGATACATGCTCGTGGACCCGACGGGCCGGTTCGTCACCCAGCGCGAGCATCCGTCGCTCGCCGCCGTGAGCGCGGAGCTCACGGCCGACGGGCTCGTCTTGACGACGCCGGGCGGTGCGCGTGTCTCGGTCGGTCGCACCGGTGAGCCGCGGAGGGTGACGATCTGGGGCGACCCGGTCGAGGCGGTCGACGTCGGCGCGGATGCCGCCGCGCTCCTCAGCGACCACGTGGCCAGCCCCGTCCGACTCGTCTACATGCCTTCCTCGGTGCGGCGTCGCGCCGATGAGGAGCACACGCGCGAGGGCGACCTCGTCTCCTTCGCCGACGCGTTCTCCTTCCTCGTCACCCACCAGGCCTCGCTGGACGACCTCAACGCGCGCCTCGACGTCCCGGTGGACATCCGGAGGTTCCGTCCGAACCTCGTCATCGCGGGGGGCGCGGCCTGGGCGGAGGACGGCTGGCGCGAGCTCCGAATCGGTGAGGTGACGCTCCGCTCGCCGAAGCCCTGCGCGCGCTGTGCGGTCGTCGACGTCGATCCCGATCGCGCGGAGCCCGATCGGCGCGTGCTCGGGGAGCTGGCGCGGTTCCGCAAGGTCGAGCGTCACGTGAACTTCGGCATCAACTACGCGCACGATGGGCGCGGCGCGCTGCGCGTCGGGATGCCGGTCCACACGAGCTGACGACTCGGTTGGGTGGACGCGCGGAGCCGAGGTACGCTCCGGCCCCCATGGCGAGCGAACCTCAGGCGATCCGCGCGCAGCACGTCGAGCAGGCGGTGGCCGCGGTGCGTGCGTGCGACTCACGCGACGCGCTCGCCGCGCTCGCGTACGACGTGCTGAGCAGCCAGGCCGAGGGAAAGGCGTTGCTCAGCGGCGCCAAGTACATCGAGGGCAAAGCCAAGGCGCACGAGGTCGAACGCGACGACGCGGAGACCGAGGCCGGCAACGTGCTCGCGATCCTCGAGCGTGGCGCGAGCGAGCCGCTCGAGCGCGCGCTGATCGGGGCGCTCGCGGTGGCGGGGCTCGAGGCCGCGCTCGCGGACGACGAAGACGATCGCTCGAAGCGCGTGTTTCGGTTCGTGTCCCACGCGGACTGGCTCGAGGTCGCGACCGATCTCGTGGTGCTTCCGTTCGTCGATCCGCTGCTCGACGAAGCGCACGCCGCGTCGGTGTGGCGCGAGGTCGCCCAGCGGGTCGCGGACCAGGCGGCGGGGCGCGACGGCGAGCTCCCCCGCACCCGCGCGCGCAACGCGGCGAGGCTCAGCGCGCTGGCGAGCTCGCCCTCGGAGGCGGCCCGCGGGGCGTTGCGCAGCGTCGTGCGATCGACCGCGCTGGACGAGCCGACGCGCATGCTGGCGAGCGCGCTCGCTGGCGACGGCGCGACCGAGGCGGCGAGCGTCCAGCCCGAGCTCGAGGGCGTGCTCATGCGCGCGCCGCGCGGAGGGATCGTGGAGGTGCTCCGCTGGCTCAGCGGCTGGGCGCTCGTCAGCTGGTTGGTCCGCGGCGCGCTGTTCCTCCTCGGCGCGCGGCGAAACGCGCGCGTGCGTCTGAGCGCCGGGCAGCTGGAGGTCCGCACCACCACGACTCTGCTCGGTCGGACCGTGCGAGAGTCGCAAGAGAGCTTGCGCGTCGATGCGCTCGACTCCGCGTCGCGTGCGGTGCGCTACCCCGCCATCCATCTCATGGTCGGCGTCATCGCGCTCTCGTTCGGCGTGCTCGCGGGTGGGCTGGTGCTGTTCGATGGCGTGCGGAGCGGCGAGCTGGTCCTCCTCACGATCGCGTGCGGGCTCCTCCTCGGCGGCGCCGCGCTCGACCTCGGGCTCGACGTGCTCGTCCCCGCGCGGCGCGGGCGCGTCACCGTCGATCTCCGCGCGCGCGCCCAGCGCCCGATGCGCGTGTCCCGCGTGCCGCTCGAGCAGGCCGACGCGTTCCTCCGCGCGCTGCGGCAGGCCGCCGCGCAGCGCCGGCCGTAGCGTCGCTCCACCTCGAATCCGAAGCCCGAATGACATCCCAGGCTTCATCGCGTTCTCAGGTTTCCGGATGACTAGCCGGGGCGCCACACCGGGCCGGGCCCGCGAATCGGGGTGCGCCCGAGCGCGGTTGAATGCGCCGGGCGGCCGACCCGTCGATCCGGCTGTCATGCGTACCACCCTCTCGACGAAGCTCTCCCTCGCGGCCGCGGGCCTGCTCGCGGCGTCCCTTTGGACCGCCCCCGCAGCGCACGCGCAGTTCGTGAGCGCGGGGCGCTCGTCCCGGGTGACCGCCACACGGGTGGTGAGCCCGAGCGCGACGGGTCGGGTGGTGGCGTTCGCGCCGCGCCCGGCGTACGTGCCGCCGGCGTCCACCTCGACGACGTTGGCCAACGGCTCGCTCGCCTGCGATGTCACCGAGAACACCCTCACGGCAGACGCGACCTACGAGGTCCGCTCGGCTGGACGCGTCGTCGCGAGCGGCAGCTGTGCGACGCCCGCGACGCTCGCGGTGGGCACCTACGACGTGACGCTCACGTTGATGACCGCGCTCGACCGACCGCAACGGACCGTGCAGGTTACGGTTCCCGCGAACGCGACCGCGACCGCGTCGGCCCGCTTCGACACCGGCCTCATCGAGGTGCGCATCATGAAGGACCGCGCGCCGGCGGGCGGCGTCACGATGATCTATCGCGACGGTGTGTTGGTCGGCACGATCGGCACCGGCCTCGTCGCCCACCTGAGCCCCGGTCGCTACGACCTCACGGCGCGCTACCACCTCGAGACGAAGGCCTACCAGGTCGATCTCACGACCGGCATGCGCCGCGGCATCACCGCCAACTTCTGATTTGCGCGCCGAGGACCTCCGACGGTCCCGCGCCACAGGCCTGCCCCGTCGACCGCGCCACCCTCCAGCTTCCCAACGGCGCGGTCGACGGGCTGTTTTCGTCTTGCGATTTTTGGTTGTGCGATGCGCGACCGACACGCTACGCCCGCACCGATGCCGTGGGTGGAGATGAGGTTGCGCGGGGCGAAGGTGCTCGCGCGCGTGGGCGAGGATGGTCGACCCCGCGCGGAGGGCGGTCGCGTCGAGGTCCGCTACAAGCCGAACGACGGGCGTGCGTATCGCGCCGCGCCGGCGAACCTCTCGCCGATCCCCGGCGCCCAGCTGCTCCCCGACGATCACTGCGCGCCGGCCGAGGAGGCGCCGCGCCCGCGATCCGCGTCGGGAGCGGGCGGCGCGAAGCGGACGACCAAGGCGAAGAAGGCGAGCGTGGGCGCGCCGGCGCATCCGGACGGCGCGATCATCGTGTACGCCGACGGCGCGTGCACCGGAAACCCCGGACCGGCGGGGCTCGGCGTGGTGGTCGTCGAGGACGGCAAGCGCACCGTGCTCAGCGAGTACGTCGGGGTAGGGACGAACAACATCGCGGAGCTCACCGCGATCCTGCGCGCGGCCCAGCGCCTCGCCGGACGCGCCGAGCCGGTGCGGATGTTCACCGACAGCAAGTACTCGATCGGCGTGCTGACGCAGGGCTGGAAAGCGAAGAAGAACCCCGAGCTCGTCTCGGAGACGAAGAAGGCGCTCGCGCAGCTCGAGGACGTCGAGCTCCACTACGTGCCGGGGCACGCCGGCGTCGAGCTCAACGAGCTCGCCGACGAGCTCGCGCGGCGCGCGGTCAAGGAGCGCGAGACGCTCGGTTGGCAGTAGCGCCGTCGCGAGGAGCGGGGCTCAGCCGTAGACCGCGGCGGCCTCGGCGAGCGTGACGAAGCGGTAGCCCGCGTCGCGGAGCATCCGGATCGCCGTGCGCAAGCCGCGTTCCTTGGTCGCCCCGTCGACGCGGAGGTCGGGCTGATGCGGCGCGAGGAACCCGAGGTCGTCGTCGTGCGCGTCCGCGAGGTCGATGCCGTGGAGCTCGAGGTTCACGAATCGGCGGCCGATGGTGGCGCGGGTGAGCGCGCGCGCGCCGGCCTCGCCACCCGCGACCACGAACGTTCCGATGTACGGGAGGCGCAGGCCGGGGGAGACCGCGATGGGGAGCTCGAGGAGCCCACGACCCCGGCGCCAGTACGGACGGCCGACGCGGTACGGATCGGCAGGGGCAGTGAGCACGCGTGGGTCGTCGAGGATGCTCTGGCTTCGCCGCCCGCGCAGACCAATGGCGGAGATCGCGCTGGCCTTCGCCGCGTAGTACGCGGGGCAGGGGAACACGCTCGAGTCGTAGAGCGCGCCCTGTTCGGCGAGGACGTCGAACACGTCGTCGGTGATCGTGTAGCCGGGAGCGCGGAACCCGACCGGCCGACGTCCGGTGGCGCGCCCGATCGCGCGCGCGCCGCCGTCGATCTCGCGCGCGATCTCGTCGCGCGAGCGGCGCGTCAGATCGTAGAGGTGCGAGAGCGAGTGGTTCGCCACTTCGTGGCCCGCCTCGGCGAGGCGCCGCGCGGCGGGGACGTTGATCGGGTCGAGGTCGGAGCCGATCGCGAAGAACGTGGCCGGCACGCCCTCGTCCGCGAACAGGCGCTCGAAGCGGGGGAGGGCGCGCTGCCAGACCGCGCGGGCGCTCGCCTCGCTCGGCGGCTCGAGCCCATGGATCGCCGAATAGCAGCCGATCTCGTCGAGATCGACGCTCAGCGCGGCGAGCCTCATGGCCGAAGACCCGCGAGCACTCAGCCCTGGATCCGGATCGCGTAGAACAAGCGAACCATGTTGCGCATCACGTTGGGCACGCGGCGGAACAGGTGGATCGATGGCTGTCGCTTCTCGAGCACGCGCACCGGGATCTCGCGGACCCGTACGCCCCCGCGCTCGGCGCGGATCACGAACTCGCTCGCGAAGAGGTCCTTGTCCACGAGGCATGCGCGCGCCACGTCGACGAGCGCGCTCCGGCGAAACGCCTTGAGCCCGTGGGTGTCGGTGCCCTTGAAGCCGAGGCTCACCCGCAGCATCCCGTTGATCACGTGGGTCGCGACGCGCCGCATGATCGGGCGCTCGTCGCTCGCCCCGCGCATCGCCTTGCTCCCCACCACGAGGTCGGCCTGGTTCGTCTCGAGGAGCGCCATCGCGCGCTGATAGAAGTCCGTGTCGCAGAGGTCGATCTCGTCGCACACGACGAACTCGCCACGCGCGCGCAAGATGCCTTCCTTCAGCGCGGCGCCGTAGTTCGGTGAGCCGTGACTGAACGCGCTCACCTGATCGAAGCGCTCCGCGAGCTCGTTCGCGATCTCGACGGTGCGATCGCGGCTACCGTTCTCCGCGAGGATCAGCTCGTAGGGCCAGTCCGTCCGCTCGAGGTGATCGATGAGGTCGACCACCGCCGCGTGAAGGATCGCCTCCTCGTTGTAGATCGGGATGACGATCGAGATCCGGGGCTCGGGCGACATCGGCGCGACCATTCCTCAGGGTCGGGTGGCGGTCAAGCCCGCCGAGCGGGCGGGCAACAATCGGGCGCGCACTCGTCGGGGCGCGGTCCGTTCGGGGCGAGCGAGAGGCGCGGCCGCGAGCCGTCGAGGCGCTCGTCGATCAGCTGACCGACCATGCGCACGAGGCGCGGGTGGTCGTTCGCGCTCTTCGCGCGGACCATGGTGAGGCCGAGCGCCTCGGCCCGCTCCTTGGCTTCGTGATCGAGATCCCAAACGACCTCCATGTGGTCGGCGACGAACCCGAACGGAGCGACGATCACGCTCGCGCCGGGCGCTCGATCCGCCAATGCGTCGAGGGCGTCGAGGATATCGGGCTCGAGCCACGGAACCTGCGGCGGGCCGGAGCGGCTCTGGTAGACGAGCTGGCGGTTCGCGACGCCCGCGCGCTCGGAGACGAGCTCGACGAGCGTGGCGAGCTGAGCTTCGTAGTCGCACTGCGCCGCTTGGGCGCGCGGGATGCTGTGGGCGGTGTAGACCACGTGCGCGTCCTGGCGTTCGCGCCCGAGGCGCGCGAGCTCCCCGAGCGCCTCCTCGAGGCGTTCGACGCACGTCGCGACGTAGTCGGGGTGATCGTAGAACGGTCGGATGACGTCGACCTCGAACGCGTCGTCGCCCAACGCCCCGAGGGCCCGCTCGAGGTCGGTGCGGTACGCTCGGCAGCCCGACCACGAGCTGTACGCGCTCGTCTTGAACGCGATCGCACGTCGCACGCCATCTTGCGCCATCCGGCGGACCGTGTCGTCGAGCTTCGGATCCCAGAAGCGGTTGCCGAGGTAGATGGGGAGCGTTCGGCCGTCCGCCGCGAAGTCGCGGCGCAGCGCCTCGATCAGGTCGTCGGTCCGGGCGTTGATGGGCGACACCCCGCCCATGTGGAAGTAGTGCTCGGCCACCGCGAGGAGCCGCTCGCGCGGCACGCCGCGCCCGTGGGTGACCGCCTCGAGGAACGGCATCACCTCGTCGGGTCCGCGCGGTCCGCCGAACGAGAGCACGAGAAGCGCGTCGTACGAGGCCATGGCGCGGAACCTTAGCAGGCGGCGCGAGCCGCTATCCGCCGAGGCCGCACACGATCGCGTGCGCCGCCTCGAGCTCGACCCGCGCACTTCGGAGGCCGGCCGGCAGCGCCGCGGTGGCCCCGCGCGTGAGGCGCAGACCATCGATCGTCACCTCGCCGTCGAGCACGGTGATCGATCGGACGCACGGTCGGTCGTCGAGCGTCAACGCGCCCACCCCAGCGAGGCGCTCGATGTAAAGCGTCGACTCGAGCACGCGCTCGGCGTGCGCCGGTCCTCTCCGATCCGCGGCGCCCGCGCGATGGCGGACGTGATCGATCAACGCCGGCGCGCTCGCTCGATCCCAGTCGGTCACCGCGAGCGCGCGCTCGCGATGGAGCTCGCGCGGAGCGCCGTTCGGATCGGGCTGACCATCGGCGTCGTAGCGTCGGTCGAAGTCCCAGTAGCGATAGGTGACGCCCCGCCTGCCGGGCACGACACGTTGCGGCTCCACGAGGAGGATGCCCGCGCCGATCGAGTGCGGCAGACCGGGCTCGATCACGAACACGTCGCCCGGGGCGACGGAGACGAAGCGCAACGATGCCCTCAGATCCGCGCGGCCATCGAGCGCTCGCTCGACCGCCGCCCGATCGGTGCCCGGCGCCAGCCCGAGGGCCAGCTCCGCCCCGGGCTCGGCGTCGACGATGTACCAGGCCTCCGGCTTGCCCGACTCGGCCGGCCCGAGAGCGGGGTCGTCGTCGTGCGGGTGGATCTGAACGCTCAGGGGCTGATGCGCGTCGAGGAGCTTCACGAGGAGCGCCGTCGATCCGCGCTTCGCCTCCTCGCCGAGCCACACCTCCGGAGCGTCCGCGAAGCACGCGGTGAGCGGGCGACCATCGGCAGCGCGGCTCACGAACGAAGGCTCGACGCTGAGCTCCCACGCCTCGCCGACGATCGGCCCGGGCGGCAGCCGTTTGAGGGCGCGGATGCGATGGCCGCCCCACGGGGTCCGCGCCGGCGGGGTGAACGTGTCGCCCGACAGGAGGAGCGGTCTGCCGATTTCTTGATGCGGCATTTGTCCTACATGTAGGTTCGAGCGTCCTCACCGGGCCAGCAAGGGAGCACGCCGATGGCATTCAATGGCAGGGAGCGCCGGGTTCACAAGGTCTTCGTCACCCGCAACACGGAGTACCACGTCCGAAAGGGGCTCTGCGTGGCGGTCAAGGATCGCCGCAGCGGCGAGTGGCTGCGCAGCCACCTCGCGCTCCGGAACAAGGTCCACGGGGGTATCCGGTTCCAGCGCAACGGCGGCATCGTCCCCAACCTGGGGACGCCGGCGGTCGGCGAGTCGTTGTTCTTCCACACGGCCGGTCGCGACCTCGTGACGAGCCCGGTGCTCAGCGTCGAGCGGCCCGGCCGCGAGACGATCGAGCGCTACCCGCGCGCGTGATCGAGCCCGCCTTGGCGGGGTGACGCGCAGCGCGTTCGAGGGTATACCCGCGCGCTGTGTCCGAGACCGAAGAGCGCAAGACCATCCGCGTGGTCGGTGCCGTGATCGAGAGCGAGGGCCGCTACCTCATCACCCAGCGCCGCCCCAACGCGGTGCTGCCGCTCCTCTGGGAGTTCCCCGGCGGGCGCGTGGAGGACGGCGAGTCCGACGTGGAGGCGCTGCGCCGGGAGATCGGCGAGCGCCTCGGCGTGACGGTCAGCGTGAGCCAGCCCTGGATCTGCTTCCGCACGCATCCCTACGAGCACTACACCGTCGACCTCTACCTCTACGAGTGCGCGCTCGAGGGGGGTGAGATCGAGAAGCGCGCCGTCAACGACTTTCGCTGGGTCACGAGCGAGGAGTTCGACAACTTCCCGTTCACGCCGGTCGATCAGGCGTCGATGAACAAGCTCCTCGGGGAGGAGGGGTGAGTCGGGCGCTGAGCGTAGCGCTGGCGCTCGTCCTCCTCGGCGCTTGCGGTGAGACGGAGCCGGCCGGTCGGATCGAAGGGGCGGGCACGGCGGAGGCGCGGCCGCACGAGCACGGTGACGATCACGAGCACGGTGACGATCACGAGCACGCCGAGGCGGCTCCGCCCGCGGCGGGAGAGAGTCACTTCGGCGCGCCGATCGACGAATCCCTGCCGCTCACCCCGCTCGCCGCGATCGTGGATGCGCCCGCGTCGTTCGAGGGGCAGCTCGTGCGGACGCGCGGTCAGATCGCGCGGGTCTGTCAGGCGCGTGGCTGCTGGATGGAGCTCCGCGAGCGCGAGGACGGCCCGGCGGTGCGCGTGCCGATGGCCGGCCACAGCTTCTTCCTGCCGCGCGACAGCGCCGGGCGAACCGCGGAGATGCAAGGCCGCGTGGTGGTGGAGACGTTGAGCGACGATTGGCGCGAGCACCTCGAGTCGGAAGGCGCCGTCGCGACCACGTCGGCGCTCTCCATCCACGCGACGGGCGTCGCGATCGACTGAGCGAATCGCCTTGTCGACGCCGAGCTCGTGTCCCACCTGCGCGACGCGCGTCCCCGAGGGGGCGACGCGCTGCCCGGGGTGTGGTCGCGTGTTCGGCGAGGAGAACCGCTGCCCGAGCTGCAACGCGATCGCGGCGGTGATCGTCAAGGGGCAGAAGACGGTGTGCGCGGCGTGTGGGAAGCCGCGCGCGGGCAACGTCACGCTCGACGGTCGCGCGCCGAGCGATCTCGAGGTCCCGCTCCGACCATCGCGCCAGGGCGTCGAGGCGGGGACCAGCGCGATGATGCTGCGCGCGCGCAGCCGCACGCAGCGCCTGTTCGGCACGTTCACGGTCGCGGGCGGCGTGCTCGCCGCGGCCGGCGCGATGATGGTGGTCGGCGGTGCGTGGGGACTCGCCCTAGCGCTGCTGGTGGGCGCGATCGGGGTCGGCTCCGGCGCCTTCGCGCTGCGAGCGGGTGCGCGATCGATGGAGCGGGCGCGCGATCGGGTTCGGGCAAGTCAGCAAGCATCGTTGCGAGACGCGGCGCGCGAGACGGCAGGTCGCATCAGCGCGGCGCGCGCGGCCGAGGTCCTCGGCGTGTCCGTCGAGGACGCCGACCGTGCGCTGACCGAGATGATCGGCGACGGGAGCGCGGTCGACGTCGAGGTCGACGACGACGGGCGCATCACGTACGTGTTCGCCGGCCTCGCGCCGACCTCGGGCGTGCGGGTCGGGATCGATCCGAGCGACGACGAAGCCGAGCCCGACGAGCTCGACGCCGATCCAGCCGCGGCGCGACGTTCCGCCGAACGTTGACTTTCGCTCGCGGCGCGGACGGAACCGCGGCAGAATCAGGGCTCATGGCGTCGGACGATGGAGGCTCGGGTCACGATCCACCCGAGGCGCCCAAGGTGCCCGCCCCCCCGCGAAAGAGGCGAGGCGCGCCGACCCTGATCGGAATCGCGATCGCGCGGCCCGAAGAGGAGATCGCGCGGCTCGAGGAGGCGATCGCGCCCCCCGGACCCCCGGCCAGCCGCACCAAGAGCGGCACCCAACCCAAGCCGCCCGAGGCGCAAGCCGCGCCCCCGGCCGAGGACCCGCCGGCCAACCCCGCGACGACCGCGCCGGCCGCCCGCCCGGCCCCTCGGGTCGCGCTGCGGCGACCGCCTCCGGGGAGCGGGTTCGCTCCGACGGCTCCCCTCACCGCGCGGGCGGTGCGGCGCGACTTCCCAGCGCCGAAGGAGGCGCTCTCCGCGCCGTCGATCGGCGCACCGCTCGCGGGGCCCAAGGCCACCGAGAAAGCGCCGCCGGCCCCGCGTCGACCGGGAGCCGGGACGGTGGAGGAGACGGTCGCCGCGCTCTCGATGAAGGACACGATGGAGGCGGCGCCGGTCCCGCTCGCGCTGGCGGAGACCGCGGTGGGACCGCTGCCGAGCGCGCCCGACGAGCCCGTGGAGGCGCCGAACGATCTCGAGACCCTCGCGGCGCTCGACGCCGCGGTCGACGAGCTCGCGATCGACGAGCTGAGCGGCGAGCCGACGAACATCACGACGAGCCCCGAGAGCGGCGAGGAGGAGGTCCCGACCGACTCGTACGCCGCGCCCGCACCGCTCGCCGAGGAGCCGACACGACCTCGCGTGGAGCCCGTCACGTTCGAGCCCACCGATCCGCTCGGAGCCGACTCGGCGCCTCCGGACGAGCCCCGCGGTGAGTTCACGGTCGGGCCGACCGTGGTGGTCGATCCGGCCGCGCTGCGCGAGCAGCAGTCGGCGTCCTATCGGCTCGACGTCGATACCGGCGATGTCAACATCGGTTCCGATCCTCTGCCACCGACGCCGACCCACGTGGTAGCGCGCCCGACCCGATCGAGCGGCGCGATGGTCGCGCTGGTCGTCGTCGGCGTGATCGTGGTGCTCGGCGTGATCGGCGTCGGTGCGTACTTCGCGTTGCGCACGCCGGACGCCGACTCGATCGTGGTGACCGAGGGAAATCCCGCGGTGCGTGATCGCGAGGGGACGACCGGCGAGCCGGCGCCGACGGCGGTCACGAACCAGGCCGACCCCGCGGTGCCGACCGCCGACCCTCCGGCGACTCCCGACTCGGACGTCGGCGAGCGGCAAGGGGCCGAGGGGGAGGGCGCGGAGGAGGGCGGTCCGGCGACCGAGGGCGCGGCGGAGGACGCGGCACCCGAGGCGGACGCCCCCGGCGAAGCGGAGAGCGCGGACGAGGGCGAGGAAGACGGCTCGGAGACGCTGCACACGGCGAGCGGGCGGGTCGACATCGAGACGCTCGAGGGCGCCGAGCCGGATCCGCCGGGCCTCGCGCGGCGCGCACGCCGGATGCCGCAGGCGGAGCGCGCCCGCACCGCGGCGCGCCTGCGTGGTCAAGCGCTGCGCGCCTACCGCGACGCCGACTTCCCGCGCGCCGAAGCGCTCTATCGCGAGGCGCTCACGTACAACACGTGGGACGTCGCGGCGGCCGAGGGAGTCGCGCGCTCGCTCGCGCAGCAGGACCGCTTCCCTCTCGCGTTGGCGTGGGCCAACCTCGCGCTCTCGCGGAATCCGCGCAGCACCACCGCGATCCGCATCGTGGGCGACGTCTATCGGGCGGCCGGCCACCCGGATCGTGCCTTGCGTATGTATAGGCGCGGGCTCCGACGAAATCCGAACGATCGCTGGCTCCGCGCGCGCGTCCGCGAGCTTCAGCGGTAGGCGCTCGCGAGAGACTGCGAGGCGTCGATCGCGAGGCTCAGGCCACGCTCAGGCCAGGGCAGGGCGTTGGTCTTCGCCGACCGGGCCCTTGACCGCGTGGCTCAGCGCGATGACCTCCACGAGGATCGCGCGATAGACGACGTCGAACGCCGACAGGTCCGCGTCCTCGTCCGCCTGTGCGAGCGCTTCGTCGAGGTGGTGCTGCACGTAGTCGAGCAGCGCTGGTTGCCCCATCGCGACCACGTCGTCGCTCTCGAACACCTCGCTCGGATCGTTCGCGCGCAGCTCTTCGTCCACCTCGAGCGTCTCGCGCGCCAGCGTGAGCGCGGACTCGTCGACGAGCGCGAGGCGGGTGGGGAACGCCTCGCGGAACGCGAGGTAGACGGTCACCGCGAGGAAGTAGCCGACGCTCTGCGCGAGCTCGTCGCGCCGTGAGCTGACCTCGCCGGCCATCCAGCTCGCGAGGTGAGGCTGTTCGCGATCCATGTCGCGGTACGCGTGGTCGAGCGTGACCTGCAGCTCGCCTTCGGCGCCGCCGAGTTGGGCCTCGAGCGCGTCGATCGCGAGCTCGTCGACCATCGCCCAGCGCGGGACGGGGCGCAGGGCCGCCTTGCGGAGAAACACGCGATCAGGGTAGCAGGACCGATCGTCCGATGGCGACGAACCGGCAGCCCCGGATCACTCGTCGTAGAACAGCGGGCTGCGCGCGTGGATGAACTGCGCGATCGCGCGCGCGTCCTCGGGGCGGAGCTCGATGAACCGCAGGCCCATCCCCGGCGAGACTCCCTCGGCCTCGCTACGCAGCTGCCGGTGCCATCGCACCTCCGCCTCGGCGCGCACGATGTGCCCGGTGGGGAGCGTGAACTCGACCTCCATCACCGTGCCGAGCGGCTGCATCTGGTAGGTCGCGATGAAGAGGCCGCCGTCGCTGATGTCTTCCGAGAACCCTTGGAAGAAGTTCGTCTCGGACTCGAAGCTGACCTCGACGTGCGTCTCCACGCGCGGCGAGCTGCGACGCTCGATGTTGAAGATCTTCTCCTCTTCGGGCGGAGGCACCGCCACGACCCCGCGCGTCTGGGCGAGCGGGTAGAGCAGGCGCTGCGCGGCGGCGAGGCTGTCGATGCATTGCTGCCCCCGCGGCTCGAGCGCGTCGCGCACCGCGCGGCCGATCGAGAGCGCGTGCGACAGCGCCTCGTGCGTCGACTTGATCGCGGTGTCGAAGCCGTGATCGGTCTGCTCGACCATCAGGCTCCGGGCGACCCGCGCTACGCGGTCGATCGCGCGGGCCATCGCCCCGTCCTCCGCGATCTCGGTCTTGAGCACCTCGCACGCCGAGCGGATGAGCTCGGCGGCCCGGCGGCCCACTCGCACTTCGTCGTCGTTCTCTACGGGAATCGCGCTCGCGTGCATGGCTCTCCTCAGCCTCGCGAGAACGGCTCTCCCCCGGGGAACCTGAAGCCCCGATTCGAGATCAGTCGCCGTATCGGAACGCCGGGCGCTGCTCGAGGAAGTGCTCGATCGCGCGGCGGTCGCGTTCGTCGAGGGCCTCGAAGCGGATCCCCATCCCGACCGGGAGCTCGTCGGGGCGATAGCGCGGCGCGCGGACCCACGCGACCACCGCGTGCGCGCTGACCCGGTATCCGTCGGGCAACACGAACGACAACACGAGCTCGGTGCCCACCGCGAGCGGGGTCTGCGTCGCGACGAACAAGCCGCCGGCCGAGAGGTCGCCGGTCTTGCCGGTGTAAAATCGATTGTCGCCCTCGAGGCCGATCGCGACCTCCAGCGTGGAGCGGTCCGCACCGCGGCGTTCCGCCTCGCCGTCCGGGAGAGGAGCGGCGGGGCGCTTCCCGCTGAGCTCGAACGGCTGGGTGTCGTCCTCCGCCGCTTCGTCCTCTTCGCCGATCGCGCGACCGAGCTCGCCGATCGCGGGGTGGATCAGCGCGAGGGCGCGGCTCGCGGCCCGGCTCGCCGAGACCTGCGCCACCACCGCGTCGTCTTCGACGAGCGCGCGGAGCTGGTCGCGGGCGGTCCGCAAGGCAGCGTGCACACGCTCCATGCCGCCGACCTCGGCTCCGAACAGCACCCCCACCACCGCGGCGAGCCGCGCGCTCAGCGGCGCGTGCTCGTCATGGATCTCGTCGATGACGCGGGCGAGCTCCCTCCGCGCCTCGCGCGCGGCTCGGATGCCTCCGCGCTCGAGCTCCGGGGCCGCGCTCATCGTCGGGGTGGCCAACGACGCGTGCCTCATTCGTCGTAGAACATCGGCGGGCGCTTGCGGATGAAGCGCAGGATGAGCTCGCGCGAGTCCTTCGAGAGACCGTCGAACGCGATCCCCATCCCTGGCTCGCTCTCCGCGCTCATGTCCATCGGATCACGGACGAAGCGCACCTGGCCGGTCACCTCGGTGGAGAGGTTGCCGGGGAGCGTGACGAGCAGCTGCACGGCGCTGCCCACGGGGAGGATGTTGTAGGTGGAGACGAACACGCCTCCTTGACTGATCTCGCCGCTGAAGCCGACGTAGAAGTTCGACTCGGTGGTCGCCCCGAGGTTCGCCTCGACGTGCTCGCGCGCGACGGTGGCCTCGCTGCCCGAGGGGCGGCTGAACGCGGGCGCGGACGACCGGCGCGTCTCGCCGCCGATCGACGGGAGCTTCGCGGCCGGCGGCACGCTCGGGTTGGTCATGCCCGGCATCGAGGGAGGCTGGCGCGTCGGCGCGCTCGTCAGCGGGAAGAGCACGCTCATGCTCTTCGCGATCGTCTCGGTGGCGGTGCGGATCCCGGCATGCGAGCCGCGTACGTCTTGGAGCAGCGCGAGGGTCTGGCTGAGCGATCCGAGCGCGTTCTTGACGCAGCTCTTGCCGTCCGGCTCGGAGGACGCGCGCTCGGCCTCGAAGAGCGCGCCCACCGCCTGCGCGATGTTCTGCGCGACCGCGAGCACGTCCGAGGGGATGTTCGGATCCTCCTGGAGCGCGGCGAGTGCCTTGCCCAAGCTCTCGCGCGCCTCCTTGGCCTGCGCTGCCCCGGAGAAGTTGCTCATGGCTCCAGTTCCTTGGTGAAGACGACGCGTGAGCGACCCGCGCCAGCGTAATCTGGGTCGAGCGTGACGTCGAAGCCGAGCGCCTCGTGGAAGTGCTCGGAACCCTCGTTGCCCACCGTCGTGATCGCCTTGATGGTCCTCGCGCCGGCGTCGTGGGCGCGCCGCGCGAAGTGCTCGTAGAGCTGCTTGCCGACCCCGAGGCGGCGATGGTCGGGGTGGATGCCGACGAGGTGCACGTACGCGACCGGCGGATCGGCCGGCGCGACGAAGCCGAGCAGGAAGCCGACGAGCTCGCCGCCCTCTTCCGCGATCAGCGCCTGCTCGCCGAGCTCGTAGAAGAACACCGGGTGCGCCCGCTCCCCCGACGGTCCGCCCCACCATCGGTCGAGCACCGACACGATGTAGTCGAAGTCGGCCTTCGTGATTCCCCGGATCCTCATAGGCGCTCGCTCTTTCCGACCGGTCCCTGCCGTCGGGCGGCGGGACCATAGCACCTACCGAACCGCCCGGTACGCCGTTTCCCGGCGCTCGTTCAGGGCCTCGGATCCTCGCCCAAGACGACGTTGTCGATGAGCCGAGTGCCCGAGACGTGAGCGGCGACGGCGAGCACCGCGCGGCCGCTCTCGCCCACGCGATCGAGCGGCGCGAGGTCGTCCGCGTCGGCCAGCGCGACGTAGTCGATGCGATCGAAGCGCGCCTCGATCGGAGCGCGCGCGGCGGTGACCAACCGGCTGCCGTCCCGTACCCCCGCCGCGTATCGATCGTACGCCTCACGCAGCCCGGTCACGATGCCGAGCGCGCGCGCGCGGGCGTCCGCGTCGAGGTAGCGGTTGCGCGAGCTCAGCGCGAGACCGTCCTCCTCGCGCACGATCGGCGCGGCGACGATCTCGACGGGGAGGTCGAGGTCTCGGGTCATCCGACGCACGGTCGCGAGCTGCTGGTAGTCCTTGCGACCGAACGCGGCCAGAGAGGGACCGACCGCGGCGAACAGCTTGGCGACCACCGTGGTCACGCCGTCGAAATGCCCCGGACGATGGACGCCCTCGAGCGGCTCGGTCACGCCGGCGACGCGCACGGTGGTCGAGAAGCCGTCGGGGTACATCGCGTCGGGGCTCGGCGCGAAGATGGTGTCGACACCTGCAGCATCACATGCCGCTTTGTCGGCTTCGAACGTCCGTGGATAGCGCGCGAGGTCCTCGTTCGGTCCGAACTGGGTCGGGTTCACGAAGATGCTCACCACGATGTGATCGGCGCCCGCCGCGCGCGCCGCGTCGATGAGGCTCAGGTGTCCGCGGTGGAGCGCACCCATCGTCGGCACGAACCCTACGCGGGCACCGCACGCGCGGACCGCGTCACAACGCTCGCGGAGCTCGCGCGGCCGCTCGATGACGACCGCGCCGCTCACTCCTCGGGACCGTAGACGGGACGCAGCGGGACGACGTTCGATCCGCCGGACGACGCGACCGCGCTCACGGCCGGCTCGATCGCCGGCGCCGGACCGCCGAACGAGTGCTCCTCGCTCGGGAACGCACCGCCCCTGACCTCGTCCGCGTAGCGTCGCGCCGCCGCGACGCCCTCGTCGAACATCTCCGCGTAGCGCTTCACGAACTTCGGGCGGAGGTTCGGGGTGAGGCCGAGCAGGTCGTAGCCGACGAGCACCTGACCGTCGCAGCTGGGCCCGGCGCCGATGCCGATCGTCGGGACGCTCAGCGCCTCGGTGATCCGCTCGGCCAACCAGCTCGGGATGCCCTCGAGCACCACCGCGAACGCGCCCGCCTTCTCGACCGCGCGCGCGTCGCGGAGCACGCGGTCCGCGTCCTCCTTGGTCTTGCCCTGCACGCGGAAGCCGCCCATCGCGTGGACGCTCTGTGGCGTCAATCCGACGTGCGCCATCACAGGGATGCCCGCCGCGGTGATCCGCGCGATGGAGTGCGCCACCGCCTCGCCGCCCTCGAGCTTCACCGCGTGGGCGCCGCCCTCCTGGAGGAAGCGACCCGCGTTGCGGAGCGCGTCGTCCGGGTTCACCTGGTAGCTCATGAACGGCAGGTCGCCGACGATGAGCGGCCGACGGCAACCGCGCGCCACCGCGCGGGTGTGGTAGATGACCTCGTCGACGGTGACGGGCAGCGTCGAGTCGTGCCCCTGGACGACCATCCCGAGCGAGTCGCCGACCAACAGGACGTCGATGTCGGCGTCCTCGAACATGCGCGCGAACGTCGCGTCGTACGCCGTGAGCATGGTGATGCGCTCACCTCGCTGCTTCATGGCGAGGAGCGACGGGACGGTGACACGCGAGCGCGGCTTGCCCGGCGCGGCCGGGCCGGAGGGTGGTTGGGTCATGGGTCGTCGAGCTCCTGAGTCGCCGCCGAACCGATTTCCGGTCGACGCTCGTCACCCGATGACGGCGGTATACCACCGCTGACGCGGGGTTCAAACGCGCTCGAGCGCGCTCACTCCAGGTCGGCCAGGCGCGCCTCGATGCTCGCGGTCTTCTCCTCGTCGCCTTCGGCGAGAGCCAGCGCGCGGGTGAGCATCCGCCGTGCGTCGTCCGGGAGCTCCAGCTCGAGGAGGAGCCGCGCGGCTTCCTCGTGGTAGGTCAGGTGGTTCTCGACGTCGCTCCCGCTCGAGAGCGTGCGATACAGATCCGCCGCGCGATCGAGCCGCCCCTCGTCCTCGTAGATCTTCGCGCGCGCGACTGCGGTGGCGGGCGGATACTCGAGCGGACGATCCGGTCCGCGCAGCGACACGAAGAACGCGATCACCCGGTCGAACACCGCGGCCGCGTTCTCGGGGTCGTCCGCCGCCACGTACGCGAGCCCTGTCTGTTCGAGATAGCGCCAGTCGGGGCGCTCCTCGTCGAGGAGGTTCATCCCCGCCTCGAGCACGTCGACCGCCTCGGCCGCGTGACCCTTCGACAAGAGGTATTGCCCCATGAACAGATAGGGGCCGGGCTGATCCTCGAAGCTCTCCATCGCCTGGCTCAGCTCCGCGATCGCGCCCTCCTCGTCGCCCGCGTGGTCGCGAAGGAGCGCGAGGTTGTTGTGCGCGGCGAGGCGCGCTTGGCCGCCTTCGCCGTCCTCCAGCGCCTCGAGGAACTCGCGGAAGGCTTCTTCCGCTTCTTCGAAGGCCTCCGCGCTCATCCGCGCGCGTCCGACCTCGAGCCAGAGGTACACGGGGCTCTCGGTCTCCTCGAGCAGCGCTTCGAGCGCCTCGCGCGCCGTCTCGATCTCACCGTCGTGCATCGCGAGCAGCGCGTCGCGGAGCTCGTCGCCGTACTCGTCGTACTCGTCGAGCTGCTCCGGCTCCCAGTTGCCCGCGAGGATCGCCCAGCGGTCGTCGTCGCTCAGCTCGTCCGGCGCCTCCGCCATCCGACGCGCGTCTTCCTTCTCCATCGTCTCGACGCGGCGCCTCGCCAGCTTCACGATGGACTCGTCCTTGGCGAGCTCGAGCGCGTTGGTCAGCTCCGCCTCGGCGAGATCGAAGTGGCCGTCCTCGATCAGCCGATCCGCCTCCTCGATCCGAAGCTTCGCCAGCGCGTCGAGGCATTCGTCCATCCGTACCGCGCACCGCTCGCGGTCCGAAGCGCTCGCGTCGCCCGCGGCGTCGAGCGCGCGCTCGTAGGCGAGGCGGGCTTCCGCGAACTCACCCGCGTCGAATGCGCGATCCGCCTCGTCTCGGAGCTCGGCGAACGAGCGGCCACCGAACAGCTTCTTGAAGAAGGACACGTAGCCACCTCTCGGGTCGTGGAGTCAGGCGCGCTTGGTGAGCCGCTGCTTCGCGGCCGTCCGTAGTGCGGCAGGGACGTTGCGGCTCAGGGTGAGGGACTTGAGATCGTTGGGCCGGAGGTGGGACAGGAACTTCATCGAGACGCCCATCGGGGTCTTCGGGTTGAACATGAGGTTTCGCTTCACCTCGTAGTTGCCCAACCAATCGCGTCGGTTGCCGATGTAACGCAGGATGTCGTCGGACACCTGCTTGCTCGCCGCGACCCGGCCCGCCTCCGACTCGTTCATCGTCGGCGACATCACCGCCGCCAGCGCGACCGTCTTGTTGGAGTCGCGCACGAGGATCGAGCGCGCCGCGGCGTCGCCGATCAGCGCCATCCGCAGCTTCTCGGGCACGTTCATCTGCTGGATGCGGAACGCGAGCGGCTTGTGCGAGTCCTTGACCTCTTCGGTCCCGTCGACGCGGTCGGTCTCGATCGGCTCGTCGTCGTCGTCGGCCTCGACGGCTTCGATGAACGCGACGTCCGAGGGCAGCGGCTCGTCCGACGGCTCGTCGACGATCAGCATCCCCTGGATCGCCTCGACGTGCGCTTGGAACGTGTGCACGCCGTGGAGCTGGACCCCGTTGCGCGCGGCGAGCTCGACCAGCCGGTCGACCGTGCTCATGCGCGTGTTCTTGTTCTTGTAGAGCGCCTCGATGATCTCCGGGTGCTCGAGGAGGCGCATTTGATCGGTGGCGATGCGCTCGCACACGCGCTCTTCCGCCCACTTCGCGATGTTGGCGACGGTCTCGTGCGAGGTCGCGCGGTTCGCCGCGATCTCCTCGAGCTGCTCGCGCCCGCCGCCCTTGCCGAGGCGGGCGCGCGCGTGACGGACCAGACCGTCGAGGATCGCGGGATGGAGCGGCGCGCGACACGCCTCGGTCAGCACCGTCTCGGGGAGACCGAGCAGCGTCGTGTCGGCCGAGCTCCGGACCTGCTCGTCCGCATCGGCGGCGAGGTGGACGAGGAGGGTGATCAGATCGGCACCCTTCACCGGCACGAGGCCGCGCGCCGCCATCATGCGAGCGGGGGTCGGCGCGTCGGTCGCGCCGAACCGACGGACCTTCTCCGGGAGCTCCTCGGTGCTGAGCGGGAGGGACACTGAGGGCTGGCTACCGAGGCCCGACCTCGCCGTCAACTCCCAGCGCCGTGCCTGGACACGTGCCGGGCGAAAGGCTAGGGATTGCAGTCATGGTCCAGGGATGTCCCTCGGGCCGTTCGTCGAGAAGAGGGGGTTTTGGCGCGGTCGTTCGCCGCCCCCAGGGGAAGATCGATCCGATGACTTCGCTTCCGTACCGTCGCGCGTCCGCTTTGGCTTGGCTCGTCCGCTCCCTCGTCGTCGCCTCGGCCCTCGCTTGGATCGGCTGTGACGGGGACGGCGGGACCGACTCCGGCATGCCGGACACCGGCGTAGGGATGGACGCGGGCCGCCCGGACAGCGGACCGATGACGTACCCCGACGGAACCGTGTTCTGCACGGACGCGGCGGACTGCGACGATCACATCGAGTGCACGATCGACTCGTGCTCGATGGGCGTCTGCCGGAACGGCGTCGACAACGCGATGTGCGATGACGGCCTGTTCTGCAACGGCGTCGAGATCTGCAGCCCGCGCGAGGGATGCATCGCCGGCGCGAGGCAGACGTGCAACGACGACGACGTGTGCACGATCGACCGGTGCAACGAAGAGACGAAGATGTGCGATCGGTTCCCGCGCGACCTCGACGACGACGGCGACGCCGACATGTTCTGCGAGGGCGGGATGGACTGCGACGACAGCGACCCGCGCCGCAGCTCGCTGGTCAATGAGGTGTGCGCCGACCTCGTGGACAACGACTGTGACGACATGGTCGACGAGACGGACTGCGGTCGGCCGATGTACGACATCTGCGAGGAGGCGCTCGACGTGAGCGCGGGCGGCTACTTCCTCCTCAACACCCAGGGCGTGGCTCCCGACTACGCCATCACGTGCCGCTCGTTCTCGCGCGACATGGTCGCCCGCTTCACCCTGACCGAGGCGCGCTCGGTGACGATCAGCGCCGAGGGCGCGGGGTTCACGACCGGTATCTCGCTCCGCGGGCCCGCCGCGGACTTCGCGTCGTGCGATGAGAACGCGCCGCCCGAGTCCGAGCCGCCGTGTCCCGAGTGCACGAACAGCTCCGCCGAGATGGCGTGCATCGTCGGCTTCCCTGCGGTGGTCCGCCGCCGCTCGCTAGCGCCGGGCACGTACTTCGTCGTCGTCGGCGCGAACAACACCGGCGAGATCGATCTGAACGTCGACTTCGACGTGCCGCTGCCGCCGGTGACCAACGAGTCGTGCACCATGCCGTTGCCGCTCACCCCGGGGATGCACCGCGACAGCACCGTCGAGGTCACGCACGACCTGACGACCTCGTGCGGTCCGGTGAGCGCGCCCGACCTCGTCTACTCGTTCGAGCTGACGATGCCGCAGAACGTGCAGATCTCGGTGACCGAGGACGACGGCGCGCCGATGGCGTACAGCGTGCGCAGCACCTGCGCCGGGCCGGCCGAGCTGCGATGCGTGACCGGCAATCCGGCCAGCGGGACCCTGCACCAGCTCATGCCGGGCACGTACTTCTTGATCGTCGAGGGCCCGAACACGCGGCCCGCGGACTTCACGATCGATCTCCAATATCTCCCGCCCGCGCCGCCGCCGCCCGGGGACGCGTGCACCAACCCGCTTCCCGTCCCGACCGACGGCACGCCGGTGACCGGATCGTTCGCGTCGTTCGAGGACGACTACCTGGTCTCGTGCGGGACGACCGGCCGCGACGCGGTCTACTCGTTCACGCTGGGCGCGGCGAGCGATGTCTGGATCGACTACTCGGGTAGCGCGGTCGGCGCGGTGTCGCTCCGCACGAACTGCGCGATCTCCACCGGCGACCTGCGCTGCATCCGCACGAACCCGATCACGTCGCGCGTGCGCGGTCTCCCGATGGGCACGTACTACGTGGTGGTCGAGGCCTCGGGCGGTGGCACGTACTCGCTGAGCGTGAGGGCCACGACGCCTCCGACGACGCCGACCCCGGTGACCGGCAACGATACGTGCGCCACCGCGGCGACGATCCCCGAGACGGGTGGCATCTTCACCGGCACGACGATCGGAGCGATCCCGGACTACCCCGCGTCGTGCGGGTCGGGCGCGGGCTCGCCGGACTCCGTGTTCGAGCTCGTCCTCTCCAGCTCGCGTCACGTCACGGCGACCACCGAGGGCTCGGCGTACGACACCGTCCTCCACCTGCATCAAGACATGTGCACGGGCTCCGAGCGCGCGTGCAACGACGACGCCCACGTCGGCACGCTGACGAGCCTCGTCGACAGCAACCTGACGGCGGGCACGTACTACCTCATCGTCGATGGCTTCGGCACCGCGTCTTCCGGCGCGTACACGCTCGACGTCCGCGTGGAGTGAGCTCGTGCGTGGCGCGCGAAACGGGGCGGCGCTCGGCGCTGGCCTCCGGATCGCCTGCCTGGTGCTCGTGGGGTGCGCCGCGTGGACGCCGCTCGCGCTCTCCGCGCAGACGCGGGGCGAGGTACCGACCGAGGGCATCCGCGGGGTGACGGTCGGTCCGATCGAGAGCTCGCTCTTTCCCGGACGCGGCTACGGGACGCCTTCGAGCGCCGCGCTCCTCGACTTCCTCGCGCGTCAGGGCGTCACGTGGGTCTCGGTCACCCCGTTCGGTCGGATCTGGAGCCTGACGAGCACCACGATCACGATGGACTTCGAGGCGCCGTACGAAGACAACCGCGTTGCGGTGCGGACGTTCGTCGCGCAAGCGCACGAACGCGGCATCCAGGTGCTGATCATCCCGCACCTCTGGGTGGAGACGACGGGCTGGCGAGGCGAGATCGATCCCGGTGAGGGCTGGCCGGCGTACCTCGAGAGCTATCGCTCGTTCGTCCTCGCGTGGGCGCGCGACGCCGAGCTAGCGGGCGCCGATGCGTTCTCGATCGGCGTCGAGTGCAAGAGCTTCTCCGGTCGCTTCGGCGCGTTCTGGCGCGTCCTGATCGCGGACGTGCGCGCGTCGTTCGGCGGCTGGCTCACCTACAGCGCGAACTGGGACGAGGCGGCGGACGTGCTGTTCTGGGATCAGCTCGACGCGATCGGGATCAACGCGTTTTATCCGCTCGCCGATCACGACGAGGCCAGCTTCGGCGAGTATCTCGACGGCGCAGCCCAGGCGGCGACCCAGGTGCGCGAGCTGTCGGAGATCCTGTCGATGCCGGTGCTGTTCGTAGAGGTCGGCTACACGACGCGCGCCAACGCGGCGGTCCAGCCCTGGCTCTGGCCGGACGGGATGAGCGACGTGGTGATCGACGAGCGCGAGCAGGCGAGGGCGCTCCTCGCGTCGCTCCGCACGTTCCTGCCCGAGCGGTGGTTCCTCGGCTTCTTCGTCTGGCGCTACTACGCCGACCTCGACGACGTGAGCCAGGAGGCGGTCTGGGGCTTCAGCCCGCACGGCAAGCTCGCCGAGCCGATGCTCGCGCGGATCTACGCCGCGGCGTGGGGGACCGACCCCGAGCCCTACGAGTGGCTCAAGCACGCCGCGCCGCCGCCCCTGCGCCTGTCCGACGTCGTGCTCGACGTCGCGATGCGGACGCGCTCGACCGTGCTGCCTCGCTACTGATCTCGCTACTGATCTCGCTACCGATCTCGCGAGTGAGAGCTACCGACCTGTCGTTTTTTTGCCGGCGCTCGCGGGGTCAGGTACCCGGTGCTCTATGGCGAGTCCACGCGGTAGGGTCGTTCGGCCGTTTGCGTTCTTTCGCGCCGGCAACCAGGCACACGCCAACCCGGCCAACCGTCCCATCCTGGTCCTCGAGGACGTCTACAAGTTCTTCCGGCCCGACGTGCCCACCTTGCGGGGCGTCAACATGTCGGTCGAGCGCGGCGAGTTCGTGTTCATCACCGGCCCGAGCGGCGCGGGAAAGAGCACGCTGCTCCGGCTCATCTACCGCGCCCACACCGTCGACGAGGGTCGGATCCTGTTTTGCGGGCGCGACATCGCGCGGCTCACGCGCTCGTCGATCCCGTTCCTGCGCCGCAACCTCGGCGTGGTCTTCCAGGACTTCAAGATCATCGCGCACTGGACGGTCTACGAGAACGTCGCCGTCGCGCTCGAGATCCTCTCCATGCCGAACCGCCTCGTGCGCGCGCGCGTGAGCGAGGCCCTCGAGCGAGTCGGTCTCGCGGGTCGCGGCGAGGATCTCACCGGCGCGCTGAGCGGCGGCGAGCAGCAGCGCGTCGCGGTCGCGCGCGCGATCGTCTCCGAGCCGGCGCTCATCTTGGCCGACGAGCCGACGGGCAACCTCGATCCGACGCTCGCGCTCGACATCCTCACGCTGTTCGAAGAGATCCATGCGACGGGCACCACCGTCGTGTTCGCGACCCACGACCACTCCCTGCTCGAGGCTCGCTCGCACCGCATCGTCTACATCGACGAGGGCCGCGCGGTCGAAGCGCAGCGCGGGCTCGGCGCGTGGGCGGAGAGGAAGACCGGCTGATGCGCAGGAACCCACCCCGGAAGGGCCGCCCATGCTGAGGAAGGCGATGACCCGCGCGGCGCGCGCGATGCGTGAGGATGCGACGCTGCACCTCGTCTCGCTCTCGAGCCTGACGGTCGCGTTTCTTTGTCTCGCGTCGGCGCTCGCCGTGGTGAGCAACTTGACGAGCATGGCGCAGGCGTTCGGTCGCTCCGGCCGCATGAGCATCTACCTCGCGGAAGGCGCCGACGCGGAGTCGGTCGCCCAGCTCCGCTTGTTGCTCGAGGGGATCTCGGAGGTCCAGTCGGTCGAGCACGTGACGAGCGCGGAGGCGCGCGAGCGTTTCATGGAAGACGCGTCGATCGACGGATCGCTCGCCGAGCTCCCGACCGATGCGTTCCCCGCGTCGCTCGAGGTGACGCTGGCGTCCGGCGCGACGAGCGCGCGCGTCGGCGCGATCGTCACGCGGATCCGCGCGCTCGGAGCGGTGGATGAGGTCGAGACGTACGAGGGGTGGTTCGCGCGGCTCGACACGTTGCTCGGCGCCGCGAAGCTCGCCGCGTTCGGCCTCGCGCTCCTCGTGCTGTTGAGCGTGCTGTTCGTCGTCGCGAACACGATCCGCCTGGCGATCGCGGGGCGCCGGACCGAGATCGAGGTCCTCAAGCTCTGCGGCGCGAGCGACGGGTTCGTGCGCGGGCCGTTCGTGATCGAAGGAGCTGCACAAGGATTCTTGTCGGCCGCGGCGGCGCTGCTCATCCTGTTCCTCGCGTTCGCGATGCTCCGCGGGCACGTCGACTCGAGCCTCGCGGCGCTCGCGGGAGTCCGCACGGTGTTCCTCGAGCCGAGCTGGGCGTTCGTCCTGGTCGTCGGCGGGGGTCTGATCGGCGCGCTCGGCAGCCTGCTCTCTCTTCGCCGCTACCTCGTCGTGTGAGATCTCGATGCTGAAGCACCTCGGACTCGGCGCGCGAACGACCGCTCTCTCGGCGCTGCTGATCGCTCCTTTGTCGGCGTGGATCGGCCCGGACGTTCCCGAGGCGTCGGCGCAGCTCGGTCAGCCGTTCGTCGAGCCGGGGGCGGGATCGCTCGCGCAGGCCCTCGACGACGTCGAGCATGCCCGCTCGGAGCGCTCGCGCGTGGAGTCGGAGCTCGAGGGGCTCGCCGCGCGTCGCAACGCCGCGCGTCAGCACCTCCGCGAGCGCGTGCGCGCGTTCTACCGCCTCCGTCGCGCCGGCGCGCTGCCGCTCGCGGGGGGCTTCGAGGCGCTGCTCCGCCATCAGGCGCGCGTCGATCGGCTCGAGCGGATCGTGCGGCGCGATCTGCGCAACGTGACGGAGCTCGACCATCGCCTCACCGCGCTGCGCGACGAGGCATCCGCGCTCGCCGATCGCCTCGAGGCGAGCGAGCGGCGCGCGGCGTCGCTGCGCGAGCACGAGCAGCAGCAGATGGATCAGATGCAGATCCTCAGCGGGATGATCGCGGATCCAGCGCAGTACGCGGCCGCGCAGCAGCCCGGCGGGCAGTGGTCGTCGGCCCCTGGCACCACGGGCCCCGGCTTCGGGATCCGCTACGCGGACGGCACGCCGACCGAGGGCAGCTTCGCCGCGCGACGCGGCCACCTCGATCTGCCGGTGATGGGCTCGGTGACGCTCCGCGACGCGGAGCGCGAGGGCGGGACCGGCCTCGAGATCGTCGCCGCGGAAGGCTCGCCGGTACGCGCGGTGGCGCGCGGTCGCGTCGCCTTCGCGTCGGCGCACCCCGGCTACGGTCGGCTCGTGATCGTCGCCCACGACGGAGAGCACTACACGGTCTATGGCGGTCTCGGCCGCATCGCGTCGCAGGTCGGCGCCGACGTGGAGCAAGAAACCTTGATCGGTACGGTCGGCGCGCAGACGCTGTTCTTCCAGGTGCGCCGCGGCACCCGCGCCCTCGCCGCGCGCGAGTGGCTCGGGATCTGATCGACCCGACGCGCGCCCCTGGATCCGGAGACGCGACGGCGCGAGGATGCGCCCATGTCGCTCGTCTCCCGCTCCTCGCGCTCCTTTACCGCGCTCGTCCTCGCCACCGCGCTCACCGCGTGCGGTGGCTCGGGCAGTGGCGGGGCGTCTGACCCGGTGTCCGATCCCGCCCCGTCCGATCCCGCCGCGTCCGATCCGTCGGGAGCTGCTGCGCCGCGACCGCCCGTCATGCCGACCGACGCGGAGGCGCAACGGTTCAGCCGCGCGAGCAACGCGTTCGCGTTCGATCTGTGGGCCCGCCTCCGGGATCGGCCGGGCAACCTCGCGGTCAGCCCGGCGAGCATCTCCATCGCGCTCGCGATGACGGCGGGCGGCGCGCGGACCCGCACCGCGGAGCAGATGCAACAGGTCTTGCATATCGACGATCTCGACGCGTTCCACACCTCCGCGTCCCACGTCCTCACGAGCTGGAACGCCGACTCCGGCGTGACGCTGCGGGTGGCCAACCGGCTGTTCGGCGAGCGGACGTACGCGTTCGAGCCCGCGTTCGTCGCCCTCACGCGCGATCGGTACGAAGCGCCCCTCGAGCCGCTCGACTTCCGCGGCGCCTTCGAGCCGTCGCGCCAGCGCATCAACGGTTGGGTCGCGGAGCAGACCGAGGACCGGATCCGCGATCTCATCCCGGCCGGCGGGCTCGATGCGACCACCCGCCTCGTCCTGACGAACGCGGTGTACTTCCTCGCGCGCTGGCAGCACGAGTTCGAGCACGAGGCCACGTTCGATGCGCCGTTCCATCGACCGGGCGGCGACGTGCGCGCGCCGACGATGCACCAGCGAAACGTGTTCGGATACCACCACGGCGACGGGGTCGCGGTCCTCGAGCTCCCGTACGTCGGCGAGCGCTACTCGATGCTCGTGCTGCTCCCCGACGAGGCACAGGGCCTGGCCGCGCTCGAGGCCGGTCTGACCAGCGAGCGCCTCGACGGGTGGACGGCGCAGCTGACGCCGACCGAGCTCGACGTCGCGCTCCCGCGAGCGCGCATCGCGCCGGCGACCTCGCTCGAGCTCGCGACGATCCTGACCGAGATGGGGATGCCGGACGCGTTCAGCGCGAGCGAGGCGGACTTCTTCGGCATCGCGACGCCCCCCGATCCGCGCATGCGCCTCTACATCGCAAAGGTGTTCCACAAGGCGTTCGTCGAGATCGACGAGCGCGGCACCGAGGCCGCGGCCGCCACCGCGGTCGTCATGGCGGAGGGCGGCGGGATGCCGCGGCCGGTCCCGACGTTCGTCGCCGATCACCCGTATTTGTTCGTGCTCCGCGACCGGAGCTCGGGCGCGGTCCTCTTCATCGGGCGTGTCGTCGATCCGACGGATGGGGGGGCGTGACGTGACCGCGTCGCTCCACCCTCTCGCGATCCGGATCGCGTGGTCGCTCACCGTCGTCGCGAGCGCTGCGCTCGCCGCGTGCGGACCGCGCTCGGCGAGCTCGAGCTCGAGCGGATCGAGCCCTCCCGAGTCGACCGACGACGCGCCGGAAGAGACCGGCGGCGGCGCCTGCCGCGAGGTCCTCGGGCCGGTGTCGCGCGAGCTCGCGACGCTCCGTCCCTCGCTCGACACCGAGGCGCTGGAGCTCGGCTCGATGAACCTCCCGCGCCTCCCCGACGCGCCGCTCGGCACGGACGTCCCGGCACCCGTGCTGCAGCTCCGCGGGGCCGGACAGGTCGCGCTCGACGGACGCACGTCCGACGCCGAAAGCGCGTCGGAGGACCTCGACACCCTCGATCGCAACTGGGCGATCCTCCATCCGCGAGAGACGCCTCCCGGGTTCGTCTACGTCGCGGCCGAGGCGCCGCGGCCGATGCAGGACGTCCTCGCGCTGCGCCCCTCGGTGGTCGGTGCGCGCGGTATCCGCTTGCTCGTGCACCTCCCGCCAGCGTCCGACGCGCCGTCGTGTCCGTCGTCGGCGACGGAGCTGTGCGCGCGCGGGCCGGCCGAGGCCCTCGACGATCGGCTCGGCGTGGGGTGCGGCGGGCTCCGAGCTGCGGTGAGGGCGGTCGCGAACGCGGATCACACCGTGCAGGCGCGACTCCTGAGCGCGGCCATCGCCGAGACCGACCCGCTCTGCCGATGCGAGCGGTCCGATGCGCCGCTCTTGCGCTGGGCGTTTCTGACGCTCGCGGGGGCTGGGTTACCGATCGGCGCGGTCGAGGTGCCGGAGACGCTCGACGACGCGAGCGCCGCGCTCAGCGTCGATGCGTTCGTGCGCCGTTGAGCTCCGTTAGGCACGTTGACGGAGCATCCAGGCGCATCGAGGGGCGGACCTCGCCGTAGCGCGGGGCTATGCTGCGCGCGCCCGGAGGCTTCATGCGCGACGCGACCCTCGTCCTTGTTCCGTCAGCTCGTTCGCTCCACCTCGTGGGCGCGATCTCGACGTTCCTCCTCGCCGTCCCGATCGCGGCGCACGCACAGCTGAGACCGGGCGTCGACGATCCGGTCGACGCGTCGTGGGGACCGAGCGCGGTCGTGCGGACCGACGCGGACGGCCTCGTCGTACGCGCGTACGGGCTGGCCATCGCGACCGAGGGGCGCGATCCCACCGCGCGCGCGGTCGACTTCCTCACCCGATACCAGGCTCGGCTCGCGCTCGGCGATCCGCGGGAGCTCACGCCGATCGACGCGCGCGAGGCGCACGGGCTCACCACCGTCCGCTTCGTACGACAGATCCGCGGGATGCGCGTGGGCGGGGCGAGCGCGGTCGTCCGCTTCGCCGGGGATCGCGTCGACTACGTGGACCTCGCGCACCTCCGCGCCGAGATCGCGTGGACGCCGAGGACGCTGGACGTCGACGGTGCGAGCGCCATCGCGCTCCACCCGGGCGAGCGCGTGCGCGAGGCGCGCGAGGCGCTCCTCACGGTCGGCGACGAGGTGCGGCAGGTCGTGGTGGTCGACAGCGCGGGGCTCCACCTCGCCGATCGGCGGCGCACCGTGGTCGACGCGGTCGACGGAACGATCATCGCGGCGCACTCGCTCACGCGTGACGCGCAAGGGCGGGTATACGCGAGCAACCCGAACACCGACATGAACATGACGAGCGACGTCGAGCTCCTCTCGCTCACCTCGCGCGACCGGATCACGGGGCGCTTCTTCCGCGTGTTCAACTGCAACTTCTCCGGGATGAGCTGCGATCCGATGCAGCTCGCGGTCGCCGACACCGACGGCAACTTCCTCTACGACCCCGAGGAGCCCGCGTTCGACGATCCGTTCGCGGAGGTGAACATGTACTTCCACGCGAACCAGATCGCGGAGTACTTCCGCGACACCCACGACCTCATCTGGCAGTGCGGGGCCGAGACGATCATGCGCGTCTTCGTGAACTACTCGGAGGGCGCGCGCGTCCCGTACGACAACGCGGCGTACAGTCCTTCGGGCGGGACCGAGTGCGGCTTCCTCCTGTTTGGTCAGGGGCAGCGCGACTACAGCTACGACTCGGACGTGGTGTTCCACGAGTTCACCCACGCGGTGGTGGATCAGATCTCGTCGCTCGGCTTCTTCTTCGCGGATCCGCAGGGCGTGAGCTACGAGCCGCAGGCGATCAACGAGGCGACGGCCGACTACTTCGCCGCGTCGGTCAACGGCGACCCCCACATGGCGGAGTACTTCTCGGACATCCCCGGTGGCTCGGAAGGATCGTTGCGCAGCCTCGACAACGCGTACGTGTGTCCGAACGACCTCGTGGGCGAGCCGCACTACGACGGCCGCATCTGGGCCGCGGCGGCGTGGGATCTCCACGAGGCGATCGGTGCGGCGAAGACGGACGCGCTCATGTTTGCCTCGGTGGCCGCGGCGTCCGAGACGTCCTCGCTCGCCGAGATGGCGGAGACCACGCGCGCGACGGCGATGGCGCTCGCGACCGAAGGCGTGCTCGACGCAGCGGACGTCGCCACGGTCGAGTCCACGCTCGCGGCCCGGGGCCTCACCGACTGCACCCGAGTCGTCCCGCTCGACGATGGCGAGTTCCACCTCGCGTACTCGGGTCAGGGTCAGATCTCGGTGGCGGCCGGCGGAGGCATCGCGCCGGTGATGTTCCGGATCGACGTCCCCGCCGACGCGACCTCGCTGCGCTTGAGCCTCGTGCGGGTCTCGCCCGCGGGGACGTTCAGCATCCACTCGGCCGCCGACGTGATCCCGCGCTACCGGGCCGCGGGCTCCCCGCAGATCCGCGCCGACGATCACCTCACCCTCGACGCCGAGGGGCGCGTCGTGTGGATGCGCGACGGAACGCCGACGCTGCCGCGCTGCAGCACGCTCTACATCGCGGTGATCACCGAGGACCTCGCGACGATCGGCGGCGCGCTCTTCGAGATGCGCGCCCAGCTCGAGCGCGACGGGACCGAGACGAGCTGCGATCCGATCCCCGACGCGGGAGTGAGCGGCGCCGACGCGTCGGTCGACGCGTCGATGGACGGCGAGCCGCGAGGGGGAGGCTGCGGATGTCGCACCGCGGCGCCGCGCGGATCGTCGTCGTCTTGGATGATGCTCGGGACCGCGCTCGCGCTCCTCGCGCGACGCCGGCGCTACATCCCGCCGGGGCGGAGCTCGAGATCGATGCGGCGGATCGGCTGATCGAAAAACACCGTGAGCTCTTCGGTGCGGTACCCGCCCGCCTCGGCGCGCACTTGGCCGAAGGGGAAGTCCGAGTCGATGCGCATGCGATAGCGCCCACCGCTGTCGGTGGTGGTGTCGGCGACGATCAACGTGTCGGAGCGGAACGTGACGTGCGCGCCCTCGATCCCCATGCCCTGCTCATCGGGTCCGACGAACTCGCTGACGCGACCGGAGAGCTCGTAGCCCTCGGTGATCGGTCCGTTGTCACACCCGCCGAGCGCGAGGGCGCCTGCGAGGAGCCATCCCAGGAGGGGAACGTGAACGGCGAGGCGGTGTCGCAGCACGCGTGCAGAGTACCACGCGCGTTGAGCACCATCGTCTCTCCCCGTACGCTCCCCGTCCGATGAGCCGAGAGCCCGCGCCGTCGCTGATCCGGCACGCGCTGGTGCCGCTCTCGCTCGTCGTGTGCTTCTCCCTGGTGTACCTGGCGGGCAGCCCGATCATCGTCGCGGTGATCGTCGGAGGCGCGCTCCTCGCGCTCTATCTCGCGGCGCCGACGATCGGACGGCGGTCGCTCGCCGCGTTCGATCGCGAGGCGGTGCGCAGGCTCGCCCAGCATCGGCCCGACACCCTGGGCTCGCTCTACGCGCGGGCGTGGGGGATGCGGTTGTTCGCGTCGCCCGCGCGGGTCGCCGAGCGCCGCGGGCTCGCCGCCGCCCAGGCGGGCGATCACACGGGCGCGCGGGCCGCGTACGACGAGGCCGTCGCGCTCTACCCCGAGGGCGAGGCGCCGCTCGCGGTGATCGTCGGCGCGGCGCACGCAGCCTACGCGCTCGGTCAGGACGAGAGCGCGATCGATCTGTACGGGCAGGTGCTCGCGCGCGAGCCCTCGTTTCCCAAGGTGGCGCGGCGCCTCGCGCACGCGCTCGCCCGGAGCGGGGAGCGGCTCGACCGCGCGGAGCAGCTAGTGGAGCGCGCGCTGTCGGAGGCGGGGGACGGCGCCGACCCCGAGCTCCTGCTGATCGCCGCCCGCGTGAGCGCGGCTCGGGGCGGCCGGCGTCAGGCGAAGAGACTGCTCCGGCGCGCGGAAGGCCTCGCGGGGAGCTCGGAGGCGCTGCTCGAGGAGGTGCGCGCCCATCTCCTTCGCCGGTGACGTGTTGGCGTCGGCCGTTGAGCGCGGCCCGGCGCGATGGTAGCCACGAGGTGGATGCGCCTCGTCGTTCACGGGTTTGCCACCGCCGTGTTGCTCGGGGCCTGCGGTGCGCCTGCGAGCGGGACGGAGTACATCGCTCAGACCAGCGACCTCGCGGGCTTCCGGAGTTGGATCGCGTTCGATCGCGGCGACGACCACCTGCCGCCCAACCACGTCGGACCGAGCTGGATCTACCTGAGCGACCGACCGCCGGCCGGCGCGACCTCCTTCCCACTCGGCACGCGCATCGTGCGCGTCCAAGAGCGGGGCGACGACATGACCGCGTGGGAGGTCCACGCGATGGTGAAGCGCGGCGGCGGGTACAACGCCGACGGCACGCCGGGCTGGGAGATGTTCGAGCTCTCGCTCGATGCGAGCGGCGGCGTCGTCGTGGTGTGGCGCGGTCGTGGACCGCCCGACGGAGACGGCTACATGGCCGGCGATGGGGGCGTGCTCGTGAGCTGCAACCAGTGTCACGGTGCGGCCGGGTTCAACGACTCCGTGCTCAGCCCCGTCCTCGAGCTCGACGTGCTGGCACCTCCGGAGGAATGAGTGGGACACCGACGACTCCACCGAGCAATCTTCGTTCTGGCGCTCGTCACCGGGTGGACCACCGGCTGTGACGACGGTCCGCCGCCTCCGACCGACGCCGGCGCTCCCGATGCGGGTCCGCCTCCGCCCGGGTACGACGCGGGCACGGGGCCCCGGGTCCCCGAGGCCGAAGCGTCGGCGGGCCGCGCGAGCTGCGCGTTCGCGCGCGGCGCGATGCCGTGGGAGACGATCGGAGAGGAGTACCCGATCGGGCCCGACATCCCGATCGATCACATCATCGTCCTCACCCAAGAGAACCGGAGCTTCGACCACTACTTCGGCACGATGCCGGGCGTGGAGGGCATCCCCGCCGACGCGAGCAACCCGGACGCGAGCGGCACGCCGGTCGCGCCGTTCCACACGACCGAGTACTGCGTGGAGGACGTGCACCACAGCTGGAACGCGTCGCACACCCAGTACGGCAACGGGGCGAACGACGGCTTCATCGTCAGCAACGACCCGAACGGCGAGCGCGCGCTCGGCTACCTCGACGGAACGGATCTTCCTTTCTACTGGGACCTCGCGCAGACGTTCGCGATGTCGGATCACCACCACTGCTCGGTGCTCGGCCCGACGTGGGTGAATCGGTTCTACCTCGCGGCGGGGACCTCGTTTGGTTACACGTCGAACGGCTCCGCGGTCACGCGAGACCGCCTGCCCGCGGAGGGTGACGCGCTGATCTACGAACAGCTCGACCGCGCGGGGGTGAGCTGGGGGATCTACGCCGAGCAAGCGCCGTGGACGTACGTCGGCGCGCCGTACTACGCGCTCCGCGGACCGAATCGCGCCCACGTGAAGAACACCGAGGGCCTGATCGAGGACCTCGCGAGCGGAGATGTCCCGTCGGTCGTGTTCGTCGATCCGCTCTGGGCCGACATCGGCGGGAGCGCCACCGCATCGACCGATGAGCACCCGCCGGCCAACCCGCAGATCGGGCAGGCGTGGGTCGCCAACATCATCCGGCACATCATCGACAGCCCGATCTGGCCGCGTACCGCGATCATCCTGACCTACGACGAGCACGGAGGCTTCTATGACCACGTGCCGCCTCCCGAGGCGTGCCCGCCGGGCGACTTCCCGAGCGGTCAGCCGAACGGCGAGTTCGACCGCCTCGGCTTCCGCGTCCCGCTCATCGTGGTGAGCCCGTACTCGCGTCCCGGCTACGTGAGCGACCGGGTGACCGATCTGTCGAGCGTGCCGCGCCTCATCCAGGTGCGCTTCCTCCTGCCCGCGCTGACCGGGCGCGACGCGAACGCGTGGCCGTTCCTCGACATGTTCGACTTCGACGACCCCGCGCTCACGACGGTGCCCGAGCTCGACGAAGCGGTGGTCGACGAGGCGCACGTCGCGGCGTGCGAGGCGGCGTTCCCCTGACTCGCGCGCGGATGTCATGCTGAGGCGGTGTCTGGCCCCGCTCAGCTCGCAGGCTCGCGCTTCGTCGTGTCGCTCCTCGCCGTGTCGCTGCTCGCCGCGTCGCCGGCTGGATGCGGCACGGACCCCGCGCCGTTCACCGCGCGCGGGTGGGACGAAGCAGACCGGCTGTTCCGCACCGAAAGCGACTTCCTCGGTGCAGACGCGGCTTACTCCGTGCCGCTCGCGCCGGGGCGCACGCTCTTTCTCTTCGGCGACACGTTCGTCGCGACGAGCCCCGCGCGCGTGCGGAGCGAGTCGCGGATGGTGCGCAACACGGTGGGCATCGTCGAGGGCGCCGATCCCTCGACCGCGACGTTCACCCCGATCCTCCCGTGCGATCCCGATGGCGTGCCGCAGTCCTTCTTCGCGGAGCGCGGCGACGCGTGGCTCTGGCCGATGCACGGCGCGCGCATCGAGGGAGGCCCGCTGATCCTCTTCCTCAGCCGTGTCGTCTCGGATCCCGGCGGGCTCGGGTTCCGCGCCGACGGAGCGGTCGCGGTCGCGATCGACGACCCCGACGCGGATCCGATCCAGTGGACGCCCCGCGATCTCGCCCTGCCAGATCCGCCGTTTCCACTCTTGTTCGGTGTCGCCACGCTCATCGAGGGCGAGCACCTCTACGTCTACGCGGTGCGCGAGCCGGGGAACCACGACATCTACCTCGTGCGCTATCCGCTGGCCGACGCGCGTCGCGGCGACCTCGCGGCGCCCGAGTGGTGGGTCGAAGGCGAGCGCTTCGGCGACGTCGAAGCCGGCGCGCTCCGCGTGATGGACGACGGGGCGACGGAGCTGAGCGTGTCGGCGCACGACGGACGATTCGTCGCGGTGCAGACGCGCGGGTTCGGCGGTACGACGATCGCGACGCGCTCGGCGCCGCGGCCGGAGGGCCCATGGACGGCGCTCGTCGACGCGTACCGTCCGCCGGAGAGCGATCGCGACGGCGTGATCGTCTACGCGGCCAAGGCCCACCCGGAGCTGAGCGGCGCGGATCTCGTCGTGACGTACGCGGCGAACGACCTCGACTTCGCGTCGCTCGTCGCCGACGCCTCGCTCTACTTCCCGCGGTTCGTGCGGCTCGACGCCCGCTGACGAGCGTCGAGGGAGCTCAGCCGCCGGAGCTCAGCCGCGCCGGAGCTCAGCCGCCGGAGCGGCGCAGCTCGGTGAGCACCAGCTTCGCGATCGCCTTGAGCGTCTCGAACACGCCGACGCCCGTCGTGGCCACCGCCTCGAAGTCCGGGGTGCCGGTCGGGTTGAGCATCTGGCGCAGCTCGTCCGTCGGCGCGATCGAGGGCATGTCGCGCTTGTTGTACTGGATGACGTACGGGAGCTTGTCGAGCGAGTAGCCCTGCTCGGCGAGGTTCGTCCGCAGGTTCTCCATCGACTCGAGGTTCGCTTCCATGCGGGCGATCTGCGAGTCGGCGACGAACACCACGCCGTCCACGCCCTTGAGGATCAGCTTGCGGCTCGCGTCGTAGAAGACCTGGCCGGGGACCGTGTAGAGGTGGAAGCGGGTCTTGAAGCCGCGGATCTCACCGAGCGCGAGGGGGAGGAAGTCGAAGAAGAGCGTCCGCTCCGTCTCGGTGGCGAGGGAGATCATCTTGCCCTTCGCCTCGGGATTCGTCTTGTTGTAGATGTACTGCAAGTTGGTTGTCTTCCCACACAGTCCGGGACCGTAGTAGACGATCTTGCAGTTGATCTCGCGAGAGAGGTAGTTGATGAAAGACATCGCCGTCAGTCGTTGAAGAGGTTGTCGATGTCTTCGTCGGTGATCTCGGCGAAGGGTGTCTCGCGCGCGGGGTCCTGCACCTTCTGGAGCAGGGCTTCGAAGATGGCGTTCAACTGCTCGGAAGCCTTCTTTACGCGCAGGCGCACCAGGCCGAGGCTGGTCTTGCTGTCGAAGATGACCACGAGGATCACGCGGTTGCCGACCAACTGGATGTGGATGTTGGACTGCTCACCCTCGTGATACTGGGTGGTGAACTCGCTCTCGCGGAGCAGCTTGGCCATCCCACCGGTCGCGGCGATGTTGCCGGCGGTGAGCGATGCGAGCGACGTCGTGTCGATGTGCTCGGTGTCGCCAGACTTCGCGATCTCCTGGCCGTTCTTGTCGATGATGAAGACGACCCTGGCGTTCGCTTCCTTCACCAGGCGATCGACGATCTCCTGGATCTGGTTGAACTCGGCCTCGTACATCACCATCTGCGGGTTCGTCATGTCTCCTCCGCAGGTCGCGGATGGCCGATGGCCACCGGCGCCCGGTCCGGGGGACGTTGGTAGCAGAAACGGGCCTTGTACGTAAAGCTGAGCTTCGTCTCTCTGCCGTCGGCCTGCGGGCGCATCACCGCGCGCCTGGTAGACTTCCGGTCGCGGCCCGGTGGCCCCACGCTCGATGGACCGACGTAGGGAGATCCGAACGACGTGCTCGCGATCCTGTTTCGCCTGTTCTCGAACCTCCTCCGGCTGCTGACCGCGCCGTTCTTCTACCTCGGGCGCGCGGCGGCGCGACCGCGAGCCCGGTGGGTCCACGTCAAGCTCCGCCCGAAGATCGTGGAGATCGAGCCGACGCTCCCGCTCTTCATGGACTGGTTCCCGCCGCTCGCGGAGATGCGGCCCACCTCGCTCGAGCTGATCCGCGAGCTCGTCGAGCTCATGCTCGCCGACGAGCGCGTCGAGGGCCTGGTGCTCGACATCCCGCCGCTGAACGCCGGCTGGGCGACCTGTCAGTCGCTGCGCGAGCTGCTGGTGCGGCTGCGCGCGGGCAACAAAAAGGTCGTCGTCTACCTCTCGCACGGCGGCGGCAACCGCGAGCTCTACGTCGCATCGGCGGCGGATCGCATCCTCGCGAGCCCGCAGAGCCAGCTCGCCCCGCTCGGCCTCGCGGCGAGCGTGACCTACGTGAAGGGGCTCCTCGAGAAGGCGGGCCTCGAGGTCGAGGTGCATCGGCGCTCCGAGTACAAGACGGCGGCCGAGCCGACGACGCGCGACTCGATGAGCGACGAGCAGCGTGAGCAGACGCAAGCGCTTTTGACGACGATCGATCGCGCGCTGCGCGACGCGCTCGCGGAGCGCCCCGGGGTAGACGCGGCTCGGGTCGACGCGTTCTTCGAGCGCGCGATCGTCGGCGCCGAGACGGCGGTCGAGTGCGGGCTGATCGACGGGACCGCCTACGAGGACGAGCTGCCGACGTGGCTGAGCGACGATCGCTCGGTCACGCCGATCGTGCGGGCCCCGCGCTACTACACCTGGCGGAAGATGAAGCTGTTCGGGCGCGTCGGTCCCGAGCGCTTCATCGCGGTCGTCCCGGTCCACGGCGCGATCCAGGGCGGTCAGGTCGGCACGCGCGGAGGGAGGCAGCTCGCGACGACGATCGCGTCGCTGCGCGCGGCGCGGGCGAACCCGTTCGTCGCGGGCGTCGTGCTGCACGTCGATTCGCCCGGGGGCTCGGCGCTCGCGAGCGACCTCATCCATCGCGAGGTCGAGCGGCTCAAGGAGCTCAAGCCGGTCGTCGCGAGCTTCGGCGACGTCGCGGCGAGCGGCGGGTACTACGTCGCGGCGTGCGCCGACGCGGTGGTCGCGCAGCCGATGAGCATCACCGGCTCGATCGGCGTCGTGAGCGCGCGGCTCGTCAGCCAGGCGCTGATGGACAAGCTCGGCGTGAAGGTCGACACGCTGCGGCTCGCGCCGCACGCGGACATGCTCAGCCGACCGGGGAAGCTCGCGGACGTCGAGCAGGCGATCCTCGAGCGCGAGATCGATGGCTTCTACAAGTCGTTCGTCGGCATCGTGGCGCGCGGACGCGGCAAGGGGAGCGACGAGGTCGAGCCGCTCGCGCGCGGGCGCGTGTGGTCGGGATCCGACGCGCGCGATCGTGGCCTCGTCGATCGGCTGGGCGGGTTCGACGCCGCCTGCGAAGAGGTGAAGGCCCGGCTCAAGGGAAAGATGGCCGAGAGCAAGCGGGCCGCGCTCCGCGCGAAGGTGCTCAACGTCCGGATGATCACCCTGCCGCCGGCCGAGCCCCGCAAGGCGGAGCAGGCCGCGCGCATGCTTCTCGGCGAGCTCCACCCGCAAGCGGCAGAGATCTGGAACCTCACCCGCGGTGGCGAGCGCGTGCTCTGCTACGCGAGCGATCTCCCGAGCATCACCTGAGACCGCGCCGCGCCCCCGCGCGTCTCTGAGAGGCGGCGTCTCGGAGGGACGGTGCGCGCCTCTGGATTGCAGCGCGTCGCGCCGTCAGGGTAGGGTCCGCCGCGGACCGGAACACGGGAGACGACGATGGGACGGACGGAAGCGAGCGTGATCGGCCTGACGATGGGCCTGCTGATGGGCGGCCTCTTCCCCGGCTGCGGCGGCGGCGGCGTCAACGTGCCCGAGGGCCCGATGCCGAGCGGCGGCTCGTACACCGGCGTGTGGCACTCGCCCCAGTACGGCACGATGCAGATCGTCCAGACCGGCAACAACGTGGTCGGCGAGTACGAGAAGGACGAGCGGACGGGCCGGATCCAGGGGACGGTGCACGGAAACGTGCTCCGCTTCGAGTGGACCGAGTCGCGCGAGCTGGTGCCCGGGCGGCCGACGATCACGCGTGGGCGCGGGTACTTCCGCTACACGATCGGCGAGGACGGCGTCCATTACATCGAGGGCGAGTGGGGCGTCGACGACAACGCGAGCGGCGGCGGCGAGTGGAACGCGTACCGCGATCGCCGGGCGCGACCTCAGCTGCACGACCCGAGCGGCTCGGCGACGGGCGGGGGTGACGACGGGGTCGAGGAGTTCGACACGGCCGACTCGGGCGGCGGTGGCGGTGGCGGCGGCGGCGGCGGCATGGACGACGACGACGACGACAGCGGGGACGGACTCGACCTCGACGGGCTCTGAGTCCGCGTGACGTAAGGGAAAGCCTGGTTCCGCTGGGAGCGGAGGGGTGTGCGAATTTTGCACGTTCGCCCTCCAATCGGCGCGCGGCCTCCTGTAGCCTATCTGCATGAGGCCTACCCCCCCGAAGCGGATCAGCGCGCTCCCTCTTCTCCTCCTTGCAATCCTCGTTGCGTTCCTCGCCCTCGGATGCAACCCCACCACGCCTCGTCGCGACGGCAGCGTCGACGACGCCGGGGACGGAACCGACACCGACGGCGACACGATCAACGACAACGATGAAGGCGCGGCGGCTGGCGTCGACACCGACGGCGACGGCACGCCCGACTACCAAGACAGCGACAGCGACGATGACGGCATCGCCGACTCCGTCGAGGCGGGCGACGCCGACGTCGCGACCCCGCCGATCGACTCGGACGGCGATGGCGTGCCGGACTTCCGCGACACCGACTCGGACGGCAACGCCATCCTCGACGCCGAGGAGCTCGAGGGCGACATCGACGGCGACGGGCGCCCGAATTTCGCGGACATCGACGACGACGGCGACACGATGTCGGACGTCATCGAGCTCGCGGGCATGCTCTCGCCGCCGGACGACTTCGACGGAGACGGTCTCCCGAATTTCCAGGACGCCGACAGCGACAACGACAATATCGGTGATCTGCACGAGCTCGACGCCGACACGGACATCGACGGGCTCAAGGACCGCTTCGACCTCGACACCGACGAAGACGGCTTGCTCGACATCGACGAGGCGGGCGACACCGACATCGCGACCGTGCCGATCGACTCCGACATGGACGGCGCGTTCGACTTCCGCGACGTCGACAGCGACAACGACGGCCTCGGCGACGGGGATGAGGTCAACATGTACATGTCGAACCCGCGCAGCGCGGACAGCGACGGCGACGGGACCTCGGATCTCATCGAGGTCGCGGCGGGCACCAACCCGAACGACGCGACGGACAACCCGCAGGCGCTCGGCGACTTCGTCTTCGTGGTCCCGTTCGAAGAGGACCCGATGCCGCCGCGCGACACGCTCAGCTTCCGCACCAACCTCGCGTTCGTCGACATCTACTTCCTGTTCGACATCTCGGGGTCGATGAGCGGCGAGATCAACGCGCTCGCGAACGCGGTCGGCACGGTGATCGGCGACCTCGTGTGCACGGACACCGGCAACGCGTGCGGTGTGGACATGGACTGTGCGGGCTTCGGCAGCGGCGCCGAGGTGTGCAGCCCGTTCACCAACACGTGCATCGAGAACCCGGGGATGAGCAGCTGCGTTCTCAGCCCGTGGACGGGGACCGGCTACTACGAGGTCAACCTCTGGCACAACGACGGCTCGCACGGCGTGCGGCTGCAGCCGGACCCGATGGTCACGAGCGCGGCGATCAATCGGTCGACGTTCGGTGGCACCGAGCGGCTGTACCAGGCGATGCAGGGTCTCGCGACGCCGACGATGCTCGATACGACCGGAGGCTTCACCACGGTGGGCTGCGAGACGCTCGCCGCGGGCGAGGTCGGTTGCCCGGCGTTCCGCGAGCACGCGGTGAAGATCATCGTCGCGTTCACCGACGAGGACTCGGACACGCAGACGTCGGCGACCAACGCGGCCAACGCGATGATGAGCCAGAACATCCGTATGGTCGGGGTGAGCAGCGGCGGCACTTCGTCGTTCAACGCGCTCAGCGCGCTCGCGACGGCCTCCGGCTCCCTCGACAGCGCGGGTTCTCCGCTCGTCTACGAGGGATCCGACGCGGCCGTGGTGCCGGCGGTCGTCAACGCGATCAACGAGATCGTCGAGGGCGTGCCGATCGAGGTCACCATCGATGCCGCCGATCTCCCGGGGGACGACGGCGACTCGATCCCGTTCATCCAGGAGCTCGTCACGAACACGACGGGGACGAACTGCACGATGCTGCCGACCGCCGACACTCACCCGGCGGGCGACGGCATCGACGACACCTACCCGGCGGTCACGCCAGGTCTGCCGGTGTGCTTCGACATCGTCGCGCGCCGCAACGACTGCACGGCGACGCCGACCGCGGGGCCGTGCGTGATGCCGACGATGATGCCGCAGGTCTTCCAGGCGCAGCTCACGGTGTACGGCGACGGCTCGCCCGTCGATCAGCGCCGCGTGTTCTTCCTCGTGCCTCCGGAGATCCGCGGCCCCGGCGGCCCAGACTGAGGTCGAGCTCATGCTCTCGTCGGCGCGGCCGACGAGAGCATGAGACATCAGTTGCCGCTTCGTGCCCGCCGACGCGGGCGCGACCGGCGGCGGTTCGTCCTTCGTCGCGGCGCCTGCGGCGGGCAGCCGGGAGACGAGGAGAGGTGGAGACGAGAAGGTGCGTCGGCTTCGCCGCCGCGGGATGAAAGAAATCAACTTGCTCCGCGGCCGCGAAGCGGACGCACTCTCCCCTTCTCCGACTCTCCCCCTCTCCCGGCAAAATAGAACCCGCCCGCTGCTCAGCGTGTGTCGAGGGCGACGGCGGTGAGGTTGAGCACGTACTTCTCTTCGGAGAAGAACGGAGGCCGCGGGATCCCGAGGCGAGATTCGAGGTGGGCGGCGAGCTGGGCGAAGAGCTCGCGGCGCACCGAGAGCGGCAGGCGCTCGCGGCGCAGGCTCAGGCCGACCATCACGTCGCGCTCCGGCGCGGTGATGCGGCGGCACGCGATCGCGACCGCCGGGTCTTCGACGAACGTGTTGTAGCGCTCGGACTTCGGGACCACCGCGCTCGGGGCGACCGCCTTGCGCTCGCGGATCACGATCGTGCCGGCCGCGAGGTCTCCCAAGCGACGATGATCACGGTCGAGGAAGCTGCTCACTCCGCCGACGAGGTAGAGGCCGGGGAGCAGATCCACGATGCGAACCAGGTTGCGGACGACGGCCTGCGTGAAGCCCACCCGCACGCCGTCCTTCGACAGCGTGCGCAGGCCGACGATCCGCTTGCCCACCGTCTGTCCGCCCCACAGCCACTCGAGCAGCGTCGAGTACCACCACTGCACGATGAACACCCCGACGAACAGGATCGCGGAGGCGAAGCCGCCGAGCAGCGGCACGAACGGCTGCACGAGCTGGCTCAGGACCACGATGAGGCTCGTCATGATCATCACGTCGACGAACCACGCCATCGCGCGCGAGGCCACCGAGGCCAGCTCGAACTCGAAGGTCACGTTCTCCGGGGTGCGGATGACGTACGCCACGAAGTCGGAAGGGTAGCACCGGCACGGTCGACGGCCTGCTACGCTTCGGCGCGGTGAAGGGCTTCGACGTCAATCGCTTCGTGCGCGAGCGGACGGCCGACTGGGAGGAGCTCGAGTCGCTCCTCGCGCGCGTCGAGCGCGAAGGGATCAAGGGGCTCGGCCTCGAGCGCGCGAAGCGCTTCGGCAAGCTCTATCGCTCGGTATCGAGCGATCTGATCCGCGCGCGCTCGGAGCTCGTCGACGCGAGCGTCGTCGACTACCTGAACGACCTCGTCGCGCGCGCCTACGCGCAGATCTACGCGGGCAAGCGCGGCGAGCAGGAGCGCGTCGGCGAGTTCTTCCTGCTCGAGCTGCCGCGGATGTTTCGCGCCGAGTGGCGGCTCATCGCGTTGTCGGCCGCGCTCCTGCTCGGCGGCGGGGTCCTCGGCGCCGCGGCGGTGGGGCTCGACGCGGACGCGCTCGGCGTGCTCATTCCCGAGCAGCATCAGGAGTGGACGCCCGAGGAGCGCATCCACCGCGACGCGGGGAGCGGCGGTCACAGCGCGGACGAGGCGGCGGCGTTCAGCAACTTCCTGTTCACCCACAACATCCAGGTGAGCTTCCTCGTCTTCGCGATGGGGATCACGTTCGGCGTCGGGACGGTCAGCTTGCTGTTCTACAACGGCGTGCCGCTCGGCGCGCTCGCGATGCAGTACCACCAGAGCGGGCAAGACTTGTTCTTCTGGGCGTGGATCCTCCCGCACGGGATCCCCGAGCTCACCTCGATCTTCATCGCGGGCGGCGCGGGCCTCGTGATCGGCCGCGGCCTGGTCCTCCCCGGACGACGGAGGCGCCTCGACGCGCTCGTGTTCGAGGCGAAGCGGGCGGCGAGGTTGGTCGTCGGCACGATGCCGATCCTCGTGGTAGCCGGGCTCATCGAGGGGACGATCAGCCAGCTCCACGAGCCGGTCGTCCCGTACGTCGCGAAGCTCGTGTTCGCCGGGCTCGTCGGGATCGGGCTCTACGCGTGGCTCTTGCTCGCGGGCCGCGGCCAAGCGGCGAAGACCTACTGAGCGAGCCTCCGCGCGCGCCGAGATCGCCGCCGTCCGACGCGGCGCCGCGCGCCGGTGAGTGCCGAGGAGATCGCCACCGCGCTCCGGGACCGTCCAGCGTGCGCTCGGCGACCTGCTCGACAACGGTGCCTGCTCGGCCGAGCCGGACGGCCGCCGCGTGGAGGACCTGCTCGAGGACACCACGTTTTCGAACCCGACGCTCCACCGCCTCCGCGGACGAATCTGACTCGATACCCCGTGACCTCAAGGATTCCGGTAGGTTGCGCGGTGTACCGGGGTGTACGCGTGGCGCGCGCCGAACGGGCTTGCGCGCGGGCTGGCGCCGGGGAATGCTCCGCGCGCCTCGGCTCCCCCGGCCAAACCCGGCCGAGAAGTTGACCACGCGGGTGGCGCTTCGGTAGGAGCGGAAGAACCGACGTATGGGCCTCTTGAGAGAACTGTCTGGTCGTTCCCTGCTCCGCGGCGTTCCTTGGGCCCTTTCCTTTCGGCCCCGGGATCGGGAAGAGTTCGAGCGTGCGGGGTTTGCGATGGAGCGGATGAGCTGGGACGAGATCTGTCGGGAAGAGGCGTACCGCGGACGCTGGGTCGCCCTCGACGACTGCCGATACGACGAGGCCTCGGGCCGCGCGGTCGAGGGTGCGGTGGTCGACGCCGACGCCGACCTCGTGGAGCTCTGCGGGCGCATCCAGCGCTCGGACTACAAGAACTGCGCGATCCTCTTCTGCGGTGAGGACGGCTCGCAGGAGCCGGCGGCCAAGCACGACGACGACGAAGACGACGACGACGTGCCCGATCCCTTCGCGAACACCGCGCACTGAGTTTTCGCGCGCCGCGCTCCGCGGTGGCCTCGCTTCGCTCGAGCCACCGCTTTGCGCGTCGCTCCCTCGCGCTTCGCGCTCGTGGGCTCGCGGCGCTCGCCCGGTGGTCTCTCCCTCGCGCTGCGCGCTCGGCGGGCTCGCGGTGCTCGCTCCGCCTTGCGCTCGCGCTCGGCGGCTCGGCTTCGCTTCGCTCGCCGGCCGCGTCGCCCGGTGGTCTCTCCCTCGCGCTGCGCGCTCGGCGGGCTCGCGGTGCTCGCTCCGCCTTGCGCTCGCGCTCGGCGGCTCGGCTTCGCTTCGCTCGCCGGCCGCGTGGTCCGGTGGTCTCTCACTCGCGCTGCGCGCTCGGCGGCTCGGCTTCGCTTCGCTCGCCGGCCGCGTCATCCGGTGGTCTCTCCCTCGCGCTGCGCGTTCGGCGGCTCGGCTTCACTTCGCTCGCCGGCCGCGTCATCCGGTGGTCTCTCCCTCGCGCTGCGCGCTTCGCGGACGCGGATACCTACGGGCTGGGGCAGAAGCCGCCGAACTGGCTTCGCGCGGGGCCGGCCGCGCCGACGCCGCGGAGCTGGCGGTAGAGCGCCTGCGCCTGCGGGCAATTGCCCTGCTGGAGCAGCATGCCGACCTGGTTCGAGCCGCGTCGGCTGAGCTCGGAGCTGAGCTCGCGGGTGATCGCGTGGTTGCGCCCGACGCGGGACTGGGCCTGCTCGAGGGCACGGGTGGCGCCGGCGAAGTCGTTGCGGCGGGCGGAGCCCAGGCCGATCGCGACGAGCCGGCGGGCCTCCGCTTCGTCGGCCGGGGTCACCGTGCGACCGCGGCCGCGGCGCGAGCTCGTGGGCTCGGGCTCGTCGGGCGGATCGGGATTGGCCGGCGGATCCGGGTTCGTGGGCGGGTTCGTGTTGGGCGGGTCCGGGTTCGCCGGGTTCTCCGGTGGGGTCGTGTTGTTCACCGGCACGAGCGGCTGCATCGGCGGGTCGGTCGGCGAGGTCGGCACCATCGGCGGGTTGTTCGGATCCGTGGGCACCACGTCGGTGCCCGGCCCGTTCGTGGTCGGGTCGTTCGTCGCGGTGGTGTCGCCGCCGTCGTCCTGCGAGACGTACCAGGCGAGGCCGGCCGCGCCGCCGACGAGGACGAAGAAGCCGATCACGCCGACCGCCACGAGCTTGCCGAGGCCGCCGCCGCTCGGGGTCGCCGGCTGCGATCCGGTGCTATAGCCGTACGCGCCGGGCGCGGACATCCCCGGCTGCGAGGGGTAGCCGGGCGCCGAGCCGTACCCGGGCTGGGAGACCCCGGGCTGAGAGATATAGCCCGGCGCGGTGTTTACCCCCGGCTGGCTGTACCCGCCGGTGCCGTAGCCGGGCGCGCTCGCATAACCCGGCGCGATCCCCGGCTGGGAGCCCATCGGCGCCGGCGTCATCCCGGGCGCGGGCGTCATCCCGGGCGCGGAGCCGTATCCCGCGGGCGGCTGCGCCGCGTGGGTCTGCGGGTACGACTGCGGCATCGGTCCGGGCGTCGGCGCGGGAGGTCGCGCCACCGACGGCGACGTCTTCGGGACGATGCCGCCCCCGGACGTGGCCATCGTCCACGCGGAGTCGGCGTCCTGATAGCCGGTGAACTCCTGCAGGAACCCGAGCACGCTGGATTGACGCTCGTCCCGGTTCTTCAGGAGCGCGCGCATCACCGCGTGCTGCTTGTTGGCCGGCAACGACGCGGCCGAGGGGTTCGCGGAGATGGGCATCGGCTGCGCGGTGAGGTGCTTGGTCGCCCACTCCCACGGCGTCGCCGCGTCGAAGGGCAACCGCCCCGTCAACATCTCGTACGCCATGATCCCGAGCGAGTACACGTCGGATCGCGCGTCGAGCGACTGGCCGGAGAACTGCTCCGGGCTCATGTACGGCGGTGTACCGAGCACCATGCCTTGCTTCGTGAGCTTGGCCTGGTTCGGATCCTCGGCGTCGTCGCGCTTCGCGATCCCGAAGTCCAGCACCTTGACGAAGTCGTGCTGGCCGCCCTGGTCCGTCAACAGGATGTTCTCGGGCTTGAGATCGCGGTGCACCACGCCGCGCTGGTGCGCTTCGTGGAGCGAGCCGCAGATCTGGATGATGATCTTGTCGGCGCGCGCCGGCTCGATCGCGCCTTCCTCCTCGAGGACCTTCGCCAGCGCGCGGCCCTCGATGTACTCCATCACGATGATCAGCGTCCCGTCGTCGAGCTCGCCGAAGTCGTAGAACTGGATCGTGTTCGGGTGGCGCAGCTCGATGACCGTCGCCGACTCGCGCTCGAAGCGCGCGACGAGCTGCGGGTCGTTGCTCAGCTCGGGATGGAGGGTCTTGATCGCGACCTTGCGCGTCGCCGTGCCCATCTTCTGCTCGGCCAGGTAGACGCGGCCCATGCCGCCTTCGCCGAGCAGGCTGAGCGGGCGATAGCGCCCGAGGAGCACCTTGCCGATGAGCGGATCGCCGCTGGCGGCGGGATCGTCGATCGCCAACATCGCGCCACAGCTCAAGCAGAACTTGGCGTGGTCCTCGTTGTGATGACTGCAGCGCTGGCAGACCCGAGCCATGACGATGACTTACCCCTCCCCGGAGAGCGCCCGTTACGACCCGCGAGTCTACCCTCTGCTTTGCTGGCCACAAGCCCCGCTCGGGATTGCTCGGCCGGTGGGCTCGTGCGATCCTGCCTCAGTCCCTCGACGTGAACGCGGACCGCATCTTCCTCTCGATCGGCCTCTCCCTCGCGGCGCTCGCCTGCGATGGCCCGGTGGATCCCCCGCTCGACGCCGGCGCACCGCTCGCGCGCGTGACGCCGCGGTTCGAGCTCGCCGACGCGCCGATGGACTTCGGGGTCATCCCGTTTCCCGACGACCTCTACCTCGACGCGCGCGGTCGCGTCGCGCTCGGCGCGCTGCCGTCCGAGGATCTCGCGCTCCCGCCCGAGTACCCGGGCACCCTGCGGACCGCGCTGAGCGACCTCGACGGGTTCTCGGTGGCCGCGCCCGTCTTCTTCTCGTTTCCCCCGAGCTCGCTCGATCCGGCGTCGCTCCCCGCCACCGCGTCGGACACGCTGCGCGAAGACAGCAGCGTCTTCCTCGTCGACGCCGACCCCGCGAGCGTGGACGCGTTCCGCCGGTTGCCCGTGCGCGTGAGCTACGTGCCGGAGCTCGGCCAGCTCGCGCTCCGTCCGGCCGACGGTCACCCGCTCACGCCAGGTCGCCGCTACGCCGCGGTCGTCACGACGGGCGTGCGCGACGATCGCGGCGATCCGATCGGACCCCACGCGAGCTTCCTCGCGATCCGCGACGCGGCGGCCCGACCCGATGGCGCGCGCGAGGGCGCGGCGTACGACGAGTACACCCCCGTCCTCGCCACACTCTCGAGCAACGGCGTTCTGCGCTCGCGCGTCGCGGCGCTCGCGGTGTTCACCGTCCAGCGCGTGCGCGACGACATGGCGAGCGTGCGCGCGACCATCCATTCCGGGCCCGCGCCGGTCGTCTCGCTCGACGCGGCGGTCGCGTCCGGTCCGGATCTCGACGCGCTCCTCGGCGTGCCTGCGACGCCGGAGAACGGGCTCGACGTCGACGGCGGCGTGCTGCACGACCGCATCGGGTGGATGGTGCAAGGCTCGTTCATGGCGCCGTGGTTCACCTCGGACACGCTGCGCGTGCACGGTCGCTTCCACTACGACGCGTCCGGCGGGGTCACGACGAGCCAGAGCGAGCGCGTCCCGTTCACCCTCACCGTGCCGGCGGGCAGCCCCGCGCCGTGGCCGGTCGTCGTGTTCTGCCACGGGATCGGATCCGAGCGCTCCGCGATGCTGTCGATCGCGAACACGCTCGCCGCGAGCGGCTACGCGACGATCGCGATCGATCTGCCGTTCCACGGGATGCGCGCGAGCGGCACGGTGGTGGACGCGAACCACAACCACGGCGACACGCCGGGGCCCGATGGCTTCGGCGATCGCGGGGGCAACGAAGTGTACCTGGACTACCTCGGGGTGCAGGACGCGGCGGGCGAGCTCACGCCGTTCCATCCGACGTACGTGCGCGACGTGCTCCGGCAGAGCGCGGCCGACCTCATGATGGCGGTGCGCGTGGTGCGCGAGGGCGACTGGTCGGCCGTGCAGGCCACGCCGGGGCTCGAGTCGCTCGCGCTGTCCGCCGATCCGCTCGGCTTCGTGGGCGTCTCGCTCGGCGGGATCGTCGGCACGGTGTTCATCGCCAACGAGCCGGAGATCGGCGCGTCGGTCCTCAACGTGACGGGCGGTGATCTCACGCGGCTGGTCGAGCGCAGCGTGTCGTTCGGGCCGATCTTTCTCCCGATCCTCTTGCCGAAGGTCGGGCTCGACGTGACCGAGGTCGACTACGCGACCTATCCGCCCGACTTCTCGCCGGAGCTCGCGATCGTGCAGACGCTCCTCGATCGCGGCGACTCGATCGCGTTCGCGCCGTTCCTTCACAACGCGCCGATGGACATCCTCTTTCAGATGGCCCACGACGACGAGACGGTGCCGAACTCCGCGACCGAGGGGCTCGCCCGCGCGACGGGCGCGACGCTCCTCGACGCGACGCCGCGCTACACCGACCTCCCGATGGCGAGCGCGCCGTCGGCGATGAACCTCGAGCTCACGACGGGGCGCGAGACGCGCGGCCTCTTCGTGTTCGCGCCGGCGACGCACGGGCTCCTGAGCGCGCGTCACTCCGAGAGCGTCGTCGTGCCGCCGCCCGAGCCTCCGTTCGAGTACCGCACGCCGGTCCCGGTGATGAACCCGGTCGACGACGCGCTCACGCAGCTCGCGCACTTCTTCGACTCGTGGCGCGCGGGCAGCGCCGAGATCATCGCGCCCTAGCGTTCGCGCCGACCGCGCCCCGGGGCGAGCATTGACCGTGTCAGGGGCGCTTTGTATCCTCCCGGCGCTTCGCGCGTAGCGTGCGCGCGTTCGAGCGGAGGAAGCGAATGAAGGGCGAAGTTCGAAATCCCACCACGGTCTGGATTCTCTGCCTCGTGACCTGCGGCATGTACGGGTTCTACTGGTGGTATCTCGTCGGGAACGAGCTCAAGAACTACCTCGGTAAAGAAGACTTGAACCCGACGATGGACGTGATCATCGGGCTGGTCTGCGGCCTCTACCTCTACTACCTCCCCATCAAGTACGGCCCGCTGATCCAGGAAGCGCAGCAGCGCGCGGGCATCGCGAACGCCGAGGACAAGGGGATGAACTTCCTCCTGTTCCTGTTCCTCTGCATGCTCGGCTACAAGAACATGCAGGAGGAGCTGAACAAGGTCTGGGAAGCCGGCGGCGGCGCCCCCGCGACCTTCTGATCCCCACGCACGCGTTCCTCGAATCGGCGCCCGCGCTCGACGCGCGAGGCGCCGATCGTCGTTTGGGGGGCGCGACGTCGGGGGGTGGTTCGGGCGGCCATCGGCCGCCGGGTTTGCTACATCCTGCTTCGATCGGACCTCGATGAGCGCTCCCCCCACCGCGACCGAAGCCGACGCGCCGCCCGAGCGCGCACCGTCGCGGCCGTTCTCGCTGTGGCGGCTGCTCGCGGGCTCGACGCCGATCCTCGTGCTCGGGCTCTTCTTCGCGCTCGACCTACCGATCTGTCCGTCGCGCGCGCTGTTGGGCATCCCGTGCCCCGGCTGCGGGCTCACTCGCGCGACGGCCGCGTGCCTCACCGGCGACCTCCACGCGATGCTGCACTTCCATCCGCTCGCGCCGATCATCACCCCGCTCGTCCTCTTCAGCGTCGGCCGCGCCATCCTCGTCTACGCGGGCGCCGTCCCGTCGTCGTTCGATCCGCTGAGCCGCGTCCCCTCGCGCGCGTGGGCGGTCTTCGCGGTCGTGCTCATCGGCGTGTGGATCGTCCGCGCGCTCGGCGGTCTCGGGGGGCTGCCCGATCCGATCGACCTCACGGCGGGGTGGCTCTACCGCGCGGGCGCGTTCCTGATCTCGGGTGGCGGTTGACGTCGCGCCGCGCGCGATGGAACAGACGAGATGTCGACACGGAGTAGGCGCGCACCATGAGCTTCGACGCGTGGCTCACCGTGATCGTGGTCGCGGCGGTCTTCGCGCTGCTCGCCACGGGCCGCTATCCCCCGCATCTCATCTTGCTGGGAGGGCTCGGCGTGGTCGTGGTGAGCGGCGTCGTCGATCCGGCGAGCGCGGTGGCGGGCTTCGGCAACGAGGGGCTCATCACCGTCGCGGTGCTGTTCGTCGTCGCGGCCGGGCTCCGTCAGACCGGCGCGATGGCCGCGTTCGTCCATCGCGCGCTCGGTCGGCCCAAGACCAGCTTCTCCGCGCGCGCGCGGATGGCGCCTCCCGTCGTCGTGGCGAGCGCGTTCCTCAACAACACGCCGCTCGTCGCGATGTTGATGCCGGTCGTGCTCGACTGGTGCAAGGCGAACCGTATCGCGCCATCCAAGTTGCTCCTCCCGCTGAGCTACCTCGCGATCCTCGGCGGCCTCTGCACGCTGATCGGCACGAGCACGAACCTCGTGGTGAACGGGCTCTACCTCGAGGCGGGCGGCACGGGGTTCTCGATCTTCGACGTCTCGGTGGTCGGCGTCCCGTGCGCGCTGGTGGGCACCGGGCTCCTCTTGGGGTTGGGCGACGCGCTGCTCCCGTCGCGCACCGCGGCGGTGGTGATCCCGACCGACCCGAAGGAGTTCACCGTCGAGATGAAGGTGGCGAAGGGCGGCGTCCTCGTCGGTCAGACGATCGAGGCGGCGGGCCTGCGCCACCTGCCGGGCCTCTACCTGATGGAGATCCACCGCAACGACCGCGTGTTCGCGGCGGTGGAGCCGCACGAGGTGCTCGAGGCCGACGATCAGCTCGTGTTCGTCGGCGTGGTCGAGTCGGTCGTCGATCTGCAGCGGATCCCCGGGCTCGCGGTGGCCACCCATCAGGTCTTCAAGCTCGATGGCGCGAGAGCGGAGCGATGCTTCGCGCAAGCCGTGGTGTCGCGCGCGTGCCCGCTCGTCGGCGAGACGATCCGCGCCGGGCGCTTCCGCAACCGCTACGGCGCGGTGGTCATCGCGGTCTCGCGCGCCGGTCAGCGCGTGCCCGGGCGGATCGGCGACATCGAGCTCCACGTCGGCGACGTCCTCCTCCTCGAGGCGCCGCCGACGTTCGTCGAGCAGCAGCGCAACTCGAAGGACTTCTACCTCGTGAGCCGCCTCGACACCGAGGGCCCGCCCACCACCACGCGGGCGGGCGTCGCGGCGGTCATCCTGCTCGCGATGGTCGGCCTCGCGGCGAGCGGCCTCGTCTCGATGATGCAAGCCGCCTTCCTCGCTGCGGCGGCGATGTTCCTCTCGCGCTGCGTGTCCGAGGAGAGCGCGCGCCGGAGCGTCGATTGGCCGCTGTTGCTCTCGATCGGCTGCGCGTTCGGGCTCGGCAAGGCGCTCGAGCAGTCGGGCGTGGCGAGCCGATTCGCGGAGCTGCTGCTCGCGCAGGCGGGGGCGGAGCCGATGGTCGCGCTCGTCGTGATCTACGCGACCACCGTGCTCGTCAGCGAGCTCGTGACGAACAACGCGGCCGCGGTGATCGTCTTCCCCATCGCGGTGTCGACCGCGGTCGCGCTCGGCGTGGAGTCGCGCCCGTTCGTGGTCGCGGTGATGATGGCCGCCTCGGCCGCGTTCGCGACCCCGCTCGGCTATCAGACGCACCTCATGGTGTACGGCCCCGGCGGCTATCGCCTCGGCGACTTCTTGAAGATCGGCATCCCGATGAACCTCGCGGTCGGCGCCACCGCGTGCTTTCTCATCCCGCGGTTCTTTCCATTCTGAGGGATCCCAGAGATCCCGTGCCCGTGATCGTCCTCGTGCACGTGCACCTACACCTACACGTGCTCGTCCACGTACACGACGCGTGACGGACGAACGACGACGCAGCCGTCGTCCACGCCCTCAGAGCGGCAAGTTGTCGTGCTTCTTCGGCGGGTTCTCGAGCCGCTTGTCCCGCAGCAGCGTGAACGCGTCCACCAACCGCGCGCGCGTGTCGCGCGGGTAGAGGACCTCGTCCACGAACCCGAGCTCGGCCGCCTTGTACGGGTTCGCGAACTTCGCGCGGTACTCGTTCACGAAGCGGTCCTTCGTGCGCGTGGGATCCTCGGCCGACGCGATCTCGTTCCGGTAGACGATGTTGACGGCGCCGTCGGGGCCCATCACCGCGATCTCCGCCGTCGGGTACGCGAAGTTCAGATCGCCGCGGAGGTGCTTGCTCGCCATCACGTCGTAGGCGCCGCCGTACGCCTTGCGCGTGATGAGCGTGACCTTCGGGACCGTCGCCTCGGCGTACGCGTAGAGCAGCTTCGCGCCGTGCTTGATGATCCCGCCGTACTCCTGGGCCGTGCCCGGCAAGAACCCGGGGACGTCCACGAGGGTGAGGAGCGGGACGTTGAAGCAGTCGCAGAATCGCACGAAGCGAGCCGCCTTGACCGACGCGTCGATGTCGAGACACCCGGCGAGGATCATCGGTTGGTTCGCCACCACGCCGACGGTGCGGCCGCCGAGGCGCGCGAAGCCGATCACGATGTTCATCGCGAAGTGCGGCTGCACCTCGAAGAAGTCGCCGTCGTCGACCACGCGCTCGATCACGCCCTTGATGTCGTAGGGCTTCATCGGATCGCGCGGGACCAGCGTATCGAGCTCGGGCTCGACCCGATCGATCGGGTCGGTGCACTCGCGCGCCGGCGGATCCTCGTGGTTGTTCGACGGGAGGAACGACAAGAGCTCGCGGACCTCGCCGAGGCACATCGGGTCGTCCTCGCACGCGAAGTGCGCGACGCCGCTCCGTTCGTTGTGCGTGCGCGCGCCGCCGAGCTCCTCCTTGCTCACCTCCTCGTGGGTCACCGTCTTGATGACCTCGGGGCCGGTGATGAACATGTAGCTCGAGCCCTGGACCATGAAGATGAAGTCGGTGAGCGCGGGGCTGTACACCGCGCCTCCCGCGCACGGGCCCATGATGGCGCTGATCTGCGGGACGACGCCGGACGCGAGCACGTTGCGTTGGAAGATCTCCGCGTAGCCCGCGAGGCTCTCCACGCCCTCCTGGATCCGCGCGCCGCCCGAGTCGTTGAGCCCGATCACGGGCGCGCCGACCCGCATCGCGAGGTCCATGATCTTCGTGATCTTCTGGGCGTACGCGCCGCTCAGGGAGCCGCCGAACACCGTGAAGTCCTGCGCGAAGACGAACACCTTGCGCCCGTCGATCCGCCCGTGCCCGGTCACCACGCCGTCGCCGAGGACGCGCTGCTCGTCCATCCCGAAGTCGGCGCAGCGGTGCACCACGAAGCGGTCGAGCTCCACGAACGAGCCGGGATCGAGCAAGAGATCGATCCGCTCGCGCGCGGTCAGCTTGCCTTTCTCGTGCTGCGCCGCGATCCGCTTGGCGCCGCCCGCCTCGAGCGCGCGTTGGTTGAGCTCGTCGAGCCGAGCGATCGGATCGTCGGGAGGGATCTTCGAGTCGTAGGGCATTCGGAGCACCGATCCGTTTGATTCGTGGCGGAGGCTTGGAGCGCGACGGGTTCTCGACGTGGGGGAGCGGGACGAGGCGATGCAGGAGTATCGTCGAGGAGCGATCCGCCGCGCGGAGGGCCCGTCCCGCCCGAGAATTCGCTGCGAATCGAACGGATCGGTGCTCCTGGCGGCGTTATACCGCGCTCAGCGCGTCGACGAAGCGATCGAGCGCGGCGCGGTCGTGGCGCTCGGTGACCGCGACGAGCATCTCGTGATCGCGCTCGGGGTAGAACTTCGCGAGGTCGACGCCGCCGAGGATCCCCTTGGCGGCGAGCGCGGCGAGGAGCGGCGCGGCCTTGCCTTCCTCGCGGCGCACCACGAACTCGTTGAACGTGGGCGCGCTCAGCGGGATGGAGAACTGCGGGAGCGCGGCGATGCGCTGCTTGAGGTACTCGGCGCGGCTCAGGCAGAGCTGGCCGACGTCGGTGAACCCGCGGCGGCCGAGCATCGCGGTGCGGATGGTGAACGCGAGCGCGATGAGGCCGTGGTTGGTGCAGATGTTCGACGTCGCGCGCTCGCGGCGGATGTGCTGCTCGCGCGTGCTCAGGGTGAGCACGTAGCCGCGCTCTCCGTCGGCGTCCGTCGTCTCGCCGACGAGGCGCCCCGGCATCTGGCGGACGTGCTCGTCGCGCGTGGCGAACAGCCCGACCCCCGGGCCGCCGTACTGCATCGGGACGGCGAGCGCTTGGCCCTCGCCGACCGCGATGTCGGCGCCGCACGCGCCGGGCGGGGTGATCACGCTGAGCGCGTAGGGCTCGGCGGTCGCGGTGATCAGCAGCGCGCCCTTCTGCTTACACAGCTCGCTGATGCGCGCGAGCTTCTCGACCGTGCCGAGGAAGTTCGGGTAGCCGATCACGACCGCCGCCGTGTCCTCGGTCACCAGCGCCTCGAGCGCGCCGAGGTCCGTCGTCCCGTCCGCGCCGAGCGGCGCCATCTCGACCCGCTCGCCGCCGTCGACGTAGTTGAGGTACGTGCGCGCGGTCGCCAGGTACTCGGGGTGCACGCCGCTCGAGATCACCGAGCCGTGGCGCTTCGTGATCCGGCGCGCCATCAGGATCGCTTCGGCCGTCGCGCTCGCGCCGTCGTACATCGACGCGTTGGCGACCTGCATGCCGAAGAGCTCCGCGACCATCGTCTGGAACTCGTAGATCGCCTGCAATGTCCCTTGCGAGACCTCGGCCTGGTACGGCGTGTACGCGGTGTAGAACTCGCTCCGCAAGAGCAGCTGATCGACGGCGGGCGGGATGTGGTGATCGTACGCGCCGGCGCCGAGGAACGAGAGCGAGCGCGCCGCGTCGTTCTTGTCGGCGAGCTCGGAGAGGTGCCGCATCAGGCTCGCCTCGTCGAGCGATGGCTCGAGCGCGAGGGGCCGGTTCAGCCGGTGGCTGGCCGGGATGGGCGCGAACAGATCGTCGAGCGAGCCCACGCCGATCCGCGCGAGCATTTCGCCGATTTCTTCCTCGGTATGCGGCAGATAACGCATGGCCGCCGCTTAGCACGGGGGAGGGTGCGATCCAGGCGCCACGGTGCGCGAGCGAACGTGTTCGCCAAGAGGTAGCCTGTCAACGTGCCGGGTTGGCCGTACCTGCTCCCTTTCCTCGTCGTCCTCGGGCTCGTCGCGGTTCGCGGATCGCGCTGGTCTCCGGTGCTCGCGATACTCATGTGGGTGCTCCTTCTCGCCGCGCGCCCGACGGTCCGGGGGCTGATTCCTGGCTATGAGGCACCGAGCTTGATGATGATCCCGGCCTTGCTCGGCGACGCAATGCTCCTCGTCATTCCACTCCTCGTCGGACGGTGGCTGACGCGCAACGTACGCGTGGTGCGGCGAGGAGATGCGAGGCTGTGCGACGAAGCGCGACCACCGAGGTCGTTCTGAGGCGCCTCAAGGCGTGGCGAAGACGAGCTCGTCGTAGCAGCTCGGGCCGCTGCAGATGCCGGCCGCGCAGGCGATGAACGTGTTGATCGCCTCGCGCGTCGCGCGGGTGCAGCGCTCGCGACAGTCGGTGTGCTCGATCGGGTAGATGCAGTCGAAGCCGACCATGTCGTCGCACGCGGACTGGCAACCGGCGACGTTGCGCGAGCCTTCGGGGACGAGGATGCGGTAGCAGCCGTCGTCCATGCAGCCGCCGATCGAGCAGCTGTTGAACTGCTGAACCTGGGCGGGCGTCGCGGTGCCGCACGCGTCGACGCAGCGCGCCACGTCGGCGTCGGCGATGCAGTCGAAGAAGCCGGCCGTCTCGCAGTTGCTCACGCAGTCGCTCATGCCGTCGGGCGGGCGGCACATCGCGGGGTAGTCGCAGCCGTCCGCCATCGCGTCGCACGCGAGGACGAGCTCGGCCGCGTCGGGGTCGTCGCACGCCTCGAGGCACTGCGAGAGGATCTCGTCGCCGAAGCACGCGCGGAAGTGGCCGCACGCGACGCCGCAGCTCGCTCCCGCATCGGCCCGAGGCCCGCCGTCGACGGCGACCGCCGCGTCGCCGCCGAAGGAGCCGATCGAGGCGCGCTGGGTGCACCCGATCGCGAGGGCGCACACCGAGAGGAGGACGAGGCGGCTCACCCCGAGCAGGATGCACCGAATCGCCTCGGAGTCCACGGGCGCTTCGGACCGCGCCCGAGACCGAATATTCTCCCGGGCGGGCTCGTCCGCTCCGCGCCGCGCGCGACTCCCGCCCTTTCCGATGCGTTCGCCCCACCCGATGATCCGCTCCTCCATCCTCGCGCTCGCGCTCCTCGCCGCCGCTCCCGCGCTCGCGCAGCCCGCGCACCGCGCGATGCGGCTCGAGGTCACGCCGGCGGCGTGCGTCGACGAGGCGCGCGTGCGCGAAGCCGTCGCGTCGCACCTCGGGTACGACCCGTTCGTCGACGACGCCGCGCGCGGCGTCACGGTCGCGGCGAGCGTGGAGGAGGACGGGGCGCTCCTCGTGATCGTCGTCGCCGTCGACGCGGAGGAGCCGAACGAGGCGTCGCGGCGCGAGCTGAGCAGCCCGGTATCGCAGTGCGACACGCTCCTTGACGTGGCAGGTCTGTCGATCGCGATCGCGATCGATCCGACGCTCGTCGATCCGGCGCCGGAGCCGGTCCCCGAGCCTTCGCCCGAGCCCTCGCCCGAGCCCTCGCCCGAGGCGCCGGTCCCGGAGCCTTCGCCCGAGCCGGCGCCGGATCCGGGTCCGGCCGTTTCGGGAGCGCTCATCGTGCAGCTCACCGGGTCGCTCGGCGCCTCGCCGCCGCTCGCCAGCGTGGGTGGGGGGATCGGCTTCGAGCTGCGGATCGGGGAATTCGCGCTCGGCCTCGGCGCGCGCGGCGACATCCCGGGGCAGGCGGGGTTCGAGGACGGGACGGTCGAGGCGCACGTGTTCGGTGGCGACCTCAGCGCGTGCGGGCGGCTCGACTGGCTCGCGCTCTGCGGCGTCGGATTCTTCGGGGCGCTGCGCGCGCGTGGGCAGGGCTTCGCCGAGACGCAAGAAGCCGTGTTGTTCTACGGCGCGCTCGGCGCGCGCGTCGCGCTCGAGCTCCGCATCATCGGACCGCTCGCGTTCCGCGCGCAAGCGGACTTGCTCGCGCACCTCGCGCCGGCCGAGCTCGTGGTGGACGACGCGGTGGCCTGGGCGATGCCGCCCGTGGCCGGCGTGCTCGGCGTCGGGGTCGTCTACGAGCTGCGATGAGCGCCGCCCTCGAGGTCCCGACGTTCGACGCGATCTACGCGGCACACCTGCGCTACGTGCTCAACACGCTGCGTCGGCTCGGGATCCCCCTTCGCGACATCGAGGATGTGGCGCACGATGTGTTCGTGGTCGTGCACCAGAAGCTCCCGACCTGCGACCTGAGCCGGCCGATCAAGCCGTGGCTCTTCGGGATCGCGTTCCGGGTCGCGAGCCAGCACCGCCGCAAGCACATGAACCGGCGCGAGTCGCTCGACGAGCGCGACGCGCGGCGCCCCGACGCGACGGACCCATGGAAGGTGCACGGGACGCGCCAGCTCGTGGTGAAGGCGCTCGAGCGACTCGAGTGGGAGCCGCGCGCGGTGCTCATCCTCGCCGACATCGATGAGGCGACCGCGCCGGAGATCGCCGACGCGCTCGGGATGCCTGTCAACCGGGTGTACTCGCGCCTGCGCATCGCGCGCCGCGACTTCAAGGACGCGGTCGACGCCCTTCGGCAGGAGGGCGAGCCATGAGCGAGGAGCGCCTCTCCGCCGACCTGCAAGCTCTCTTGCGCGTGGAGCGCGAGGGTGAGGACGTCCCGTCGGGGCTCGAGGAGCGCCTGCGCGCGCGCCTCGCCGCGACGATCGGCGGCGGCGGCGGGGGAGGAGGCCCCGAGGGAGGCGAGCCCGGTCCGAGCGGCCCGACCCCGCGCGCGCCGTCCACCCTGGGCCGAGTCGCCTCCCACGCGAGCGTGTTCGCGGCCGGCGCGCTCGCCGGCGCGATCGCGATGAGCCTCTTCGAGCCGAGCGCGCCGACTCCCCACGTCCCGCCGCCGGTCGAAGAACCCGTCGACCGTCCCCCCGTCGACCGACCTCCCGTCGACCGTCCCCCCGTCGACCGTCCCCCCGACGACCGTCCCCCCGTCGACCGTCCCCCCGTCGACCGTCCCCCCGTCGACCGTCCCCCCGTCGATCGTCCGCCCGTCGACCGTCCCCCCGTCGACCGCCCCGAGGATCCCGCCCCGGACGCGGACGGCCGCGCGCTGATCCGTCAGGCACGCGTGGCGCTCAACCGAGGCCTCACCGAAGACGCGCTCGACGCGCTCGCGCGTCACCGCGCCGCCCACCCGCACGGCACGCTTACCGAGGAGCGCGAGGCCCTCACCGTGCAGGCCCTCGCGGCGGCCGGTCAGCCCGCGCGCGCGCGCCAAGAGGCGGCGGTGTTCCTCGCGCGCTATCCGGACAGCATCTACGCCGAGAGCGTCCGCGCCGCCGCTGCGCGCTGAACCCCGCGAGACTTCGAGCTTCCCGGAAGGCGAGAAGGCTAGAAGCAGGGAAGGGGATAGGGCGGATCCTCCGAGCGCGAATCACTCGCCACCCCGCAACATCTTTCTCTCTCTCCTTCCCCTCTTCTCCCCTTCCCGCCTTCCCGGGAAAAAAGTTCCAAAAAGATCCCCCACGACGCTGAGACCGCGTTCCTCGAGGCAGTCACCCGGCAGAGCTTCGAGAAAGGACTGCGACATGGGGACCCTTCGAACCGCGCTCCAGCTGACCCTGGGCGTGTGCCTCGCGATCGGATGCGACTCCGCCGCGCCGGACTGTGAGTGTCGTGCGACGGCCGACGGCATGACCGTCCAGCTCGCGTGCGGGACGAGCCGCTGCGTGCTCGGACACATGGTGCGATGCGATGAGGGCGCCGGCCTCACCGACGAGGGCGCGTGCATGATGACGGACTCCGACGCCGGTCCGATGCCGCCGATGGGGTTGTGCAGCGACACCTGCGCGTCTGCGGGCGACGGCGAGTGCGACGACGGTGGCGAGGGCGCGCTCTACGATGTGTGCGCGCTCGGTACCGACTGTGCGGACTGTGGGCCTCGCAACGGAACCTGCACCCCGAGCTGCTCCGGCCGCTCGTGCGGTGACGACGGCTGCGGCGGGAGCTGCGGCACGTGCTCGAGCGGCTCGTGCATGGATGGCACCTGCGTGACCGGAGGTTGCACGGGCGGGCCGCGCTGCGAGGGTGACGTCGCGGTGCACTGCGAGGACATCGGCGGCACCCCCGCCACCATCCGCGAGACGTGCGCGGAGCGCTGTGAGGGAGGCATGTGCGTGGTCACGCCGCCGCCGACCTCCGTCACGATCCGCGGCTCGTACGGTTCGACGGATCCGATCTACGCGGGCACGCCGCCGGACCTCTCGGGGCTCGTGCAGTTCGTCGCGACGCCGAGCTTCACGCCCGACGTGCCGAGCCTGCCCAACTTGTTCAGCGAGCACCCGGCCAGCGTCTCGCCGGATCCCGGCGGCTGCACGTATTCCACCGGCTTCACGCTCAACCGGTCTCAGGTCTCCGCGCAGCTCAGCGGGACGGGCAGCGCGTGCGTCTTGTGGTTCGACCGCATCGCGCGCGACGGCATCACGCTGACGTTCGACGACGCGCCGCTCCAGACCGCGAGCGGCACCATCGACGTCACGCTCGAGCTGACCCCGTAACCGCACGAGGCTCGCTCGATCGCTGCTCTTCAGTGATCGAGCGAGTCAGTGGTCGAGGGAGATCAGTGGTCGAGCGAGTCAGTGGTCGAGCGAGCCGAGGTACTCGGTGTACGCGTCGGCGCTCATCAGCGCGTCGAGCTCGCCGGTCGAGGCGACCCGGATGACGACCATCCAGCCACCGTCGTACGGCGAGTCGTTCACCTTCTCCGGCGAGTCGGCGAGCTCACCGTTGACCTCGACCACCTCGCCCGCCACCGGCGCGAAGAGCTCGCTCACCGTCTTGACGGACTCGATGTCGCCGAAGCGCTCGTGCGCACCGACCTTGGTCCCGACCGCGGGGAGATCGATGAGCGTGACGTCGCCGAGCTGCTCGATCGCGTAGCCGGTGATCCCCACGCGCACGCGGTCACCCTCGACGCGCGCCCACTCGTGGTCCTTGGTGTACTTCAGATCGCTCGGGTACTCGGACATGCTCATGACCTCTTGTAGAAAGGTGTCTTGACGACTTCTGCGTCGACGTGCTTGCCGCGGATCTCGATCGCCACCTTCGTGCCGATCGCCGCGTGCTCCGTCGGCACGTAACCGAGGGCGACGTTCTGACCCACCGTCGGACCCGGCGAGCCGCTCGTGACCTCGCCGATCCGCTCGCCGCCCGGCGTGTGGATCGGATAGCCGTGTCGGCCGATCCCGCGGCCGGTCATCACCATGCCGACGAGCTTGCGCGAGGGCCCCTGCTCTTTGACCTGGGCGAGCGCGTCGCGGCCGATGAACTCGCGGTCGAGCTTCACCACCCAGCCGAGCCCCGCCTCGTACGGGTTGGTCGTCTCGTCGATGTCGTTGCCGTAGAGGCAGAGGCACGCCTCGAGGCGCAGGGTGTCGCGCGCGCCGAGGCCCGCCGGCGCGATGCCAACGTCCTTTCCTGCCTCGAGGAGCCGCCGCCACACCGGCGCCGCCGCCTCGTTCGCGCAGAAGATCTCGAAGCCGTCCTCACCCGTGTAGCCGGTGCGCGCGACCATCACGTCGCCTTCCTTCAGCGCGATGCGCGCGACGCCGAACGCCTTCAGCGCGAGCGCGTCGGGCGAGAAGCCGATCGCGGCCGCGACCTCCTTGGCCTTCGGGCCCTGGAGCGCGATCAGCGCGGTGCGCCCGGACGCGTCCTCGAAGTCGCAGCGGCCCTTCGCCTGCGTCGCGAAGTGCGCGGACATCTTGCCGAGGTTGCTCGCGTTGCAGACGACGAGGACCTCCTCCTCACCCGCGCGGTAGACGATGAGGTCGTCGAGGATGGTGCCGCCCGCGTTGCACGCGCACGTGTACTTGGCGCGTCCGACCGGGAGGTCGCTCATCCGGTTCGTGGTCACCGAGTCCGCGACGGCGAGCGCGCCGGGACCGCGCAGCCACAGCTCGCCCATGTGCGAGACGTCGAACACGCCGGCGCGCGTGCGCACCGCCTGGTGCTCGGCGACCACGCCTTCGTACTGGACCGGCATGGAGTAGCCGGCGAACGGAACGAGCCGCCCGCCGAGGGCGCGGTGCTCGTCGTAGAGAGGGGTGTGGAGGAGCGCGTCGTCGGTCACGGCGCGCGACCTTAGCGCGGTTGGCCGGGCGATGGCAGGCGCTCGCGCCGCCGCCGTGTGGGATCTCGCGGAGGCGCGCAACCATCCCGCGCGCCGATCCGATAGGCGTGCCCGGAGGCCACGATGGACGTACTGGTGTTGATGTTTCGAGGTGAGCCGCTGCGCGACTTCGCGCTCGGCGAGCGACCGCTCGAGATCGGTCGCGGCGCGGGATGCGACGTGGTGGTGCACGACCCCGCGCTGGCGGACCGACACTACGTCGTGTCGCGGGTCGATCAGCGGGTCGTGCTCCACGACCTCTTGACCGGTCAGCGACGCGAGCTGGCGATCGGGGTCCCGATCGGGATGGGACGCCACCACGAGGTGGTGAGCGTGACCGACGTGACGCGCCCGTCGATCGACGCGGGCGCTCGCACCGAGCCGCTCGGCGAGCGGCCGAGCCCGAGCTCGGGGATGGCGATCCTGGTCGGGGAGGGCGCCGATGCGCGGCGCTACGCGATCGGAGACCGGCCGGTCGTGGTCGGCAAGGACGCCGCCTGCGATCTGACGCTCCCGGATCGCGCGGTGAGCGCGCGGCACTGTCGCTTCGAGCCGACGCGCCGCGGGATGTTCGTCCGCGACCTCGGGAGCCGCAACGGGACGTGCGTCGACGGCGTCTCGATCGGGGTGGCGGAGGTGTCGCTCGGGTCGACCGTGAAGATCGGGCGGAGCACGTTGACCCTCATCGCCACCGGCGAGGGCGCCCCCGCCGAGCTCGGGCTGGTGGTCGAGTCGAGCGCGATGCGCGACGTGATGCTCCAGGTCGAGCGGCTCGCGCGCTACTCGTGGCCGGTGCTCGTCCGCGGCGAGAGCGGGGTCGGCAAGGAAGGCGTCGCGCGCGCGCTCCACCTGCGCGGGCCGCGGCGGGAGGGGCCGTTCGTCGCGGTCAACGCGGGCGGGATGCCGAGCTCGCTGATCGAGAGCGAGCTCTTCGGTCACGAGCGCGGCGCGTTCACCGGTGCGGCGAGCGTCCATCGCGGGGTGTTCGAGCAGGCGCACGGCGGAACGCTCTTCCTCGACGAGGTAGGCGAGCTCTCGCTCGAGCTCCAGTCACGGTTGTTGCGCGTGCTCGAGTCGTGGGAGGTGCGCCGCCTCGGCGCGGAGCGCGCGGTCGCCGTCGACGTCAAGCTCGTGTGCGCAACTCATCGCGACCTGGCCGGCATGGTGCGCGCCGGGACGATGCGTCAGGACCTCTACTTCCGCCTCGCGCAGCTCGCGGTGTACGTGCCGCCGCTCCGCGAGCGACCCGCCGACCTCACGCCGTTGGCCGAGCGCTTCCTCGCGGAGGCGCGGGCCCAGGTCGGACCGCGCCGCTTCGACCGGGGCGCGCTGAGCGCGCTCGCCGAGCATGGCTGGCCGGGGAACGTGCGCGAGCTGCGCAACGTGGTGCGCCAGGCGGCGGTGATGTGCGCGTCGTCCACCGTGCAGCGCGCCGACGTGGAGCGCGCGCTCGAGCGGCTCGGCGTGGCGGTGGTCGCGCGGCCCCACGATCTGACGACGGTGCTCGACGAGCACGGCGGCAACGTCACCGCGGCGGCCCGCGCGCTCGGGATCCCACGCACCACGCTGCGCGGCCGGTTGCGCGCGCACCGGCGTGACGACGGAGCGGGCGCGGACGGGTGAACCGAGCCCGCCCCCGCGCCGACGCGTGTTAGAAGGCGCCATGGGCTACGAGTCGCAAGGCGTGATGATGGGGCTGTCGTCCCTCACCGGCTGCATCGGATGGATCACCGCGGTCGTGTTGCTGGTGGTCGGCTTCGTCGTCGTGCGCAAAGTGCACCCGACCGCGGGGTACATGCTCGGCGCGGCGGGGCTGTTGCGCTGGGCGATGTTCTGCTGCCGCTCGCTCGAGCCCGCGCTCCTTCAAGCCGGGCAGTACCAGGTGCTCGAGAGCCTCGGGATGATCCCGAACGTGATGGAGCTCCTGCTCGAGCTCGTGACGGTGGTCGCGATCCTCGCATCGCTCGGCACGCTCGCGCGTGCGGTCACCACGCGCCGCGCCGCGGCGGGAGGAGCGGCCTGATGCCCATCGAGATGGTCGGCTACGCGTGGCGGTGCTTCGGGATCGTCATCGCGCTCGCGTTCATCGGGATCGGCGCGACGATCGTGCGCTCGGCGAAGCCAACGAGCGGGTACATGACGATCGCGGTCGGCGTCATCGGCCTCGCGATGACGTGCTGCTCGACCGTGGCCGGGCTCGACGCGCTCGAGCTCGGCGACGCGTCACGGGCGGTGTTCCTCGGGCTCCAGCTGCTCCACATGGTCGAGGGCGTGCTGATGGTGGGGCTCGTCTCCGCGGCCGCGGTCGGCTTGGCGAACGCGCTGCGCGATCCGCCGACCTGACCGTCAGCGGCGCCACATCGAGAGCGCGCGCGAGAGGCGCCGCCTCCGCAGATCGATCAGATCCTTCGCGACGCCGCCGATGCGGCGGAGCGCGGTGACCTTCGAGCTCCCGCTGAGACGCGGCCGACACGCGATGGTGACGGTGCGCGTGCGGATCCCCGCAGCGAGCGCGCGGATCGGGACCTCGAAGTTCAGGAAGAACGTATCGGGAGGGAGCTGCTCCGGATCCATCAGCGTGCGCCGGAACAGGTACGGCCCGTCGCTGCGCATCACGACGCCGTGCACCAAGAAGATCAGCGAGCGCACGCCGAACGAGAGGATGGTGCGATCCAATCCGTCGTCGCGATGGTCGTAGACGCTGAGCACGAGCTCGACGTCGCCGGGCGCGGCGGCGCGGCGGAGCGTTCCGATCGCGTCGGGCGCGATCTGTCCGTCGGCGGGCAGAAACGTCACCCACCCACGGGTGGCGAGCGCGACGCCGGTCTTGATCGCGGCGCCCATGCCGCGGTTCGTGGGGTGCTTGGCGAGCTGATGAGGTCGTCCCGAAAGCGCCGCGGCGGCGCGCTCGTACGTCGCGTCGCGCGAGCCGTCGTCGACGAACACGATCTCGGCGCCGGGCTCGTTCGCGTCGAGCCACGCGGCGAGCTCGGCGAGGACCGGCTCGACGTTGTCCTCCTCGTCGAACGCGAAGACGAGGACGCTGAGGTCCGCGCTCAAGCGGGTCGCTCGCGCAGCACGCGCGCGGGGTTACCGGCCACGACCGCGTAGGCCGCCACGTCGCGCGTCACCACCGCGCCGGCTCCGACTTGGGCGCCCCGTCCGATGCGCACGCCGGGCAGGACGATCGCACCCACCCCGAGATCGACGTCGTCGTCGACGATTACGGGAAGGAAAGCGAGCGGCGCGTGGAGGATCGGCGTCGCGCGGTCCACCTCCTCGTGAAACGAGGTGATGATCTTGACGCCCGGCCCGACGCCGACGTTACGCCCCAGCGTGAGGTCTCCTGCAGCATGCAAGAAACACTGCGGGCCGATCCACGTGCCGTCGCCGATCCGGAGCGTGCCCTTGTAGTACCCCTTGAGGATCGCGTGGTGACCGACGTACACGTCCGTGCCGAGGTGGACGCGCTCGGGATGAAAGACGAGGGCGCCCTCCTCGAACACGCAGCCCTCGCCGCACGCCGCGAGCTGATCGGGCGAGAAGCGTCCGGAGCCGTGGCTCTCGCGCTTCATGGCGCTCTCCGCGTCATCGCGCGGGGAGTATCGCCGTGTCGACTGCGATTGAGAAGCCAAGGAGTCGAGCCAGCGATGCGCCCCGCACCGCCACGCTCGTACTACCGCCCCGCCCGGAGCCGCTGCGCCACCATGGTCGCCAGGTCCAGCCCCATCTCGCTCGCACGATCGGCCAACCGCACCGCGTCTCCGCGCTGCCCCAGCGCGCCGAGCAGCATCGCGGCGAGCGTGAGGTTGCGGGCGACATCGTGGATCGCCGACGGCCGCGCGTCGGCGGGCAGAGGTCCGGTGAGCGGAGGACCTCGATCCAGCATGTCACCTTGCGGAGCGGCGAGCCCGAGCGACGCGGGCAGCCCGGCGAGCAGCGCGTCGCGGGCGGCGCGGGGATAGCCGAGCCGCCACAGCGCCTCGCCGCGCGCCTCGTCGACGCGGCCAGCCACCTCGAGCGCCTCGCGGCGGAGGGGAGCGGTGCTCGCGATCCGCGCGCTCGCGCGATCGGCGACCTCGATCGGCTCGCGGCAGTCCGCGCGCAGCAGGATCCCGACGCACCCGACCGGCGTGCCGAGCGCGCTCGCGAGGGCCCACGACTCGGTGAGCGTCGCGCGATCCGGATTCGCATCGAGGAGGCGACGGATCCGACCCACGCGGCCGCCCGGTCCCGCGAGCGGCATCGCGGAGAGGTCCGGGTGCCGCGCGAACAGGTGCTCCCAGTACCAGCTCGACGACGCGAGGCCCACCGCGACGATCACCACGTCGGTGCGCCGGCGCTCGACCTCCTGCGCGTAGAGGAGCGGGGCGACCCAGTGGTCGGCCTCGACGATCACGATCGCGCCGCGCGGCGCTTCGTCGAGCCCGTCGTGCGCAAGCACCTCGGCGAGCGAGGGATCGTCGCGCACCTCCATGAGGTGGGTCGGCCGCATGAGGAGCGCGAGGGCGGGCAGCGCGGCGGCGAGGACGAGGGCACGTCGGCCCGTGAGACCGCGGACGGCGAGGGCGGCGAGGCCCGACGCGGCGATCCAGAGCGCGCAAAGATAGTAGCCGCAGTAATCGGGGACGTCGGGGTGGAAGACGACGTTCGCCGCGACGAACGCGGCGCTCAGGGTCAGGACGATGAGCGATGTGTAGAAGAGGCGCCGCGCGCGCGGGCTCGGGCTTTCGCGACGGAGCGCGAAGAGCGCCGCGACCCCGAGCGCGGTCGGGACGAGCGCGCCACGTACGATCCCCCAGCGCGCGAGGTCGAGCGCGTGGTCGAGCCACTCCGCCAGCGAGATGCCTTGGTTGTGCGCGTAGTCCGCGCCGCGCAGGTAGGCGAGGAGCGAGGCGGCGTCGTTCGGCGCGCCCCACGCGAAGCGTTCCGGGTGGCCGGCGCCCGCGATCGGGACGTAGACGTAGACGAGGCCACCGAGCGCGAGGCCGGCCGCCGCGAGGCCGATCGCGCGGACCGCGGCGCGGCGATCCTGGGTGCTCGGATCGCGGACGAGCAGCATCGGGAGGAGCGCGAGCGTCTCGACCACCGCGATCAGCGCGTGCGCACCGGCCGCGAGGCCGAGCGCGACGCCTACCGCGAGCGACGGACCGAACCGCACGAGGCGCGCGGTGGCAAAGAGCGCGAGGAACGTGGCAAGCGTGTAGACCTCGACCCGGCTCGCCGGCTCCCACGCCACCGCGCCGAGGCCGGTCAGCACGATCGCGGCGGCGCGCACGAGCGACGCACGCGGCGACGCGTCGGGGGCCAGCGCCTCGGACAGCGACCACGCGGGCACGGCACAGAGCGCGCCGCTGAGCGCGCTGAGGAGCGTCAACCCGACGTGCGGGCCGAGCACCGGCAGGTGGGCGAACACGAACCCGAGCAGGGTGTGGGTGGGCTGCCCGATGGGATGGCCGACCCCGAGCTCGTGCGCGACGAGCGCGAGCTCCGGGCTGTCGTAGAACGTGAGCCCGCGCGCCATCGTGGCCGCGTACACGAGGAGCAAGGCGAGCGCGGTGAGCCACGCCGGACCCGGCGCGTCGAGGCGGAGCCCGAAGCTCGCCGCCCGCTTCACCGCGCGGGGCTCGGTTCGCGAGGGGAGAGGAGCTGGAGCGGGCCGCCGGGCAGCGCGACCGCGAGCTGCGCGCCGAAGATGAGGAGCGAGGCCGCGAGCGCGTTCGCCTCGTTCATCCCGAGCGCCGCCGCACAGAGCGTGACCAACGTGGCCTCGCGTGCGCCCGCGCCGCCCACGGTGAACGGGAGGAACGCGGTGGCCATCGCGAGCGGGACGATCACGAACGCGTCGAACACGCGGACGCCAGCGGGGTGCACCGCGTCGAGGAGGATCCAGCCGACGAGCGCGCTGATGACCTGCGTGCCGAGCGAGAGGACGAGCGCGAGCGCGAAGGAGAGGGGGCGCTCGATCTTCGGGAGCGAACCGACGATCTTCCCGAGGCGCCCGAGCCGCTCTTTGGGCAAGCGGTACCCGATCGCGAGGAGCGCGATCGCGGCGATCGACGCGGCGAGACCGCCCATGCACAATGGCAAGAGGCCTTCCGTTCCGGGGAGCGGTCGGACGAGCGCGGTGCCGCTGACCAGCAGGAGGAGCCCGGTCAGCCCCAGCGCGCGCTCGACGAAGACCACGGTGAGCGACGCCGTGGCGCCACGCTCGCCGAACGCCTTTCGCGTCACCACGCCGCGGACGATGTCGCCGCCGAGCCCGCCGGGGAGGAACGAGTTGTAGAAGAGCCCGATCCAGTACGCGCGCACGAGCGTGAGGAACGGCGGCGGCGCCTCCGCGCCATAGGCGCTGAGCATGATCCGCCACCGCAGCGACGCGACGACCAACCCGAGGCTCATCATCGCGCACGCCGCGGCGAACGCGCCGATGCCGACCCGGCCGAACGCGGTGCCGAGCTCGTCCATGTCCACGATCGATGCGATGTACGCGAAGCCCGCCGCCGTGCCGCCGATGCGGAACGCCCAGATGAGCGCGCGGCGCGCGAACGACGGCCGCGCGCCTCCTCGGGCGCGATGGACGGAGTCGGCCGCGGGCGAGCTCCCTTCGCTCTGGGTCACTGCAGCGTGATCGCGCGACGCACGTGCTGACCCGGCTGCACGGTCACCGAGACGCGCTCGCTGCCGGCCTGCGGGTTGGTGCAGACGATCGTGTGGCGACCGGGCGGGACTTCGAAGTTGACGACCGGAGTCTGGCCCGCGTTGGCGCCGTCGATCGTCACGTTGCACCACGGCGTGGAGCTGAACGTGAGGTGGCCCGGCGTGTCGTCGGTGGCTGCGTTCTCCACCGGCGTCGTCGTCGGGCCGCCGCGACGTCCGGGCGTGCGCCGCTCCTCGAGCTCGATCGAGAGCTCGGTCTCCTGGCCGCCCACGAGGCGCACCGTGCGCTCGTCGCTGCGGTAGCCGTTCGCCGACACGATCAGCTCGTAGTCGCGCGTCGGCACGCGGAACTCGTACGGGCTGCCGCTGCTGTGGCGCTCGCCGTTGAACTCTACGCGCGCGTCCACCGGCGTGACGCTCACGCGGAGGAGCGACTCGTTCGCGGCGAGCGAGGTGCGCTCGAGCGAGTAGGTCCGATCGGCGACCTCGCCGGCGGTGAGCGACACGGTGTCGCTGTGCGTCACGTAGCCGTCGAGCGTGATCGCGAGCGCGTGCTGCTCGCCGGGGGTGAGCTCGGGGACGGTCGCCGGGGTAGTGAGCCCCGTGTCGCGACCGTCGACCATGATGTGCGCGCCGGCCGGCACGGTGGTGACACGGATCGCCGCGACGTTGCTCGCGCTCGGACGTGACAACGTGGCGGCCACGCTCGCCCGGGGCGACGCCTCGCTGAGCTCGACGCGCTCGGTGTACGGCGCGAACCCATCGCGCGTGAGCTTGACGCTGAACGCGGCGCCGACCGGGAGATCTTCGATGGTGGCGGGCGTCCGATCGCCGCGCCGATCGCCGTCGATCCAGATCGCAGCGCCGTCGGGCTCGCTCGTGATCGAGATGACGCCCGGGCCGGTCGCCGCGCCGCCCCCGGGCGGGTTCAAGAACAGGAACACGCCCGCTCCGACCGCGCTGAGCACCACGAGCGCGAGCAGGATCCACGGGACCTTGCTGCTCGGCTTGGGCCGCACGTGCGATCCCGTCGCCCCGGGCAGCGATCCCTCGCGCTCCTCTTGCAGCGCCTGCTCGGCGAGGATCTCGGCGAGCTGCCGGCCCTCCTGCATCATCTGGTTCTGCGCGTCGAGCTTCTCGCGGAAGAGGTCTTGCATCCACGCGCCGAGCGAGAGCGCGCTGACCTTGAGCTGCTCGGACCGGATGAAGTCCTCGAGGTCCGCCTGCATCTCGCGAGCGGTCTGGTAGCGGCGCGAGATGTCCTTCTCGAGCGCGCGCAGGATGATCTCCTCGAGCCGCGGTGAGAGCGCGGGGTTCAGCTCGCGCGGTCGCGGATACTCGTCCTCGACGATGCGCCGGAGCGTCTCCATCTCGTTCTTGCCGCGGAAGAGGCGGCGCCCCGTGCACAGCTCGAAGAGCATGATGCCGAGGGAGAAGATGTCGCTGCGGTTGTCGAGGTTGAGGCCCTGCGCCTGCTCCGGGCTCATGTAAGGGACCTTGCCCTTGAGCTGTCCGCTGCCCGTGTCCTCCATCTGGCCGCGACCCGCCTTCGCGATGCCGAAGTCGACGAGCTTCACGTCGCCGCTGAACGTGACGAGGATGTTCTGTGGGCTCACGTCGCGATGGACGATCCCCATCGCCTCGCCGTCGAGGTCGCGCTTCTCGTGCGCGTAGGCGAGACCCGCGCAGCAGCCGAGGACGATCGCGAGGGCGTGCTCCAGCGGAAACGCCGTCACGCCCTTGTTCTTCATCTGGCGCACGAGCGAGCGGAGGTCCTCGCCGTGGACGTGCTCCATCGCGATGTAGAACTGACCGTTCGCCTCTCCGACGTCGTAGATGTGCGCGACGTTCGGGTGGTTGAGCGTCGCGGCGATGCGCGCCTCGGACAGGAGCATCTCGATGAAGCTCTCGTCCTGCGCGAGGTGCGGGAGCACGCGCTTGACGACGATCAGCTTCTCGAACCCGGCGACGGACTTCTGCAGCGCGAGGAACAGCTCCGCCATGCCGCCCGTCGCGAGCTTGCGCATGAGCGTGTACTTGCCGAAGCGCGCCGGCATGTTCTCGCCGGCGTCGCTCGCCGCCTCGGGCGGCGGCGGAGGAGGCGGGGTCACGCGTAGCTGGGCGTCAGACACGCTCATTCCGAGAGGGGATCGAGGGGATCGAGGGGGACGAATCCCCCGGGGAGCGTCCCGAAACCAGACGCGTGACGCAAGTATGGCACGGCGGCGACGCGGGCTGTCAACGCGGCGTAAGGCACGGCGGCGTAGGGCACGGCGGCGTAAGCCTCAGCGCGCGGCAACGGCGATCTCCGTGAGCCACCCGTCCACCTCCGGCGCGAGCGCGGCCTGGGTCGCCTCGAGCCAGGGGGCCATGCGCGCCTCGTCACCCTCTGCGAGCGCGAGGCGCGGGCGGCGCGCGAGGATCTGACGCAGTCGCACGGCGACCCGCTCGGTGGAGCGATAGTCGCGCGGGATGCCGATCTGGCGGAGGCGCCGCCGGACCTCGTGGATCGCCTCGCTCGATCCGCGCCGGACCCGGATCCCGAAGTCGTCCGAGAGCGCGATCGCGGCGCGGTACCCGAGCGTCGCGTCGGGTCGGTCCAGGAGGTGTCCGTCGAGGAGCAGCTCGATCCCGACGTGCGCGACCGCGGCCGCCGGGCCCGCGCCGAGCCCGAGCTCTTCGAGCGACCGGGTCCCCGCGTGGCAGAGGTCGCGGAACCGCGGCAAGTCGTGGAACGCGCGATCCACGCGGTGATGGTGCTCGATCCCCGCCCCCACCACCGGCTCGTCGGCTCCCTCGAGCTTCGCCCCGCCCATCGACGCGAAGTCCGGGAGCATCGCCCCGAGGGCGAACCGCGGGTCGGGCCGGGACGTCCAGGCCACGGCGGCGTGTCCCACGAAGTTCACGGGGCGAAGGGTATCGCCCCCCACCTCCTCTTGCACCCGAACCGCGACCTTGGGCATAGTCGCGCGCATGAGCGAAGCCACCCACATGCACGTCTATCAGCGCTTCTTCGCGGTCCTCATCTCCGTCCTACCGGGGCTGAACCTCGTCATCGGCGTCTCGGCGTTCATCCTGTGGCTCTTCGCCGACGCGATCGAGATCGAGTGGGGCTGGGCCATCGGCATCGCCGCCGTCGTCTTCGCCACGCTGTTCATCCTCTGGATCTTCATCGGCCTCGGCGTCCAGAAGTGGGCCGAGGAGAAGCCGATGGGGATGCTGCTCGGAATGAACATGCCGTTCATCCTCATCGATCTCGGGCTGATGCTCTGGCTGTTCTGGCAGGTCGTGATCAACGCGCCCTCGCTCGAGGAGAGCACCTCGAGCGGCTCGGCGGCGTTGCTCGTGTCGCTCGCTCAGATGATCAGCTGACGCGTTCGCCTTCGAAGAACCGCGCGATCGCGTCCGCGTGAGGGCCGAGCAGCGTCGCCGCGTCCGTCGTGACCACGCGCGACGGGTCGGTGCGATACCAGGTGCGTTGGCGGCGCGTGTAGATGCGCGTCGCCTTGTACGCGAGGCGCGCCGTCTCCTCGATCGAGACGCCATCGAGCACGTGGTCCTTCATCTGCCGGTAGCCGACGCTGCTCATCGCGCGTACGTCGGGGCCAAAGCGATCGAGGAGCGCGCGGACCTCGTCGGCCCAGCCGTGCTCGATCATCGACGCGATCCGCGCGCGGAGCGCGGCGTAGAGCGAGGATCGATCCGCGACGTCGAGGAAGAACCCGATCGTCGGATAGCGCGGCGCGCCCAGCTTGTGCTCGTCCTGGAGCGCGCCGAGCGGCTCGCCGGTCTGTCGATACACCTCGAGCGCGCGACCGATCCGCAGCGCGTCGCGCGGGTGGATGCGCGAGGCGGCGCTCGGATCGATCGACGCGAGCTCGGCGTGGAGCACCTCGGGCCCACGCGCTTCGAGGTCCGCTTCGATCGCGCGGCGGAGCGCTGGCTCCACCGAGGGCAGCGCGATCAAGCCGCGGACGAGCGCGCGCGTCCAGAGCCCCGTCCCACCGACCACGATGGCGCGCTTGCCCCGCGCGTCGGCGTCGGCGATCGCGCGATCGGCCATCTCGGCGTAGCGCGCCGCGTCGATCGCCTCGTCCGGGTCGACCGCGTCGAGCAGGTGGTGCCGCACGCCGTCGAGCTCGGCGGCCGTCGGCTTCGCGGATCCGATGTCGAAGCCGCGCACGATCTGGACGCTGTCGGCACCGATGAGCTCCGCGTCGAGGCGCCGCGCGAGCTCGATCGCGCAACGTGTCTTGCCGGCGCCGGTCACCCCTGCGATCAACGCGATCGGCGGGCGGCTCATCGTCCGAGACGGCGCTCGAGCTCGCTGAGCTCGATCGAGTGCACGACGGGTCGGCCGTGCGGGCAGTGGCCGCCGAAGTCTTCCACCGCGTCCATCGCGCGCAGCAGCTCGCGGCACTCTTCGTTCGAGAGCGGGTCGCCCGCGCGGATCGCGCCGTGGCAGGCCATCGTGGCGAGCGCCATGTCGATCGCGTCGGAGAACGCGCGCTCTCCTTGCCGCTCGAGCTCGACCAGCACGTCGCGCACCAGGCGCTCCGGCGGCGCGCGCCGAACCAGCGCGGGGATCCCGTGGACCGCGACGGTGCGCTCCCCGATCGGGACGACGTCGAGCCCGGCCGCCCGCAGCGTCTCCTTGTGCGTCTCGCACAGCGCGACGTCCGCCTCGCTGAGCTCGACGCGCTGCGGAACGAGCAGGCCCTGCACGGCGACGCGTTGCTCCCGGTGTGCGCGGCGCAAGCCGTCGTAGCGCACGCGCTCGTCGGCGGCGTGCTGATCGATGATGTGCAAGCCGCGTGGCCCCTCGCACACGATCAGCATCCGCCGAGCCTGCCCCAGCACCTTGAGCGAGCCGAAGAAGCCCGTGGGCTCGAACAGCGCGGGATCCCGCTCCGCGTCGTTCGCATACGACACGGGCACGAACGCCGCGCCGTACGGCGTCGGCGGGTTGGCCGCCGGCGCTCCGCCGGACGTGGGCGCGAGGCCCCACGGATCCGGTCCGGCTTCGATCGGGGAGGACGCCGTGGGGGCGGGGGCGGCGGGGGCCGGCTCCCAGAACGAGGGACCCCGCGCGGCCGGGCCCGACCACGCGCTCGTCCCCAACCCGGCCGCGAGGATCTTCGTGATCGCGTCGAGCACGTCGCGGGTCCGCGCGAAGCGCACCTCGGACTTCTGCGGGTGCACGTTCACGTCGACCTCGTCGGGCGCGATCGTCATGTGCACGACCCCGTTCGGGTAGCGCCCGGGCGGCAACACCGATCCGTACGCGAACGCGACGGCGCGGCTCAGCGCGCGATCGCGCACCGCGCGTCGATTCACGAACGTGTAGAGCCCGCCGGCTCCCGATCGCGCGCGCTCGGGGGCGCCCAGCATCGCGAGGACGCGGACGCCGTCGCGCTCGCCCTCGATCGTGTTGAGCGGCTCGGCACCGAGCGCCTGCTTCGCGCGCGCCTCGAGCGTCGCCGCGGGCAGGTACTCCGCGCTCCTTCGACCATCCCGGCGCAGCGAGAGGTGCAAGCCGGGATGCGCGAGCGCGGCGCGCCGACAGACCTCCGAGACGTGTGCGCTCTCCGTGCTCGTCGCCTTGAGGAACTTGCGGCGCGCAGGGACGTTGAAGAACAGGTCGCTCACGCGGACGGTGGTCCCGACCGCGCGACCGATCGCCTCGACGCGAGGTGCGTCGCCTCCGTCGATGCGCAGGCGCGTTCCCTCCTCCGCATCGGCGGGGCGCGAGGTCAGCTCGAAGCGGCTCACCGATGCGATCGAGGGGAGGGCCTCGCCGCGAAACCCGAGCGTCGCGATGGCGTTGAGGTCCTCGAGCGAGCGGATCTTGCTGGTGGCGTGGCGACGGACCGCGAGCCCGACGTCCTCGCGGTCCATCCCGGTCCCGTCGTCCGCGACCGCGATCAGCGCGCTTCCACCCTGCTCGATCTCGACCTCGATCCGTCGCGCGTCCGCGTCGAGCGCGTTCTCGAGGAGCTCCTTCACCACGCTGGCCGGGCGCTCGACCACCTCCCCGGCGGCGATCTGGTCGGCGAGCGCGTCGTCGAGCACGTGGATCCGAGCCCTCACGCGTGGACCGTTATCAGCTCACCCCACGGTGGTCGAGCCCGGGCCGCGATCGGCGGGCGCTTGCCCGGCCGAGTCGACCCTGGGTACGATCACCAAAGCCCGACGTCGGGCGCCCCGTCGAAGGAGCTCGCGGCTTTGCGGCCGGGTTCGAATTCCACGTCATCCTTCGGCGGGCTCATCCTGGCCCTTCGCTTTCACCGCACATGATCAAGATCTGCCCCGCCTGCAAGAGCCAGTTCGAAGGTGGCGAGGTCTTTTGTCCGAACGACGGCGCGCGCCTGGTGACGCCGTCGCAGTGGGAGGGCCGGCCGGCCAACCCTGCGCAACGCGATGACGGGCTGATCGGGACGCTCCTCAACGAGCGCTACAAGATCCTCCGCCTCATCGGCGAGGGCGGGATGGGCCTCGTCTACGAGGCCGAGCACGTCGCGATCGAGAAGCCGGTCGCGCTCAAGGTCCTGCGCGACGACTTCTCGGGCCGGCCCGAGGTCGTGCAGCGCTTCAAGCAAGAGGCGAAGAGCGCGAGCCGCATCGGCAACGACCACATCGTCGACATCTCGGACTTCGGCGAGACGCCCCGCGGCGCCGCGTACTTCGTGATGGAGCTCCTCGAAGGCGAGGATCTGGCAAACGTCTTGACGCGCGCGGGCACGCTCCCGGTGGCGCGGGCGGCGGACATCATCCTCCAATGCTGCGTGGCGTTGGCCGCCGCACACAAGAAGGGCATCGTCCATCGCGACATGAAGCCCGAGAACGTGTTCTTGACGACGCGGGACGGCAAGTCCGACTTCGTGAAGCTCGTCGACTTCGGCATCGCGAAGATGAGCGACATCGAGACCGACGGGCCGCCCGGCCGCAAGCTGACCAAGACCGGGATGATCTTCGGCACGCCGGAGTACATGTCGCCGGAGCAGGCGGCCGGGAAGCCGCTCGATCATCGCGTCGACATCTACGCGCTCGCGGTGATCATGTTCGAGATGGTCACCGGTCGTGTCCCGTTCGTCGGCGACACGTTCATGGGGATCCTGACGCAGCACATGTTCGAGGATCCGCCGGCGCTCGCCGACGTGAACCCGAAGATCGACTGCTCCCCGGAGATCGCGGGGTTCATCTACCGAGGCCTCTCGAAGGAGGCGGACCAGCGGTACCAGAGCTGCGAGGAGATGGCCCAGGCGCTCAAGGAAGCGTTGGCCGGGCGCTCCGTCGGGCCGGCGACCTACGTCGGCTACGGGGATCCGAACGCGGTCCCGATGGGACGCGCACCGCGCGCTCGGGCGAGCGATTCGGTCCCCGCGTCACCGGCCTCGAGCCCCCGCTGGCCGCTCGTGGTCGGCGTCGGTCTCATCGCGTTGGTCGCGATCGGGGCAGGGGCATTCTGGGCGCTCGGGACGGGCGACGGGACGGTGGCGGTCGCGGCGGTCGAGGACCCGCGCGAGGATCCGCCGGACGAAGACGACCCCACGCTCGGCTCGGTCGGCGGTCCACCGCCCACCGCGGCGCCGGATGCGGGTCCCGGCGAAGCGCCGCCGGACGCTGGACCTTCGGAAGTGACATTGACGGTCAATACGTCCCCGAGCGGCGCGCAGGTGTTCGTCGAAGGGCGCGGGCTGGTGTGCGAGCGCTCTCCGTGCCGGTTCACCGTGCCCGCATCGACGGAGCCGATCACCGTGCGCGCGCTGCGCCGAGGTGCGTCGGCCGAAGTCGAGCTGATCCCGACGGACGACCAGACGGTGCCGATGCCGGAGCTCGCGCGCCAGGGCTCGGCCCGCCGTGGCGGCGGCGCGACCGAAGACACGAGCGGCGGCGGGGGGAGCAACTCCTCCGGTGGCTCGGCGCGGCGCGGCGGCGCCGGGACCGATCTGAAGACGCCACCGATGTGGCAGTAGCGCGGCCTTCGATCGTCGTCAGCTGCCCATGAAGTACAGCACGACGACCATCACGACGTAGATCGGCGCGAGCGTGAGCACGGCGCGGCCGGCGAACGCGAAGAACGACGGCATCGTGTAGCCGCCCTCTTCGGCGATCGCCTTCACCATGAAGTTCGGACCGTTCCCGATGTAGGTGTTGGCGCCCATGAAGACGGCGGCGGTGCTGATCGCGACGAGGAAGATCTCTGGGAGGGCTCCGTCGTCGAGGGTGATCATCGCAAGGCTCGTGTCATGGACGTGGAGCCCCATCGCGGTGGCGAGGAAGGTGAGGTAGGTCGGCGCGTTGTCGAGCACGCTCGAGAGGCCGCCCGTCACGAGGAAGAACTGCCACGGGGTGCTGAGCCCGAGCTCGGAGCCGCGCGCTTCGAGCAGCGCGAGCGCGGGCACCATGGTGATGAAGATGCCGAGGAAGAGGATCGCGACCTCGAGGATCGGCCCGTAGGTGAACCCGTTCGCGGTGCGGGCGGGCCGCGGACCGAGGAACACGCTCGCCGCGGTGAGGCCGACCATCGCGATCTCGCGGTAGGGCGAGTCGAGGAAGATCGCGCCGATGACGCCGAACAGGAACGCGACATTGACGCCGCCCTGGATGCGCAGAGGGAGGCGTTCCTTCACGTCGCGCGCGATGTCCTTCACCGTCTCGCGCGCGTATGCGCGACGATCGACGACGTAGAACGACACGAGCAGGTAGCCGACCGCGCCGAGCCAGTACGGCGACAGCCACAGCGTCCAGTGGAACGGGACGCCGCGGAGATAGCCGAGGAAGAGCGGCGGATCGCCCATCGGGGTGAGCAGGCCGGCGCAGTTCGAGACGATCAGGATGAAGAAGAAGGGGAGGTGGGTGACGTGCTTGCGCTGGCTGTTCGTGCGCAGCAGCGTGCGGATCAGCAGCATGCTCGCGCCGGTCGTGCCGACGAGGTTCGCGAGCACCGCGCCGATCGCCAGGATCATCATGTTGGTGCGCGGCGTGGCCTCGAGGTCGCCGCTCACGTGGATCCCGCCCGCGATCACGTAGAGCGAGCCCAGGAGGGCGAGGAACGACACGTACTCGTGTCCGCTGTGCAAGAGGCCTTCCGGGAAGCGGATCGCCAGGTACACGAGCATCGGCGTGGCGACGACCGCGGTGAAGATCGCGCGGTTCCGGTTGCTCTCCCACCAGTGCCCCGCGACGAGAGGGAGCACCGCGATGCCGAGGAGCATGATCGCGAAGGGAATCACGGCCCACAGCGGGACCGTCGCACCGAACTCCTCCATGACCGGGCGGCCGTACTACGTCGCGGACGGTGGCGCAACCGTAGGCTGCCGCCGCGCCGGGCCGCTCACATGCAGTTCGGCCCCGAGCACATCGTCATCGAGCCCATCGGGCAGACGTCGCCGGTCCCCATGCAGCGGCAGCTGTGCGAGCCCGAATTGCAAGAGGCCCCGCTGATGCACACCGTCGTGCACGACCCGCAGTGGTTGTCGTCTTCCATCTGCTCGCAGTCCCGCGGGTTCCCATCGCAGTTGATCCACCCACTGTCGCACGTGTAGGTGCACGTGCTCGACATGCAGCTCAGCGTCGCGTGCGCGCCCGCCGCCATGCAGCCCCCGCAGGTGAGGCCGCAGTGCGCGATGTCGTTCGTCGTGTTGACGCAGCCCGCCCCCCCGCCGCAGCAGTAGTTGTCGGGCATCCCCGTGCACGCGGACGCTCCGTTGCACTGACACATCCCCGTGTTGCACGTGCCCTGGGCCGCGGAGCACCCCATCATGCACCCGCCGCAGTGCATGGTGCTGGTGTTGGTGTTGACGCATCCGCCCGCGCAGCAAGTGCTCGCGGCCGTGCCTCCGCACGCTGCGCCAAAGCCGCATCGGCACGTCCCGCCGGAGCATGTACCCTGCGCCGCCGAACAGGTGCCGGTGCAGGAACCGCAGTGCAAGGGGTCGTTGCTCAAGTTGACGCAGCCCGAGCCCGCGCAACACGACGTGCCCCCGGTGCACTTCGGTCCCGTCGAGTCGCCGCCGCTCGCGCCGTCGCAGTGGCAGAGCCCGGCCACGCACGTCTCCATCGAGCCGCACGCGCGCCCGCACATCCCGCAGTTGTTGCGGTCCGTCATCAGATCCGTGCAGCCGGTGGTGCCGCCGCAGCACGTCTCGCCCCCCGTGCAGTGAGGGCCCGCTCCGACGCCCGGTTGCGCCGCCGCCTCGCCCATGCACCGGCAGCGCCCGCCGCCGCACGACTCGCCCATCCCGCACGAGACCCCGCACGTCCCGCAGTTGTTCGTCTCGTTGGTGAGGTTGTGGCAGCCGTTGGGCGGGCAGCAGTTCGGTGTGCTGCCCGTGCAGCGCGCGCCGCTCCCCGTCGTTCCCATGCCGCCACCGCCGCACGCGCATTGGCCACCGCCGGTGCACGTCTCCATCGCTCCGCACACCGCCGTGCACGAGCCGCAGTGGCTCGTCTGGTTGAGCGCTTGGCAGCTGCCGCTACAGCACGCGGAGCCCGACGCGCACGCCGCGCCACCGCCCGGCGCGCCCGTCGTGCCGCCGCACACGCACCGGCCGCCCGCGTTGCACATCTCGCTCGCGCCGCAGACCGCGCCGCACGCGCCGCACGCGGTCGTGCCGAACGCGGTCTCGCACCAGGGAGAGCCGACGGTGCAGTCGAGCTGCCCCGAGTTGCACTCGCAGCGCGGCACTCCCGCGACGAGTGTGCACGTCGCGTTGCCGCCGCACGCGTTGCCGCATGCGCCGCAGTGGTTCTGGTTGGTGACGGTGATGTCCACCTCGCAGCCGTTGCCGCCGTTCGCCGCCGAGTCGCCGTCGCAGTCGTTCCACTGGGGCGTCGAGGAGTCGCACTGACAGACGCGCGAGATGCACTGAGTGTGCTGTCCGCACTGGTAGCCGCAGGCTCCGCAGTTGCTCTCGTCGTT
>JBFWYI010000019.1:70758-121191 GCA_050186575.1 Sandaracinaceae bacterium | reverse complement strand
TTGGTGATCGTGCTCTGGCTGTTCTCGGGAGGCGTCCTCCAGGGACACACGCGCCACCGACGGATCTGGGTCCTCCTCGCGATCGTCCTCTCGCACAGCGCCCTCTTCGCGCTGGTGTGGGCGGGCGTGCTCCCCGACGCAGGCAACGTCCCTATCTTCGTTCAGGGCGCCCGCCCCTTCGAGCCCGCCGCGCTACACGCCCTCTTGATGGGGGTCTACGCGCTCGCCTTCGCGGCCGGTCACTACATCGAGCGCGGGCACGAGGTGCTCGTCGAGCGGAGCGAGGCCGCGATCGGCGAGATCGCGCAGCGCGAGGTGGAGCTCGCCGCGGCGCGCAACGAGCTCGACCTCGCGCTCGCGCAGGCGAACGGGATCTTCACCGAGACCGAGGTCGGCGGCTATCGGCTCGGCCCGCTCCTCGGCCGCGGCGGGATGGGCGAAGTGTACGCCGCAACGGATCCTGCCACCGGCGCGCCGGTCGCCCTCAAGCTCATCCGTGGCGATCGCGTCTCCGTAGCGCGCTCGCTCGAGCTCTTTCGTCAGGAGTGCGCCGCGATGGCGAAGATCGACAGCCGCTACGTCGCGCGCGTGCTCGGCTACGGAGACGGAACGAGCGGCCTCCCGTTCCTCGCGATGGAGCGCGTCGAGGGCCGACCGCTCTCCACGATCCTGCGCGAGCGCACCCGCATCGAGCTCGACGAGGCCGCGTCGATGATCCAACAGATCGCGCACGGCCTCACCGACGTGCACGCGGCGGGCGTGGTGCACTGCGACCTCAAGCCGTCGAACGTGCTCCTCACCACCGACGGCGACTGGAAGCTCGTCGACTTCGGCGTCGCCCGCGCCGGCATCCAGCTCGGCTCGCGCTCGCTCGCCGGCACCCCCGCGTACATGGCGCCGGAGCAGTGCGTCTACGATCGCGAGATCGACGCGCGGACGGACCTCTACGCGTTCAGCCTCGTGATCTATCGCGCGCTCGTCGGCCGTCCCGCGTTCACGAGCAACGACCCCGCCGAGGCGTTCGTCATCGCGACGGAGGTCGGCCCGCCCGATCCGCGCCCCGAGCTCGACGGCCCGCTCGCGCTGGCGCTCCGCATCGGCCTCGCCGCCGATCCTGCCGCGCGGTACGAGACCGCCGACGAGCTCGCGCGCGCGTTCGCGTCGGCGTTCCGAGGAACGCTGGACGCCGACCTCCGCGAACGCGCGATGTCCCTCCCGTGGGCCGAGGCGAAGTAGGCGCGCCCCGATCGTCCTCGTGCGCGTGCACGTGCACGTGCACGTACTCGTGCGCGTCCTCGTACACGCGCCGCGACTCGCGAGCCGCCGCCTCTACTCCACCCCAACGCCCGCCCGCTCATCCGTCGACACGCTGACCCACACCAGCTCGCGCAACCGCGCGTCGGTCTCCGGCGTCAACCCGACGTACGGCATCGCACCGCGCGCCGCCTCGCTCGGCCTCCGCCGATACAGCGTCGCGTAGTGCACGAGCGCGGTGAAGTACGTCATCAGCGCGCTCGGATGGACCGCGTCCTCCTGGGCGTCTGGGTGCGCGAGCCGCCCGTCCTCGCGCGCGTTCGCGAACAAGCTCGGCACGGTGATCCGCGTCCCGTCCTCGCGCGTCCAGTCCTCCGGCGCCGCCGCCATCGCGCCGATCCACGTGAGCAGCGCGCTCCCCACCGGGACCAACCCGATCGGAGGCAGCTCGCACTCCGGGTCGGGCGGCGACGCCCACGCGGAGAGCCGCGCGAGCCGCGTCGGCTCGGGCACCTGCGCGCTCGCCGCTTCGTCGGCGAGCCGTTCCCAGCTCGGACGGTCCTCCTCGAGCCGCCGCGCGAGCTCGCGGGCCGTGTCGTACTCGGTCCACGACTCGAACACGTAGATCCGCACGCGCGGGTTCGCCGCCACCGCCGCGCAGGCAAATCGCTGTGCGTAGTACGATCCGCCCTCCGCGCGCATCGTCGGCCCGACCGGCACGCCCTCCGTCAGCACGAGCGTGTCGTAGTCGCGCATCGTCCGCCCGAACGCGCGCCGCCGCGCGAGCGCCTCGGGCTCGCGGCGCTCGTAGGTGCGCGCCGCTCCCGTCCAGCTGAGCGACAGCGGCGCGCCGAAGTACGTGTGGTCGAACGAGCGATATCGGAGGCCCTCCGCGCGCGCGATGTCCCCGACCGCCTCGATGAGGTTGGGCGCGCCATCGACGAAGGGATCGCGCGCGTTCATCAGGCTGTGCCCGATCCAGTACACCGCGCGCGCGTCGGTCGGCCCGGCGCGCCACGCCGCGAAGTCCTGCGCGCGTCGCGGCGCGGCGGGATCGAACAGGGCGAGCGCGATCGCGAACGAGGCCAACCCGATCGCCGCCCCGATCGCGACGCGGGAGCGCCGCCCGCGGCTCCAACGTCGCGCCGTCACGGCATCGACCGACGGAGCCCGCGGACCCAGCGCTCGAGCTCGTCGGCCGACGGCAGCTCCGCCAGCCCGATCGTCAGCTCGACGTTCGGCCCCGCCGCCGCCACGTCCTCGAGGAGGCCGCCGATCTTCGCCGCCTCTTCGGCCGCCCAGCGCGCGCGCTCCTCACGCTGCCGCCGCGCGTCCGCGTCCCAGCGCTCGCGCATCCACTGCGCGAGCCGCACGAGCGAGCCGGGGACCTCACCGAGCTCGCCGTCCGGCTCGCCGGGCCCGAGGCTCACCCGCAGCGCCACCGATGCCACGTCGCTTGCGCGGTCCACCTCGGCGCGCGCGCGGACCGACACCGTCCCCCCCTCGTCGTAAAGCGTGAGCCCGTCGCCCTCCTCCGCCGCGCTCTGCGCTCGCGTGCGATAGCCGGCGGAGCTCGCCACGCGCGCCGCGACGAGCGCGAACGTCGCCTTCACGTCGCGCGCGATCCGTCGCTCGCTCGCGTCCTCCGCCCGCACGATCACCGCGCGCCGCTGCGGCGCCGATCCGTCGGCCTCGACGCGCCACACGACGAGCTCGACGTCGTCGCCGCGCGGCTCGACCTCGGCCGCGAAGAAGCACTGGCCGAAGTAGTCGGCCGCGAACCGCGCGCCGCTCCGAGGCAGCGTGAAGCGCGGCTCACGATCGCCGATCGGGATCACGTGGAGCGCGCCGCCGGCCGCCTCGCGCGCGAGCGCGGTCCAGCGGTCGTCGGTCCACACGACGTCGAAGCCCTCGATCGCGCCGATCCCCACCGGCAACACGTCGTGCGGTCGCTCCACGAGCTTGGCGTCCTTCGCGAGGAGCGCGTGCGAGATCCCGCCGCCGTCGGTGCCGATGAGCACCGCCGCGCGCCCGCCCACCGCACGCACGCGGAGCGCGCTCGCCCGGCGATCGATGGAGTGCCGCACCACCCGCGGCGGCTCGCCGTCCGCCAACGAAGCGACCCCGAACAGTCGGTCGTCCGGGTGCGTAAACACGAGCACGGCCTCGTCGCGGACCGCGTCCGTCGCGATCACGAACCCCGCGCGCTGCTCCGCCACCACGCGGACGATCGGCGCGTCCTCGTACTCCTCCGAGCCCATGCCCACCACGCGACGCGCCGTGATCCCCTCCGCGTCCACGCCGAACAGATAGCCGCCGCCGAGCGCCGCGTGCACCGCGCCGGGCAGCCGCAGCGCGGGGACCGACAGCGACCCGCGCTCGACCTGATAGCGCGCGTGCCACGCGCCCGCCTCGTCGCACCACGCCACGTCGAGCCCATCCTCGCCGCGCGCGAGCACCACCGGCCCGGTGAGCCGCGCCCCCGGGCGCCCGAGCGCGCGCGCGAGCACCGGCGCCTCGCTCCCGAAGCGCTCGAACCGCGCGACCACCGGCCCGAGCGGCGAGGGCCACGCCGCGATCAGCCCGTGACGGCCGAACGAGAACGCCGGTGGCTCCGCGCTCGCCGCCAGGTCCTCCGCGATCGGGCTCGCCGCCATGGTGGCGAGCGTCGCCGATGCGGGCCCGTCGGTTCAAGCGAGCCGTCAGCTCGGGTGGTGTCGCACGAGGTCGAGCAGCTTCGCGGTCGACGCGTCGTGCTCGCCGGACGCGCCACCGTCCAGCTCCGAAAGCAGCGCGCCCGCAAGCTTCTTTCCGAGCTCCACGCCCCACTGATCGAAGCTGTTCACCCCGAACACGATCCCTTGCACGAAGATCCGGTGCTCGTAGTACGCGAGGAGCGCGCCGAGCGTCTTCGCCTCCACCTTCGGCAGGATCACCGTCGTCGACGGCCGGTTGCCGAGGAACACCTTGTGCGGGAGGAGCGCCGCGATCGCGTCCTCCTCCATCCCCGCCTTCTCGAGCTCGGCCCGCACCTCCGCCTCGCCCTTGCCGATCATCAGCGCCTCCGCTTGCGCGAGCATGTTCGCGAGCAGGATCGCGTGGTGCTCGCCCTTCGGATCGAGGTTCTCCCCGTAACGTCCGTTGACCGCGCCGATCAGCTCCACCGGGACGAGCCGCGTGCCTTGATGGAGGAGCTGGAAGAACGAGTGCTGCGCGTCGGTGCCCGTCCCGCCCCACACGATCGGCCCGGTGTCGTAGCCGACGATCCGCGCGCCATCGCGCCGCGTCCCCTTCCCGTTGCTCTCCATGTCGCCTTGCTGAAGCCAGAAAGGCAAGCTGCGGAGCAGGTGATCGTAGGGCAGCACCGCCCACGACGCGCAGCCGTAGAACGCGGAGTAGTAGACGCCGAGGAGCGCGCTCCTGACCGGCACGTTCTCGCGGAGCGGCGCGCTCATGAAGTGATGGTCCATCGCGTGCGCCCCGGCGAGGAGCGCCTCGAAGCCGTCCATCCCGAGCCCGAGCGCGATGGGGAGCCCGATCGCGCTCCAGAGCGAGTAGCGCCCGCCGACCCAGTCCCACATCTCGAAGCAGTTCGCCGGATCGATCCCGAACTCCTTGGCCGCCGCCACGTTGGTGGTCACCGCCACGAAGTGCTGCGCGATCGCGCCCTGCCCGGTGAGCTTCTGCTGCGCCCACGCGCGCGCGGTCGTCGCGTTGGTCAGCGTCTCTTGCGTGCCGAAGCTCTTCGACGCGACGATGAACAGCGTCTTCTCCGGCGCGAGCCCCTCGAGCGTCTGCGCGAGCTGCGCCACGTCGACGTTCGACACGAAGTGGACGCGCATGCCCGTCAGATCCGGCCGCAGCGCCTCGCAGACGAGCCGCGGCCCGAGATCGCTGCCCCCGATCCCGAGGTGCACGACGTCGGTGATCTTCTCTCCCGTCGCGCCCTTGTGCTCGCCCGCGCGCACGCGCTCGGTGAACGCACGCATCTTCGCGAGGCAGGCGCTCACCACCGACACCACGTTGCGGCCGTCGACGCGGATCGCGCGGTTCTGCCGGTTGCGCAGCGCCACGTGGAGGACCGCGCGGTCCTCGGTCGTGTTGATCTTCTCGCCGTTGAACATCTTCTCGATCCAGGCCGGCAGCTCGCGCTCCTCGGCGAGCTGGACGAGCAGATCGATCGTCTCGTCGACGACGCGGTGCTTCGAGAAATCGAACACGAGGTCGCACGCCTTCATGGTGTGCCGGTCCGCGCGCTTCGGATCGTCGGCGAACAGCGTGCGCAAGTGGATGTCGCGGGTCGCGTCGGCGTGCGCGGACAGCGCCGCCCACGCGGGGGAGTGGGTGGGATCGCTCATCGCGGCGGAGGATCGTCCGTCCCCCACCAGCCGCGCAAGCGGCTGGCCCCCTGCCCCTGCCCGTGCCCTCGGATCGACGGGCCTGAAGACGGGCCTGAACGCACCGTCGCGCGGCGCGCGATCGAACGAGACGCGCTCGGATCAGGGCCGAGCCCCCTTGCCCTCGGATCGGCGGGCCTGAAGGCACCGTTCAGCTGCGGGCGATCGAACGAGACGCGCGGGCAGGGGCACGGGCAGGGCCAGGGGCAAGGGGGTTTGGTCTCTACCGATGCAGCGTGACGTGCGCGCTCGGCACCGCTTGGGTCACCAGGATCTCCCGCGGCGCGTAGCCGTCGAGCGCGATCCGCACCCGCGCGCCCTCGGGCACGTCGCCGCCGACGCTCAGCGTGATCGGCGTGACGCCGAGCTCGCGCTCGCCGAGGAACACGCGCGCACCGGCCGGCTCGCTCGCGAGCGTCACCTGCGGCAGCGGCACCTCGGGCGGCGGATCCGCACGCGGCTCGCGCTCGACCGGGTCCGGCACGGGAACCGGATCGGGCGTCGCGACCGGGATCGCGCGGCCGCTCTCCGCGAGGTCGGTCGTTCGAGGATCGCGGGTCGCGAAGTAGAGCGCGACGATCGCGACCGCCGTCCCGCCGATCACCACCGCGCCGCCGAGGAGCGCGAACAACGCGGTGCGACTCGACGACCTCGGCGACGCGGAGACGGGGCTCGCGATCGGCGCGGGCATCGGCTCGGCGGGCGACGGCGCGGGCGCCGGCGCGGCGTGCGACTCGTCCGCTCCGCGCGGGCGCACCCCCGAGCTCTGCGAGACGCCCTCCTCCCAGCGCGCGAGCTCCGCCGCGAGCTCCTTGCCGTTCTGCGGTCGCAGCGCGGGATCCTTCTCGAGGCAGCGCATCAACACGCGCTCGAGCTCGGGCTCGAGCTCCACCGGCGGATTCAGCGCGGACGGCGGCGTGATCCCCTCGAACATCTTCTTGCCGAGGATCTCGTACGTGCCGAGGCCCTCGAACGGCATGATCCCCGTGAGCATCTCCCAGAGGATCAGCCCCGCCGAGTACACGTCGGCGCCCGCGTCCACCTTCTCGCCCGCGCACTGCTCGGGCGCCATGTAGCGCGGCGTGCCGATCACCTGCCCCGTCTCGGTGAGCCGCCGGTTCGCGTCCATCACCCGCGCGAGCCCGAAGTCGAGCACCTTCACGTGATCCGGATCCCCGGACGGCTCGAGCAAGAAGACGTTCGCCGGCTTGAGATCGCGGTGGATGATCCCCTGCGCGTGCGCCTCGCCGAGCGCCGACGCGACCTGCCGCGCGATCCGCACCGCGCGCCGCGGCTCGATGCGCTTGCCCTCGCGCATGATCTGCTCGAGGTCTCGCCCTTCGAGCCGCTCCATCACGTAGTACGCGCCGAACGTCGGGTGAACGCCGAAGTCCTTCACGTCGACCACGTGCGGGTGGCGGATCATCGACGTCGAGCGCGCCTCGCGGAGGAACCGCTCGCGCGAGCTCTCGCTGCTCATCAGCTCCGGCCGGAGCGTCTTGAGCACGTATCGTTGCCCCAGCTGGACGTGCATCGTCATGTAGACGAAGCCCATCCCCCCCGCGCCGATCAGCGACTCCACCTGATAGCGGCCGTCGATGATCTTGCCGATGATGTCGTCGTCGTCGTCGTCGTCGTCGCTCAGGCTCGGCGCCGGGATCTCGAACGCGGCCTCGTCGAGCGAGCTGTCCGGGTTGGGCGGAGGACGATCGCTCACGCGCTCACCGGCTCGATCAATGAAGGGTCGTCGTTGCGCACGTCGTTTACCGCCGTCGACACGCGATCGCCCACCAGCTCCTCGCCGCGGTGCGCCTCGAGCATCGCCTCGAGCACGTCGCGCGGAAACTCCTCCCGCGCGAGCCACGCGCCGTACGACTCCCGCGGCAGCACGATCGGCATGCGGTCGTGGATCGTGCGCACCGCGCCGACCGCCTCGCGCGTCAGGATGGTGAAGCTCCGCACCTTCTCGCCCTCCGGCGAGTCCCACACCGACCAGAGCGCCGCCATCCCGAACGGCGCGCCATCGGGCAGGTGGAAGCGATGCGGGAGCTTCGCCTTGCCCTCGCGCAGCCACTCGTAGAATCCGTCCGCCGCCACAACGCAGCGAAACTTGCTGAACGCACGCGCGAACGCCGGCTTCTCGCCCACCGTCTCCACCCGCGCGTTGAGCATCTTCACGCCCTCGCGCGCGCTCTTCGCCCAGTGCGGGATGAACCCGAAGCGCGCGTGCATCAGCCGCCGCTCGCCCTCGCGCGACTCGATCACCACCGGGGCCTCGTCGGTCGGGGCTACGTTCCAGCTCGGCGCGATCGGGGGATCGACGAGCGTCGCCTCGAACTCCTCGATCAGCGCCTCGGGCGAGGTCGAGATGGTGAACCGACTACACACCTCGGCGCAGTGTCCCCCATCTCTCGCCCCCGCGCAGCCGAGAGATCCCACCTCCGCACGGCTGGAACTGCGCCCGCACGCCGAGGTACCCTCTGTCTCGCTCGTGGCCCCGAGATCGAACGACCCACGCACCGAGCCAGCGAGCCGCGATCCTCTCGGGGACGCGTCGCTGCTCGGCCGCATCCTCGAAGCGGTACCCTCCGGCATCGTCCACGTCGATCCGGACGGCGCGATCCGACGGGCGAACCAGAAGGCGCAGGACTTCCTCGGCCTGAGCTGGGACGAGGTCACCCAGCGCTTCGTGAACGACTTCGACGGCGAGACCTTCCACGAAGACGGCAGCCCCTTCCCGGCAGACGCCTACCCCGTCTCGCGCTGCCTCGCGTCGGGCCAGCCCGACGGACCGACCACCCTCGGCGTGCGCCAGCCGAACGGCGCCGTGCGCTGGGGCATCTTCACCGCCGTCCCCGCGCCCGCCACCGACGGCGAGGGCAACGGCGCCGTCGTCACCTTCGTCGACATCACGGAGCGCCGCCGCCGCGAGCTGCGCGCGCGCGCCGAGCACCAGCTCCTCCACACCGCAAGGCTCGTTCACTTCGACGACCGCCCCGAGACCACCGTCGCGGTGATGCACGAGCCGCTCATGCGCTTCCTCGAGATCACGCGCAGCCGCGCCGGCTTCGTCGCGCGCGTCGATCCGAGCCCGCCGGTCCCGAGCGAGCTCATCGTCCTCGCCCGCGAGGATCTCGATCACCCCGACGACACCCGCCGCTCCGTGCCGCCCGTCCCGCTCGATGCGATGAGCGAGGCGTGCATCCGCGAGCGCAAGCCGCAGGTCGCGGCGAGCCCCGGCACGATCGGCGGCCCGTTTCGCGACCGCCCCGTCAACCGCGCCATCGTGCTCCCGCTCGTCGCCGGCGAACGCACGCTCGGCCTCCTCGGCCTCGCCGACGCGCCGTCCCCCTACGACGACAAGCTCATCGCTTTCCTCGAGCCGCTCCTCGACGCGACCACCGATCTGTTGGCCGCCCTCGCCGAGCGCCGCGAGCGCACCCGCCTCGAAGCGCGCCTCGCCCGCGCCGAGCGCCTCGCCAGCGTCGGCACCCTCGCGGCGGGCATGGCGCACGAGATCAACAACCCCCTCGCCTACCTCCAGCTCAACCTCGAGGCGTGCCTCCAGAAGGCCGACCACCTCGTCCGCGGGCTCAAGGCGGAGTCCGCCCCCGCCGAGGCGCACACCGACACCGTGGCGGCGATGCGGCGCCACGCGATCGACGCGATGGAGGGCGCCGAGCGCGTGCAACGCATCGTGCGTGATCTGATGACGTTCGCACGCGTCTCCGAGACCGAGCGCGGCCTCGTCGACATCAACGCCGCCGTCCACGTCGCGCTCAAGATGAGCGACCACGAGATCAAGTACCGCGCAAAGCTCGTGTGCGAGCTCGGCGACATCGCGCCCGTCGAGGGGAACGAGGGTCGTCTCTCGCAAGTCTTCTTGAACCTCCTCCTCAATGCCGCGCGCGCGATCGAGGAGGGCGACCCCGAGCGCCACGAGATCCGCGTCCGCACCTGGCAGAACGGCGACAAGGTCCAGGTCGAGGTCTCCGACACCGGCAGCGGCATCGCGCCCGAGCACGCGAACCGCCTCTTCGAGCCGTTCTTCAGCACCCGCGCCCCGGGCGCCGGCTCCGGCCTCGGCCTCTCGATCTGCCACAACGTCGTCACCGCCCACGGCGGCGCGATCGACGTCGACTCCACGCAGGGTCAGGGCAGCCGGTTCACCGTCACGCTCCCCGCCGCCACGCGCACCGTCGCGGCCGGACGGAGCCGCGACACCGATCCTGCGCCCTCCGCGGGCGGCACCCCACAGCGCGCGTGCGTCGTCCTGATCGACGACGAGCCGATGGTCGTCCGCGTCCTCGCCCAGCTCTTGGCGCGCCGCTTCGACGTCGTCACCGCCGAGGGCGTCGAGTCCGCGACCTCGCTCCTCGCCGACACCGACCGCGTCGACGTCATCCTCTGCGACATGATGATGCTCGACGGCACCGGCATGGATCTCCACGCGTGGGTCCGCGAGCACCGCCCCGAGCTCGAGCCGCGCATGATCTTCATGACAGGAGGCTCGTTCACCCCGCGCGCGAGAGAGTTCCTGCGCGAGACGGCGACGCACCAGCTGCAGAAGCCGTTTCCGATGAAGGATCTCGACGCGTTGATCGCGAAGATCGCCGGCTAGCCCGAAGGACGGGCCAGAGGCGCGTCCCTCGTGCACGTCCTCGTGCTCGTGCACGTGCACGTATCCGTCCTCGTGCTCGCGCTTCGGTGCAGCCGACCACGCATCGATCGCACGCGATGAGGAGTGACCCGGCGCGGCACGCCTCTCGTGTACGTGGACGTGCACGAGTACGTGCACGTCCACGAGGACGTCTGCGAGGACGTCTGCGAGGACGTCTACGAGGACACCGACGCGCCGGGTGCGTATCGCTTTCGTGTGCCGTGCGGTCCCCGGCTGCTTTTGGTCGCTTCGATCGCTAAGCTGCCGCCCCCATGGACGCCTACCTCGAGCTCCTCCGCGACGTCCGCGATCACGGCGTGCTCAAGACCGATCGCACCGGCACCGGCACCAAGAGCGTCTTCGGCCGTCAGCTCCGCTTCGACCTCGCAAAAGGTTTTCCGCTCGTCACCACCAAGAAGGTCCACTTCCGCTCCGTCCTCGTCGAGCTGCTCTGGTTCCTGCGCGGCGACACGAACATCCGCTGGCTGAAGGAGCACAAGGTCAGCATCTGGGACGAGTGGGCGGACGCCGACGGCGAGCTCGGCCCCGTCTACGGCTACCAGTGGCGCAGCTGGCCCACCCCCGATGGCGGCACCATCGATCAGATCAGCGAGGCCGTCCGCCTCCTCCGCGAGAGCCCCGACTCGCGCCGCATCCTCGTCAGCGCGTGGAACGTCGCGGATCTACCGAAGATGGCGCTCATGCCGTGCCACACCCTCTTCCAATTCTACGTCGCCGAACGCAAGCTCTCTTGCCAGCTCTATCAGCGCTCGGCCGACCTCTTCCTCGGCGTCCCCTTCAACATCGCGAGCTACGCGCTCCTCACCCACATGATCGCCCAGGTCACCGACCTCGAGGTCGGCGACTTCGTCCACACCTTCGGCGACGCCCACATCTATCTGAACCACCAGGAGCAGGTGGACCTCCAGCTCACCCGCGAGCCGCGCGCGCTCCCGCGGATCCGCCTCGATCCGAGCGTCCGCGATCTCTTCGCGTTCGACGTCGAAAACATCACCCTCGAGGGGTACGACCCGCACCCGCGGATCGCCGCCCCCGTCGCGGTGTGAGCCGAATGAAGCTCGTCCTCATCGCCGCGCTCGCGCGGAACGGCGTCATCGGGAGAGACGGCCGCCTCCCGTGGCGCCTCCGAGACGACCTCGCCCACTTCAAGAAGAGCACCCTCGGCAAACCGATGATCATGGGCCGCGCCACCTTCGAGTCGCTGCCCGGCCTGCTTCCTGGACGAGAGCACATCGTCCTGACCCGTCAGCCAGAATGGTCCGCCCCCGGCGTCACCGTCGCTTCCTCCCTCGACGCGGCCCTCGCGCTCCTTCGCGCCCGCGGCGTCGAAGAGGCCTGCGTGGTCGGCGGCTCCGCCGTCTACGAGGCCGCCCTCCCCTACGCGGACGTCCTCCTCCTCACCCACGTCGACGCCGACGTCGAGGGCGACGCGTACTTCCCCGACGTCGACCTCAGCGAGTACGAGCCCACCGAGCTCGCCCGCTTCGACGCGGACGAACGAAACGATCACCCGTTCCGCATCGTCGAGCACCGCCGCCGCGACTGACCCGCCGGGTGTATCGTCTCCCGATGCACCTCCCCGCGCGCTCCATCCTCGCGCTCGCCCTCACCCTCGTCGCCTGCGACACCGACGCCCCGGCGGACGCCGCCGTCCGCGACGCCGCCACGCGCGACGCCGGCTCGCCCACCGACGCAGGCGCCCGCGACGCCGCCGCGCTGCGCGACGGCGGCGGCCGCACCGACGCCGGCGACGTCGACGCCGCAAGTCGCGATGCGGGCACCACGACCGTCGTCCACGGCCGCGACATCGGCCTCGACAACACCGGCTTCCTCGCGTGGCGCGGCCCCGCCGGCGAGACCTGCACCGAAGCGACGATGACCGTCTACGACACCGAGGTCCGCACCAGCACCCTCGGAGGCTCCGCCACCTGCGCGTGGTTCCAGGCCGGCATCCGTGTCGACGCGCCCGTCACCCTCACCGCGTGCCGCATCGACGGCAACGTCGTCAACTCCACCAACGACGACATCGTCCTCGAGTATTGCCTCGTCGAGTCCCCCACCCCCGGCGACTGGGCCCTCGGCTACTCCCACTTCTCGGCGACGCGCTGCCAGCTCCTCGGCAGCTCCGACGGCGTCCGCTTCGGAGGATCGACCCGCGACGTCCTCATCGAGAACTACATCCGCACCCGCGAGCAGGACCCCGCCGATCACAACGACGGCGTCCAGATGTACGGCGCCACCGGCGGCGGCGTCCTCCTCCGCAACAACATCGACGCCCGCCCCGTCGGCGGTGGCGGCGGCCCCAACGCCGCCCTCTTCATCGCCGACGACGCCCGCGGCGAGTACGAGATCCGCGACAACTACCTTCTCGGTGGTGGATTCACCCTTCGCCTCCACGAGAGCGGCACCTACCGCGTCACCGGCAACCGCATCGAGACCGGCTCGTACGCGTTCGGCCCGCTCAGCACCACCGCGGCCGTCCCCGGCGCGTTCCTCGAGTGGTCCGACAACTACGAGACCGACGGCACCGAGCTCACTCCGTAGCTCGCCGCTCGCGCGCAGGCGTACGCTCACCTCGATGAACGGCCCCATCGCGGGCTCCGCGCGCTCGACGGAAGCAAACCCGGTTACCACCGCGACCTGGCCCCGCCCGGCACCCTCGACGACGACGCCCTCCACCTCCTCGACGCCTGCCAACACGCCTGGGTGTTCGGCGGCATGGGCTCATGGAACGACTACGCCGGTGACGACGGGTACTGCGACGTGACGGACCGCCTTTACCGCGCGATCCTCGCCGCCATCGTCGCCGCGACGAACACCAGCGCCGCCCCCGCCTGACGGGCCGGCTACGCCCTGGGCCGACCGAGCTCCGCATACCCACGACAACACCCCGAGCTCACGACACCTCATCGCCTGCGCCGGCGAGCCACCCGCCGCAGCGCCGTGAGCTCCGCCGCCTGATACGCCGGTGTGCTCGGCGGCCGATCCATCACGAACGCCCGCGGGTGTCCCTGGGCGCTCCACCACATCGCGCAGCTCGACGACCGATTGCCGCGCATCCGCGTGAGGCACTCCTCGAGCAGCCGTCGCGTGAGCTCGACCGTCGGCTCCGCGTCGTACCAACCCTCGACCCCGCACGCCTGCGCCGCGTCGGCGAGCAACGCGGGCGCGTGGTCGACGAGCCAGCCCCACGCCGTCATGTCCCCCGCCGGCGCGAGCATCGCGTCGATCACCCGCGCGGACAGCCGAGACGGATGGAGGCGCACCGCCTCGCGGTTCTCCGCCCGCGCCTCCGCGAGCCGACCGACTCGCATCAACGCCTCCGCGCGCGCGCACGCCACCAACGGCCCGCGCCAGCCGATCACCTCGACGCCGCGATCGAGCGTGGCCAGCGCACGCTCCGGATCACCGCCGAGCGTCTGCGCCTGCGCGAGCCCGACGTACGCCCACACCGTGCGCGGCGCGCGCGCGAGGATCGCGGTCAGCGCCTCACCCGCCGCCGCGTAGTCGCCCGCCCAGAGATCGAGCTCGGCGCGATAGCACTCCGCGACGGGAGCGCCGCCCACCGAAGCGCGCTCGCCCGCGAGTAGCCGGTCGAGCTCGACGCGCGTCGCCTCGATCCCCTGCCATCGCGCGCGATGTTGCATGCGTCGCGCGACATGCCTGATGCTGGCCGGCACCGCCACCGCCACGAGCCGTCCGTCCCGCACGCGGCTCGGCCACGGCGACCGATTCCCCGCCAGCGCCGCGAGCCCCGCCTCGACGATCTGCACGGCGACTTGCGGCTCTCGGAGCTCGCTCGGCACCTCGATCCCGAGGCTCTGGATCTGCCCCTCGAACACCCCCTCGTAGCTCGACGAATCCACGCCGCGCGCCTCATCGAGCGAGAGCCGCGCCCACAGCAGCTTCGCGGCCAGGTAGTCCGGCACCTCGTCGTTGAGCGCCCGCAGCGTCGCCCTCGCCTCCTCGCGTCGCCCCGAGCGCAACGCATATTCCGCGTTCCATGCGCGCGCCGCTTGCGTCCACCCGCCACCCCACCCGAGCAGCGCCGCCGGCACCTCCACCCCCGCCGCCACCCGCGCCCCGAGCGCGACCTCGTGCGCCATCGGTGAAGGACTCGCCGCCCACGCCCGATCGCCCAGCGAGAGCGCCTCCTCCAGCTCGCCCGCGTAGAGCCGCAGCGCCCCGACGTACGCCGTCGCGAGCGCATCCTCCTCGTGCGCCGCGGCCAGCGCCTCGAGCTCCGGGTACGCCCCGCATCGCAGCGCCAGCTCCGCGTCCTCCCTCCAGCCGGCCGGATCGCGCGCGTGCGACGCCGTGATCGCCGCCCGCGCGACCTCGCGATCGCACGCCTCTTCGGCCAGCAGCGCCTGCAAGCGATGCCAGTGCGCCCCGTCGTCGTCGCGCAAGATCGCGTGCATGTGCACGAGCGCTCGGGCGGGCTCGCCCAGCCCTTGGAAGTGCAGCGCCGCCGCCTCGTGCGTCCGCCGCGTCGGATGCACGAGCAACGATTCGAGCGCCTCCGCTGCCTCGTGCTCGAACCGCAGCATCTTCAGGAACGCGAAGCGGAGCCCCCGCTCCTCCGCGCTGTCCCCCGCCCGCAAGACCGCGAGCGCCCGCGGATACTCTCGCATGAGAAAGAACAACCGTGCCCCGATCGTGCGCCCATACGCATCGCTCGACGCCGCGAGCCGACTCGCCAGCGAGCGAGCCTCGTCCGCCCGCCCCGCCTCGAGCGCGTCGCACGCGCGCAACAGCTCATCCGCTGTGCTCGGCTCGAGCGTAGGTCGTGGAGCAGGCATCACTCGTTGCGGAGTCCGATCACCCGGACGGGGCTGAGCTGATCGTCGGTCGTTCCGTCGCCGAGTTGGCCCCAGTCGTTGGAGCCCCAGCAGAACACCGCGAGGTCATCCCGCAGTGCGCAGACGTGCGAGCCGCCGGATCCGATCGTGACGATGTCCGACAGTCCGTCCGCGCCCTGAGGGAGACTGGTGAGGTCGGGAGCGCCGAGCCCGAGCTGACCTCGGTTGTTGCGTCCCCAGCAGGTCACGTAACCGCCCGCCGCAAGCGCGCACACGTGGCTCTCCCCCGCGACGAGCTCGGCCACGCCGCCGACCACCACGCTGGCATCCGTGGCGAGAGAGCGGACGTCCATCGAGCCCCCGTCACCGAGCTCCCCGAAGCGATCGGTCCCCCAACACCTCACATCGTCCGCGTCGTCGACGATGCATGTAAATCCGTTTCCCGCCGCGACTCGTTGCGCGGTGATTCCGGGAATCTGCAACGGCGAAGGTTGAGGCATCCGCGACCCGTCTCCGAGCTCGCCGAGCCCGTTGCCGCCCCAACAGTAAAGCGCGTGATCGCTCCCACGAACTGCGCACGAGTGAAGGCTCGTCGCCAGCGACACCACCGGGCCGATCGCCGTGTCGATCTCGGTTGGCGTGGTGCTCGGAAGCATCGTTCCGTTCCCCAGCTGACCGGCCGCGTTGTCGCCCCAGCACCAGACGTTCGGTCCGGCCGACGTGCCCGCGCAGACATGACGCCCCGACCCGTGCGCGATCCGCTCAGCATCCCCGACGTCGCGAACGAGCGTCGGCGCGCCGCGAGCGGAGCCCCCTCCGTCGCCGATCATGTTGTTGTCGTTCGCGCCCCAACACCAAACCGTCCCATCGCTTCGAACGACACACGCGAATCGATCGCCGGAGAACAGATCGACGGCGTCCGTCACCCCCTCGACGAAGACGGGCGTCGCGCTCCCGCGCATTCGACCATCGCCGAGCTGGCCCGCCGACCCGTCCCCCCAGCACGAGACCGCACCGCACGAGTGGCGCACGCACGTGTGGTTGGTTCCCGGCGCGAGCTGCACCACCTGCAGCGGCGTACACGGAGCCGGCGGCCCACCCGCATCCTGCCGCGGCCCGCCCCCATCGGTCCGGCTCGCGTCCACCGGCGCACCGGCGTCGCCGCCCGGTCCGATCATGAACCGATCGTTGAGCAGGGTGCATCCAGCAAGTCCTGCTGCGGCGGAGAGCGCCACGACCATCATAGTCTTGCGGGCCATCAGAACGTGCCTCGGATCTCGGCCATGCAACCCGTCCCCACACATCCCGCGGAGACCGCCGTCTCCGACGTGTCGGTGAGCACCAGCGTGAGCACGAGCCCCGCTGCCGCGATCGCCGCTCCGCTGATCCAGAGCACGTCGGCGACGACCGACAACGTCGAGAGCACCGAAAGCCGAGACTGCACGGAGGCCGTGTCCGGGCACACCCCATTCGTGCAATCCGCGTCGAGCTGCGAGGCCATGTCGAGGCTCACGATGCCGACGATCACGCCTGCGATGACGGCCGCACCGCCCACCGCGAGCACTACTGGCCCGACGGGCGAGACGGACGTGGTGGTTCCTCCACCTCTCGACGTGTCTTGGCTCGACGCAGATGAGGTCGCTCCGCTCGACGCGGCTCGCGCCTCGAGCTGCGCGATCAGCTGCGGTGCCTGCGCTCGGTATCCTGCGATCTCGGGATCACCCGCGAGCGCGCCCGACTGGGCGAGGAAGCGTCGCAGCTCATCGCTCGCCTCGCGCTCACGACCCGGGACGCGTGCGAGGTCGGAGCCTGCTGTCCAGAGCGCCACCGAAGCCCGCGGCAGACGCGCCTGGCTCATGAGGTCGTACAGCCGCTGGTAACTCTGCGCCGCGAGCTCCCAACGCTGTGCGTCCTCGTGAGCGTGCGCCTCCGCCACCAGCGCGCGCGCCCGCGCTCGCGTCGCCTCGTCTTGCGCGGAAGCGACACGCGGGATCAATGCCATTAGAGTTGCGAGGAGGATGAGACGAATGGTCATAGGCCAACCGGAGAGCGTCGAAGCGTGCATGGGGAAATGGACGGGCGACGGCTGGTGCAGAGTAGCCCGGCGCCGAGCCCGAGAGATCCGTTCGCACGTGTCTATGAGACTCGCGCGGGAGTCTACCCCGCTTTGGTGCGTGACCGCTCAGTCACGCGCACGCGCGATCCAAGAGACGGCTGCGTCATCTCCGTGACCTTCGTCGCCGCTCGTTAGAGTGCGCCATCGACCGCGCAGCCAATAGGGTCCGGGCACGACCTGTTCGCCGAGGCAAGCGCAGACCCGCCGACATACCAGGCCGGGCTCGCAGACACCGCGCGCGTCGACGCAGATCCAGGGCTCACAGAGCTCACCCCGATGGATGTGAATGAGGCGCGTCGCGTCAGGGCACTCGAGCTCGGACCCATCGAGTACGTCCGCCGCCGCCGAACCGGTGTCGGTCGGCGCGCCCGCTTCCGCGGAAGCGCTCTGCCCAGACGTCCACGGCATCGACGCGAGCCATTCCGTCCCGCCGTCGGCGCCGCATCGCCTTGCCGCCAACGCCAGTTCCACCCCGCCGTCTGCTCCGGGTCGCGTTGCCGTCGCCGCGAGTGCCGTTTCCGCGGAAGCGCGTCGTTCTCGGTGACGCGCTGAAAGAGCTGTTCAACTCGATTTTCCAGACCACGTACGACGTGCACACCCACCCGACCGCCATGGGACCGAGCGGCCCCCCCCCGCTGCCACCAACGACATCAAACAGCGCTTGGTGATTGCCTCTGCTTCGGTCCTGACCGCGCGACATCCGCACGAGCTCGGTATCGCCCTTGGGGATCGACCCGCGGCGGATCTCGAAGTCCCTAAGGCCCCCTGACTCGTCCTGAGCCCATGCATGAGCGCGCGGAGACAGCGGAACCCGATCGCGACTCTCATGCGCGAGGACGCTCTCGACCGTGGTCCGCTGAGCCTCCATGGCGTGGAGAGCATACCTCGTTGGCGCTCGCTCGAAGGCGCCAACGAGGCGCTGCGCGCGACCGTTCGTTCGCTCCGACCTCAGGACCACCCCACGACGCCGTCGCCCAACCCGGGTCGCGCCGCACGGGTCACCCGTCGCCTCGGCGCCGCGCCGACTCGTCAACCTTCCGTGCGAGCATCGATCCGATCGCGAGCAGGACCATCCACGTGGCCGGCCAGCCGTCGGTGCCCGTCCCGACCGTGCGACACCCGCACGAGCTCGACGGAAGCGGTCGAATGATCGCCCGCAGTGTCGCCCTTCGGGAGCGACGCGGAGGATCCTCGACGCAACGCGTGGCGACCTCGCAGCGGTGCGCCGCCTCGCAGTCCTCGTCGGAATCGCAGGCACCGTAGGCGCGGTAGACCTCGAACCACGCCGCGAGCCAGGGCACCCGCGCCCGCCTCGGAGGCTGAAGCCCGACGCGGCTCGTCGCGCGCCCAGCGGACCCGGACTCGGGTGCAAGACGGTTGGATCGGGCATCGCCGAACCTACCACGCCCACGTTCCGCGGAATTCGCACACCTAGAGCGCTCGTTCCGACACCCGCCTCGCCGCCGTTCGTCGGTACCCAGGTCACCGACTCGGCATCGACTCGCGGAGCTCAACTCATGTTCACCCGATGCGCGCGCGCCAGGCGCGGGCCGCTGCACCCAGCCCGAGCCCTACCGCTTACGACGCGGCCGACGCGGCGAGGCCGATCACGCCGATCGCGGCGGCGCGAGCGGGGGAGCCCAACGCCCACTCCAGCGCCACCGCCGCGATGAGGAAGACGGGTTCGATCACCATCAAGGAAAGCCCGCTCGACGGTGACCCGGTGCGTCGCTCGCTGCCAGGCGTGTCGCGTGCCACGGCCAACCCGATGGCGACAACGTTCCATACCATCTTCGCACCGACGAGACTGAGCAGCGCGCCCACGAGCACGCGAAGACCCCACATCGCGGTGGTCGGCGCCATCACCCTACGAACCCATCGTCGGCGCGCCTCTCTTCCCGACACGCCATCGATCCACGGCCACGTCCTCTCCACGGCACCTCGGAGTCGGCGATCCATCCGAGGCCCACGACTCGCGGGGCGGTGCGCCGTGGCCCGACGGCCGGTCCGCCAAAGACGAGCCTCGTCCCCGTCACACCCGAGAAAGTACATTTGATTACATGATTTGAGCCCGACGCATGCTACGTTGCCCCGATGCTGAACACTTGCCCAGGTATCGAGCGTGCCCCTGCCCCCGATATGGACGCCGTGGAGGCCGAGCTCGCCCGCCTCGAAGCCTCGATCAATAGCGCCATTCATCGTCGCCTCGAGCTCATCCGCTTGATCGATGAATCGGGTCGCTGGGCGCACCAAGGTTGCAAGTCCTGCGCGCACTGGTTGAGTTGGCGCCTGGGCATCCGGCCGAGCACCGCGCGCGAGCAGGTTCGCGTCGCCACCAAGCTCAAGGACATGCCGCGGCTCGACGACGAGCTCAAGCACGGCCGCGTCACCTACAGCCAAGTCCGCGCCATCACGCGCGGTGCCACCCCCGCGACCGAGGCCACCCTCATCGACGTCGCCAAGCACAGCACCGCGTCGCAGCTCGAGCGCATCGTGCGAGGCATCGAGAACGTGCGCGCTCAAGAGGATCCCGAGCGGGCGCACGACGCGATCAAGCGCTGGGTCTATCAGCGCCCCATGCCGGACGGCTCGCACCGCATCGAAGCCCAGCTCACCGCCGACCAGGCCACCCTCGTCATGGCCGCGATCCGTAGCGTGCAAGCCATCATGCAAGACGAGCAGCGCCAGCCGCTCGAGGAGCGCGCCCCTGTCGACTCGCACTCCCAGCTCACCGAGAGCCTCGACGACGACGACGCCGGGACCGACCCCTTCCTCGAAGAGCGCGCCGACGAGCTCCGCGTCCTCCCGTTCGCGACGTCGCGTCCGGGCGGCGAGCTCCCCAGGCCGACCCTCGCGGACGCCTTCGTCCGCATGGCCGAGCAGCTCGAGGCCGCGTGCGCGCAGACGAGCCAGCCGCGCTCCGGTGCCGACCGCGCCGCGATCGTCGTTCACTTCGCCGAAGACCGCCTCGCCGCGATCACCGCGAGCGCGTCGGATCCCGCTTCCGCGGAGGCGCCCGCCCTCCCCTCGATGGACGCCCGCGCGCCCGCTTCCGCGGAAGCGCGCTGCCGAGACGACCACGCCATCGGCGCGAGCCGCTCCACTCCGCCGTCCGCCGACTCGAATGCCACCCCGCCGTCCGCTCCGCTTCGCCTCGCCGCCGACTCGAGGGCCGATTCCGCGGAAGCGCCTCGCGCCGTCGACCTCCGCTGGTCCGCCACCCTCGATGACGGCACCCGCCTCCGCGCCGACACCTTCCGCCGCATCGCGTGCGACTGCGCCCTCGTCGGCGTCAAGCTCGATCGCGATGGAGACCCCCTCCACGTCGGCCGGAGGACCCGCACCATCTCCCCCGCCCTGTGGCGCGCCCTCATCGTCCGAGACAAGGGCTGCGCCTTCCCCGGCTGCACCCACGACCGCTTCATCGATGCCCACCACATCGAGCACTGGTCGAGCGGAGGCGAGACCAGCAAGCGCAACCTCGTGTGCTTGTGCACCTTCCACCACCACCTCGTCCACGAAGGCGGCTTCCACGTCCGCGTCGACGACCGCGGCCGCGCCGCGTTCTACGACAAGACGGGCACCCTCCTCCGAGCCAGCGGCTGGACCGCTCCCCAGCTCACCCCGCAGGAGCTCGTCCAGCCCATCCACGATCGCCAGATCGAGCTCGGCATCGACGACGAGACCGCCTACCCCATGTGGGACGGGACCACCCCCGACTACGACTGGGCCGTTGCCGCGATCATGGGAGTCGAACGCACCGCCCGCGCTTCCGCGGAAGCGGGCGCCGACCTGGACCCGCGGTCGACGCCGCCCGATCCGCACCCCGTCCTCGTGCCCTGATCGGAGCGGAAGCGGTCGGGGTGTAGGAGAGCGTCCTCGAGGGGATTCGAATTTCCCCGCGGTCGACCCTCGTTCGCGAGTGCCCCAAGGCCGCCGGAGCGTCGCCGGGGATAATTAGAATTATCGCGGACCGATTTCTAAATCGGCGGGGATAATTAGAATTATCGCCGGACGATTTCTAAATCGGCGGGGATAATTAGAATTATCGCCGGACGATTTTGAAAACCCTCGACCATAATTAGAATTATCCCCGGACGGTTTCGAAACCCGTCGACCATGATTTCAATTATCGCCGGACGGTTTCGAAACTCTTCGACCCTAGTCCGACCTATCCCGGACCGATTTCAGAACCCGTCGAGGATAGGTCGAATTATCCCCGGACCCCGCCAGCGCTTTCCGGGAGAGGTGGACGAAGGCGGCACGCGTTTTCCGCCCGATGAGCGGGATCCCGCGAGGTTCAGCGGGTAAACGACGCTTGCGTGTGGTGGTGCGGCAAGACGGCGTGAGCGTCCGCGGGGACCGGCGAGCTCGCGGATGGCACCGACGCGCAGCGGCCGTGGACCACCGCGCAGTCGTAGTCGGGCGCATCCACGCGCGTGCGTCCGGCAGACCCCATCCAGCCGGGGCAGATGTCGAACGCCACCGCGCACCCCGGGTCGGGCCCGCCCCAACATCGGTCCGCGCGGCTGGCCGCGGGCGTCGACGAGTCGTCGCCCACGACATGGGCCAGGCACTCGCTGCATCCGTTGAGGCACGCACGACGCGCGACGTCGACGTGCACGCAGCCTTGCCACTCGAGGCGTACCGTCGCGCGCTCGCACTCACGCGGGGCGATCGCGGCCACCGGTGAGGGGCCGTGATGCGCCGTCTCCGTCTCATCGAACCAGACGCAGTCGCGCACGCGCTCGACGAGGTGAGGCGCGGAGCGCGCGGGAGAGCCGGCGCACGCGGTCGCGATCAGGAGACTCGACGCGATCGTCGATCGAACCAACGGGAGCGGGCATCGTTCACTCGGCATCACGCTCATGCTTCGCGATGAGCGCCTCGGCGCGCCGCGTCGACTCAGACGTCCGCTCCAGGGACGGCAAGCGTCGGTCGAGCACCCCCTGCGCCGCCTCGGCCTCGCGAGCCAGAGCGTGTTCGAGCTGCGTCCTCGCGCGGGCCAGCGCCGCCTCGTCGATCTGCGGCGCCGCGTTCGGCGCCTCGATCCGATCGTACGCCTCATCGACCTCGCGCCCGAGTGCGCGAAGGCGAACCATCGCGTCGTCCTCGAGCGTCGTCACGACTCGCTCTCTTCCTCGTCTCCCCCGACGCTCCCGCTCGGCAGCGCCTTCGTCTCGCCCTCGCTCGCCTCCGTGAGGTCCTCGTGGATCGCCTCGCGGATCACCTCGTTCGTCAGCGCGTCCAGGTGCGCGTGGAGCTCCTTCGAGAGCGCGAGGAACTCGGGCCACAGCGTCTTCTCGTGGAACGTCTTCGGCACGCGCAGCGACACGGTGCTGTACCGCCGGCCTCGCTGACGGAACGGCGACAGCCCGTAGCGCCGGCACAGCGCGACGAACAGCCGCCGCTTCCACGGATCGGCCAGACGGTAGAGCATCAACACCTCTTCCTCGCGACCGCGGAGCTCCTCGAGCCGCGCGCGGATCCGCTCCGCCGCCCGACGCGCGGCCTCCCGCTCGCCATCGACCTTCGTCCCCGCGTGGAGCGCCTCGATCTTGCGGAGCTTCTCCAGCAGCGTGCCTTCGAGAAACATCGGCGCACTCTACGGGAGGCCGGGGCCTGCGAGGATCTCGATCAGGCGGACGGGCGCACGTCAGCGCTACGTCCTTCGTGAAAGGTCTCTGCGGCTCGCCGTTCAGCGACCACGGGGTAACCGTCCACGCCGACCGCGCGGATCGCCCCGTGTGTCGGGCCCGACGGCCTGGATCTTGGGTTCCGCCGCACAGTACCCTCGCGACGTGACGGGGGGCGCGCCACTACTGCAGACCGGCCAAGTTCTGTCCGGCGAGTTCCGCGTCATCCGGCAGCTCGGCGCCGGCGGGATGGGCGCCGTCTACGTCGCCGAGCAGCTGTCGACGGGAAAAGAACGTGCGCTCAAGGTGATGCACCCGCAGCTCTTGCCCGACCAGACCAGCCGGCAGCGCTTTCGCGAAGAGGCGCTCGTCGCCAGCCGCATCCCGAGCGATCACGTCGTCGACGTCATCGCGGCCGGCGTCGACGACGCGACGCAGGTCCCGTGGATCGCGATGGAGCTCCTCGAAGGCATGAGCCTCGACGCCGTCGTCGACACGCAAGCCCCGCTGCCCCGCAAGGTCGTCATCGAGATCTTCGTCCAGCTCGGCCACGCGCTCGCCGCCGCGCACGCCAAGGGCATCGTCCACCGCGACCTGAAGCCCGAGAACATCTTTGTCGCCAAGTCGCGGCGAAGCGACGCCACGCTGACCCTGAAGGTCTTGGACTTCGGCATCGCGAAGTCGGTGGCCGGCGCCAACGCCGCGGCGACCGTCACCACCGCGATCGGCTCACCGCTCTGGATGGCGCCCGAGCAGGGCACCCCCGGCGCGCGCCTCTCGCCCAGCACCGACGTGTGGGCGCTCGGCCTCCTCGCCTTCTATCTCCTGACGGAGTGCTACTACTGGGCGAGCGCGAACCACGGTGAAGCCTCCGTCCAAGCGCTCCTGGTCGAGGTGATGGTGAGCCCGCTCGAGCCGCCGACCCAGCGAGCTGCCGCCCTCGGTCGCGCCGATCGGATCCCTCCCGGCTTCGACGCGTGGTTCGCGAAGTGCGTCGCGCGTCAGCCGAACGAGCGCTTCGCCGACGCGCGCGCCGCCGTCACAGCGTTGCAAGAGATATTGCGCGCTGCCCCTGCGTCACAGCCGATCGCGTCCACCGTTGCGCTCGCGCCCGGTGCGGCCGCGCAGGCCAGCATGAGTGGACGGTCTGTCGCGCCCACCGTCGCGATGGCGTCCAGCAGTCCCATCACGCACGGCGCACCTGTCCGCCGACCCGCCCCGGTCGGCCTCGTGGCCGCGCTCGTCACGGCCGGCCTCGTCATCGCCGGTCTGATCGCGGTGCTCGTCATCGTGCTCTCGCGAGACGATGGCGCGCCCGTCACGGACTCCACGCCGACGAGTGTGCTGCTCCCTCAACCGGTCGTCACTCCGGAGCCCACTCCGACCGAGGAGCCAACCTTGGCCCCACCGGAGGAGCCAACCGCGGACTCGGAGCCGGAACCCGCACCGGTCCGCTCGACCGAAGCGCCGGTCACGCGCCCGGAACAACCCGTCCCGGACGAACGGGACACCATTCCCGACGAAGATCCCGCCGTCCCGCCGCCGGAAGATCGATGCAGCGACCCGCACGCCCCGCCCATGCCAGGGCGTGAAGACGTCATCCGCGCGATGAATTCCATCTACCCGTCGGTCGCCGCCTGCGGCGGCGGTAGCCACGGCCTCCTTCCCGTACAGATCACGTTCGACTGTCACGGCGGGGTCGCATCGACCAACGTAGCCGGTACCTTCCCCGACGACGTCCGAAGCTGCGCGGCGCGTGCGGCGCGACAAGCACGCGTGCCTCCGTTCACGAACCCGACGTTCCGCGTCAACTATCCGTTCCGGCTGTAGCGAACGCGAGACTATCAGGCCTGAGGCCGAGGCCAAACGCGCACTGCGGTGTCGAACAAGGCGCGTCCGCGGGCTCGGATGTCGTCCTCCGTCCACATGGTCCGGCCGTGGAACCACTTCGAGAGCTGCAGGTTCGAGCCCGTGAAGATGGCGCTGAGCTTCTCGGCGACAGGGCCGTTGCTCGTGGACGAGTTCAGACCCTGCGTCAGCAAAGTCAAGTTGCCGAAGTCGTGGAGGACCTCTTCGCGGTTCTCTCTCGCCTCGGTCTCGTCGATCCCGATGGGAGCGGCCAGTGGGCCTCCCAGCCCTGCGGCATCACGTGCTCGACGGTGAGCTTGCTGGTCAGGAGCATCGGCTCGGACTTCGAGCTGCGACTCGCCAGCTCGATCCGACGAAGCACCATCTCCACGCGTGACGACTTGAGCGCCTTGTACGCGTCGACCGTATTCCATGCCGCCTCGAACTCGTCGTTGGTGGGCCAGTCGAACTCGTCGCCGGAGAGCGTGGGGCGACCGAGGTCGACTGACGGAACTGTCAGGGACACCGGACCTCCGCGCGCGATGGTATGTACCCCGGACTGAGCTCAGCGCCGTCGCGCGCGCCGTTGCTTCGGGATCGCCGGCGACTCCCGATAAAGGAGAGCGTCGAGAAGCGCGGTGCGGTGTGCCCATACTCTGCGCTCGAGCGGATCGTTCGGTGCGGGTGACGCGTGCCACGCGAGCCGCCAGATGCGGTCGTGAAGCTGGAAGTACGCGTCGCCGTCCTTCAGGCCGATGCGCAGCTGAAACTGCTCGGAGAGGCGAGCCAGGTTGGCGGCGTTGACGCAGAGAAACAGGTCGGGCCGCCGCGCCATTAGTAGCCGCGAGGCGGACCCGATGCTCACGAAGCGCTGACGAAGCGCCCAGCGGAGAAAGGACTTTGCGGGGCCGACGACTCGTTGACCCGCACCGGACGCGGGGATCGCCGCTAGGCGCCGGTAGATCTGCCGACTCTCTCGCTTCAGCCACGCCTGGACGCCCCAGTGGCGAACGGGCCCGAACCAACCGCTCGCGCTGCCGCCGTAGCCGCCCACGATCCGCCACGCGGCGGGGTCGATGCCGGCCGCGGGGGCTCCCGAAAGCGGAGCATGAAAGCGTTCGATCTCTTCGAGGCCGCACACCTCGCGTGCACGTGGGACCGGGAGAACGTTGTGCTCTCGGTTTCGCGCCTTGAAGAGCGCAAAGTACTGTGCCCACGGTCGGTCGAGATCGGGAGGGAGCTCGTCGTTCGGGTCGCGGACTCCATTCGCCGCGCGCCATTGGCGCTCGAGTCGCTCGCGGACGACGAATCGGCTTTCGTAGTCGTCGAGCCACTTCGGAGTGACCCGCGCGCCGCGCGTCCACCAGCGACCGATCGCGCTGAGGAGCTCTCTCGGTCCGTCGTCATGCGCAACGCCGCTGAGAAGGACGTTTGCCTCTTGATTCGCCGCGAAGCCGCCCGGCGTGAGGTTGCTCGAACCGATCAGGGCGCGTGCCCGCTTCCCGCGAACGGCCACGAGCACCTTCGGATGGAAGACGGCGTCGAAGCTCCGCCAGACCCGCAGCGGAACGCGCGCATCGTGCAGGTCGCGGAGGCAGGACGGGTCGGTGCGATCAAAGTGGAGGCCGATGACGACTCGCACCAGGTTTGCCTTGCGCACCGCGTTCCAGTGCTCCTTCCACGGGCCCCTCTGGCTCGCCCACGCGTACGCGCAGTGGATCTCATCACCCCAGCGCACGGTCTCGCGGAGCGCCTCTAGCGAATCAGCTGAACTTGTCAGCACCTGGACTGATGTCGCCATGAGCCTCGAGAGTACCGCGTTGACGTGCCCATGGTCCCGCATCCAGGCCTGCGAATCGCGACTCCAAGCGGAGACTGGCGACGCGAGCAACCGAAGTACCTGGTCGGCTTCCCGACCGAGCGACATGGAACGAGGACGCGCCCATCGAGCACGTCGGACCGGGCTCATCGCCAATGCCCGACGCAGCGCCGGTGGCCTGCGAGTTGGCGTGGATCTCAGGTCCCCGACCGCAGGACCTCCGTGACCCAAGCCCGCGCGTCCGGGTAGTGCCGAGCGTCCAGCACGAACTCCTGACCCTTCGCGACGGTCTGCAGATAGCAATGCTCTTTCGCTCGGGTCCAACGGCTGAGCTTCGCGTGATACGAGAGCGCCGGCCGATCCGAGCCCGGCGCGAACCACGCCGGCAGTCTCCACAGGCTGCGCTTCTTCTGATCTGCAGCGGTGAGCTGGAGTCGCGGATCGAACCGGCGGAACAAACCACCGCCGGGGTGTCCCGCAATCCAACGTGACTGCGTCGGCGCGACATAGAGAGTGTTCCTCGGATTGTCGTAGTGCTCGGGGCTCGCGACGTGCGGGTGATCGGCGATCCACGGGTGGAGCGCGAGGCACCGATCGCGCTCGGTCACGATCGGGAGCACGTCTGCCACCTCGAGCCATCCGAAGAGCACATGCAGGTGAGGCGCGCGCTTCGGATAGCGCCATCGTCCGTCGACGAGCTCGACCTCTCGGAACCAGCCGAAGAAGAGAAAGACGTCTCCCGGTCCTACACCGCGGCTCTCGAGGTGGGTCTGTGCGGCGCCGGTTTGGCCGAGCGCGGGACGCCAGCCGGGCAGGCGTCGAGGACGCGAGCGATCGAGATCGGGATCGATGTGGACACGCGTCTCGAGGGAGTGCTTGCCCCGGGTGAGATCCGCGATGAGCTTCCCGAGATCGACGTCGCCCGCGTCGACGTCCGCGAGGGTGCTGCGGTCATGTGCCGCGGGGATGGGCAGCGGGATCATTCTCCCGTCGGGGAGGATGGGGCTCGGCACTCCGCCGTACGTCGAGTCGAAGCCCTTGCGGGAGAGGACGAGCTTCCAGGCTCGATCACTCAGCATCGAGCGCGAGTGGCCGGCTGCGGCTCACAGCCCGGTGGGTCGTCGGGAGGCTTGATGGGATCGCCGAGCTTGCCGCCGTCCCATTTCGAGAGCCACTTCTCGAGCCGGTCCTCGTCCCCCGGTCGCGTGTCGCGAAGGACATGACCGCGGCCCTGGTAGATGAGGTGGTGAAGGTTCTTCGGGATGGGCTTGCTGTCGGCGCCGAAGTACCAGAAGTGGGTACTGAGAAGGACATTGCGCCCGCCGGTGTCCCTGTCGTACCCGGCGGGCGTGTGGATGTGGTTCGGAACCTGCACCAGCTTGCCGCGTCCCGGGCGATAGAAGTTGTCCGGCGAGCTCGACGCACCCGGCTTGCGATCCTCGAAGCGAGGGTCGAGCCAGTACTCGCCGAGCGTGAGGCGCTCGGTGACCTTCATCGCGTAGATGACCTGGCCCGGCTCGCGGCTGCGAAAGCCGATGACCCAGTCGCCCACCTCCGCGGTGGCTCGGATCCTCGGCTTACAGATGGCCAGCGAGCACACGCCGCCATGGGGCCGCGGTGCCGTGCCGGCGTCGACCCGCACGACGTATCGGTAGATGCGTGACATACGGAAGACAGATTACATCGTCCGAGGCGGACTCCGCGCGAGCTCTGGTGAGCCCGGCGCGTGCGCGGTTCGCTCGTCTTGCGTAGTACTCTCGGACGGAGGCAACTCACGCGTGCTCGTCGTCGGTATCGATCCAGCGTCCGGAAAGAAGGGCTCGTACGTCTTCGCCCCCGAGGCCGGGCTCGACCGCGCGAACCAGAGCGCGGCAGAGCTCAAGGCCACCCTGCGCTCGATCCGTGAGACGCACCGCGACGTGTTGGTCTGTTGGGACGCGCCGCTCACCGGTCCGCCGCAGCCCGACGCGAGCGATCCCGGGAACCTCATCGAGCGCGGCATCGAGACCAGGTACGCGAAGCTGACGCGGAACGTCGAGGGCGTGAAGGTCCGTGGGTACGCGCAGCTCTCGCACTGGGTGATCACGCGTCACGTGCTCGGACTGCCACGGGTCGGCGGGTTCGACGCCGAGCTCAGGGCGCTGCCGTTCATGCCGGTGTTCTCTCCCGAGCCGCCGAGCGGAGGGGCACACGTCGCCGAGGTTCACCCAACGTTGGCGGCGTGGGCTTGGCTCGGCGAGTCATTCGAAGCGTACAAGGGGTCGGGCAGCGCCGAGGCCCACCGCGGTGCGATCCGAAACAACTGGGAGGCGTTGCGCTCTCGAAGCGTACTGGCGAGCGTGAACGCGCGCTTCGGTTCGCAGCTCGACTTGCCGAATACGATGAGCGGGCTCGATGACGCGCTCGACGCTCGCGTGGCGTGGCTGCTGGGGACGCTGTGGGTGGAGGGTGCGGGCGTGACGCTCGAAGGGAGCGAGACTGAAGGCTCGTTCTTGATGCCGACGACGTAAGGGTGTGGTCGGTTCGATCTCCCGCTGATAGGAGTGGCGACGCCGCGGTGGTCATCGTGCCGAGTCACGGAGACCTCCTCCGCGCCGACGCCGCCGCGCTCGTCAACGCGGTGAACTGCGTCGGCATCATGGGGCGCGGCATCGCGCTCCAGTTCAAGCGCGCGTATCCCGCGAGCTTCGAGGCTCGCCGTGTTTGGCATTTACGAGCCTTTGGCGTTTAGTAAACGCCAAGGGCAACTAGATGCCAGAGGCCCCGAGTCGCAGGGGGTCTCCGGGCGCGGCGCTGGGGCGCCTGCGCGGTCTCTCGAATCCGCTTCCGCGGAAGCGCGGCCGCCTTTGTCGTTCCCACTTTCCCGCGTGCGCCCTACCCTCGCGCGGTGGCGACGAAGATCTTCGCGGTGCGGGTGAAGGGGGAGGAGCACGAGCGTCTTCGTCCGACGGTCGCGGAGCTGCCGGAGCTGTTGACGCAGCCGGACGTGTACGTGTGGGTCGATCTGGACTCGCAGGGGCCGGAGTCGCATCGCCTGTTGAACGAGGTGTTCCAGTTCCACCCGCTCCTCATCGAGGACGCGTTCGCGGACGCGAGCACGCCGAAGATCGAGAGCTTCGGGGACTACCTCTATCTGATCGTGCACGGGTTGAGCGACGGGGATCCGGAGGGCGACGGGGAGGTGCACACGACGGACCTCGATCTGTTCCTCGGGGAGCGGTACCTGATCACGCACTACCGGCTGAAGTTCGCGGCGGTGGCGGAGGCGGAGCGGGCGGTGGAGCGCGATCCCGGGATCCTGGCGCGCGGGCCGGCGACGGTGGCGCACCGGATCATCGATAAGCTCGTGGACGAGTTCCTGCCGCTGATGGAGAAGCTCGACGCGGAGATCGACGGGATCGAGGCGGCGATCCTCGGGGGCGCGGCGCCGCACCTGCTCGAGCGGATCTTCCGGATGAAGCACTCGCTGAACCGGATCCGACGCGTGGGGCTGCACCAGCGGCGGCTGCTGCTCGGGCTGGCCAACGGGGACTACAAGCTGATCCCCGAGGAGACGCGGCCGTTCTTCCGAGACGTCTACGACCACATGGATCGCGTGGTCGATCTGAACGAGGTGTACCGAGATCTGTTGGGTGGCTCGCTCGACGGCTACCTGAGCATGCAGTCGCATCGGCTGAACGACGTGATGCGGATCCTGACGGTGTTCTCGACGATCATGCTGCCCCTCACGTTCATCACCGGGCTCTACGGGATGAACTTCGAGTACATGCCGTACCTGCACTTCAAGTTCGGGTTCGAGCTGGCCATCGCGGCGATGCTGTCGGTAGCCGTGGCGATGATCTTCTTCTTCAAGCGGCGCGGCTGGATCTGAGCGGCCCGCCGTGAAGGACGGGCCGAGGGCCCCGTCCGCGTCCGCGTCCCCGTCCGCGTCCCCGTCCGCGTCGACGTCCTCGTGCACGTGCTCGTCCTCGTCCTCGTGCACGTGCACGTACCCGTGCTCGTCCACGTACACGAAGCTGCCGCAGAGATCGCTCCACACACTCGTGGCTGAGCGAGACACGTCGCACCGCCGTACCAAAGCGCCCTCGGCGTTGGACGTGAGACGAGGACGGGCACGGGAGCGCGCGGGTCCCATCTCGTGGGCCGAGCGCCTGCCTCCCGCGAGTCGAGCCTCACTCCTCTTCCGCACCGCGGGGAGGCTTCTTGTCCTCGGGCTCGATCGGTTGCTCCCCCTTGTCGAGCCGCGCCTCGAAGCCGTGGTCGGGGTCGGACTTGTCCTCGGCCGGCGTCAGGACGCGTAGGGTCTCTCCCTCGCTCGCGGCCATGACGGCGGCCACCGTGAGATCGCCAGTGACGTTGACGGTGGTGCGGAACATGTCGAGCAAGCGGTCCATGCCGAGGATGAGGGCGACGCCGACCGGCGGGATGCCGACGGTGGTGAGGACCATCGCCAGGGTGACGATGCCCGCGCCGGGGACGCCGGCCGCGCCGACGGACGCCATGGTGGCCGTGGCGACGATGGCGAGCTGGTCGGTGAAGCTGAGGTCGACGTCGAAGACCTGGGCGATGAACACCGCCGCCACGCCCTGGTAGAGGGCGGTGCCGTCCATGTTGACAGTGGAGCCGAGCGGGAGGACGAAGCTCGCGACGGGGTTGCTGATGCCGAGGCTCTCTTCGGCGCACTCCATGCTCACGGGGAGCGTGGCGCTCGACGAGCTGGTGGAGAACGCGAGGAGCTGGGCGGGGCGGATCGCGCGGAGGAAGTCCGGGATCCGTAGGCCGGAGAACGCCTTGACGAGGCCGCCGTAGACGATCGCGGTGTGGAGCGCGAGGCCGAGCAAGACGGTGAGCGAGTAGACGAGGAGCGCGCCGAGGACGCTGATGCCGCTCTGGCCGACGACGTCGGCGACGAGCGCGGCGACGCCGAAGGGGGCGATCATCATGACGAGGTGGATGATCATGACCATCGCCTCTTGGACGCGATCGAAGAAGGTGACGATGGGCTGTCCACGTTCCTTGTTGCCGAGGAGCGTGATGGCGACGCCGAAGATCATCGCGAAGAAGATCACTTGGAGCATGTCGCCGCTCGCGAGCGAGCCGATGGGGTTGTCCGGGATGATGGAGAGGATGTTGTCGACGGTCGACGGCGCCTCGGCGGCGTTGGCGGCGGAGCTGTCCGCCGCGCCGGCGAACTGAGACTGGAGCTGGGCCCTCGCGGCCGCGCCGACGAACTCCCCCGGTTTGATGAGGTTCGCGAGGACGAGGCCGATGCTCACCGCGATCGCGGTGGTGCCGAGGTAGACGCCGATGGTCTTGCCGCCGAGGCGGCCCAGCTTGCGCACGTCGCCGAGGCTCGCCACGCCGACCAACAGCGACGAGAACACGAGCGGGACGATCACCATCTTGATCAACCGCATGAACGCGGTGCCGACCGGACGCAGGATCGAGAGGACGGTGTCGCCGAAGCCGCTCACCGGCTCGGCGGTGAGCGCGAAGCCGCCGTCGGGGAGCTCGATCGCCTCGATGCGGAGCCACGCCTCGCGCGTCTCGCCCGGCCGCGGTGCGTGGAGCTGATCGGCGAGGGTGCCGGCGCGATCGCGGATCGCGAGGTTCGAGGTCCACTCGAAGCTCACGCGCACCCAGCTCGCGACCTCGTGCGTCTCGCCCTGCGCGTCGACGCGCGGCTCACTCAACGTCTCGAGCGCGGCGAAGCGGACGCGCGTGCCGCTCGGGAACGTGAGCCGCGACGCCGCGTCCTCACGGTGGACCCGCAGCTCCGCCGCGCCCGCGTCGCCCAGCACGTACGTGTCCTTGTCGAGGAGGAACGACTTCGGACCGAGGGTCAGGCCGATCACGACGCCCACCGCCATGCCGATCAGGATCTTCGTGTAGACCTGCATGGGACCCGTCCTACCCAGGGACCCCCCGCGGGAGCAAAGGAATTCCCGGAAAACGGCGGCGAGATTCCTCCGCGAGGTCACGCGCCGCCCGGGACCGGCCCCCGGCTTCGGTGTACTCTCATGACCTCGTGCGCTCCGCTCTGACGCTGCTCGCGATGGCGAGCTTGTTCGGGCCTTCGCTCGCGCTCGCCCAGCCGGCGGGCGGGCCGATCGCGGAGGCGGACGCGGCGTTCGATCGCGGCGAGATCGACGCGGCGCAGCGCGGCTACACGGCGGCGCTCGAGTCGGGGACGCTGAGCGGCGCCGATCTCCAGCGCGCGTACCTGCGCGCGGGGGTGCTCGCGATGTGGACGGGCGACGAGGCGGCGGCGAGCCGGCACCTCGGCTGGGCGGTCACGCTCGATCCGGATCTCGCGCCGCCGCCGGAGCTGAGCCCCGAGCAGCAGCGCGGGTTTCGCGCCATCGCCGCCGAGGCGCGGAGCCGCGCGCCGCTCGACGTGATCGTGGAGCCGGACGACGACGCGGCCAGCGGGCGCGCGGTGGTGCGCGTGTCGGCGCCGAGCCTCGAAGGGCTGCGCGTGCGCGTCACCGCGACGCCGACGGGGGCGAGCCGGCCGTGGTCGAACATGCTCGCGGCGGGCGCGCGCATGGTCGTCGACATCCCCGACAGCGCGTGGGGCGCGGCGACGCGCGCGGACGTCGAGGCGACGCTCCTCGACATCTACGGCAACGCGCTGCGTGGCGCGCGCACGGTGGTGCGGCGCGTGGGCGCACCGGAGGTCGCGGGCGGAGGCGGGCCGAGCGGGCCGGCCATCGTGCCGGTCGGCGAGACCCGCCACGACGAAGACGGAGGCTCGGGCTCGGACGACACGGGGCTGATCGTCGGGATCACCCTCGCGATCCTCGCGGTGCTCGGCGGAGTCGGCGCGGCGGTCGGCTACTACGTCTGGGACGTCAACACACCGGTCACCTATATGCTCGTGCCCGCGCAGGGGATGCGGTGACGCTCCCGGGCATCGCGCCGGACGAGCGCACGATCGCGATGAGCGACGAGCCGCTCATCGAGTTCGAGCCGAGCACCGTCGACGATACGCAGAAGCGCCTCGGCCGCTACGAGCTGGTCTACGAGCTCGGCACCGGCGGGATGGCGAACGTCTACCTCGCGCGCCTCGCGGGGCCGGCGGGGTTCCAGAAGTGGTTCGCGATCAAGCGCATCCATCGGCACCTCGCGAAGGATCGGCGGTTCGTCGAGATGTTCCTCGACGAGGCGCACATCTCGTCGTCGCTCCAGCACCCGAACGTCGCGCCGGTGTTCGATCTCGGCAACGAAGGTGGCGAGTACTTCATCGCGATGGAGTACCTGCACGGCGAGCACCTCGGCTCGGTCGGCGTGCGCGCGGCGCGCGAGATGGGTCGGCTCGCGCCGGCGCTCGCGGCCCACGCGGTCGCGCGCGCGGCCGACGGGCTGCATCACGCGCACGAAGCCAAAGACCGCGACGGGACGCCGCTCAAGCTCGTGCATCGCGACGTGTCGCCACAGAACATCTTCGTCACCTACGACGGGCGCGTGTGCATCACCGACTTCGGGATCGCGAAGGCGGCGAACCGGATCACGCAGACGGAGACCGGGAGCACCAAGGGCAAGCTCGCGTACATGTCGCCCGAGCACGCGCTCAACCACCCGCTCGATCGGCGCGCCGACATCTTCGCGCTCGGCACGGTGCTGTGGGAGCTGACGGTGGGGCGGCGCCTCTTCAAGGGGGAGAACGACGCCGCGACGCTGATGCGGATCACGAGCGGCAAGGCGATCCACCCGAGCCAAGTGGTGAGCGACTATCCGCCCGAGCTCGAGCGGATCGTGCTGCGCGCGCTCGCGCACGATCGGACGCAGCGCTATCCGACGGCGGCGGCGTTCGCGCGCGACCTCGATCGCTTCGTGAGCAACTCCGGCACCCCGGCCGGGCCGCCCGAGCTCTCGGCGCTGATGCATCAGCTGTTCGGCGACCGCATCGCGGCGAAAGACGCCTTGCTGCGTGCGGATCGGGTGTCCGAGACCAAGGCGTCGATCGCGCTCGGCGTGATCGATCGGAGAGAGGACGACGGCTCGGGCAGCGACGCGATGCCGCGCGAGCAGAGCCACTCGTCGGTGGTCACGCGCACCCCGAGCCCGCGCGCGCTGCCCACCGAGCGGCGCTGGCCCATCGTGGCGCTCGGGCTCATCGCGCTCGCCGCGATCGCCGGCGTCGCCGCGATGGTGCTGCCGAACGATCCGACCGGCTCCCTTCGCGTGGCGTCGACGCCGAGCGGCGCGCGCGTCCGCGTCGGCGAGGAGGTGGTGGGCACGACGCCGGTGACGGTGGAGGGGCTCGCGATCGGGCGGCATCCGATCACGCTCGAGCTGCCGGGGTACGATCCGTTCAGCGCGTCGGTCGACGTGGAGTCGGGGCGCACCGAGCTCAACTACCGGCTCGTCGCGCGGGTGAGCGGGCCGACGACGACGGACCCGCCGCCGACGCCGACGCCGGTCGTGAACGAGGATTCCACGGTCGAGGAGCCCGTCGACGAAGCGCGCGTCGAGGACGCACCGGCGACGATCACGCCGACGATCGCGCCGACGATCACGCCGGAGCCCGCGCCGACGCCGATCGACCCGCCGGAGCCCGAGCCCGAGGACGAAGAGGTGGAGGTGGAGGAGCCGACGCCGTCGGTGGCCGACCGCACGCCGACCGTCCGACGGCCGCCTCCTCCGCCGGCCGGGCCGCCCGCGTATCTGAACCTCATCACCTCGCCGTGGGCGGAGGTGCGCATCAACGGACGCGACGCGGGACGCACGCCGCTCGTCCGCCGCAGCGTGCCCTCCGGTCGCATCGTCATCCGCATGCGCGCGGAGGGGCAGGGCCCGTGGCGCACCGAGCGCGTGAACGCGGCGCCGGGGGAGACCGTCTCGCGGCGGTTCGATCTGTGACGCAACGTCGCTTGCGGAGCGCTGCGCTCGCGTTGGCCGTCGTCGCGCTCTTCGTGAGCGCGTGCGATCGCGAGCGGACCAGCGGGCTCGACCTCCGCGGTGCGGAGGGATCGCTCGTCGAGCTGCGCGTGTACGAGACCGGCTCGAACGAGCCCGTCGCGCTCTGCGAGAGCCTGATGCAGCACTTCGAGGCGGGGTTTCACCCGGCACTCCTGCCCGAGGCCTCGATGGTCGCGCGCGCGTTCCCGTTCGACCCGACGAACCCGATCGGAGGCCTGCGCGACACGAAGCGCTACGTCGCGCTCGCGTGGGCCGACCCGAACGACTGCGAGGCGTTCGCGGCGGGCTGTACGGAGCTGGATCTCGCGCACGGCACCCTCCTCTCGCTCAGCCCGCTCGGCCGCTTCTCCTACTGCGAGACGAGCGAGTGCACGACCTCGCGCCGATGCCCGCCGGAGGACGACGCGGGACGCGCGGTCGGGAACGACGCGTGCGTCGACGAGTGCTGCGATCTAGCCGATCAGGCCGAGTGCCGCGCGGGACTCTGTATCGAGCAACGATGCTTGCCAACGGACTGCACCGAGCCCGACGTGACCGAGTGCGCCGTCAGGGGGAGCGAGCTGCCCGGACACTGCTGCGGGGGTTCCTGTACGACGAGCGCGGACCCGTGCGGCTCGTGCGACGACGGCGTGTGCCAGCTCCCGTTCGTCTGTCAGGACGGGACCTGCGCGTACGTCACGACGTTGCCGGCGCCCGTCGCGATGGGGACTCCGCCCTCGCTGCTCTACGAGGCCCGGCTGGTCTGGGTGAGCCCGGATCGGGCGCGCACCGCGACGGCGCGCTCGCCGAGCCCGCCCCAGTGGCGGGTCCCGCTCACGGGGACACAAACCGCCACGTTCTTCCTGGAGACGCCGGAAGACGCCGTGCTCGTGTGCGACCGCGCCGACCACGCCACCCCATGCGCAGGGCGTCCGTCGGTCGCGATGGCCGCGGTACGGATCGTCGACGTGATGAGCGGCGCCGTGTACGGCTGGGGGGATCACCGGATCGTGTACAGCTCGGTCGACCTCTCCGAGGCGACGGTCGCGGCGTTCGCCGAGTACGCGAGCTTCTCGAACGGCGCCCAGCTCCTCGAAGGGGTGCCCGCGGGCTTCTCGCTCTGGGAGGCGACCGGTGCCATGGGATGGCAGCGCGTCGCCATGGACATCCAGCCGGTGGAGGCGACGCTCTTCTGTGGGGGCGTGACCAGGTGCGAGGACGCGGGGCCGCTGCCCTCGCGTTGAGGTGGGAGCGCGCCTCGCCCCGCGCGGAAGTGGCATAGTGGTCGCGGTGACGAGCCTCGCACGGCGCGCTTCGCTGGTCCTCGTCGCGCTGATCGCGTGCGCCGGATGCGATCGCAACCGATCGATCCGCCTCGAGATCAACGGGACGACCGCCCCGCTCCACGCCTACGTGCTCGACACGGTGCCGGAGCTCTGCGCGTCGTCCGACCCGCGCCAGGTGCTGGTCGATGGCCGCGTGCCGGGGAGCGTCGTGATGCGCTTCGAGATCGACGCGCCGAGCTCGTTCGCGTCGGACTCGTTCATGACCTCGGAGGGCGCGCTGTTGGTGGTCGGCACCGACGGCTGCAACGTGGAGCGCGTCGGGTGCGTGGCGCTCGACCTCCCCGCTGAGGATCCGGTTCGCGTCGACGTGATCACCTACGAGTCGAGCACGCCGTTCTGCGATCCGGAGGTCGGGTGCACCTGCGGCGCCGAGGACTGCGCGACGCTCGGTGACAACTCCCCGTGCGTCGGAGATGCGGCGCCCGGGGTGTGCTGCGGCGGCGCTTGCGTCGCGGGCGAGTGCTGTACGGTCGGCCAGGCGTGTGGCGTCGACGGGAGCGTGTGCTGCGTCGAGCATCGGTGCGTCACGTTCGCGGACTGCCCCTGCTCGGCCCCGTTGCCCGATGGCTCGATCTGCCTCGATCTCAACGGCGCGTCCGGCATGTGCGAGATGGAGACCTGCAGCCCGGCCGGGTGCGGCGGCTGCGCGCGACCGCTGATCTGCGATCCGACGTGCACGCTCGACGCGCTGATCGATCCGGACGAGCTCACCGTCCCGATCGCCGTCGTCTTCTATCAGATGGATCAACGCTTCGGCGTGGAGTCCATCGGCGCCAGCACCCTCACGATCCCGGGGATGAACACGAAGCTGCCGCTCGAGGTCCCACCGGACTACGTCCAGCTCTGCCGTCACGAGCCGGAGGTCTGCTCGGCGGCCCCGGACTGCTCGTGCGCCGACCCCAACGAGCCGCGCCTCGCGTTCGCCAAGCTCGCGTTCGCGGGCGGAGCGAGCAGCGAGGGCACGGGCCGGTTGCTCGTGATCTGGGCGAGCCGCGACGTGGCGGCGACGGACTTCGGGGACGGTTCGGAGTTCACCCGCCTCGGACTCGCCTCGCATTTCCGCGGGCCGTTCCCGGCGGGCTTCTCCCTCTGGGCGCCTGACGTGACCGGCACGTTCGAGCAAGTCTCGCCCATGAGCGCCCCGATGGACTCCGTGGCGGCGTGCGCGAGCGGCGGCACGCGTTGCGATCCGCTCGGCCCGTTCTGAGCCGCGCGTCACCGAGCAGGCTATCCTCGCGCCATGCAGGGCGCCCGGTGTCGAGCCGTCGAGCGGCTGGGCGGAACCCGAGCGGACGTCTGGCTCGGCGTCGTCGCGGGGCTGAACGGCTTCCGTCGGCCGGTCGTGCTCAAGCGCGCGCCGGTGAGCGACCCCGACGGCGTGCGCGATCTGTTCCGAGAGGCGTCGATCGCGATGCGCCTCACCCACCCGAACGTGGTGGCGGCGCTCGATCTGTTCGAGGCGCCGCGCGAGCTGGTGCTCGCGCTCGAGCACGTGCTCGGCGTCGATGCGCGCGAGCTCGCGCGACCCGCGCCGTGGCCGGTCGCGGCGCGGATCGTGTGCGACGCGGCGCGCGGGCTCGACTACGTGCACGAGCTTCGCGACGGACACGGGCGCGCGCTCCGGATCGTGCACGGCGACGTGAGCATCGCGAACCTGGTCATCTCCGAGCTCGGCTACACCAAGGTCACCGACTTCGGCATCGCGCGTACGGCGACCGACACGGCGCGACAGGACGTCGTGCACGGGACGCGCGGTTTCCTCAGCCCCGAGCAAGCGCGCGGCGAAGCGATCGACGCGCGGAGCGACGTCTTCGCGCTCGGACAAGTCTTCGTGCATCTCGCGATGAGCCGCGGCGCGTTCGACTCGACGTTCGTCGGCGCCGCCGCCCGGGCCGCGAGCCTCGAGGCGCCGCCGGCCGTCACGGAGCTGCTCAAGCGCATGCTCGCGGTGGAGCCGGCGCGCCGACCGCGGATGCGCGACGTCGTCGACCTGCTCGACCCGGTCGCCGCGCAGTCGGGCGGCGATCAGCGCGCGGTCGCGCAGTTCGTGCGATCCGGATCGCTCGAGCGCCTGGAAGCGCGGCGCCGCGCGCTCGCCAACGCGATCGAGCCACCGGCCGGCGCGCTGTTCCCGCTCGCGCACGAGGGTCCGGAGGAGGTCTCGCTCACCGGCCTCGACGAGGTCGGCGAGCCGACCGAGGTGGATCGAGGCTAGGACCCGCGGACGACGCGCCGCACACCATCGTGCATCTCCGCGTGTGCACCTCTCTGGCACGCACTCGCACACGACGACCCGCGCGCCCGAGCACGGTTCGGGTATCCTCACGCTCGTGTCCGAGCACACGACACGCGCCATGCCGCCGGCCCCGATCCCGGAGGCGTCGATGGTGCTCGTGGTGGTCGAGGGCGTCGACGCCGGCAAGAGCGTCACGGTCGACGAGCCGATCCTCGTGGGCACGTCCGAGGCGTGCGATCTCGCGCTGACCGACCGCGCCGTCTCGCGCCGGCACCTCTCGGTCTCGCGCGGCGAGGCGGGCGTGCGGGTCCGCGACGAAGACAGCCGCAACGGCACGTGGATGGGCTCGACCCGCGTGCGGGACGTCGAGCTCGCCGACGGCGACGAGATCCTGATCGGCACGACGCGTCTACGCGCGGAACAAGTGCTGACCGACCGCACCTCGCGCCCGCCGCCCGAGCCGCGGCGCACCGGGGTCGGCCGCTTCCTCGGCGAGTCGGACGTGCTCCAGCCGATGTACCGCGCGCTCGAGCGCGTGGCGCCGTCGTCGATCAGCGTCTTGCTCGAAGGCGAGTCGGGCGTCGGCAAGGAGCTCCTCGCGGAGGCGATCCACGAGCAGAGCTCGCGCAAGGACGAGGCGTTCGTCGTCGTCGACTGCGGCGCGATCCCGCCGACGTTGATCGAGAGCGAGCTGCTCGGCCACGAGCGCGGCGCGTTCACCGGCGCGGAATCGACGCGGATCGGCGCGTTCGAGCGCGCGGACGGCGGGACGGTGTTCCTCGACGAGATCGGCGAGCTGCCGATCGAGATGCAGACGCGGCTCTTGCGCGTGTTGGATCGCCGACAGATCCGCCGGCTCGGCGGAGAGAAGGTGATCGACATCGACGTGCGCGTGGTGGCGGCGACGAACCGAAACCTCGAGCGCGAGGTCGAGGAAGGCGGCTTTCGTCTCGATCTGTTCCACCGGCTCGCGGTGGCGCTGATCCGCGTGCCGCCGCTGCGCGAGCGCGAGGGCGACATCGAGCGGCTCGCGCGCGCGTTCGGGGAGCGCAACGGGATCGATCCGGCGATGTTCGATCGCGGGCTCATCGATCGGATGAACCGCCAGGAGTGGCGCGGGAACGTGCGCGAGCTCCGCAACTACGTGGAGCGCCTCGCGATCCTCGGCGAGCTCCCCGACCCGAGCCCGAGCGCGCCGCGCATCCAGCCGAAGCGCGCGACGAACGACGCGCTGATCGAGCTCGCGACGGCGGGCCTCCCTTACCGCGCGGCGCGCACGCGCCTGCTCGACGAGTTCAGTCGCCTCTACACGCAGGACATGCTCGACCGCCACGACGGCAACGTCTCGCGCGCGGCGGAGGCAGCGCAGATCGCGCGGCGGCACTTCCAGCGGCTCAAGTCGGATCCCAGCGCGGACTCGGGCGACTGAGTTGGGGCCGGGGGGGGATTTTTACCGAAAGGAGAGGAGGGCAGAAGGAGGGAAGAGTGAGAATGATCTTGTCGCGATGGTGCGCGACAGGCGCGTTGAGCATCGACGTGGGTCCATGCGCTCGCGGCGACCAAAGAAAAAAATCTTCCTGTTCTTCCAGCCTTCTCTCCTTCCGGTAAAGGAGAGCGCCCCCAGAGCCGCGTCAGAGCGCGGAGCCGACGGCGTCGCTGACGCGAGGGAAGCCCTCGGCGCGCGCGCGCTCGAGGAGGCCCAGCGCGATACGGCGCGGAGCGAGCGGGCCGCCGTAGACGAAGCCGGTGTAGAGCTGGACGAGCGTCGCGCCGTGGGTGATGCGCGACCACGCGTCGTCGGCGTCCATGATGCCGCCCGCCGCGATCAGCGTGAGGCGTGAGCCGGCGCGACGGCGGAGGCGAGCGAGGACCTCGAGCGCGCGCGCGCGGAGCGGCGCGCCGCTCAGGCCGCCGGCGCCGATCGCCGCGACCTCTGCCGATGGCGTGGAGAGGCCCGCTCGGGAGAGCGTGGTGTTCGTCGCGACGAGGCCCGCGAGGCCGAGCTCGAGCGCAAGGTCGGCGACCGCGTCGATGTCGCGGTCGTCGAGATCGGGAGCGATCTTGACGAGCAACGGCGGGCCCTCTCCGTCGCACACCTCGCGGGCCGCGTCTTGGACGGCTCGCACGATCGGTCGCAGGCGCTCCGTCGACTGGAGATCGCGCAGGCCCGGCGTGTTCGGCGAGCTCACGTTCACCACCAGGTAGTCGGCGTGCTTCGCGACGCGCCGCGCGCTCATCGCGTAGTCGTCCGCCGCCTCCGCCTCCGGCGTGCGCTTGCTCTTGCCGATGTTCACGCCCAGAGGGATCCGCCGCGGCGCGCGAAGGCGCGGGACCGCGGCCTCGGAGCCGGGGTTGTTGAAGCCCATGCGGTTCACGAGCGCGCGATCGCGCGGGAGCCGGAACACGCGCGGCTTGTCGTTGCCCGGCTGCCCGTGCGCGGTGAGGGTGCCGACCTCGACGTGTCCGAACCCGAGCCGACCGAGCGCGTGGAACGCGGAAGCGCTCTTGTCGAACCCCGCCGCGAGACCCACCGGCGTCGCGAAGCGGAGGCCCAGCGCCTCCGTCTCGAGCCCGGGGCGCGCGGGCGCGAGCATCGCCTCGGTGATCGCGCCGAGCGGCGGCACGCTCATCGCGAGGCGCAAGCCGCCGAGCGCGACGACGTGGGCGGCCTCCGCGGGGATCGCAAACAGGATCGGACGACCGAGCAGCTCCCAGATCACGCGCGGAGGATAGCCGCGCGGACGAGCGATGCGCGCGCGAATGCCGAGCCGGTGCGATCGGGTCGCTCAGAGCTTGAGCGCGCGGAGCTTGCGGGTGTCGAGCTCGTCGCGGTGCTGCGTGCGGAGGTTGTCCGCCATGTACTCGCCCGCGTGCTCGGCCAACGCGACCTTCGGCAAGCGCAGCTCGCCGGACTTCGTCTGCTCACCGTTGCGCGCTCGCGACTCGTCGTCGTCGTCTTCGACGGGGGGCTCGGGTGGCGAGTACTGCTTCGACACGGCGAGATCAGCATGAGGGGATCACGGTTGAACGCCAAGCGGAAACCCCGTGAGTTTCGTGAAATTCGTGGGACCGCGCGGGGACGCGAGCGCGCGGTGTAAGCGCGGCGCGGCGGCCGCGTTGGGGATCCGAAGCGACGCCCCGACTTCGGAGGACCCCCATGAAGATGCGCGATTTCCCACACCCGATGCTGACCTTCCTGTTCTTGCTTCCGATCGGCTTCGGGCTGACCCAAGCCGCGTGCGGCGGCGCGATGGCCTCGCGGTCTCGCGCGCGATACGCCGTCGCCCACGGCGAGCTCCCGCGCGCGAGCGAGATCCGCATCGCGGAGTTCCTCTCGGACTATCCCGAGGCGCTCCCGAACCCCGGCCCGAACGCGGCCGGGATGACGGTCGAGGGCGCGCGCGCCGCGTGGGCCTCGGAGTCGGCGGAGCCGCTCCTCGTCGTCCAGACGGCGGTGCGCGGTCGCGACGCGGACACCCGCCCTCCCCTCGCGCTGATGCTCCTCGTCGATCGCAGCGGCTCGATGGCCGAGCAAGACAAGATGACCTACGTGCGCGCCGCGCTCCACCGCTTGGTCGACCAGCTCGATCCGCAGGACTACGTCGGCATCACCACGTTCGACGATCAGGCCGAGCTCACGCTGCGCCCGACGCCGGTGGCCGAGGCCGCGCAGCTCCACCGCGCGATCGACGGGATCACGCCGCGCGGCGCGACCAACCTCTCCGACGGGCTGCGCCTCGCGTACGCGCAGCTCGCCCTCGACGCGCCGAACGGGACGCTGCGCCGCGTCGTCCTGCTCACCGACGCGATCGCGAACGTGGGCGGGACCGACACCTACGCGATCGCGACTCAAGCACAGAACGGCGACGCGGCGGGCATCCGGCTGAGCGCGATCGGCGTGGGGCTCGACTACGAGGACGAGAACCTCGCGATGATGGCGAGGCTCGGACACGGCAACCACTACTTCCTCGACTCGCCGCAGGAGATCGAGCGCGTGTTCGAGCGCGAGGTGCAGGGCCTCGTCGAGGACGTGGCCGACAACGTCTATGTCACGTTCACACCCGCGCCCGGCGTGTCGGTGGTGCGGGTCGATGGCGTCGAGCCCGAGGGCGTGGAAGGCCAGCACGTGCGCGCCTCGCTCGGGCGGCTCGGCGCGGGGCAGCACCGCATCGCGTTGTGGACGCTGCGCGGCGTAGCGCCGGAGGACCGCGGACCGAGCGTCGGCACGTTCACGCTCGACTACACGGACATGCGCAACGGCGAGACGGCGCGCGCCACCCACGCCGAGCCGGTGATGCTCGCGATGGACGCGACCCAGGGCACGGTCGCGCGCAACTCCGCGGTGGCGTGGATGGCGCACGACCTCCGCGCGGTGAGCGAGCTCGCGGATCGCGGTCAGCTCACCGACGCGACGCTGCGGCTCGACCGCGTGCGCGCCGTGATGAGCGCGATGGCGAACGCGCGGCCCGACGACACCGAGCTCGGGCGCGACCTCGCGATGCTCGACGACTACGCGCGCGCGCTGTCCTCGCGCACCGGCGTTCCCGTGCGGACGTTCCGCGCCCGGGTCCGCCTGAGCGCCGAGGGCGGGTGAGCACGAGGGCGGAGCATCGGGGTGCGACGGCTCCGCGCCGCACCCGGGCCAGCCGCGGTATCGTCGCGGCGCGATGAGGTGCTCGACGAGACGGCCTGGGCGCGGCGGACCGAGTTGGTGAGCGGGTGGAGCCCGACTTCACGAGCGACGCGTGGATCGCGAAGGAGCGCCGGCTCGTCGAGCGGATGCGCGAGGGAGACCAGCGGGCGATCACGGAGATCTACCGCGCGTTCGCGCCGCGCTTGTTCTCGCGGGTGCTCATGCCCAAGCTCGGCAACCGCGACGCGGCGGAGGACGCGTTGGGCGAGACGTTTCGGACCGGGATCGAGAAGCTGTCCACGTGGGACGACAAGGGCGTGAGCCTCTACTTCTGGCTCGCGCGCATCGCGGCGAACAAGGCGACGGATATGCACCGGGTGAAGGCACGCACGAGGAGGGCGCTCGCGAGCTTCGAAGAGCTCCTCGCTCCCTTGCGTCCCAGCGCCCCGAGGCCCGAGAAGCAGCTCGTCGAGAAGGAACGCGACGCGCTGCTCAAGGAGAACGTCGAGGCGTCGCTCGCGCGCATCAACCCGCGCTACGCGCACGCGATCCGGCTCCGCTTCCTCGAGGACAAGAGCCGCGAGGCGTGCGCGGAGATCCTCGATGTGAAGATCGGAACGTTCGATGTCTTGCTCCTGCGCGCGCTGCGCGCGTTCAAGAAGGAGTGGTGCGCGCTCGTGGAAGGAGAAGAAGCGAGCGTGGGAGACCCCGCATGAGCGATCCGAGAGACCGCCATCCGAGCGACGACGAGCGCCCGAGCGAGCCGCACGAGGAGGCGGAGGCGGAGGCCCTCGCGGTGGCGCTCGAGCGCGGGCACCGCGAGGACGAGCTGCCCGAGGACGCGCTCGAGGCGGCGGCGCTGATCCGCTACAGCCTCGATCACGGAGAGCTGCCGGCGGATCGCGAGGACGCGATCCTCGCCGAGGTGATCGGCGCGAGCGAGAAGGTCCGCGCGCGTCAGCCCGCGCCGCCGCCGCGACGGTTCGGGTGGCTTTTCGGGATCTTCGCCACGTCGGTGGCCGCGATCCTCGTGCTCGTCCTGATCCTGCGGCAGACGTGGTTCGCGCCCGAGCGCCCCAGCGCGCTGCCGCGGCCGAGCCCGGAGCTCGTGCGCGCGTCGCTCTCGCGGGTGGAGGGCGAGGCGGCGGATCCGAGCTTCGAGGGGGCGATGCAGCCGTATCGCTCCGAGGTGTACTCCGCGCTCCGCGAGAGGTACGGGCCATGATCGCGCGGCGCATCGGCTCGTCGTGGATGGCAAGCATCGTAGTCGTCGCGAGCGGGCTCGCGCTCGTGGGCGTAGCGTCGTGCGCGGCCACCTCCGACGCGGGCGGCTACGTCGCGGAGGCGAGCGCGGACAGCCAGCGCGCATCCGACGCGCTCGCGAGCGGCGAGCCGGGGCGCGCGATCGAGGCGCTCGAGGCGCTGGTGGCGCGCTCGGTGCCGGCCGACCTCGAGCCGAGCGACGCGCGCGTGATCCTGCAGGACGCGCACGAGCGGCTGGCCCGCCTCTACCTCGCGGCGGGGGACACCGACCGCGCGGCGATGCACGTCGCGGACGGGCTCGCGCTCGGCGACGCGGACGATCTCTTCTGCGCGAACCTCTACACGACGTCCGGGCGCGTGCATGAAGCGCGCGGCGAGGACGTCGAAGCCGCGACCGCGTACGAGCGCGCGATGGCGATCCACGAGACGCTGCTGGACCAGGAGCTGGGAGTCGACCCATGAGCGAACACGAAGAGACCAGGCGAACGAGCGCGGGGCACCGGGCGCGCGGCGCGATGTGGGTCGTGGTGTGCTCGGTCGGTCTCGCGAGCTGCGCGTTCGGCCCAGGCTGCGGCGGCGCGTCGCCCTACGACGTGGAGGGCCCGGAGCCCGAGCGCGAGAACCCGGCCGAGCTCGAGAGCGAGCAGATCGACGACGCGGAGCAGCTCGACTCGGTGCTCGCGGCGCCCGAGGTGCAGTGCGACCGCGCGTGCGACCTGGGGAACGCGATCTGCGATCTCGGCGAGCGCATCTGCGGCATCGCGGAGCGCCACCCGAGCGACGCCGCCCTCGCGGAGCGCTGCCGCAACGCGAGCGGGCGGTGCGATGGCGCGCGCGAGCGCATCGCGGCGCAGTGCACCTGCGACGGCGACTGAACGCGTCGGTGCGGCGCTCGTCACGGCGCCTGCGGCGCGCGACTGGTTCGACCGTCGTCGGCGCGCCTGCGGCGGGCGACGGGGAGACGAGGAGACAGGGAGACAGGGAGACGAGGAGAGTGCGTCGGCTACGCCGCCGCGGAAGAGATAGAAATAGATCTTGCTCCGCGGCCGCGAAGCGGACGCACTCTCCCCCTTTCCTACTCTTCTCGTCTCCCGGGAAAAAGTCCCCGGAGAGAACCGAGCAGGGTCACCCCTTGAACGTACGGGGTCCGAGGTCGCCGAACGGCTCGTCGCGCGCGCGGACCGCGGACTTGAAGCCCTCGGCCGCTGCCTGCGTGGCGAACGCGTAGCCCTCCTTGGTGTGGCGCGCGACGCCGTCGAACACGGTGCCCAGGATCTGCGAGGCGTGGAGGCCGCTCGCGCGGATCGCCTGGTTGAGGAGGAGCTTGTGCATCACGAGCTGGTTGACGGGCACGCGCGCGATCCGCTCGAGCAGGATCTCGAACCGCTCGTCCAGCTGTTCGCGCGGCGCGTGCTCGATCGCGAGACCCCACTCCACGGCCTCGATCCCCGAGAGGCAATCGCCGGTGAACAGGAGGCGCTTCGCGCGCTGCGCGCCGATGCGGTGCGCCCAGATCGCGGTGGTCGGGACGCCCCACACGCGCGCCGGCGGATAGCCGATCTTCGCGTCGTCCTCGATGATCAGCAGATCCGAGCAGAGCGCCATGTCGGTGCCGCCGGCCACGCAGAAGCCGTGCACCTTGCAGACGACCGGCTTGTCGCTCTCGAACAAGCTCATGAAGCCGCGCACGTTGCGGCTCATCATCTGGTAGTCGAGCATCGGATCCCACGTCGCGCTGGGATCGTGGTTCGCCGCGATCACGCTCGGGTCGGTCGGCGCGCCGGGGGTCATGGATCGGCTCCCGTCGTCGCTCATCCCGTCCATCGCGCTCTGTGCGCTCGCCACGAGGTCGTAGCCTCCGCAAAAGCCCTTGCCGTTGCCGGAGAGCGCGATCACGTGCACGGCGGGATCGAGGTTGGCGCGCTCCACGCACGCCGCGACCTCACGCGGCATGTCGAGGGTGATCCCGTTCCCGCGCTCGGGGCGGTTCAGCGTGATGCGCGCGATGCGACCCTCGGTCGCGTACGTGAGGGTGTGGAGCTCATCCATGAGCCCCTCCTTACCACGCGCCCCGTCGAGGGAGCTCAGCGGATGGTGAGCGTCACGCGCGAGCACTGGGCGCTGACTTGGCTCACCCCGGTCGACGCGTTGCCGTCGACCCGCGTGATCACCGAGCCGGTGGGGCACGTCCCGGTGAACCGACCGCCGATCGGACCCGACGAGCCGCGCTCCGGCGTGCTCCCCGACGACATCAGGTTGATCTGCCACCCGAACCCGCCGCCGCGCCGGATCTGGAACGTCCCGCAGGTCAGCCCGATGGAGTCCACCGCCATGTCGGCGTCGCCGACCAGCCCGATCGCGAAGGAGTCGTCCGGACAGAGATCCTCGAACGTGGTCCCCAGCATCCCGCCGTGGAGCGCGCCGTAGATCGGCGCCCCGCGCCGCACGCGGTACGTGTGATCGGGGAACGTCGTGGTGTCCTCCTCGAACACCATGTTCGCGCAGATCGGCTGGAGCTCGGCGAGCGTGGTCGGCGCGTGCCCCGCGATGCCGATGAGCGCCGCGCCGGTGGGGCACGGATCGGCGAACGCGGCGCCCGCCCCCGCGCCGAACGGACCGAGCGTGCCGGCGGCGGCGATGCCGATCCCCATCGGACAGCCCTCGTCGATCGTGGCGTTGCAGTTCTCGTCGTGGCCGTCGCACAACAGCTCCGGCATCCCCGCGCCCGGACACTCGCACGTCATCGCGCCGGTGCAGATGAACCCCGTCGAGTTGCAGAGGTGGTTGAGGCAGTCGGGATCCGCGCAGTCGTTGAGACCGTCGCAGTCGTCGTCGCCCGAGTTGTCGCAGGTGCGCTCGGTGAACCCGTCCGGACACGGGCACATCCCGCCGCCGCACAGGACCGGGCCGGGCCCGCACTCGAGCCCGTCGCAGTCCGGATCCGCGCAGTCGAACATCGAGTCGCAGTCGTCGTCGATCCCGTCGCCGCAACTCGTCTCGCTCGCTGCGGTGCCGCACTCGCAGCGGCCGAGGTGACAGACGAGCATCGCCGTCGCGTCGCAGAGCATGACGTCGCAGTCGGGATCGGCGCAGTCGGTGAGCATGTCGCCGTCGTCGTCGATGCCGTCCGTGCAGTCCATCTCGCCGGCCGGCGGACCCGCATCGCGCCGGCCCCCGTCGCCGCCGGAGGCGTCCCGGTCCCCGCCGTCGCCGCGCGCCGCGTCGCGACCCGCCGCGTCGAAGTCCCCGCCGCCCGCGTCGGGCTCGCGCTGTCCCACCCGTCCCGCCGTGCAGCCGAGGACGAGGAGCGTGAGGATCGCGTTGGTGAGGATCGAGCGCACGCCTCACGAGCATAGCCGACGCGGGGCGTCGGGGGGCCGCGTGCCTTGACCTCGCGCGCGAAGGACCCCCAGAGTCCCGCCCGATGCGCGAGCTGACGGATGGGGTGTGGATCGAGGACGCGTCGTTCAAGGTCGGAGGAGTCGATCTCCGCGGCCGCATGACGGTGCTGACCGACGGCGACGGAGGGCTGGTGCTCCATTCGCCGACGCGCATCGACGACGCGCTGGCGGAGGAGCTCCGCGCGCTCGGCGAGGTGCGATGGATCGTCGCGCCCAACCTCTTCCATCATCTCTTCGCGAACCGCACCAAAGACCGGTGGCCGAACGCGCGCCTCCTCGCGGCCCCCGGGCTGCGCGAGAAGGTGCCGGAGCTGAAGGTCGACGCGGTGCTCGACGTGGCGCCGCCGGAGTGGGACGGCGCGATCGCGATCGAGCCGATCGCGGGGATGCCGAAGCTGAACGAGGTGGCGCTGATCCACCGGGCGTCCCGCACGCTCGTGGTCGGCGACTTCGTGTTCAACATGGTCTCGGGGGACTGGTGGACGCGGAGCTGCCTCCGCTTGGTCGGATCGTTCGGCCCCACGCGACAGACGCGGGTGGTGCGGTTCGCGATGAAGGACGAGGCCGCCGTGCATCGGAGCGCCGAGGCGCTGCTCGCCCACGACTTCGACGCGCTCGTGATGTGCCACGGCGACGCGCTGGCGAGCGGAGGGCGCGAGGCGCTCCGCGGCGCGTGCGCGTGGCTCGGCGAGCTCGGCTGACCGATCGAAGCTGCGCCGATCGATCGACGCTGCGCCGATCGATCGAACGCCGAGCGAAGCCGATCGATCGATGCCGCAACGTTTCGTGCGACGTTCAGTCGTCGCGGGCGCGCCGCCGGCGGCCCGGGCGCGCGAGCTTCGCCGCCGCCCTCGCGATCTTCGCCTCGATCCGCGCCGCCCGATGCTCCGAGTCCGCCATCCCCTCGTACGCGACGGTGGCGCGGGCGAGCTCGAGCGCGCGCTCGAAGTCCCGCACCCGATGCTCGTAGTGCTTGCTCAGGGCGAGGGCGAAGCGGGCCGCGCGCAGCGCATCCCCCGTCGCCGTCTCGAGGCCGCGCCACAAGAGCTCGCGGCGCGCCTCGTGATCGTCGCGCTGCCGGGCGAGCTCCGCGCCGAGCCAGAGGGCGTCCGCCGTCACGTCGTCGGGCCCTCCGCCCTCCGCCGCCGCCGCCGCGTAGCGCGACGCGCGATCCTTGTCGTCGGCGCGCGCCGCCACGCTCGCCACGCCGAGCCGATCCTCGGGCTCGTCCTCGGGTCCGATGCGCACGTAGCGATCGGCGAGCGTGGCGAGGATCGCGGCGAGCGCGATGAGGTCGTTCGCGTTGTGCTCGATCACGGGAGCGAGCGTCGATCCATCGCCGCCGCGCACGTACTCCCAGTAGAGGTCGGGGATCTCCGCGCCGTCGACGTCGCGCTCGCGGCGCATGTCGAGCACCTGCTCCTCCATGTTGACGAGGCGCACCTGCCCGAGCCGCCGCTTGAACACGCGGCGCGCGCAGTGGAGGAGATCGAGGTGCGCGGCGGGCACCGCCACCGGGACGCGGTTGAGCACGAACCGGTTGCGGAGGAGCGGCCAGTCGTAGGCCTTGCCGTTGTAGCTGACGACGCCGCTCGCCATCGCGATCCGCTCGGCCAGCTGCGCGAGCATCGGCGTCTCCTCGCCCGGAGCACGCAAGAGGAGCTGCTCGACGCAGAGGGACTCGTCCTCGAACCAGGCGAGCCCGATGAGGAACGGCAGCGTGCCGGTGCCGCCCGCGAGGCCGGTCGTCTCGGTGTCGATGTAGAGGAGCCGCCGCGGATCGACGGTCTCGAGCCCCGGATCGAGCGCCAGCTTGGCGAGGACGCGCGGGCACGCCCCGAGCGCGCTCGCGATGGGGACGCGGCCGTGGTGGTGCGCCGGCTCGAGGTAGACGCGAACGCGATGCAACGGCCCTTGCGGCGTCGAGACCGTCTCGCCCGGCAGCGGCTCGGGCGCACCGCTCGGCCGGTCCGGCCGCTCGCGGAGCCGGCGCTGCTCGTCCGCGATCATCTGACTGAGGAGCCCGCGCAGCTTCGCGACGCGCGCGCTCGTCTCGGGGTTGGACGAAGCGGGTGGGCTCGGCGCGGCGGCGGCGGC
>JBFWYI010000019.1:0-70658 GCA_050186575.1 Sandaracinaceae bacterium | reverse complement strand
CCGGCCGCTCGCGGAGCCGGCGCTGCTCGTCCGCGATCATCTGACTGAGGAGCCCGCGCAGCTTCGCGACGCGCGCGCTCGTCTCGGGGTTGGACGAAGCGGGTGGGCTCGGCGCGGCGGCGGCGGCGGCGGCGGGCCCCGGTCGCGCGAGGCGCGCGAGGCGATCGCGCAGGCTCACGGCGCCGTGTCCCCCGGCGTGCCTACGGTGACGACGCGCGCCGCGCTCCCCTGCGGCACGGCCTCAGGCGGCACGGCCTCAGGCGGCACGGCCTCGCGCGACACGGCCTCAGGCGACACGGCCTCGCCCGACACGGCCTCGGGCGACACGGCCTCACCCGACACGGCCTCGCGCCGCACGACCTCGCGCGGTCCCGCGCCGAGCGCGGCGAGCAGCACGAGCGCGCGCGCCTTACGGGTGTCGCGGCGGCTCGCGTCGTGCTGCGCTCCCGGCGCGCGCTCGAGCGGGAGATCGAGGGGGCCGACCGCCTCGGGTCCGATGCAGGACGGGCAGCCCACCTCGCAGGGGCAGAGCTCGATGAGCGCGCGCGTGCGCCCGAGCATCGCGTCGCGCTCGGCGAAGAGCCGCCCCGAGAGCCCCACCCCGCCCGGCACGTGATCGTAGAGGAACAGCGTGGGGTCGAACCCCGGCGCGCTCTCGCCCGCGGTCGGCGGGGAGTCCTCGTCGCTGCGATCGCCGAGCGTGTGCCCGAGGTCGCGCGGATCGCACATCAGCCCGACCGACGCGGTGAGGTGCATCGCGTTGCCGATCCCGCGCAGCGCGTCGAGCGCATCGGCGCGCGAGAAGGGCAGCGCCGTCACGATGTCCTCGGGCACGGTCAGCCAGAACGACGTCGTGTGCATCTGCATCTCGGGCAGCCGCACGTCGCCGTAGCCGACGTTCTCGTGGGTGTGGAACTTGATCTTCTTGTAGCCGACGACCTTCTCGATCACCGAGACGTCGCCATGGCCGACCGCACAGCCAAAAGGCGCGCCGCCACGCGCGAGCCACGCCGCGTCGTCCTCGCGGAGCACAGAGACGCGCGTGTAGGTCATCGCGTCGGTGTAGTAGTCGGGCTCGACCTTGCGCACGTAGGCCTTGTGGTTCTCGTAGTCGAGACGCTCGACCTGATACTGCTCGCCGTCGTGCTGATAGATCGCCTGCTCGTGCAACATCGTGTGCGCGCTCCGCCAGTCCATCTCGGCGAGCGTCACGTTCACCGACACGTCGATGATCACGAAGTTGTCCCAGCTCACGCTGCGGAGCGACACGTGGTTCGCCGGATACGCATCGGTCGACCAGTGCCACGTCGCCTTCCCCTCGCCGTTGACCGCCTGGTGGACCACCCGGTGATCGGCGAGGAACCCCAGCGCGTCGCGCACCGCCTCCTCGGGCACGTCGCCGAACCCCTCGCCCTCGACGAACGGCAGCTCGAACGCCGCGCACTTGAGGTGCTGGATGAAGATCTCGACGTTGTCGGGATCGATCCGCGCGTGCTCGATCGGCGCGCCGACGAGGAGCCCCGGCTCGTTCGCGAAGTACTGGTCGAGCGGGTTCGAGCTCGTCACCAGGAGCGAGAGCGAGCTCCCGTTCCGCCGCCCGCTGCGGCCGAACCGCTGCCACAGCCCCGCGACGCTGCCCGGGTAGCCGGCGCACACGACCGCGTCGAGGCTACCGATGTCGATCCCCAGCTCGAGCGCGTTCGTCGCGACGACGCAGCGGATCGCGCCGGAGCGCAGTCCCTTCTCGATGCGGCGACGTGTATCGGCGAGGTAGCCGCCGCGGTAGGCGACGATCGCGTCCTCGTCGATGTGGCCGGATGCGGTGTGGGACCGTCGCATGCGATCGCGCAGGTACTTGAGCATCGTCTCGACGCCGTTGCGCGACTGACCGAACACGATCGTCGGCACCTCGTGCTGGATGAGATCGCCGGCGAGCCGCACCGCCGTCTTGAGGTAGCTCGCGCGGATGCCGAGCTCCGCGTTCACCACCGGCGGATTGTAGACCATCACGTGGCGTTGCCCGGTCGGCGCGCCGCTCTCGGCGATCACCTGCACGGGGCGGCCGATGATTCGCGACGCGTGCTCACCCGGGTTACCGATGGTGGCCGATGCGAAGAGGAACGTCGGCTCGCTCCCGTGGAAGCGCGCGACGCGGACGAGGCGGCGCAGCACGTTCGCGAGGTGCGAGCCGAACACGCCGCGATAGGTGTGGAGTTCGTCGAGCACGACGTAGCGAAGGTTCGCGAAGAAGCGCGCCCACGCCGCGTGGTGCGGGAGGATCCCCGCGTGGAGCATGTCCGGGTTGCTCAGGAGGATGGAGCTCCGCTCGCGCGCGGCCCGGCGCGCGTCCCCCGGCGTGTCGCCGTCGTAGGTGATCGCGCCATGCGAGAGGCCCGCGTCAGCCATCAGGCCGCGCAATGCGTCTTCCTGATCGCGGCTCAGCGCCTTGGTGGGGAAGAGATACAGCGCGCGCGCCTCGCGCTCCACCGCGAGCCGATCGAGGACGGGCAGGTTGTAGCAGAGGCTCTTGCCCGACGCGGTCGGCGTGGAGACCGCGATGTCCACCCCGGCGCGGGCGAGCTCGAACGCCTGCGCCTGGTGCGAGTAGAGCGCTCGGACCCCGCGAGCGCGCAGCGCGTCCGCGACCGGCCTGGCGAGGGTGTCGGGGATCGGCGCCTCGCGAGCCTCCCGCCCCGCGATCACCTCGTGCAGCACGAGGTTGCGGCGCGTCGCGCCGTCGCTCGTCCAGCGCGCGACCAGCGCGTCGAGCCCGCGCGGCGCGGCCCACGGAGGCGAAGGCCGATCCACGAACGCGCCTCGCTCGTGGGGATCACCGTTCGGAGGACCCACCGACCCCGCATCCATGGGGCCGCACTGTACGGATGTGCATCTACCTGAGCAAGCTTTCAGCGCCGTGCGCCTGGGCAGGTCGGACCGACGTCCGTCGGAATCACACAGAATCCCGCGGTTCGACGGGGGCGATCGCCGGCGCGCCCGGCGATCCGTCGACGCGCTCGCTCAGCGCGTGACGCGGACGGGGACCGCGAGGTCCACGACGTCCGCGCGCCACTCGGGCGGGGCCGCGCTCAGCGTCGTCGTTTGACCGACCGCGTGCGCGATGCACTCCGCCTCGGCGTCGTCGCTCACCGAGCTGAGCGCGACGTCGGCGCGACGGATCCGGCCGGTGCGTGTCTCGATATTCAATCGCACGACGACTTGCCCGTCGGGCGCCGCGCCTCGCTGCACGCCGTCGGCGTGACAGCGGCCGATGAGACCGCGCGTCTCCGCCGCCGCGAGCGCGTGCTGCCACGACTCGGGCGCCGCGGCGCCGTTCGTGAAGCGCGCATCGCCGACCGCGCCGCGCGGACCCTCTCCGGGGATCGCGAGCGTCTCCTGGTCGTCCTGCCAGGCGCGCAGACGATCGTCCTCCGCACGGGCCAACGCCGTCTCGCCCTGGCGGAGCTCCGCGAACGCGAGATCCGCGCGCACGATGGTGACCGCGTGCTCGTTGCGGACGAGGCACGCCTGGCGGTTCGGGTCGTCGAAGCCCAAGAAGAACCCGAGCCGAAGGCGGGCGCCCTCTTGGGCGGCGCGGCGCAGGCTCGCGATGCGCTCGGCGTCCTCGATCTCGAACTCGATCGACTGGAAGTGGGTGAGCAGGATGGCGACGTGTCCATCGAACGCGCGGAGGTTGCGCCGCACCTCGACGCGCAAGTGATCCTGACCGGCCGTCCGCCATCCGTCGTCGACGTCGATGACGTAGAGGTGCGGTCGGCCGCCCTCGCGCGCCTGCTCGCACGCCTCGTGGACGGCGGCCACGCTCTCGAGCGCCTCCGCGTCGGCGCGGGCCGAGCCCGGCGCCAGAGACAGCGCGAGGATCACCATCGGCGCGAGCGAGCGCATGCCCGGACACTGACGCCCGGCGCGCGGCGGGTCAACTTTGGGCCCAGACGCTGCGAGGAGGGCTCAGCCCCGCTCGAGGATCGCGTCGAGGCAGCCGTGGTGGAGCCGAGAGAGCTCGTCGACGGGGACGCTGAGCGCGCCTTCGATCACCAGATCGGTGCCGCCGACCTCGCCGAGCGTGGTGAGCGGTACGCCGTGACTCTCGCAGACGTCCGCGACCTCGAGCGCCCGCTCCGGGTCGAAGCTCACGAGGACCCGGGTCGGCTCCTCGCTGAACAGCCGCGCCACCGTCGCGATCTCGGGGTCGCCGGGCAGGCGCACCTGGCAGCCGAGCCCGGACGCGATGCTCATCTCGGCGAGCGCGATCGCGAAGCCGCCGTCGCTGAGGTCGTGGCCCGACGCGAGGAGCCGACGCTTCGCCAAGGACCGCAACGCCGCTTGCAGCTGCACCTCGGCCGCGAGATCGATCCCGACCGGCTCGCCGCCGACGTAGCCGGTGCGCCACACCCAGAGCTCCGAGCCGCCGAGCGCCCCGCGCGAGGGCACCCCGAGGTGTGCGACGACGTCGCCGTCCCGTACGAACGCGTTGCGCACGCGGTGCTCCGCGCGCTCGAGCTGTCCGACGATCGCGACCGTCGGCGTCGGAAGGATCGGGCGGCCGTCGGTCTCGTTGTAGAGGCTGACGTTGCCGCTCACGACCGGGACGTCGAGCGCCTCGCACGCCTCCTTCAGCCCGTCGATCGCGCGAGCGAAGCGCCACATCGTCTCCGGGATCTGCGGATTGCCGAAGTTGAGGCAGTCGGTCAGCCCGAGCGGGAGGCCGCCGCTCACCGCGATGTTGCGCGCGCACTCGGCGACCGCCATCGCCGCGCCCTGCCGCGGGTCGAGCTCGACGTGACGTCCGTTGCAGTCGACGGAGAGGGCGAGGAACTTCTCTTGCACCTTTCCATCGGCGCCTTCGCAGAACGCGCGCACGATCGCGGCGTCCGCTTCGCCCGGCTTGGTCACCGACCCGTCGCGCACGATGTGGTCGTACTGGCGCCAGATCCACTGCCGGCTCCCGATGTTGGGGCTGCCGATCAGCGCGCGGAGCGCGTCCGCCGGATCGATCGAGAGGTCCGGCGCGGGCTCACTGCGCGGCGGCGGCGGCTCCTTCTGCGGGCGGTCGTAGCTCGGCGCCTCGTCGGCGAGCGCCCCGATCGGGATGTCCACGACGACCTGGGGCGCCGCTTCGCGCGGATCGGAGACGAGCGGGTCGTAGCCGGGCGTCGCCTTGCAGACGAAGCGGCCGCTCGTCGTGACGTGACCGATCACGGCCGCCTCGAGATCCCACTTCGCGCAGATGGAGAGCACGCGGTTCTCCATCCCCTGGTGCGCGACCATGAGCATCCGCTCCTGCGACTCGCTGAGGAGCATCTCGTACGGGGTGAGCGCGCGCGCGCGGCGCGGGATCTTGTCGAGATCGAGCTCGATGCCGCTGCCGGCGCGCGCCGCCATCTCGACGCTCGAGCTGGTGAGCCCCGCCGCGCCCATGTCCTGCACGCCGACGAGCACGTCGGCGGCGAAGATCTCGAGGCACGCCTCGAGCAGCAGCTTCTCCATGAACGGATCGCCGACCTGTACGGTGGGAAGCTTCTTGTCGGACTCGTCGTCGAACTCCGCCGACGCCATGGTGGCGCCGTGGATCCCGTCGCGGCCGGTGCGCGCGCCGACGTAGATGACGGGGTTGCCGACTCCCTCGGCGGTGCCGAAGAAGAGCTCGTCCGTCTTCGCGATGCCGACGGTGAACGCGTTGACGAGGATGTTGCCGTCGTAGCTCGCGTCGAACTGCACCTCGCCGCCGACGGTGGGCACGCCGATGCAGTTGCCGTAGCCGCCGATGCCCGCCACGACGCCGCGGAGTAAGCGCGGTGTCTTGTCGTGATCGGGGCGCCCGAAGCGGAGCGAGTTGAGCGACGCGATGGGGCGCGCGCCCATCGTGAACACGTCGCGGAGGATCCCGCCGACCCCCGTCGCCGCCCCCTGGTACGGCTCGATGAACGATGGATGGTTGTGGCTCTCCATCTTGAAGACGGCGCAGTAGCCATCGCCGATGTCGACCGCGCCCGCGTTCTCGCCCGGGCCCTGCACGACGCGCGGGCCCTCGGTGGGGAGGCGCTTCAGGTGGACGCGCGAGCTCTTGTACGAGCAGTGCTCCGACCACATCACGCTGAACACCCCGAGCTCGGCGTAGGTCGGGTCGCGCCCGAGGAAGAACACGACCCGCTCCCACTCCTGATCGGTGAGCCCGAACGCGTTCGCGACGTCGCGACCGACGTCCGGATCGCCGGGGAACGGGACGGGGGCACCGGGCAACGTATCTTTCGGCTTCATGAGCTCTCTCGTCACGCCGCGGCGCGCAAGTGTTGGAAGAGGCAGTCGAAGAGGCGCTTGCCGTCGGCGTTGCCCAAGATCGCCTCGGCGGCACGCTCGGGGTGCGGCATCAGGCCCATCACGTTGCGCGCCTCGTTGTACACGCCGGCGATGCTCGCCAGCGATCCGTTCGGGTTGGTCGCCTCGCCCTCGGCCACGAGGCCGGTCGGGCTGCAGTAGCGGAACGCGATCTGCTCGTTCTCCTCGAGCTTCGTGAGCCCCGCCGGGTCGATGTGGTAGCGACCCTCGGCGTGCGCGATGGGCAGACGGAGCACGGTACCTTGCGGCAGCATGCAGGTGAACGGGCCGCCGCCCTCCACCTTCACCCAGACGTCGCGGCACTCGAAGCGCAGGTGGCGATTGCGGGTGAGCGCGCCCGGGAGGAGGCCGAGCTCGGTGAGGATCTGAAACCCATTGCAGATGCCGAGGACGGGGCCGCCGCTCCGCGCGAACTCGAGGAGGTCGGCCGCGATCGGGCTGAAGCGCGCGATCGCGCCGGCGCGGAGGTAGTCACCGTGCGCGAAGCCGCCGGGCACCACGACCGCGTCGGCCGCGCCGAGCGTCGTCTCTTTGTGGAAGACGTAGCGCGCGTCGGCACCCATCACGTCGCGAACGGTGTGGAGCGCGTCCCAGTCCGCGTTCGATCCTGGGAAGACGACGACGGCGATCTTCATGGCCAGCCTCCGAAGCGCGCGGAGCATAGCGCAGCACGCTTCGCGGGAGCGTGATGGATCTCCGTTGGGGCAACCGGCACCGCCCGTCCTCGTGCACGTCCGCGCGCACCGATTCGTGCACGTCCTCTACACGGCCCGGTGAGCTCTACCCGATCCCGTTGCAGTCGTACGTCGACTCGGCCTCGTTGTCGGTCTCGATGCACTCGTTCTCTTCACCGGTGCCGTCGCCGACGTCGTCGACCCGCACGAACCACGGCATGCCCATGCCCTGCTCGCCGATCATCACCGCGCCGCTCACCGTGACGCGCTCCTCGGCGCCCGGGGCGATCGGCGCGAGGGTGCGTACGGTCCCGAGCGCGCGGATCGGTGCGGCGGGCGTGCCGAGATAGAAGGTGACGGGGAGCCCCGCCCCGACCGTCACCGCGCCGACGTTGCGGACCGTGACCGCGAGCTCGAGGTCGGGCGGACACCCGGTCGGGGTGAACGCGAGGCCGGCCGGCACGAGGTTCGGTGCGTCGAAGCTCTGCGAGTTCTGCCGGAAGTTGTTGAAGCGCTGGAAGTTGGGTTGCTCCCCCGCGGGGATGCTCAGGTCCTGGCGCACGTTCGTGATGTGGTAGGTGTGCTGGTTCCACACGGTCCGCGTCCCGACCCAGTTGTCGGCGCCATCGCGGAACACCCGGATGCCCGAGCGCAGCCCGTCGTAGCTCGGGATCGCGTCGCACCGGTTCACCTCGGAGTTGCCGGCGAACACGATCTCGGCGTTGCCGTCCGCGTCGACGTCCACGATGAGCGGGTACTCGACGAGCGTGTGGCTGTGCTGCGCGACCTGCGCGTAGATCGACCCGTCTGCGCCGTTGTAGACGCGCATGTAGCACTCGTCGTTGTAGACGACCTCGGCGCGACCATCGCCGTCGAAGTCGAACACGCTGCTGCCCGTGATGTTGGAGCTCGTGTCCTGGGTGGTCTGCGACCAGAGCACCGGCGTCGGGCCGTCCGGATCGAACACCGCGTACGCGGAGCCTCCCGCGACGCCGATCTCGGGCAGATCGTCGCCGTCGAAGTCCGCCACCGTCGGAGGACCGCCGCGACCGCCGCCCGGCATCGCCTCCGGCCCGAACAGGACCATGCCGTCCGTCGCGCGGCGGATCGACACGTACCCTTCGTCGCTCCCCACGCTGCCCTGATGGACGACCGCGATGTCGAGCACGCCGTCCGCGAAGAAGTCGGCCACCGCGATGTAGCCATCGACGAGCGCGGGGTTGCTCCACACCGGCGTGCCGTCGTGCTGGTAGACCGCGTTGCCCGCGATCACCTCGAGGTCGCCGTCGCCGTCGATGTCGTACGCCCCGCTCAGCGGGCTCCTTGCGACGGTCGCGCAGCAGTTGGACGCCGCGCCCGGCTGCGCGTCGAAGCGCAGCGTGCCGTCCGCCTCGATCACCGCGCCGCCGATGATCACCTCGGCCATCCCGTCGCCCTCGAGGTCCGCGATCGTCGGGGCGCCGAACTGGAAGTTGCCGGCGAACGGAGCGCCCGTCATGTCGTGGCTCAGCCAGAACACGCTGCCGTCGGGCTCGAACGCGGCGATCACGCCGCCGCTGCACGGCGTGAGCATCGTGACGATCTCGGGTACGCCGTCCGCGTTCAGATCGCCGAGCGCGATCCCGTGCTCGGGGCACACCACCGGCGCGGTCACGCTGCGCACCTCGGCGCCCGTGTCGCCGCGCACGATGCGCAGCACACCATCGCCGCCATAGCTCGTGCCGCTCGTGTACGTGTTGAAGACGACCTCGGGCACTGCATCGCCGTCGAGGTCACCGACCGTCGGCGCCATCATCACGTGGACGGAGCCTGGCGCGGTGCTGCTTCCGGTCCACGCCCACTGCTCCTCCGGCGTGAAGACGCCCGCCGGCGGGTGGTACTCGCAGCGCGATGCGGTGCGCGGCAGGCACCGACCGAGCGCGACGTCGCAGTACGCGTCGAGAGGACAGTCGATCGACTCGACGCACGGATCGCCGGGGGTGACGCACGCCTCCTCGATGCAGAGGTCGCCGCTCGCGCAGCAGGTCATCGCGGGCCCGCATCGCAGGCCCGAGCACATCGCCTCGCACGCGCCGAGGATGCACTCCTCGGTCGGCGCGCAGCACGCCGCGCCGCACGTCTGCGTGGCCGGGCACACCATGCCGGCGTCGAACCCCGTGCCGCCGCCGTCGCCGCGATCGCCGCCGTCGGGGCGCGCGTGGCACGCGCCGTCGCGACAGAGCAGCCCAGTGTTGCAGTCACCGTCGACGTCGCAGGGCGAGCCCTCGCCTCCGTCGGGCGGACCGCTGCAATCGCAGCCGGCGAGGGTGCCGATCCCGAGGACGAAGGCCAAGAGGGCGCGGACGCTCGCCGCGCGGAGGGTCATGGTCATCGCGGAGACTCTACCCCAGCGCCCCGCGCTCACGCAGGTGCGGCCGGGCGATCAGGCGACCGCGACGCCGGCGTCTTCGTCGTCGCTCGCGGCCTCGCTCTTGCGAATCTCGACCGCGACGAGCTTCGAGATGCCGGGCGTCTCCATCGTCACGCCGTAGAGCACGTCGGCGAGCTGCATCGTCGTCTTCGCGTGCGTGATCACGATGAACTGCGAGTGCTTGGTCATCGAGCGGATCGCCTCCGCGAAGCGACCGATGTTCGCCTCGTCGAGCGGCGCGTCGACCTCGTCGAGGAGGCAGAACGGGCTCGGGCGATGCTGGAAGATCGAGAAGATCAAGCTGACGGCGGTGAGCGCCTTCTCGCCGCCGCTCATCAGCTCGATCGATCCGAGGCGCTTGCCCGGCGGTTGCGCGATGATCTCGACGCCCGACTCGAGCAGGTCCTCGGGATCGGTGAGTCGCAGCTCCGCCTTGCCGCCGCCGAAGAGGCGCGGGAAGACCTGCTTGAAGCGCGAGTTGACCGCGTCGTAGGTCTCCTTGAAGAGCCGGCGGCTCTCCTTGTTCATCTGCTTGATCGCCTTGTCGAGCTGCGAGAGCGCCTGCGTGAGGTCGTCGCGCTGCGCCGTGAGGTACTCGTAGCGCCTGCTCTTCTCCTCGTACTCCTCGATCGCGGTGAGGTTGATCTCGCCCATCCGCTGCACGAGCCGCACGAGCTCTTCGACGCGCGCGTGCACCGACTCGTCGGGGAGCTCGCGGAAGTGGTAGTCGCCGATCACGCGACGCAGATCGACCTGGTGCCGATCCTCGATCGACTCGAGCAGATACTCGAGGTCCTTTGCGAGCTCGCGCTCCTTTAGGAGCAGCGCGGCGAGCTCCTTGTCGCCCGCCTCGATGCGACGCCGCACCTCGCCGAGCGCCGCCTCGCGCTCGCCGAGCTCGATCTTCGCTTCCTCGTACTCGGCGCGCGCCGTCTCGAGCGTGACGTGCGCGACCCGCGCGAGGTCGACCTTCTCGCGTACCGACTCGCGCGTCAGCACGATCTGTGCGGCCGTCTCGCCCTGCTGCGCCGCCGACGTACCGATGTCACCGCGCAGCCGTTCGGCGTGCTCGCCGAGCTCCGCGAACGAGCGATCGAGCCGCTCGAGCGCGCCCTTGTCGCTCTGCACGCGCTGCTTCGCCTCGGCGACGCGCACCTTGAGGGTGGTGACGACCTGGGCCTGCTCCTCGACCGCCTCGCGACGGCCCGCGAAGATCTCCTGCGCCGCCGCCTGCGCCGCGCCGGACTCCTGCTCGGCGATGCGCGCCGCTTCGATCTCGGCCTCCGCCGCGCGCTCCTCGTCGTCGGCCGCCGAGAGCTGCGCGTCGAGCTCGTCCGCCTCGCGCCCGGTCGCCTCGGCGCGCTTGAGCGCCTCGTCGAGCTGCCCCTCCGTGCGTCGCAAGTCCTTTTCCGCCTTCACGATCGCGATCTCCGCGTCGTGGGCCTCGTTGCGCGCCGCGTCGAGCGCCGCCCGGCGCTGCGCGATCCCGAGCCGGAGATCGTGGTGGCGCTTCACCGCCTTCTCGAGCCGATCGCTGCCCGCCCCCACGACCTCGTGCAGCTCGCGGATCTCGCGCTTGACCGCGATCATGTGCGCGCCGACGCCCTCGCCGCGGCCACCGGTGACCGTGCCGTCGCGCTCGAGCAGGAGCCCCCCGGTCGTGACGATCGTCGCGTCGAGGCCCGCCTCGAACAGCGCGCGGGCGCGCTCGCGCGAGTCGACGACCAGCACGTCGGCCAAGAGGTGCCGCACGAGGCCGCGGTCCTCGGGCGCCGAGCCGACGAGGTCGGCGAGCCAACCGAGCACGCCCTCCGCCTCGGGCGCGCGCGGGCTCGGCCGCACCACCCGCCTCGGCGAGCGCAGGACGAGCGTCGCGCGACCGTGCTCGCCGCTCTCGAGGAACGCGAGCGCGCGGCTCGCCGCCGCCGCGTCCTTCATCACCACGTGCTCGAGCCGCTCGCCGAGCGCCGCCGCGAGCGCCTCCGTCAGCGCTTCGGGGCAGTCGATGCGATCCGCGACGAGCCCGAGGATCCCAGCCGCCTCTCGATCCGCAATCTCATTTCCGCGCTCCGCGCTCGGCACGTACCGCGTCATCAGCGCGCGCACGCCATCGCCCACGCCCTCGAAGCGCTGCTGGATCTCCTCCAGCGAGCGGAGGCGCGAGCGCCGCTGCGCGAGCTCCTCCCGCAGGCGCTCGAGCACCGCGTCGCTCTCGCGGATCTCCGACAGGAATTGATTGAGCTCCGCCTCGACCTCGCCGCGCTTCGCGGAGGTCTGGTCCTTACCGAACTTGAGCGCGTGGAGCCGCGTGACCAGCTCCTCGCCCTCGATGCGCAGCTCGGCCGCGTGGGCCTCGTGCGCCTCTCGCTCGCCGCGCAGCCGCGCGAGCCGCTCGCGGCCCTCCGCGCGACGCCGCTCGAACGCGTCGAGCACCGCCTCCGCGCGCGCGATGCGCGCCTGCGCCTCGGCCACGCGCGAGGTCGCGTTCATCACCGATCGCTCGGCCTCGCCCATCGCGGCGCGCCGACGCTCGAGCTCGGACGCCTCGCGCTCGAGAACGTCGCCCTCGCGCGACTCGATCGCCTCGAGCTCCACGAGCGCCGCGCGCAAGCCCTCGCGCTCGGTGCCGAGCGCCTCGCGCTGACCTTCGAGGGTGTAGAGCTCGCGCTCGGCCGTGCGCTCCGCCTCGACGAGCGCCTGGTGGCGCGCAAGGAGGTTTTCGACCTTCCCCTCGAGCACCATCACCGCGTTGTCGAGCTCGTAGGCGGCGCGCTGCGCGGTCTCGACCTCGCGCTCGCGCGTGGTCGCCTCGAGGCGATCCGCGCTGAGCTCCGCTTCACGCACGCGGAGCGCGAGACGGCTCCCCTCCACCTCGGCGCCGACGCGATCGAGCCCGCTCGACGCGACGCGACGCGTGACGGTGAGCTCCATCCAGCGATGCGAGGCCACGAGGAGCTCGAGGTCGCGGATCTCGCTCTTGTACTTCTTGTAGCGCTCCGCCTTGTGCGCTTGCCTCTTGAGCGTGGAGAGCGAGCGATCGATCTCGTGGATGATGTCGCCGACGCGCAAGAGGTTGGCGCGCGTCTGATCCATCTTCCGCTCGGCGGCCTTCTTCTTGGCCTTGAACTTCGTGACGCCGGCCGCCTCTTCGATGAGGTGGCGCCGATCGGTCGGCTTCGCGGAGACGATGAAGCCGATCCGGCCCTGCTCGATGATCGAGTAGGCCTTCGTGCCGACGCCGGTGCCGAGGAAGAGATCGGTGACGTCGCGCAGGCGCACCGGGGTGCGGTTGATCAGGTACTCGCTGGCTCCCGTGCGATCGAGGCGGCGGGTGACCGCGATCTCCGCGTAGGCCGCGTACTCCGGCGGGCCGATGCCGTCGCGGTTGTCGAACGTCAGGGTGACCTCGGCGAAGCTGTGCGGCCCGCGGCTCTCCGAGCCGTTGAAGATCACGTCCTCCATCGCCTTGCCGCGGAGGTGGCGCGCCGACTGCTCGCCCATCGCCCAGCGGATGGCGTCGACGATGTTCGACTTGCCGCAGCCGTTCGGCCCGACGATGGCCGTCACGTCGTGATCGATGTGGACGACGGTCCGGTCTACGAACGACTTGAAGCCGCAGACCTCGACCTTGCTGATCTTCATGGTCCAGTCCGACTATCACCCACGATCCGCCGGTGCAATCCCGTTCGGTACCACTGGTGGGTGCCACAGTATGACCCCCACTAGGGATAGTGGCCCCACGTGGATCGGCCACCATCGGCGGGGCGATCGCGTGGGGGACCGCGCGATCGCGTCGGCTCAGCGCGCGCGATCCGGCAGATCGTTCCGGATCGAGAGGTCGCAAGGCGCGATCTCGAGATCGGAGTGTTCCCAGCGCGGGCGCTCGACGCGCTCGAGCTCCGCGGCGCGGAAACCGTGCTCGCAGTAGAGCCAGAGGCCCTCCAGCCAGGACGCGATGCGCTGTCCGCTCGGTCGCCGGCCGATCACCAGCACGCGATCGGCCACCCACCCCGGCGATCGCAGACCGAGGGGCCCGCCCGGTTCGACGTCGCGCGCACCCTGCACGCAGATCCCCGCGTACTCCGCCGACGCCATGAGGCCGGCGAAGTCGTCGGTCGGACCGAGGCGATCCTCCATCTGCGTCCGGCGCACCGTCACGCGCGTCGCCGCGGACGCGTCGAGGAGCTCGCGCAGGTCCACCTCGTCGATCAAGAGCCGTTGCGGCTCTCCGTTCGCCATCGCCGCCCACACGCGCCGGCCGAGCTCGTCGATCGCCTCGCGTCGCGCCTCCGCGCTCGGCGGCGCGAGGGCGAGCGGGCCCGGTCGCCCCTGCACGTCGCCTTGCGCGCCCTGGCCCGGTCCGGCGCAGCCCGCAGCGCACAGCGCGGCGAGCCACGCGGCCGCGAAGCGCCGCGCCCCGGGGGGGCGGACGGCGCCCCCGTAGCGATGGAGCCTCGCGAGAACCGGTCTACCGGATGTTGAACGGGTAGCTGATGCGGGCCGACGACTGGCTGAACGCCTCGAAGTGCGCATCGCGGATCACGCCCTCCATGCACGAGCCTTGCGGCGTCCCGCCGAACGGGTTCCCACCGACCGACACGCTGGCCACGGTTCCGTCGTTCCGGATCATGATGGTGGAGAGCGCCATGCCCTGTTGATCGCCGGCGCACGCGCGGATGCGGCTCATCAGGCCGCCGAGGGTGCGCGCGATGTTCTGACGCGAGGGCTGCGCGGGCAGGTCGCCCGCGGGCGGTGACGGCGAGGCCGCCGCCTGCGCGCCGCGATCGTTCGGCGTGGTGTGCGTGCCCGAGCGGTCCGGGCGTCCGCCGAGCGCGTCGTCGAGGAGCGCGTCGACCTGGCTCGTGCCCTCGCCCTGCGCAGCGCTGCGCCCGCGTCGCGAAGCCGATCCGGTGGCCGCCGGCGGCTCGGTCGCCTGAGCGGTCGCCGGGTTCGCCGGCTGGTTCGTGGCCTGCGCCGCCGCGGCCGGCGGATCCTCGTGGTGATCGTCGCGATGCGCGCCTGCGCCACGACGTACTCCCGAGCGACGGTGACCGCTCTCCTCGGTGCGACCGTCCTGATCGTCTGCCCCGTCGTCGGCCGCGAGCCCTTCGCCTTCGTCGCCTTCGTCGCCTTCGTCGCTGGCGCCGGTGTCGCTCGTCCCGGTGTCGCTCGTCCCGTCGTCCACGTCGGCCGAGGGATCGGTGTTCGACGGATCGCCCCCGGTCGTCGCGACCACGTCGGTGTCCTCACCCCGATCGTCGTCGTCGGCGCCGTTCGTCGGGCTCGTCGACACGCTGCTCGGAGCGGAAGCGATGCTCGCGCCGCCCTCGTCAGCTTGGTTGTTCATGTAGAAGTAGTAGCCGCCGCCGAGGACCACCACGGCGAGGCCGAGCACCACCCACATCGTGGAGTTGCTCTTGCTCGGCTCGGCGACCGGCGCGGCCGCGCGGTCGTCGTCTTCGCGATGGCGCGCTGCCGCCATCGGAGCGGGGCTCGCCGCCTTGGCCGAGGCGCTGGCCGACGCGGTCGCGGCGGGCTTGGCCCCCTTGTTCTTGTTCTTGCCTTTGCCCTTCGCCTTGCCCTTGGCGGAGCTCGCGGAAGCGGCGGCGACCGGAGTCTCGACGACGGGAGCCGCCGCCGTCACGGCGGGGGCTGCTTCCTCTTCCTCGTCGTCGTCCTCGTCGTCGCTCGCCGCGGCGGGGGCCGGCGGCGCGATCGACGCCGCGAGAGCGGCGAGGTCCAGCTTTCCGTCGTCCTCGTCCTCGTCGGAGGCCTCGGGGGGGACGGTCGAGTGTCGGACCAGGGCGGAGAGCGCTGCCAGTCCGTCGTCGTCGTTCTCGTTACGTTCGTCGCTCAATGTTCCGACCTCTGAAACGGCCTGCGGGGCACGAGTTGCGGGACCACGAGTTGCGGGACCACGAGTTGAGGGAGCACGGACCGGGGACCGATAGCACATCTCGGGAGGCCCGCGCACATGGCGGGCGCCGGGGACCGAGCCGTGCTCGTCCGATCGTCGGTAGACGATCGTGACGCCGGATCGGTCCGTTGTCACATCCGGGCTCGCCGGTCACGGCGCTTGGACGGGCGTGCCCCCCCGCGCCTTGGGATCGGCCGTCGAAGCTGGCTGTGCTACACGAGGACGTCCCGTGGCGGCCAAGGTCGAGAAGAAGCCCGAACCCGAGCCGGACAAGGCACGGCAGCGCCTCACCACGGTGTTCGGGTGGCTCGCGGGCGGGTCGCTCGGCCTGTTGATCAACTACGCGATCCTGACCCTGGCCGGCGAGAGTTACCCCACGACCTACACGACGTTCGGCTTCTTCCTCGTCGGCGCGTTCGGCGGCATGGCCATCGCCGATCGGATGGGGACGCGCGGGTTCCGACCGCTCGGCATCGCGGCGGGGCTGCTCCTCGCCATCCTCGCGACGATCGTCCTCATGCTCTATCTTCTGCCGGCCGACTCATGAGCAACGCGTCTTCCCCGCTGCGGTAGTAGCGCGGCCGCACGCCGTCGAGCGTGAACCCGACCGACGTGTAGAGCGCGAGCGCCGCCGCGTTGCCCCGCGCGACCTCGAGGAGCACGCGCGACGCACCGCGCTCCTCGGCGCGGACGAGCACCCGAAGGAGGAGCGCCCGACCCACCCCGCGCCCGCGCGCGTCGGGAGCGACCCCGATGTCCTGGAGCTCCGCCTCGTCGTGGATCACCGACAGGAGCGCATAGCCGACCGGACCGCTCGGCCCGCGGGCGATCCACACCTCGCGATGCGGCGTGATCCACGCGGCGACCTCCTCCGCGTCGACGTCGCGACCGACGCACGCGGTCGCGATCGAGGCGAGCGCGTCGAGCTCGTCGTCGACCTGCTGACGACGCTCGATCGCGAGCTCAGCCGGCGGGCGCATCGGGCTCCGCCGGAGCGGGCGCCGGGGTCGCGAAGCGGCCGAGCCGGCGGATGCTCGCCCGCGCCATGAGCGCCTCGATCCAGCGCTGGACGTCCCGTTGCAAGGTTTGTTGCGCGATCCAGGCGCGGAGCACCTCGCGCACCTCCTCGAGCGGCCGGCCGCGGAACGGGTGCTCGTCCCGCTCGTACACCGAAGCGACCTGCGCGTCGGAGATCACCGTGCTGCCCTCGAGGTTCGCGCGCAGGAACGCGTCCACGTAGGCGCGGCGCCGAGCGAACGTGTCGATCTCCGCGTCGCTCACGCCACCGAGCCGCATCAGCGCCCCGAGGCGATCCACCCCACCGATCCGCTCCGCGATCCGGGCGCGCTCCCGCGCCACGTCGCTCGCGCTCGGCTCCGCCACCCGCAGGCGCTCGGCCTCGCGCGCGATGAGCACGCTGCCGATCAGCTCCTCGAGCGACGCGCGCATCAACGGCGGCGGGATCCGCGCGGTCAACACCGGCGCCTCCGCCGCGAGCGACAGGCGCGCGTTGAGCTCGACGTCGCTCAAGAGGATCGGCTCGGCCGTGGAGCCGCCTCCGCCGCCGATCCACGCGGCGATCCCCTCGACGTTCGTGCGCGGACCGCGGCCCTGCGCGGCGACCGGGGAGCCCGCCACCAGGATGGGGACAGCGAGGAACAGGACAGCGGCGAGCCGCGGGCCGTGAGACCCGCGCGCTCGGATCACGCTTCGCTCGCCGACGACTCCTCGCCCTCGCCCAGGTCGTCGGACGGAACGGTCGTCTCGCCGCTGGAGTCGTCCTTCGCCTCGGTGCGCGGGAGGTGCTTGCGCTCGCGCAGGAACTCGACGAACGCCAGCGCCGCGTCGAGCTCGCGGGCCGGGAGCTCCTTCACCAGCTCGAGGATCTTCTGCCGCTGCGCCTCGGCGATGGCGGCGCGCGAGCGGCGCGCGGGGCGACGCTCCTGCTCGCGCTCGACGACGCCCTTCACTTCCTCGGCGGTGGGCACCCGCCACTCGGAGCGCTCGACCGCCTCGATCGCGTGCGCCTCGAGCCAGCCCTGCATGCACGAGCGCAGGCGCTCGGATCGGAACGTGAACCACCGCTCGCGATCGAGCGGGTAGCTCATGAGGACGTCCTTGAACCGGCGGAACGCGCCCTTTCCGTCGATCGCGCGAACCAACTTGTCGCGGAACTCCGTCTCTTCGACCGTCGCGATGAACCGCTCCATCCAGCGGTACTGCTCGCGTGAGGACACGGGGTCCACGCGCAGGTAGGTGGGGTCGACCATCACGCGCTGGTGCATCTGCGGGTCCGCGATGCCGTCGACGATGCGGATCACCTCGCCGGTCTCGAGGTGAAGATAACTGTGTACCTCCGGCGCGTTGTTCTCGAACGCATCCTCCAGCGCCTCCCACGAGATCGGGACGCGCTTGAGGGGTTGCGAGGCGTCTCGCTCGGAGCCCTGCTTTTCGGCGCGCTCCATGTCGGCGTCGGACTTCTCGGCGCCGTGCTTCTCGGCGCCCTTCTGAGAGGAACGGACGGTGTCGGACGTCTTCGTCATGTCAGCTCAGCTCACTCCGGGCGCGCGCGACGGCGCGCTGCCACTTGGCCATGAGCGCGTCGCGGGCCTCCGCGCTCACCAGTGGGGTATAGGTACGCTCGATGCGATGCGCCTTCCGGATCGCTTCGGTGTCGGGGAACACACCGACGCCGAGGCCCGCGAGGTAGGCGGCGCCGAGCGCGGTGGTCTCGATCGACGCGGGTCGATCCACGGGGACGTCGAGCAGATCGGACTGGAACTGCATCAGCAAGTCGTTCTGCGAGGCGCCGCCATCCACCCGCAGCCGCGACAAGCCCGCGCCGAACGCGCGCTGGACGTCGGCCGCCATGGCGCGCGAGAGATCCGCCACCGAGTACGCGATGCCCTCGAGCGTCGCGCGCGCGATGTGCGCGGCCGTAGTGTCTCGACCGATGCCGCAGATGAGCCCGCGCGCGTGGGGATCCCAGTGCGGCGCGCCCAAACCGACCAGCGCGGGCACGAACACGACGTCGCCGCTGGACGGAACCTGGTTGGCGAGCGCCTCCACCTCCGCCGAGGAACGGATGATCCCGAGACCGTCGCGCAGCCACTGCACCGCGGCGCCGGCGATGAACGCGGAGCCCTCGAGCGCGTAGGTGGTGCGCCCGCCGATGCGCCACGCGATGGTCGTCAACAAACCGTTCTCGGACGCGACCGCGGTCTCGCCGGTGTTCATGAGGATGAACGCCCCGGTCCCGTACGTGCACTTGAGGTCGCCGACCTCGAAGCAGGTCTGCCCGAACAGCGCGGCCTGCTGATCGCCCGCGATGCCCGCGATCGGGATTCCGTCCGGCAGCCCCGGCACGCCCTTGGTGCGCGCATACACCTCGGCCGAGCCGCGCACGTCGGGGAGCACCGCGTTCGGCACGCGCAGGATCGAGCAAAGCTCGTGGTCCCAGCGCCCCGCCCGGATGTCGTAGAGCAGCGTGCGCGATGCGTTCGTCGCGTCGGTCACGTGCGCGGCGCCGCCGCTGAGCCGATAGACGAGGTAGCTGTCGATCGTGCCGAACGCGAGCTCGCCTGCGTCCGCGCGCGCGCGCGCGCCGTCCACGTGATCGAGGAGGTACTCGAGCTTCGTGCCGCTGAAGTACGGATCGAGAACGAGGCCGGTGCGCTCCTTGAAGAGGGCCTCGCGTCCCGCCGCCTTCAGCTCGGCGCAGCGCGACGCGGTGCGGCGGTCCTGCCAGACGATCGCGCGGTGCACCGCGTCGCCGCTCGAGCGATCCCACAGCACGGTAGTCTCGCGCTGGTTCGTGATCCCGATCGCCTTGCACTCGGTGGCGAGGCGCGCGGGATCGATGCGCGCGGCGGCGACCGCCTCCCCGAGCGCGTCGAGCACGCTCTGCCAGATCTCCTCCGGCTCGTGCTCCACCCATCCGCTCTGTGGAAAGTGCTGGCGGAACTCGCGATTGGCCTTCGCGATGAGCGCGCCGTCGGTCCCGAGGAGGACCACCGTGCTCCCCGTCGTGCCCTGATCGATCGCGAGCAGAAAAGCCATGGACTAGTACCTCGCCACTCGGATCTTGCCGGGTCGATCGCCGCCCTCGAGCCCGATCTCGGCGCCCGTGCCTCGTCGACGAGACTCCGGCATTGCCTCGTCGTGCCGACAGCCAATCTCGCGGCCAATCTCGAACCCGATCATCGACGCTGAGCCCATCAAGATCCCTGTAGCGAGGTACGCGTACGGTACGCGGCCGTGCTGCGCCCGTAAACAGGCCCGTCACGCGCCGCCCTGGATCGCCCGTGTATTGGCACCGGAGCCCGCGCCTTCTACCCTCGCCGCATGCTCGATGCCCCCGCCGCCGGGTCGCGCCGTACGTCCCCCGAGGGCGGCGGCGAGGCTCCGTCCGGGCCGCGCTTCGCGCTGCGCTTCGATCGCGACGGAGGTGTGCTCGCGCTCGCCCAGCCGTTCGACTTCGAGCTCGGATGCGTCGAGTCGCTCGAGCTCGAGCTCCCGCAACTCACGTTCCCACTCGATCTCAGCGCGGGGCCCGGACGCTTCCGCACCCATCGCACGCGAGTGCGCGCCGCGCAGGTCCGCCTGAATCTCGACCGACTGCTCGGCGAGCGCTTCGAAGAGCCGTTCGCCCTGCGCCCGCTCGCTCCGTCGGCCGCGTCGCCTTCGACGTCGCAAGGTTTCTTGCTGCGCGACGCGTTCGGTGCGGTCGCCTTCGAGGCGCACGTGCGCGCCGAAGCGGGCGGGCTCCGCATCGCGATCGAGGACGCCCGTGCGGTCGCGCCCGCTCCCGCGCCCCCGCTCGTGCGCGCGCTCCTCGCGGCGCGGACGGTCGGGCTGCGATGGAGCGACACGCACGGCACGCTCGCGCTGCCGCGAGCGCTGAGCGGACTGTTGACGGTGGCGCTCGTCCCGTTCGGCTGGCGCGTCCCCGACGATCGCGCGTGCCGGCTCGCCCTCGAGCCGCTCAGCGCGCGGCGGCTGCGGGTGCGCACGCTCGCCGCCACGGAGGCGGAGCCGACCCCCGAGCCAGGATGCTGGGAGGCGGCGGCGCGGATGGCGCCGTCGGTCCGCGCGCTCATCGACGGCCAGCTCGAGGTGGCGCGCGCGGCCTACGCGGATCTCGTCGAGCGCGGTCACGGAGAGAGCGTGGCGCGCTACGCGGCGAGCCTCGGATTGGCGAGGCCCGACCTCCGCGAGGACGCGATGGGGATCGCGCTCGCGTTCGTCGACGCGCTGGAGACGAGGGACGGCGCGCTCGCGGCCGGGTTGGCCGAGCGGCTCGAGCGGGTGGAGCCCGCCGATGAGCTCGCGGTCGAAGCGCTGTCCGCCGCGGCGGAGCTGCTGCGCCCGACCGACCCTTCGGCGGCCGGCGAACTGCTCGCGCGCGCGGCGGCGCGACGGCCGACCGACGCGCGGATCGCGTTGCGCTTGATCGCGGCGGTGGCCGACCGCGGTGACGAGCGCGCGCTCGACGCGGCGCTGAGCAAGCTCCTCGCGCTGCGCGAGGCGGGGACGGCGCGCGGCGAGCTCGCGCGCGACGCGGCGGAGGTGTGCGCGCTCGCCGGATCTACCGAGGCTTCGGATCGGCTGTTCGATCTCGCGGCCGCGTATCTGCCGGACGATCCCCGCGCGCTCCTGGGAGCGGCGGCCGCGAGCGCCCGGCGCGGCGACGTGGACGCGGCGCTCGACCGCTACGACCGCGCGGCGCACCGGTTCGGCGAGCACGGGGATGGGGACGACGTCGCGCGCGCGCTCGAGGACGGCGCGCGCGTGGCGGAGCGCGCGGGCCGGCTCGAGGCGGCGGAGGCGCGGTTCGAGCGATCCGGTCAGGTGCGCGAGCGGGCGACCGTGTTCGCGGCGCTCGCGCGGGTGCGGCGCGCGCTCGGTCGCGCGGAGGCGGCGCGACGGGCGGAGGATCGTGCGCTCTCGTTCAGCGCGGAGCTGAGCGCGATGCCTCTCGACGTGCAACACGCCTTGCATGACGCGGCCCGCGCCGCGCTCGACGCGGCCGACGTCGCGCGCGCGCACGCGTTCGTCGGGGCGCTCCGCCGGGCGGGCGTGGACGGCGCCGACTTCGATCGCCTCACGACCGCACTCGAGGCGCGCGAGCTCTCCCTGCTGCTCGCGGATCCCGTACGGCTCACCTCCCTCGAGCCAGCGAGGCTCGCGCGGGCGCTCGCGACGAGCGAGGAGCCCGAGGCGTTGGTCGGCGCCGCGCTCGTGACGCTCGCGGACGCCGAGCGCGCGACGTTCGCGTCTCGACTGCGCGACGCCGCTCGATGGGCCGACGCCCCGACCCGCGACGCGATCGACGTCGCCCTCGCGCCGTTCGCGACCGCCCCGACCGCGAGCCCCGACACGCCGGCCCAGCCCGGCGAGGACGCGGCACCGACGGCGGGCCCCGCCCCGGCCGAGGCGGACGAGCCCGCATCGAGCATCGGAGCCGCCGTCGCGACGACGGATCCCGCGCAGGCGGCGGAGCCCGCGAGCGCCGATCCGAGCGGCGCGCTGGCCCTCGCCCGGCGAGGCGCCGAGAGCCGCGACACCGCGACGCTCCGAGCCGCCCTCGCGATCGCGCAGCGCGCAGGCGACCGCGAGGCGGCGCGGGAGATCGTCGCGATCGCGCTCGAGGTGGTCGGCGACGGACCCGCCCGCGGCTCGCTGCTCGCGATCCAGCGCGAGCTCGACGACTGACGCGCGCCCCCGCGTTCTCGCGAGGGCGCGCGATCGATCGACTCGAGATCAGTGGACGAGCCGCACCACGCCCGGCTCGTCCGGGGACGCACCGTGCTCCTCGTAGGACAAGCCTGCGCCGCCGACACAGAAGTCGTATTGGTGACCGTCGCCCGTGGTGAGCACCGAGCCCGCGACGGTGTACGTGTCCGTGTTGCTTGCGGTGTACGTCTCGCTGATCGGGCAGCGACAGTCGGTGCCGTCGACCGCGCACGTCACGCCGAGCGCCGACTCGATCGCGGTGCAGCCGAGGCCGAGCGTGCAGCTCGCGGGCACCACCACGGTGAACGACACCGTGGTCGTCACGTCGCGGTCGACCATCGTCCCATCCAGCTCGACACAGCCCTGCGCGGTCCCCGCGAGATCCTCGATGCGCGCCTGCGGACACGCGCTGAGATCCGGCATCGGCATCGCGACGCAGACGTCGTCGTAGACCCACACGCCCTCGACGTTTCCTCCGCACGGGCTGAGCGCGTCACAGCCGCCGAAGCGCACGTCGACGGTCGGCGGCGTGCTCGGGCACCCCACCACGCCGCCGCCGTCCGACCCGATGGGCGGACCCGCGTCGAGCCCTCCGCCGGGTCCGGCGTCACCTCCCGTCCGCGGTCCCGCGTCGCTTCCCGACGGAGGGCCGGCGTCGCGACCCATCGGGTCCTCGGACCCATCGCACCCAACCATCGCAAGCATCATGGACACGGCGAGCGGGCCGATCACCCGCGAGCCAACCCGCGAGCCAACCCTCGGCGAACCAAAGCGAACGGACATCGAAGCTCCTCCTCGTTGGACGTTTGACGAGCGCACCACACCGATCGAGCGCGGCATCAGAACCTCGCCGCCGCGCCGCCGAGCACGTTCCAGCGCACCGCCACGCCATCGCCGACGAACACGTCGACCGCGGCCGGGCGCAGGAACACCTCGAGCGCGCCGTCGAGCAGCAACAGCTTCACGTCGAGCGCGCCCTGGAAGTCGAACGCCGCGTCGTCGCCGCTCACACGACCGAATGGCGTGTTGACGCTCGCGAACGCGATCACGACCCCCGGCGCGACGCTCGGGGCCAGCATCACGGCGAGGTCCGGGCCGTCGTAGAGCGCGATGTCGTAGCCGATGCGCGCGCCGAGCTGGAGCGTCACGACGTCGCGGCCGAACCCCTGGGCGAACGCGCCGCCGAGAAAGAGCCCGCCGTTCGTTCCGAAGAGGTGGTAGCCGACCTCCTCCGCGAGCACGAACTGGGTGGGATACGAGTCGAGCTCGATCGCGACGCCGGCGCCGCCCCCGACGTAGAACGGGTGCGGAGACGCCTGAGCGCTCGAGGGTGAAGGTGCGCCGATGCTCATCGCGAGCAGCAAGGCACCGAAGCCGATCGATCGGCGGACGAGCGGATGGGACGAGACGACGGTCGGTGAACGCATGCGGCGGGTTCCTCCTCGGCAGCGCCGCATCGCAGCCGTCGTGCCAAGCCGTTCGCGCCCCCGACGGGTCGCGACGCCCAGCCACCGCCACGCGGGGTTGAGCCGAAGCGGCTCGACCGCGGCTCGACGTCGCGCCGCTCGTGCTCAACCGGCCGACCCGAGCGCGTGGGCACGCCACGCGCGCCGCCGGCACGGTCGCTGCACCACTTCGCGCGACCGTCTAGGATGCCCGCGATGCCAACCCGACACGACCGCCCACCCCGACGACGCCCCGACGGCGCCGCGTCGTGCGCGCTCGTGCTCCTCGTCGTCACCGGGTGCTCGGTGACCCGGCAGATCGAGTGGGGCTACGAGCTGACACCCGAGCTCGCGGCGAACGAGGTGATCGCCGCGTCGATCCAGCTGGAAGGATGTGCTCCGCAAGACTCATTCCTGTTCTTCGGGCTGCTCGGCACGCGGACGTACACGCTCCCGCCGTTCGAGACGCCGGGTCGGTACTGCTTCGCGATCGAGGTGCAGGACACGACCACGTGCGAGACGACGCGGTCCGACACGCGGACGATCGAGCTCGACCCGAGCCAGGACGTGGACCTCGTCCAGCAGCCGGCCGCTCTCGCGACGCCTCGCGCGTGCGATGGGACGTGCGTCCCCGGCGCCGGCTGCCTCCGGTGCGCGGAGGAGAGCACGCTCTGCGCCGACAATATGCATTGCTGTCCCATCGCGAGCTTCTGCGACGACCTGGACATCTTCGGAGATGGCGGTGGGTGCGACCGGATCCGCTGAGCGACCCACGCTCGTCCCCTCGCGGCTTGATACGCTGCGTGGCGCGATGAGCCCGCCGATCGACATCGAGGACGAGACCGAGCGTCTCTCACCGGCGGGCGAGGACGCCGAGTGGTGGCTGGTGGTCGTCGAGGACGCGCGCTCCGTCGCGCATCGTCTGCCGCGCGGCGCCCCCGTCACCATCGGTCGCAGTGAGGACTGTCAGATCCGCATCGAGCACCCTTCGATCTCGCGGCGCCACGCGCAGCTCTTGGTGGGACCTCCGGTGTGCATCCAGGATCTCGGCGCGGCGAACGGCGTGCGGGTGGGACGGCGGCCGATCGAGCGGCTGATGCTCACGCCGGTCGAGCCCGGACAAGCGATCGAGCTCGGCGCGGTGCTCTGCGTCGTGCACCGACCTTCGATGCTGCCGCCCGGCACGGTGCGCGCGGAGGGCGTGAGCACGCCGCGCGAGGACGAGCGCCCGTCGATGCTCCCCGGCGGCCCCGCGCTGGTGCGCGATCCGGCGATGATCGAGGTGATGGAGCTGGCGGGCCGCGTGGCGGCGAGCGAGCTGACCGTCCTCCTCATCGGCGAGACGGGCGTCGGCAAGGAGCTCGTGGCGGAGGCGCTGCACAAGGGATCACGGCGCGCGGACGGCCCGCTGATCCGAGTCAACTGCGCGGCGCTCGCGGAGTCGGTGGCGGAGAGCGAGCTCTTCGGCCACGAGCGCGGCGCGTTCACCGGCGCGCTCCAGACCCGCGCCGGCATCTTCGAGGCGGCAGACGGAGGCACCGTGTTCCTCGACGAGATCGGCGAGCTGCCTCTCACGTTGCAAGCCAAGCTGCTCCGCGTGCTGGAGAGCCGTGAGGTGACGCGGCTGGGGTCGGTGACGCCGCGACGCGTCGACGTGCGGTTCGTCAGCGCCACGAACCGTGACCTCGCGCGCGAAGTATCCGAGCGACGCTTCCGCGAGGATCTCTACTTCCGGCTCAACGGCATCCGCATCGACGTACCGCCGCTGCGCGAGCGCCGTGCCGACATCGTGCCCCTCGCGCATCGGTTCGCGCGACGAAGCGGGGGCGGCGTCACGCTCTCGGCGGCCGCCATCTCCGCGATCGAGCGCTACGCGTGGCCCGGCAACGTGCGCGAGCTGAAGAACGCGATGGAGCGCGCCGTCGTGCTCGCGGGTCAGGGGATCGTCGAGCTCACGCACCTGCCGCCGGAGATCCGCGGCGAGGCGCGCGACGCGACGCCGGGCGAAGAGCGCGCGATCAGGAGCGAGCTCGAGGACGTGGAGCGCCGCCGCATCCTCGAGGCGCTCGAGGAGACGGGCGGCAACCAGACGCGTGCGGCTGCGCTGATCGGGATGCCGCGCCGCACGTTCGTGAAGCGCCTCGCCGCGTACGGGATCGAGCGGCCGCGCAAGGACAAGCGGGAGGGTCCGTGATCGACCGCCAGATCCGCGTCGCGATCGCGCTCGCGATCCTCGTCGCCGTCCCCGCGATCGCGCGCGCGCATCCGGGCGTCGATCGCGCGCGCGCGCGGATCGACGAGGGTGACTACGAGGCCGCGCAGGCGGAGCTCGACGGAGCGATGCGCGGGGTCCTCACGCGCGACGATCTCGTCCTCGTGCTCGAAGCGCGCGCGCTCCTCGACCACGCGAGGGCCGACGAGGCGGAGCTCGAACGCACGCTGACGTCGCTCGCGTCGGTGAGCCCGTCGCACCGCTTCGACGCGCGCTTCCCGCCCGATCTCGCGGAGCGCTTCGTCGCGGTGGGGCGACGGCTCGGCGGCCGGCTCGACGTCGACGTCACGACCGGCGCAGGCCCCGGAGGCTCGACGGTCGAGGCGCGGGTGATCCGGGACCCGGCCGGGCTCACGCGTCAAGTCCGCATGCGCGTGTTCGATCCGGCCACCGGCGCGTGGCGCGAAGCTCCGCCGCCCCTCACCGCCGCGCCGGGCCGCCAGGCGCTCTTCTACGTCGAAGTGCTCGGCCCCGGCGGCGCGGTGCTCGCGCAACGGGGCACGCCGGGCGAGCCGCTCTCCGTCGGCGAGGGACCGGCGGGCCCCGGCACCGCGGCGCCGGACGCCGCGACCAGCGCGGGCGGCTTTCCGGACTGGGGATACGCCATCGTGATCGGAGCCATCGTCCTCGTGGTCGCGGCCATCGTCGCGGGGGCGGTCTATGCTGTGCTCAACCCGGACGTCACGTGGCAGGTCAGTCCCCCAACGCGCCGTTGACGAACGAAGCGAGCGCTCCTTCGCCGCGGCGTCGCACGGCCCTGCCGGCGGTGGTCGCGGGGCGCTATGAGCCGCTCGCGAAGATCGCGTCCGGCGGTATGGCCACCGTGTATCTCGCGCGCGTGATCGGCGGTCTGTCGATCGGAAAGCTCGTGGCGCTCAAGTGCATCCATCCGCACATGGCCGACGAGCCGTCGTTCGTGAACATGTTCATCGACGAGGCGCGCATCAGCGCGCGGATCGATCACCCGAACGTCGCGACCGTGTTCGACGCCGGCGAGGATGACGGCGTGCACTACCTCGCGATGGAGTACCTGCACGGCGAGCCCGTCAGCGCGCTCATCCGGGCGTGGGATGCGAAGCCCGAGGCGCGACCTCCGCGCTTCGTGGAGCTCGCGGCACGGATCATCGCCGACGCCGCGATGGGGCTCCACGCCGCGCACGAGCTTCGCGGTAGCGACGGCGCGCTCCTCGGCCTCGTGCACCGCGACGTGTCGCCGCAGAACCTGTTCGTCACGTTCGACGGCTCGGTGAAGGTGGTCGACTTCGGGATCGTCAAGGCGGCGGGGCGGATCCACGAGACGACGACGGGCGTCGTGAAGGGCAAGGTCGCGTACATGAGCCCGGAGCAGCTCAGCGCGCGGCCGATCGACCGGCGCACCGACGTGTGGGCGCTCGGGGTCACGCTGTGGGAGCTCCTCACCGCGCGCCGACTGTTCCGGCGCGACGATCAGATCGCCACCTTGAACGCGGTGCTCGACGGTGACGTCCCCGACCCGTCCTCGATCGACCCGCGCATCCCGGTCGAGCTCGATCGCATCTTGCAAACGTGCCTGTCGCCGAGCGCGGAGCGCCGCTACGCGACCGCGCGCGAGCTGGCCCAGGCGCTGAGCCGGTTCATCACCGAGCGGGGCGTCCACGTGGGCATCGGCGAGATCGCGGACCTCATGCGCGCGACGTTCGAGACGGAGCGCGAGGAGAAGGACGCGTGGATCGCGCGCGCCCGCGAGGGTGGGAGCGGCGGCGCGCCGGCCGTCGAAGCGGCGCCCGAGGGAGCGGTGAGCGAGGTCCGCGCCGCGCGCGGTACGAGCAGCGAGCCGATCCGCCTTCCCGTCAAGACGAATGCCTGGGTGCTCGCTGCGATGGCGCTGGCCGGTGTCCTCGGTGGCGCGGCCACCATCGCCGTCCTCGTCGGTGCGGAGTCGGGCCCCGAGGACGCCGTCGCCGACGCTCCGACCGCCGCCGCGCGGTCGGTGACGAGCACGCCGGAGGAGCCGAGCGGCCTCGCGTCGGCGCCGATCCCGAGGGGAGTCGACGTCCCCGACGAGCTCACGCCGCAGCGGCACCCGACGCCCGCTCCCACGCCCGCTGCGGAGACCGGCGCCGCGCAGACAAAAGCCGCTCGCCCGACGCCCCCGACCGCGCGGTCGCTGCCACCGGTCGAGCCCGCGGTCGAGCCCACCATCGAGACGGCGGTCGAGCCCGCCCCGCGCGCGCCGGCCGAGCGCGCCGCGCCGCGCTCCGTCCGGGTCGTCCACCCGGGCGGCGGCTGGGCCAACCTGCGCGTCGACGGGCGCGAGGCACGCAACACGCCGACCACCCTCGACCGGATCGACGTCGGCCGCCACCGTTTCGAGGTGCGCCCGTACGGACAGGGCGCGTGGGTACCTCACGACGCCGTGGTCCCGGCCGGCAACGACCCTTTCGTTCTACGCATCCCGCTCGGCCCGCCCCGCTGACGCCGACCGACGGAGCGATCGCCGTTCGCTCAGTCGGCGACGTGCTCGCGGAAGCGGGCCCAGTCCTCGCCGAGCGCCTCGCGCGCCGCCTCGCGGACCGCCTCGACCTCGTCCTCGGATGCGCCCGCCGCGACCGCCTCGTCCGCGCAGAGGAGCGCGGCGATGTTTCGACCGCGCGCGGCGAAGCTCTTCGCGAGCGCCGGCAACAGCACCTCACGCGGACCGCCGAGCGCGAGCGCGCGACGCAGCGGGCCGATCGCCTGCCCGTAGAGCCCCGCCGCCATGTGCGCGTCGGCGAGGCGCGTGAACAGATCCGCGCTCACCTCGAGCTGGTCCTGCGCCCACTGGATCCCGAGCCGCAACACTTCTTGCGCCCAATCCTGACGCCCGAGCGCGACGTACGCGCTGCCGAGGAGCCCGAGCGCCTCGGCCAGCGTGGCCCGCACCTCGCCGGAGAGGCCTTGCCCCTCGGCCGTTCGAAGCAGGAGCGAGAGCATGCCCGGCCAGTTCGCGAGGAGCTCGGAGACCTCCTCGTGCGCCCCGCGCGCCGCCGCCGCTCGGGCCCGCGGCACGACGTTGAGATCGATCGAGAACGGGGACGGCGAGCGCTGCTGCGCGACCTCGCTCGAGACGCGCTCGCGGATCAGCTCGCGCAGCGTCTCGAGGCTCATCGCGCTCGAGGTGCCGTCCACGCGCGCCTGGATGATCGCCTGCGAGCCGTCGACTCGGAGCTCCTCGAGCGAGATGCCGTAGAGCGGCGCGAGCAGGATGTAGCGGAAGCCGACGAACGCCTGGAGCGCCTCCGCGTCGAGCGGCCCGTCGGGCAGATCGCCGAGCGGCTCGTCGTCGAGCAACATGTCGTGCGCGAGGCGGTCGCGGAACTCGCCGAGCATCATGCGCTGGACGCCGCGCAGATCCTCGAACTCCACCACCGACGCGTCGAGGTTGCGCGGGTCGACGGTGAGCGCGCTGATGCGGACCCCGGCGATGACGGAGAACGCGACGAAGTTCGTCCCGACGACCTCGCAGAGCTGCGCGAATCCCTGGGAGCCCTCCCCCAGCTGTTCGAGCCAGCCGTCCGCGCGCGCCTTCTCCAGCGAGTACGTCTTCATCCAAGAACGCCAGACGATATCAGCCCGCGCCCCGCTCGCGGTACCAATCGATCGTGCGGGCGAGACCATCCTCGAGGTCGACCTCCGCCCGGAAGCCGAGGAGGCGCTCGGCCTTCTTCACGTCGGGGATGCGCAGCTCGACGTCGGGGAACTCCCACGGGGTGAACTCGATCGGGCTCTCGCTCCCGCTGAGCCGTCGGATGACCCGCGCGAGCTGGTAGATCGTGATCGTGCTGCGCGGGTTGCCGATGTTGAACGACTCGCCGATCGCCTCCTCCTTGGTGAGGCAGAGCAGGATGCCTTCCACGATGTCGTCGATGTAGCACCACGAGCGGATCTGATCGCCTTCGTTGTGGATGCTGATCGATTCATTCGCGAGCGCCCGCACGACGAACGCGTGGACCGCGCCCTCCCCCACCTGGCCGGGCCCGTAGATGTTGAACGGGCGGATCGAGCAGGTCGGCAAGCCGTATTGCTTGAAATAGTTGTGCGCGAGGTGCTCGGTAGCGAGCTTGCTCACCGCGTACGTCCATCGCGCCTCGCCGACCGCCCCGAGGCTCGTGACGTCGGCCTCGCGCACGCGGAACGCGTACGAGCCGAAGACCTCGCTGGTCGAGAAGTCGATCACGCGCTTGGCCTGACCGGCCTTCCGCGACGCCTCCAGCACGTTCATCGTGCCGCGGAGCGAGATGTCCATCGTGGTGACAGGGTTCTTCATCACCGTGTCGACGCCCGCGATCGACGCCATGTGGACCACGAAGTCCATGCCCTCGACGGCGCGCTCGACCGCCGCCTCGTCGCGCACGTCGCCCACCACGAGCTCGAGGTTCGCGTGGGTATCGAGGCCCGCCTTCGAGAGCGCGTTGCGCCGCAGCGTGTCGAGCACCCGGATGCGGTTCGTCGGGAGGAGGCGACGACAGAGCGCGGTTCCGATGAACCCGGCCCCGCCCGTCACGAGGATTCGAGCGCCTTCGAGCATGGCGGGCCGTCATAGACCGCGCTGAAAGGGTCGTCGAGCCTCGCGCGTTGAGGACGTGGAGCGCTACGCTTTACAAGCCGAAGCAGCCGTGAAAATCTCGAGAACTCGCCAGGGAATGGAGTCCATGGGCATCTTCAACCGGTTCAATCGCGTCCTGAAGTCGAACCTCAACTCCCTCATGGACAAGGCCGAGGACCCGGCCAAGCTCATCGAGCAGACGGTCGTCGAGATGGAGGCCGAGCTCAAGAACGCGAAGAAGGAGCTCGTGCAGACGCTCGGCTCGGCCAAGCGCCTCGACAAGAAGAAGAAGGAGCTCCAGGACGAGGTCGCGCGCTGGGAGGACAAGGCGGTCCTCGCGCTCAAGGCCGGCGACGAGGAGCTCGCCCGCGAGGCGCTGAAGATGAAGCAGCGCACGCTCCGCCAGAGCGAGGAGACGGATCGTCAAGCGGCCGAGCAGGAGAAGGCCGCGTTCGAGATGAAGGACACGCTCGCGGAGATCGAGCAGAAGATCGAGGACCTCAAGGCGCGCAAGTCCACGCTCGCGGCGAAGGTTCGGCGCGCGCGCTCCGATCCGAACGAGGGCGACGCGCTCAGCGGGCGCGGCGGCGCGTTCGGCGATCTCGAGCGGCTGGCTGGTCGGATCGATGGCCTCGAAGCGGAGATCGAAGCGCACTCCGTGCTCGACGACGCGGACACCCGCGACGTGGAAGCCAAGTTCCGTCAGCTCGAGCGCCAAGCGGGCAAGACCGAGGTCGACGACGAGCTCGAGGCGCTCAAGCGTCGCCTCGACGGCTGAGGCCGGCGGCCGGACGGCACGAGGTGCGGAAGCTGATCCTCTGGCACCGCTGGCTGCCTCCCAAGCGTGATCAACCGGGCCGTCACGACATCGTGGCGGCCTGGGAACGTTCCGTCGCCGCGCGTCTCACGGTCACCGGCGGCGAGCTCCTCGCGCGGGTCAGCGGCACGGTGGTGGCGGCGTTGGAGCCGACCGACGTGGCGGACGCCCTCGACACCGCGCTCGAGATCCTCGAGGACGCGGAGGACGCCGCACTGCCGTGCGCGATCGCGGCGACGATCGGCGAGGTGAGCGACGTGGGCGGAGCGAAGGTCGGGGACGCGATCGCCCGCGCCCAGCTCCTCGCCAACCGCGCGCGCAACGGCGAGCTGGTGCTCGGTCCGGCCGCGCGCGAGGCGGCCGGATCGGACTACCTGTTCGGTCGTCACGTGAGCGCCGGCGCCGGCTCGGCGCGCGGGATCACGATCGATCGCGCCAACCCGCGAAGGAGCGAGGCGGGCGCGGGGATCGCCGCGCTCAAGAGCCCGATCTTCCCGCCGCTCGGCGAGCCGCTGCTCGACGCGCTCGAGGGAGCGCTCATCGCGAAGCAGACGCGCACCATCGTGCTCCGCGGTCCGATCGGCGCGGGCGCGAGTGAGCTCATCAGCGCGCTCGCCACGCGACTCGTCCCGGGACGCGTGGTGTCGGTCGGCGCGTCGCCGGGCGGGCTGGTCCCGCTCGCGAGCCTCCGCTACTCGCTCCTGCGCCGCTTCGGCGACGCGGGCGAGGTCGAGCGCGCGCTCGGTCCCGAGCTCGGGCGCCTCGCCAAGGGCGAGCTCGTCACGCGGCGCGCGTTGGTCAAGGGGCTCAAGCGGCACCTCGCGACCGACGAGACGGGCCAGGCGTGGGTCGTGCTCTCGCCGGGGAGCCTCGTCGATGGCGCAAGCCTCGCTGCGCTGCTCGCCGCGCGCGAGGAGGGAGCCGACTTCGTGCTCATCGCGCGCTTCGCGCTCGACGCGGAGCTCTCGCGCCCGTTCGCCGAGCTCGCCGAGCCGATCCTCGAGCGCACCGTCCCCGCGTTGAAGCTGGCCGACGCGCGCGCGGTGGCCGAGTCGATCCTCGGCCCCAAGACCGATCCGGAGGTGACGAGGCGCGTCGCGGTGCTCGGCGGCGACACGGTGATCGGGGTGCTGGAGGCGGCGCGCACGCTCGTGGCCTCGGGCTCGCTCGTGCACAGCGACGACGGCTTCGAGTGGCGCGTGTCGCCGCGTCAAGGCGCCGTGTCGATCGACACGTTGACGTTCCTCGGCGAGCGCCTCGAGCTCCTCGACGCGAACGCGCGCCGGCTGCTCGATGGCCTGTGCGTGATCCCCGACGGGGAGACCCGCGAGCTACTCGCGGCGGTCGCGAAGCAGGATGGGATCGGCGAGTCGGCGTTCGATCGCGCGCTCGCCCGGCTCCAACGCGACGCGCTCGCCACCGACGGATCGCGGCCTCGACCGCTCTCGAGCCTGTTCCGCTGGCGCGTGCGCACGTTGATCCCGCCGAGCCGCGTGATGGAGCTCAACCGCTTCGTCGCGCGCGCGCTCGAGGCGCGCGGCGGCGGCGCGTGCGAGGCGGCGCTGCTCGGGTACTACCGCGCCACCGGCGGTGACCCTCACCCGAGCGAGCTCGAAGGGATCCTCGAGCTGCTCGTCGGCGCCGGTTACGAGCGCGCCGCGCGCCAGATCGCGGCGTGGCTCCACAACACGCGCGCGAACGCCGAGGAGGAGCGCACGAACCGCCGCACTCCCGTGCCGCCGCCGATCGATCTGGAGGAGGAGGGCCCGCCTTCGAGCGAGCAGCCGCTCGACGAGCTGCTGTCGGGCTCGGGCATCCGGCTCGGCGATCTGCGCGAGCCCGAGGCCGAACCGCGGGCGCCGTCGTTCGCGCCGACCCCGTCGATCGCGCCGAGCGTCCGCGCGGTGGACGACGAGCTCGACGAGTTGGTCGACGAGCTCGCCAGAGAGGACGAGCTCGAGCCGTCGGTCGTGGATCTTCGCCCGCCCGAGGTCCTGGAGGAGCCGGCGCCCGACGTGAGGGAACTTCCGCCGGTGGTGCCGCCCGGGGAGCTCGAGACCCCCGCGCGGCGGCCCGCATCGATCTCGCCATCGGCGCGCCCATCCGATCCGGAGGAGGACGAAGACGGCGAGCGAACGATCCTCCAGCCGTTCGAGCTCCCCCCCGATCTGCTTCGGCCCGCCACGTCGACGAAGGACGTGTCGTTGTCACTCGACTTCGACGCGGCGGAGCATCCGAGCCCGCTCCCGGTCCGCGCGCTCGCGCTGGAGGAGGTGCCCGCCCTGCCTCCGACGGAGGACCGCGCGCTGCGCCTCGACGACGACCCACCGACGGCCGCCGCGCCGGTGGACGCCGGCCCGGTCGACCTGGGGGTGGCGGACACCGGCGAGCTCGACGCGCCGCCCGACGACGGCGTGCCATTCGAGGATCTTCCGTTCGAGGAGCTCGAGCCGGAAGACGCGCTCCTCGTGGAGGAGAGCTCGTACAGCGGCCCGCTCGAGCTGTTGGACGACGCGCCGTCCGAGGAGGACGCATCGCTCGAAGCCGCGATCGCGCTCGACGAAGCGTTCGACGACGAGGACCTGGTGCTCCCCCCGCAGACGTCCAAGCGCGCGCGTCGCCGCAGCGTCGTCGACGATCCCGTGACGGTCTCGGTGCCGATCGATGAGGACCTGCGCGCGGCCTCGCGCGCCGGCTTCTCCGAGGAGCTCGTGCTGGAGGACGATCCGCTCGATCGTACCTCGGAAGCCCCACCGGCCGGCCCGGCGATCACGGATGAGATCACGGAAGACCCGTTGCCCGGTCTCTCCGCCGCCGCCGGCGCGCTCCTCTCGCGCGAGGAAGAGAAGCGCATCGAGCAGCTCGACGACGAGCTCGATCAGCTGTTCGACGCGCCGGTGGAGCCACCGAACGCGTTCGGCGAGGAGCGCGGGACGATGACCCACGAGAGTGGGCGCCACCTCCTGCGTCAGGGCGTCGAGCCCGCGCCGTTCACCCAGGAGAAGACGTCCGTCGCGCCGGCGCCGATGCGGCCGTACCTCGCCCGCGCGGCGCGCGCGCTCCGCGATCGCGACTTCAAGGCGCTCGAGTCGATCCTCGACGACGCGGTGGACGAGGGTGTGGATCCGCAAGCCGCGCGTCGCGTCCGCGCGGTGGCCGCGTTGGCGCGCGGCGACCTGCGATCCGCCGAGCGAGCGCTCGAGCATGCGCTGGCCGCCGACGCGAGCGAGGGACGACGCGACGCGCGCACGCTCATCGTGCGAGCCCTCGTCGCCCTCCACCGCGGCGCGGCGGGCGACGCGGTCCGCCACGCGCTCGGTGCGCTCGCCGAGGCACGACGCGACAGCGATGCCCGCGGCGAAGCGGCGGCGCTCCGAACGCTCGGCGCGTGCTACCGCGCGCTCGGCCGTGAGAGTGACGCGGTGAGCCTCGAGTCCCTGCGCTGAGCGAGCGTCACCGCGACGCGCTCGAGCCGCGTCGGTAGCTCGCCGGCGTCTCTCCCATCACGCGCTGGAACGCGCGGGTGAACGCCGCGACCGACGCGTAGCCGACGTCGGCCGCGACGTCGGCGACCGATCGGTCGGGCTGACGGAGGAGCCGGGCGGCGTGGGTCATGCGAAGGCGCGTGAGGTACGCGATGGGCGGCTCGCCGACCAAGCGGTGGAAGCGCTCTGCGAACAGCGAGCGGGAGAGACCGCTGCGCTTCGCGAGCACCTCGACGCGGGGAGACTGCGCGGGCGCGTCGTGCATCGCGAGGAGCGCGCCGCGGAGGAGCGGGTCGCTGAGGCCGGCGAGCACGCCGCGCGCGTGACCCGGGCGGTCGAGCGCGTGGCGCACCGCCTCGATGAAGATGACCTCCGCGAGGCGCGCCGCGATGGTCCGCGCGCCGAGCGCGTCGGCGTGGGCCTCGCTCGCCAAGAGCGCGAGCGACGCGGAGATCCATCGCGCGCGAGCGCTCCGACCGAGCCTCAGGTGCACGAGGTGCGGTAGCGAGACGAGGAGCGGGTGCGCAGGCGCCTCGAGGGAGAGCTCGCCGCACACCAAGAGCGTGCGCGCGCCGCGTCCGCCGCGGCGGACGATCGTGGACGTCGCCTGACTCGCGAAGTCGACGACCGGCGCGTCGGATCGCGCGTGCTCGTCGGCCGAGAGGCGATGCCCCTCGCCGTGTGGGAGAACCACGAGATCTCCGCGGACGAGGTGAACCGCCGGCGCGCCGTCGACCTCGAGCCACGCCTGTCCACGCGACACGAAGTGGTACATCGCGCCGGTGCGCGCGCGCCAACGAATGTTCCATGGTGCACCGAGGTCCGAGCACGCGTAGCGCCCGCCGGACATGCGGAGCTCCGAGAGGAGCTGCTCGAGCGTCTCGAGCTCGGCGGGCTTCGCGCTGGACGGAGGAGCAAGAGACACGGACGGCGAGAGAGTGACATGGCCCGAGGGCGCGTCCTATCTCAGAGCCGATGGATCTCGCTCACATCCTCGTGATTGTCTCGCTCCTCCTCACCGCCTGGGCCGCCGCTGGCTGCTGGATCCTCCAGCTCGTCGCGTACCCGACGTACTTCCTCGTCGGCAAGGACGAGTTCGTCCCGTTCCACGTCGACTTCGGGCGCCGGCTGATCCCGGTGTTCGTGGTGCAGGCGGTGCTCGGCTGTCTCACGTTCTTCGCGCTCCTCGCGTTCCGCCCCGCGTCGGTCCCGCTCTACGACGCGATCCTCGCGTCGGTCGCCGGCGCGGTGATCCTCGGCACGACCGGCGCGGTCGAGGTGCCGACCCACATGGCGCTCGACAAGGAGGGCAAGGACGACGCGAAGCTCGCCTCGCTCGTCCGCTGGAACCTCTGGCGCGCGATCAGCTGGACGGTCGCGCTGGGCGCGCTCACCCACGCGCTGCTCACGTCGTTCAGCCCGGTCTGACCGCGTTGCCGCTGCGCGGGCTCAGCTCCGGCGGGCGACGACGATGGCGGCGTCGAGGACGTAGAGCGGCGTGTCCTCGGATCCGCGGCTGAGATAGGGGGCGCGCGCGAGGCGCTCCACCGTCAGGCCGGCCGGCTCGATCATGCGAAGGGCGAGCGTGGCGAGCGCGGCCTCGAACGTGTCGCCGTCGGCGTGCAGCGGCTCGTCCGGGTCGATGGTGGCGCCGCCGACGTCGACGTGCGGGCGAGCGGGGAGCGGGACGCTGAGGAGGAGCCGACCGTCAGGCGCGAGGTGCGCGCGCATCGCAGCGAGCAACGTGCGTGGACGGGACGTGCGGTCGAGGACGTTGAGCGCGCTGACGACATCGAACGTACCGAGGTGCGCGCCGCCCGCGAGATCGACGCGATGACACGTGAAGCCACGCGCACGCAGGCGTAGGACGAGCGGCCACGAGAGCTCCGTGGTCTCGATCGCGTCGAGGAGCCCGACCGCGTGCGCCGTGATGTCGCCGGAGCCGGCCCCGACGTCCAGCAGCCGCCCGCCACGGCCGACGAGGGCCTCCCAGCTCGCCGGGCCGAGCATGGCCATCGGGTGCGTGCCGAGGATCGCGTCGGCGTCGAAGTCGGTGATCGACCTACGCAACCAACGTTGTGCCGTGGCGCGGAGCGCGCCGTGCGGTCGGCTCGCCGTCTCGAACGCCTCGACCACGGGGTCCGGCTCGAGCGGGACGAACCGGTCGCGGAGCCGCGCGGGGAGGCGATCGCGATCGCAGTCACGCATGACCGTGGCTGTGACCGCGGACGAGCGCGCCCGCGAGGAGGTGCGCGACGCGCAGGGGCTCGGGGAGGTTGCCGTGCGTCCGGTGGATCCGGATCACGTGCGCCGCTTCGCGCGCGCCGACGCCCACGCGCTGCACGTGGAGGCCCTCGATGGGCTCCATCGGGCCGAGGCGCTCGATGAGCCGCCACTTCCGTGCGCCGCCCGGCACCCGCGTGAGCAACGCGCGGCGGATCGCACGAAGATCCGGCGCGCGGCGCGCGATCGCGAGCACCGGAAGGCCGAGGCGCGCGTGGAGCGCCTCGATGTCCACCACGTTGAAGCCGGCCACCGCGATGCCGTTGAGCAACACGCATTGCAGATGCTCACGGAACGCGGAGCCCTCGATCATCTCGGCGATCCGGGCGGTCGCGTTCGCGCCATCGCGGCGGACCTTGCCGGTGACCATGCCGTCGAGGCGATGGAGCGCGAACACCGCGCCGACGATCGGGACGTCGCCGCGGTGCGCGCGCTCGAACGGACCGTCGTCGATCCCGATGACGTTCGAGAGCCGCCGTGTCATCGACGGTGCAGCATCGGGAGGGCGGTCACCGAGACACCGCCGATCGAGTCGATCGAGAGACCGACGCCGAGCGCCAGCGCGGCGATCCCGACCCCGAGGCCCATCGGCCCGTAGCTCAGCTCGCACGTTCCGTCGGTGCGCCAGCACGTCTCGTCGGCGAGCCCGGCGAGCGCGATGAGGAGGCCCGCCCCGAGCACCATGCTGGCGACGCCGAGGCCCAGCTCGACGGCGTCGAGGGGGCGGCCGACCACCAAGCGCGGCGCGAGATCGTGGACCGCGAAGTGGCCGGTCGGTCCCGACGCGAAGCGCACCTCGTACACGCCGTCGGTGACCCGCGCGCTGCACGGCACACCGCATCGAACGAGCGTCGCCGGGTCGTCCCCGGTCGCGGTCGCCGCGCGCGTGAGCACCGCCCGGTCGTCGTCCTGCCCGCTCCGCAGCAGGACGAGCGTCCCCTCGCGCGGATCGGCGAGCTGGTGACCGAGCCCGTCGTCCGCCGACGCCACGCGCGGGAGCGCGAGCGTGATCAGCGCGATGCAAGCGGCCTGGCGCATGCCCTCATCTTACCCGAGCTCGTGACGCCGCCGACGATCAGCCGCCCGGATCGTCTACGTTTCGTTCGGTGTGTCCTCTTCGCCATAGCAGGCGCTGCCGCGGACCCCGAGGCCGGCGTCGTCGACCTCGATCACCTCGGTGACGTAGCGCCGACCGACGCTCCGATAGTGGATCACGACCGTGTCGACCCCCGCGTAGGCGTCGATCAGCTCGAACCGGATCGGCGGGCTCGCCTTCAACCCCGCGGACCAGTACGGACGGATCGCGTCCTTGCCCCGCAACACACCGTGCGGATCGAATCCGCGCTCGACGATGAGCGGCGAGCGCATCTCGAAGTCGTCGCGATAGTGCGAGAAGATCGTCTCGAGGTCGCCACCGTTCCACGCGGCCACCCACTCTTCGGCGAAGCGTCGGGCGAACGCCCGGTCGAGGACACGCATGACCTCGAGTATCGCCGAGCTACCAGCCGGTGAGCATCCGGATCCGCGCCGCCAGGGCGGTCGCCATGATCGCCTGCGTCGCTTCGCTCGGGTGGTAGTCGCACCCGAGGCCGTTCGCGCCGCCGTCCTGCGGCGCGAGGTCGAGGACGTCGACGCGCGCATCGCCGAGCGCCGTGTCGACGGACTGGAGGTGTGCGAGGTGCGCCGCGTGGTCCGCCCCGCCGAGCATCGGGCTCGTGGCGAGGATGATCCACGCGTCGGGGTAGTGACCGCGGATCACGCCGACGAACGTCGCGAGCTGGTCCTCGAACGCCATCCCCGGGTCGCCGACCGAGTAGTCGTTCGTGCCGAGATTGATGACGACCACGTCCGGCGTGTACTGGTCGAAGCCGTAGGTCGTGCCGCCGTCGTCGGCGAACACGCGATCGTAGATCTGAGGTAGGCGATCGCTCGTGTCGCCACCGTAGTTGCGCACGACGCCTTTCCCCGAGTACGCGATCGCCACGTGCGCGGCGTCGAGGTCGGCCGCCGCGATCGCGCCCCACGCGTGGGTCTCCGCCTCGGTGTCGGCCGAGAACCCGCAGCTCTCGTTCGGGCCGAGCACGCCGTAGCCGCACGTGATCGAGTCACCCACCATCTCGATGAACCGCGCCGGGGCCGGCGACGGAACGAGCGTGGCGCCGCTGAACCCGCGGAACCGCGTGGCGCCGAAGAACGACTCGGTGCGCCGCGTGATCGCGACGTCGTGCTGCCCGGCCGCGAGCCCCGACGCGAGCTCGTACGTGCCGCTCCCCCCGCTCGGCGTCAACACGTCGACCACCGTCCCATCGATCTCGACGTCGAGCATCCCGTTGCCCCCATCCTCGAGGGTCACCGAGATCGCCGTACCGTCGAACCGCGCGCGCACCGAGCTGCCCGGCCACGCGAAGCGCGCGTCGTCCATCGCGGCGATCTCGAAGCGCCCGAGGAAGTGCACGTCGGCGAGGGGCGGACCGCCTCCGTCGACACCTGCGTCGGTCCCCACGCTGCCGTCTCGCCGCGGCCCCGCGTCGGTCCGCGGTCCTCCATCTCCACGTGGGCCCGCGTCGGACGCCGTGCCGCCGTCGCGGAGACCTCCGTCGCCCGCCATGCCGTCGTCGCAGGCGATCGCGAGGAGGGACAGAGCGAGCACGATGGCTCGATGGGCTCGGTTCATCTCGATGATCCGCACGGCGCCTCCTCCCGCCGCGCCGGGCGCGACAGCCCATGATGCGCGAGAAGGAGCCGACACGGAAACCCGGTCGCCACGTCGCCGCGCCTCCTCGCGCGTGGTTGCCTGGCTGCCCGGCTTACGCTTCGCGCGCCGTCGTCGACGTGCCCGCGCTCCTCGGACTACCCTCGACGCATGCGTAGATCGGCGTTCGGTGTGCTCCTGATCCTCGGCGTGGCGTGCGGGTGCGATGACGGCGGCGACGGCGACGCGGGAACCGATCGCGACGCAGGCCGGCGCGACGCGGGCGGCGCGACGGGGGACGCGGGCGGCGGGAGCGACGGAGGCGGGGCGAGCGACGGCGGCTCCGACGCGGGGGTCGACGCCGGGCCCAGCGGGCCGAACGTCGACGTCAGCGATCCGCAGCTCTACACGATCGACTTCTCGCCCACCGACGCGGATGCCATGAGCGCGGACGGCGATCAGACGCAGATCGGGCACCTCGACACGCGCGTCACCCCACGCGGGCTCCTCGTCGTCTATCTGCACGGCGCAAACCGACCTGCGACGTGCGGGAGCCGCGCGCACAGCCAGGTGATCGCGTCGTTCGGCTACCACGTCATCAACCCTTGCTACGACAGCGACTACGGGATCGGCAACTGCACCGACCGCGTCGGCGACTGTCGGCTCGAGGCGTTCGAGGGCGTCGATCATCACCCGTTCCTCGACACCGCGCCGGCGGACTCGCTCGAGCGACGCATCGCGCGCGGGCTCGCGTACCTCGACGCGCAGAACCCCGAGGGCGACTGGAGCTACTTCCTCGCCGACGCGGACACGCCAGCGTGGGATCGCATCATCATCAGCGGGATCAGCCACGGCGCGAGCACCGCCGCGCTGATCGGCAAGGTGCGCGACGTCGCGCGCGTGGTCTCGCTGAGCGGGCCCAACGACAACGGTCAGTCGTGGATCACGATGACGGGGATCACGCCGATCGATCGGTACTGGTCGTTCACCCACACGACCGATGGACAGCACCCGGCGATCCTCGGATCGCAGATGGACCTCGGGATGGTCGGTGATCCGACCGACGTGGATGGAGCAAGCCCTCCTTACGGTGGATCGCACCGCCTCCACAGCTCGGCGGCGACGACCGACGGCCACACGTCGACCCAGGCGGGCGGGGCGTCGCCGCGTACTGGAGGAGAGTACGACTTCTTGCCGGTGTGGCAGACGATGTACGGGGCGGATTGAGCGCATCGTCGCGCGCCGCGATCCGTCGTAGCGCCATCCGGCGCGTCCCTGTTCGGCGATCTGACCCGTCGAGATCTCTCATCTTTTTTCGCTGGCACGCGGATCACGTTCGATGCCCAGCCGCAAAAGGCTTGTCACGGATCCGGGTTCTCGAGTTCTCTACACCGCTGGTGCGACGTCGAAGCACGGTCCTCCTGATCAGCGTCGCGATCCTCGCCTGGGGATCGCCGAGCGCCGCGGACCCCACCGACTCGAGTCACCACGAGCCGAGCGAGCCCACGCTCGCGGCCACGACGAACGGCGAAGCGGGCCCCACGCCGCGCGCGGCTTCTCCACTACCGGAAGGCTTCTTGCCCGGCAGCAGCTACGGCTGGCGGATCAGCCCGCGCACCGGGCGCCGCACGTTCCACGCGGGCCTCGACTTCCTCGCGCCGCGCGGCACCGACGTGCGCGCCGCCGCGGACGGGATCGTCGAGCGCATCACCGAGGATCGCGTCGGTCGCACGCGCTTCGGCGGCTATGGCCGCGCCGTCGTGGTGCGCCACCCCGAGCTCGGCGTGTGGACGTTCTACGCGCACCTCGACTCCGTCGACGTGACGGAGGGCCAGACCCTCGCGGCGGGCGAGCGGCTCGGCGCGGTCGGCAACTCGACGAACCATCGCTATCCCACGATGACGCCGCACCTCCACTTCGAGGTGCGCCACGGGCGTGAGCATCCGCGCGGCGCGCAGGGGCTCTCGCCGTTCCCCGGCACGTACCGCGGCTTCAACCTGGACCCCGAGGCGTGGCTCGCCGAGATCGGCGTGCACTACGACTCGCACGCCGACGATCCGGATCACGTCGATCTGCCCGACCCGCACGACCTGCCCGATCCGCGCCGTCAACACGGCTGATCGAGCGCGCGATCAGGGCGTGCGCGCGGCCATCCGCTCGAGAAGGAACGCGAGCCCGGCCTCGCGGCGCTCCTGCGATCCGTCGAAGTGTGTTCCGTCGGTCGGCGCCCACGTGTTCGCGATCCCGAGCTCGTCGAGGCGCGCATGGAAGCGCTCGGCCGGATCGAAGAGACCGAACGCGTCGTGTCGGCCGACCGAGATGAACAGTCGGTCGTTCAGGTTTCGCTCGACCCGGCGCGCGACGGCGGGATCGTCGAGCAGCGCCCGCGGCGTCGCCGCGACCCAACGCGCCCACACGGTGGCGTCGCGCTCGCCCGTCCTCAGATCGAACGGCCACGCGGGCTCGGCGCGCGCCTCGGGATCGAGCTGCGCGGCGTAGCTGATCATCTGACCGCCGCCGCCGAACGCCGCCTCGAGCCGCGTCCAATGCAGCCATAGCGGGCGCGCGTGCCCGCCGTCGAACAACCACGCGTCGAAGTCGAGGCCGTCGGGCGACGACGCGGCGGCCGCGGTGAACAGATCGGTGCGACGCAGCGCGAGCGAGATCGCGTTGTAGCCGCCGGTGGAGTGGCCGATCAGCCCGCGCATCCGCGGATCCGCCTGCGTGCGATAGCGCGCATCGATCTCGCGCACCGCGTGCGCGATGAAGCCCTCCCAGGCGCCCGCGTACGGGGTGTCGTGGAAGTAGCTCGCCCCGTATCGCGCGTGGGAATCGACTCCGACGAGGATCGCCTCCGGCGCCCCGCTCTCGGCCAGCCGGTCGCGCGCATCCGCGAGGTGGAGGTACACGGTGTCGTCTCCACCGTACCCGTGGAGGAGGTAGATCGTCGGGTAGCGACGATCCGGCGCGGTCGCGTAGCTCGGCGGCAGCATCACGCAGAGACGTCGGGAAGGATCGTTGTCAGCCTCCCCGACGACCTCGGGCGCATCGATCACGGTGAGCTCGCGGCGCTCCCCCGCGCAGCGCTCCGGCCTCGGCGCACCTTCCGGCCGCGCGCGGAGCTCGATCCGGACGGTGACGGGATCCGTCGACATCGGGCGCACGATCTCGGAGAGCGCGAGGCGGCTCGCCGGGCTCGGACGGCCGGCCACGGTCTCGAGGAAGTGGCCTCGGAGGGGCTCGTACACCGCGACGAAGCCGCCCGCTCCCGACGCGTCGACTTCGCCGACGGTCTCCGGCGCGCCCGTCGCGAGATCGATCGGCTCGGTGACGCGGAACGCTTCGAACAGCGCAACGAGGGTCGCATCGGTGGGTTGGCCAGCCGCGAGCGGCGCAAACTCGTCCTCCGGCATCCAGGCCCACGCGACCCGACCGCCCGAGAGGTCTCCGTCCGTGCTCACGAGCTCGAGCGCGATCGTCGCGGCGGAAGAACGCGGCGGCGGCGCAGCGAGGGGAGGCCCACCGCACGCGAGCATCAGGACAGCCAGCGCGGAGATCGAACGGAGGCACGTCATCGCGCCGAGCATGTCCGCCGAGGGATCGGTTGGCGAGGCGACGGCCGCGTTCCGGTATGCTCCGGCGCGTGCGGATCGACCGTCAGCGCACCTTGCGATCGTTCGCCTGCGCCGCGCTGGTGCTCGCCGCCTGCGAGGGCGGAAGCCCGCCGGTGGCTCCCGCTCCGACCGAGCCCCCGCCCTTCGTCGAGCCGGCCGGCGAGCCGCCCCCGCCGCCAGCCGAGCCGGCGCCCGACTGGCTCGAGCGGATCGACTCCGCGGACGCGTGGTCGACGATGGCCGCTCCGTCGAGCGAGCACGCGATCGCGCGGACGGAGGTGATCAAGGTCCTCTGGGATCACGTCACCGATCGCGTCTACTACTGTCAGTCCGATCGGTGGCCGATCCACTACGACTTCGCGGTGCGCTTCATCCAGTCGGACGAGCGCGCGCTCGGTACCCGACGCGAGTTCAACCAGCGGCAATACCTCCGCGCCGATCGCGAGATGCAGATGGCGAGCGTGGTGCGCTACGTCGACGGCGATCTCTACGCGCTCGAGCTCGGCCCGGCCGACAACCTCGACGGCGAGGGTCTCGTCGCGCTCTACGATCGCGTCCGCACCACGACGTACTTCGGCGAGGCGCTGCGCTACCGCCCGCGCTCGGAGCTCCATCGGGATCGCGCGCGGCGCGTGCGCGACCGGGTCCACGCGATCGAGCCGAACGACGTGTGGGCAGAGGTCCGCTACCAGCCTCTCACGCTCGGCCGGGCGGTGGGACGTCTGCGGGTGGTCGATGGCCCGCTCGATCCGACGTCGGTCCGCGCGGACGAGATCGTGGTGCTCGACCACGTCCCGCTCGACATCCCGCTGTCGGCGGGCGTCATCACCGGAGAGCTGCAAGCCCCGTTGGCGCACGTCGCGGTGCTCACGCAGTCGCGCGGCACGCCGAACATGGCGCTCCGCGACGCGACGCACGACGAGGCGGTGCGCGCGCTCGCGGGGCGGGTGGTGTCGCTCTCGGTCGAGGCCGATCGGTACTCGCTCGCGGCGGCGACCGAGGCGGAGCTGGAGTCGTCGAGGAGATCCCAGGCGCGCGCCACGGTGGAGCCGCCCGCGCTCGATCGGACGCCGCACCCGCTCACCGCGACGTGCGAGCTGCGCATCGCCGATACGGCGTGGGCGGGCGCGAAGGCGGCGCAGCTCGGGGAAATATGCGGCGCGGGCATCCCGACTTCCGAGGGCTTCGTCGTGCCGGTGCACCACGCGATGGCGCACCTCGCGTCGCACGCGATCGACGCGTCGGCGGCGTCGCTGCGAGGTGCCTCCGGATTCGTCGACGACGCGAGCGCGCGGGACCGGGCGCTCGGAGCGCTCCGCGATCGGATCCGCGCCGCGCCGGTCGATCCGCGGCTCGTCCACGAGGTCCGCGCGCGCACGCGCACGCTGAGCGATCGACGATGGATCTTCCGCTCGAGCACGAACGCCGAGGACCTCGAGGGATTCAGCGGTGCGGGGCTCTACGACTCGATCGTCACGGACGAGAACCCCGACGAGGCCGCGATCGCCGATGCGATCGCGCGCGTGTGGGCGAGCGTCTACACGCGGCGGGCGTGGGACGAGCGCGAGCACTACGGCATCGATCACGACGCGGTGGCGATGGCGATCCTCGTCCAGCCGCTCGTCACCGACGTCGTCGCGATGGGCGTCGCAATCACGGAGAACCCGTTCTCTCGTCAGCGCAGCGGCATCCTCGTCGACCTCGCGCCGCCCGGTGGCAGCGTCACCGCCGCGGAGGGCGACGAGCTGCCGGAACAACTCTTGCTCTATCGACACTCCCGACCCGAGGTCCTCTCGCGGAGCACGCGGAACGGCGGCCGGCCGATCCTCGCCGCCGACGCGATGCGCCCGCTCCGCGAACGGCTCGACGCGGTGCACGCGCACATGATGGCGCTCTGGGGCGATCGCGCGGACGCCGCCGACGTGGAGCTGGCGATCCGGCGCGACATGAGCGCGGTGATCCTCCAGGCGCGCCCCTATCGGATGCGGCGCGCGGCCGCGCATTGACCGGCTCACCGAGCGCGCGCGGGGGGAGCATGATGAGTGGACACCGATGCGCCGGTCGTCCGCCCCGCTCCGGCCGCTCCTCGCTCGCGTGAAACCCGTTTGCGCGTTCCGCTGCGAGATCGAAACGCTCCGCCTCTCTGCTGCGAGCGTTCCCACGATCGCGTCCTCAGTCGTAGATGCGCGCCTGGAGGAAGATGGTGATCGGTGACGTGCCCCACTCGCTCGTCGGCACGCCGCCGCTCGGCGCGGTGCCCCACGGGGCGAACACGTTGAGCACGATCGTGACGTTGTCGGACTGGTTCCACGTGACCGTGCCCGCGACCATCCCGCTGCCGTCGACGGGGCTCTGGAGGTAGCTGAGGGCGCCGGAGAGCTCGGCGACGAAGTCGTAGCTCAGGGCGAGCGCGAGCGCGTGACGACCGAGGATCTGTGTGTCGCCACGCGCGAGCCGCGCTTGGAAGTACGGGTCGAGCAGGATGGACGCGTCGTCGCCGAGGTTCGCGACGCCGAAGCCCGAGTAGTGATACTCGGCGACGACGCGCAGGCCGTTGCCGACGTCGACCATGTACGAGCCGCCGATCAGGCCCTTCGCGACGACCGCGCGGGTGCCGAACAGCCCGCCGTCGATGCCGCGTCCATCGGTGCCGAACATCGCGAGCTCGGCGTGCGCCTCCGCGTCGCCGATCGTCGCGGACACGCTCCCGCCCACCATGTTGTCTTCGCCGCGCCGCCCGATGAGGAGCGCGCCATCCACGTCGCCGACGACCGCGCGCAGCCGTCCGATCACCGCCCACGTCGCGACACCACCGCTCGCCTGCGCCTGCCCGAGCGCCGCGTAGACGTCGGCCGAGAGCGCGCTCAACGACGGGATGCGCAGCTCGACGTGCGCCGCGTCGATCCCGCGCCGCCACTCGCGGTCCACCTGCGTCGGGGTGAACGGAGAGAACACGTCGACCGCGCTGAACAGGACGCCGCGCCCGAGCCCGATCGCCTGACGCCCCACCGTGAGCTCCATGAAGTCGAGGTGCACCGCGACGAACGCGCGATCGATCTCGTGGAGGTGCTCGTAGCTCGGCGCCTGATCGATCAGCGACCAGCTCAGCGGGTCGAGGCGAAACGCGACCGGCGCGGTGCCGAGCACGAGGCCCGATCCGACGCCGCCCGACGTCATGCGCACGCGGTGCTCGTAGGCGACCGACGCGGTGAAGTAGCGGCTCGCGTTCGCGGTGAGCTCGAAGCGGAGCCGGAAGAGCCCCATGCCCGAGACCGGATCGGGAAAGAGGATCGGATCGTCGGGATTGAAACCGAGGAGGAGGCTGCTCTTGAACGCCGAACGCAACGAGAGCGTGAAGTCGCCCTCGTCGACCAGCGTCCGTGCCTTCGCTCGCCCCGTCGCTCCGAGCGTGACCGCGACGGCGACGACCAGCGCGAACGCCGCGCGGGTCATGCGGCCGCTCGCGCGTCGTCCGCGATCCGTCCGTCGACCAGCGTCACGACCCGGGTCGCGTGCGCGACGACGCGGGGGTCGTGGGTCGAGAACACGAAGCTGACGCCGTGCTCGTCGTGGAGGCGGCGCATCATGTTCATCAGCGTCTCCGCGCTCTCGGTGTCGAGGTTCGCGGTCGGCTCGTCGGCGAGGACGAGCTTGGGGCGCGCCGCGATCGCGCGGGCTACGGCGACGCGCTGTTGCTGGCCACCGCTGAGCTCGTTCGGACGCCGATCCTTGAGCGCACCGAGGCCGAGCTCATCGAGGACCTCCTCCGCGCGTCGCCGCCGCGCCGCGCTCGCCGCGCCCTGGAGCTCGAGCACGAACTCGACGTTCTCCCGCGCGGTGAGGACGGGTACGAGGTTGTACGCCTGAAACACGAAGCCGAGCGAGCGGAGTCGGAGCTCCGCGCGCGCCGCCTTGCTCAGCGTGGAGAGGTCCTTGCCGAGCACGGTGAGCTCCCCGCGCGTGGGCCGGTCGAGCGCGCCAAACAGGTTCAGCAGCGTCGTCTTGCCGCTCCCGCTCGGTCCCACCAGCGCGAGCAGCTCGCCCTCGTGCACGTCGAGGTCGACGCCGCGGATCGCCTGCACCTCCAGCTTGCCGGTGGAGAACGTCTTGACGACGCCGCGCGCGCGCGCGATCACGGATCCAATTTCTCGCTCTTGACTCATCGGTCGACTCGCAGGGCGGAGGCCGGATCCGTCCGAGCGGCGAACACGGCCGGGTAGAGGGAAGCCACCGTGGTGGCGAGGATGGAGAGGACGAGCGCGGTCGGGACGATCCACGCACCGTTCGCGGGGTAGAAGACCGGGTCGAGGAGCACGCCGCCGACCGCCATGTTCTGCTCCTCGCCAAACATCGCGCGCAGATCGACGCCCGCTCCGGACAGGTACGCGATGAGCGGCGCCGCCCACGCGAGCGCCGCCAAGGCGCCGACTACACCGAGCAAGATACCTTCCGTGAGGACGACGCGGACCAACGAGCCCGTGCCCATCCCGAGGGCGGCGAGCACCGCGATCTCCTTTCGCCGCTCGAGCACCGCGGTGAGCTGCGCGCTCGCGACGCCGAGGAGGACCACCACGAACACGATGATCGCGGCGACGTTCATGAACGCGGCGTCGGTCGCGACGCCGGCGACGAGCGCGGGCGCGACCTCCTGCCACGTCAGCACGTCGGCGGAGCCTCCGACCGCGCGAGCCACCGCGGCACGCACGCGATCGATCGACCGGATGTCCGACGCGATCACCGTGATCTCGGCGACCCCAGGCCGCCCGCTGAGCGCCGCGAGATCGGCGAGGCTCACCTGCGCGATGCCCGCGTCGATCTGACGGCTCCCCGACGTCGCGATCCCGACCAGCGTGACGAGCTGGCTCTGCATCTCGCCGCGCTCGTCGACCGCCATCAGCACGAGCTCGTCGCCGAGCTGCGCGTCGAGGCGCTCGACCAGGGTGCGACCGAGGACGATCGCGCCGCGCTCGTCCGGCTCGAGGTAGCGGCCCTCCGCGAGGTGCCGCACGAACCGCAGCGTGCGCGGCTCGGTCCGCGCGTCGACGCCCAGGATCTCGGCGCGCACGCTGTTCGTCCCGAGGCCGAGCAGCGCGCCCATCCGCGCGTGGGGCGTCGCGACCTCGACCCCGTCGATCGCGCGAACGCGTTCGAGCAGCGCCTCGCCGTCGGGCAGCCGATCGTCGTCGTCGCGCGTCTGCAGGTAGCCGCGCGGGGCGACGCGCATGTGCCCGACCCCGCTGCCCGCCGCGGCGCGCACCATCATGTCGCCCTCCCCGCGGATCCACGCGAGGCCGAACAGCGCGACCCCGACCCCGAACGCGATGCCCGCCACGGAGAGCGCGGTGCGCCGAACGCTCCTCAGGAGGCTTCGGCCCGCATACCGTGCGCTTACGCCGGTGAGCTCCATCGTCAGGTCCTCATCGCCTGCACGGGCTCGAGCCGCGCGGTGGCGAGCGCGGGCCAGAGCGCCGCGACCAGGGAGACCACGGTGACGCCGACGAAGCCCGCCACCACGTCCTCGGCGCGCAGCCACGGGTAGAGCGTGCCAGTGACATTGACGCCGTACATCGCGAGCTCGCCGCCGGAGTCGGAGCCGCCGAGCGACGCGACGTCGATCCCGGTGTGCGCCTGGACCGCGACGAGGAGCGCTCCGAGCGCGGTGCCGAGCGCGACGCCGATCAGCCCGGTCGCCACCGCCTCGAGCAGGACCATCCGCACGAGGCGTCCCGGGGTCGCGCCGATCGCGAGCAACATCCCGAGCTCCCCGCGCCGCTCGAACGTGGCCATCAGCATCGTGTTGGCGACGCCCGCCGACGCCGCGATCATCACGAGGATCAAGACGATGAGCCCGTACGCGCCCGCCATGTCGACGAAGTCGGTGAGCTCGGGCGCGAGCTCGCGATAGCTCATCACCTCGAGGCCCGCGTTGCCGTCCATCACCGCCACGCGCGCGGCGAGCTCGGGAGCGCGAGCCGGGTCGTGGACGCGCAGCGTGATCTCGTTGGCGCGGTCCGGCATCGCGAAGAGCTCCTGCGCCGTCGCCAGCGCCATCACCACGCCGTAGCGATCGATCTCCTCGACCGGGGTCGGCAACACGCCTTTCACCGTGAAGAGATCGTTGGCGAGCGAGCCATCGGCGGACTGTCCGACCACCGCGATCTCGTCGCCGGCGGCGAGGTGCGCGCGCCGGGCGAGGGTCGCGCCGATCAGCACGTCGTGTCCGGACGGGAGGTCGGCCGCGCTCATGTTCTCGAGCAGGCCGGTCTGCGCCTCGCTCGCGGGCTCGAGGCCGACCACCATCGCGGCGCGCGCGTTCTCGTCCTCGGCGACGAGCGCCGCCCCATAGATGCGCGCCGACGCGGTCTCGACCTCCGGCAGCGCGCGCAGCGCGTCGAGGCGCGCACCGACGTCGGCGACGCTCAGATCGATCGCCTGCCGATCGCGCCAGTGCGGCGCGTGGATTTGCACGTGGCCGAGCATCGGCCCGGTCAGCGCGTGGACGGTCGCGTCGATCCAGCCGTTCATCAGGCCGTCGGTCCACAAGACGGCGACCTGCGCGACCGCGATCGCGGCGACCGCCAACGCGGTGCGGCGCTTGTTGCGCCCGAGGTTCCGCCACGCGATGCGCGGCGTGCTCGCGGGTAGCATCAGCGGCCCCGCTCGAGCTCGGTCAGCGAGAACGTGCTGTCGGGGACGTTCGCGTCGAAGTCGATGTCGAGGTAGCGCAGCTCGGTGTGCTCGTCCGGGCGATCGACGGGCTGGAGCGAGAGGCGCGTCGGGATCGTGCGCCCGTCGACGCGTCGGACGTCGTCGAAGCGCATCGTCCTCGACAGCCGCATGCGTCGATCGAAGTAGCGCGCCTCGATCGGGAGGAGCCCATCGTCGCTGATCACGAAGTCGACGCGGCGCCAGAGCCCGACCACGCCATCGCGCGCCTCGTAGCGGAACAGCCACCCCGCGGGGGAGTCGGAGCGCCCCGCGATCGAGCCGTCGAAGTCCTCGCGATACGACGCGGACTGCGTGAGATCGTCGTTCGTGAAGTCGCTCCCCATCCAGCTCGCCAACATCATCGAGGGAGGCACCCGCATCGTGCGCGCGACGCGCGGGAGGTACGTCCACAAGTTGCGATCGCGGCGCAGGGTGGCCGTCCCGCGCTCGCGCTCCGGCGACTCGACGACCACGAGCGCTCGGTTGGTGCCGTGGGTCCACGCGCGCATGCGCAACGATCGTTCCCCGCTCGAGCGGACCACGTGGAGCTCGATGCGCGCGATGCTCGAGTCGCTCGTCCACATCGTGTCGAGGCGACGCGAGATGTCGGCGACGCTCGGCGGGGTCGGCTCCTGCGCGGCGAGCCGAGGCGGCGGAGCGCCGGCCGCGACGACGAAGGAGAGCAAGGCAGCCTGCGGGAGAAACGGGATCGGGGCGGGGCGGGTCATGGTTCTTCCTCCGGCTCGGGCTTGGGCGCGAGGAACTCGCGCACGAGGTCGATCGTCTTGGGCATGAGCGCCATCAGCTCGGTGCGCGTGCGCTCGCCCATCGCCATCACGAACCAGCGATCCATCGCGAGGAGCATCCCCGTCACGGTGTCGGCGAGGAGCGTGATGGGGACGTCGTCGCGCACCGCGCCGGTGTGCTGACCGAGCTCGAGGAGCTTGCGCACCCACGCGCGGGCGCGGGCGATCAGACGCTGGTACGCGATGTCGCCGTCCCCGCGCTGGTAGAGCCCACGGCCGAGCTTCCAGAGCTGCTCGTCGTGGAGGAACGCCCGCTCCATGCGGTCCATCCCCTCGCGGATCATCGCCCAGTAGCCCGCGCGATCCGTCGGTGTGGGGATGTCGCGGAGGACCTCCTCGACGCGGTCCATCACGTCGTCCATCACCGCGCCGTAGAGGTCGTCTTTGCCCTCGAAGTAGTAGTAGAGGCTGCCCTTGCTGAGCTCCGCGGCGGCCACGATCTGGTTGATCGAGGCGCGCTCGAACCCCTGGGTGGCGAACTCGGCGGCGGCCGCGTCGAGGATAGCCTTCTGCTTTTCTTTCGGGAGGTTCTCGAATCGTCGGGACGGCGCCATGCGCGGGTTCTCCGGGGAATGCGGACTTCGACCGATGTCCAGACCAGCGTTTCGACCACTGGTTTAGACTACTGGTCTAATTGGGCGCGATCGCTCGCCCTGTCAAGGGCGCGAGGCCGCTCTATGGTTCGGGCCGTGCGCACGCCGAGCGGGTTGACGAGGGGCGTGCGGCTGATGCTCGCCGCGGCGTTCCTCTTCAGCGTGATGAGCGTGCTCGTGAAGCTCGCCGGCGCGCGGCTGCCCACGATGGAGATCGTGCTCGCGCGCGGGGTGGTGACGCTCGTCCTGAGCGCGCTCGCGTTGTGGCGCTCGAAGACGGCGCCGTTCGGCACGCACCACGGCTTGCTCGTGTTGCGCGGCCTGTTCGGGTTCGGCGGGCTCGCTTGTTACTTCTACGCGGTCACCCACCTGCCGCTCGCCGACGCGACGGTGATCCACTTCATCAACCCGGTGCTCACCGCGATCCTCGCGTTCGTGATCCTCAAGGAACGTTTCCCTCGGGTCGCGATCGTCGGTGCGGGGCTCGCGCTGATCGGCGTCGTGCTCGTGGCGCGTCCGACCGCGCTCACCGGTGAGGTGTCGCTCGATCCGCTGTCCGTCGGTGTCGCGCTCGCCGGCGCGGGGTTCGCGGCGGGGGCGTACGTCACGGTGCGATCGCTCGCCGGCAAAGAGGAGCCGATGGTGATCGTGTTCTACTTCCCGCTCGTCGCGGTGCCCCTGACCCTGCCGCTCGTGTGGAGCGTGTGGGTCTGGCCCACCCCGACCGAGTGGCTGCTGCTCTTGGGCGTCGGCGTCGCGACGCAGCTCGCGCAGGTCGCGATGACGCGCGGGCTGCACCTCGAGAGCGCGGGCCGGGCCACCACGGTGAGTCAGATGCAGGTCGCGTTCGCGTTCGGCTGGGGGCTCCTCCTGTTCCACGAGACGCCGTCGCTGTTCGGCGTCCTCGGCGCGCTCGCGATCGTGATGGGGATCTTGCTCGTCGCGCGCAGCAAGGCGACGGCGGACCCGCCCCGTGCGGCGTCGTGACGCGGGCCCGCTGGCGGCTCACTCCGCGACGTCGGCGCTGCGCAGATCGAGCTCGGCGAGTCGCCGGTAGACTGTCGCGCGCCCGATGCCGAGGAGCCGCGCCGCCTCCGAGACGTTGCCGTTCGTCGCGTCGAGCGCCTCGCGGATCGCGCGCTGCTCGAGCTCGCGGAGCGGGACGAGCGGGAGGCGTGCGCTCTGATCCACGCGTGACGGCACGCGCCCGAGCCCGGCGCCGCGGACGTGCGGGGGGAGGTGGGCGAGCTTGAGGACGTCGCCCTCACACGCGAGGAGCGCACGGTGCACCACGTTTTGCAGCTCCCGCACGTTCCCCGGCCACTCGTGCGCCATCAGCGCGTCGAGGGCAGACGGCTCCACCGATCGGGGGGTGTGACCGACGTCGCCGCCGAGCTTCACCATGAAGTAGTGGACGAGCTGCGGGATGTCCTCGATGCGCTCCTTGAGCGCGGGCACCCGCACCGGATAGACGACGAGCCGATAGTAGAGGTCCTGGCGGAATCGCCCCGCCTCGACCTCCTCCTCGAGATCGCGGTGGGTCGCGCAGAGGATCCGGACGTCGACGCCGATGTCGGCCGTCCCACCGACGCGTCGGATGGTGCGCTCCTGCAACGTACGAAGCAACGCGGCTTGCGTGGCTGGGCTCATCTCGCCGACCTCGTCGAGGAGCAGCGTCCCGCCGCGCGCCTGCTCGAAGCGTCCGAGGTGCCGCGCCACGGCGCCGGTGAACGCGCCCTTCTCATGCCCGAACAGCTCCGACTCCTGGAGCGCCTGCGGGATCGCGGCGCAGTTCACCGCCACGAACGGCCCGGCGGCGCGGTGTCCCCGCTCGTGGATCGTCCGCGCGACGACCTCCTTGCCGGTGCCGCTGTCGCCGAAGATCGCGACCGCCACATCGCTCGCGAGCACGCGCTCGATCTGGACGTTGAGCTCGCGCATCGGGCCGCTTTCGCCGATCAGCCGCTTGGCCTGCCGCTCGCCGAGCTTGCTCTCGAGGCCGCGTACGCGCTGGATCAGCTCGCGGCGCTCGACGGCGCGGCGCACCGAGAGGAGCAGTCCCTCGCGATCGACCGGCTTGGTCACGAAGTCGTAGGCCCCGGCCCGCATCGCGCGGACCGCGACCTCGATGCGCGCCGCCGCCGTGACCATGATCACCGGCAGATCCGGGTCGCGCGCGAGGAGGTGCCCGAGCACGTCCATCCCGTGCATGTCCGCGAGCTGGAGATCGAGGCAGACCACGCTCGGCAGCTCGCCCTCGTGGAGCAGCTCGCCGCCCGCCGGGTACTCCACGACGTCGTAGCCATCGGCGCCCAGCATGGCCCGCATCAGTCGCCGCACGACCGGGTCGTCATCGACCACCGCGACGCTGATCTTGCGTTCGGACGAGAGCATCGGTGTGGAGATACGGCTGGTGGTCGTTCCGGTTAACCGGCGTCGAGCACGTGGAGCTCGGCGGGTCGGTGCGCGGACCGATGGTCGGTGGATCTCTGACCTCGGGCGTCGGGACACCGCATACGAGCCCGCCCGCAGGCGGCCCGAGGTCGGCCTTTACGGGACCTCCCGCACGCCCTAGAGTCGGGCCCCCGCGCCAGGCCGATCGCTCCCGCGATCACCTCGCGCGATCACCCTCGCGCGATCAACGTCGCGCGGTCACCCATCGCGCGGTCACCTTCGCGCGATCAGCCAGATGGACCCGTCGTCGTCGGTCCGGCTCGACACCTCAAGATCCGAAAAAGGAGATCGATCAAATGGCATTCACCCTCCCCGAGCTCCCGTACGCGAAGGACGCGCTCGCACCCCACATCTCGAAGGAGACCCTCGAGTTCCACCACGGCAAGCATCACGCCGGGTATGTGACCAAGCTCAACGCCGCGGTGGAGGCCGACGCGAGCCTCGCCGGGAAGAGCCTCGAGGACCTCATCCGCACCCAGAAGGGCGGCGTGTTCAACAACGCGGCCCAGGTGTGGAATCACACGTTCTATTGGCAGAGCATGAGCCCGAAGGGCGGCGGCGAGCCGAGCGGCGCGATCGCGAAGGCGATCGACGCGAGCTTCGGCAACTTCGCGGCGTTCAAGGAGAAGTTCAGCGCGGTCGCGGGAGGCCACTTCGCGAGCGGCTGGGCGTGGGTGATCAAGGACGGTGACAAGCTCGCGATCGTCGACACCCACGACGCCGGATCCGTGCTGACCGAGGGCAAGAAGCCGGTGCTCATCTGCGACGTGTGGGAGCACGCGTACTACATCGACTACCGCAACGCGCGGCCGGACTACATCAAGGCGTGGTGGAACCTGGTGAACTGGGACCACGCGAACAGCCAGCTGTAATTCCCGCCGCTCGCTCCACCCCGCCTGCGGCGGGCCTTCGCTCCCGGCTCGGCGCTCGCTTCGCTCGCGGGCCCCTCTCGCACGTACAGCCCGCCGCTCGCTCCACCCCGCCCGCGGCGGGCCTTCGCTCCCGGCTCGGCGCTCGCCTCGCTCGCGGGCCCCTCTCGCACGTACAGCCCGCCGCTCGCACCACCCCGCCGGCGGCGGGCCTTCGCTCCCGGTCGGCGCTCGCTTCGCTCCTTCGTACGCGCACGCTCGAGGCGGCCCCGGGGATCCGGAGGCCGCCTCGCTCGTCTGGGGCTTCGGTGTCAGGCTCGCGCGCGTGATGGTCGAGATTCAACTGGGTGAGCCGTTCACGCTCGAGGAGCTCGCGCTCCTCGCGCACGGAGACGCGAAGGTGATGTTCGGCGCACAGGCGCGGACGCGCGTGGACGCGGCGCGCGCGGTGATCGATCGGTTGGCGGACGCGGGGGACGACGCGCCGAACGTGTATGGTGTCAACACGGGTTTCGGAGCGCTGGCAGAGACGCGCATCGCGGCGGACCAGGTGCGTGCGCTCCAGCGCAACCTCGTGCGGAGCCACGCCGCCGGCGTGGGACCCGACCTGCCCAAGCCCGCCGTGCGCGCGATGATGGCGTTGCGCGCACAGACGATCGCGATGGGGTGCTCGGGGGCGCGCGCGGTGATCGTCGATCGACTGGTCGCGATGCTCGAGCGCGGCGTACACCCGCGGATCCCCGCGCAGGGCTCGGTCGGCGCGTCGGGCGATCTGGCGCCGCTCGCGCACCTCGCGCTCGTGTTGATCGGCGAGGGCGAGGCGGAGATCGATGGCGAGCTCGTACCGGGGGCGACCGCGCTCGAGCGCGCGGGGATCGAACCGGTGGTGCTCGAAGCCAAAGAAGGGCTGGCCCTGATCAACGGGACGCAGCTGATCCTCGGGGTCGGCGCGCTCGCGGTGGTCGAGGGTCAGCAGCTCTGCACGCAGGCGGACCTGGTGGGCGCGATGAGCCTCGAGGCGCTCGAAGGGAGCAAGAGGCCTTTCGATGCGCGGATCCAGGCGGTGCGGCCCCACCCCGGCCAGTCCACGACGGCGGCCAACCTGCGCGCGCTCCTCGCGAACAGCGAGATCATGGAGAGCCACGCGCACTGCCACAAAGTGCAGGACCCCTACTCGCTGCGGTGCATGCCGCAGATCCACGGCGCGACCCGAGACGCGCTCGCGTGGGCGCGCCAGGTGCTCGAGCGCGAGATCGTCGCCGCGACCGACAACCCGCTCGTCTTCGCGGAGAGCGACGAGGTGATCAGCGGCGGCAACTTCCACGGGCAGCCGCTCGCCATCGCGCTCGACACCGCCGCGATCGCGATCGCCGAGCTGGCCAACGCGTCGGAGCGCCGCATCGAGCAGCTCGTGAACCCGGCGATGAGCAGCGGGCTACCCCCGTTCCTCGCGCCGCGATCCGGGCTCGACTCGGGCTTCATGATCGCGCAGGTCACCGCCGCCGCGCTCGTGAGCGAAAACAAGATCCTTTGTCACCCCGCGAGCGTCGACTCGATCCCGTCGTCGGCCGGTAAGGAGGATCACGTCTCGATGGGCAGCATCTCCGCCCGCAAGGCCTGGCAGGTCGCCCGACACGTCCGGCACGTGCTCGCGATCGAGGCGCTCGTCGCCGCCCAGGGCGTCGATCTTCGAGCCCCGCTCAAGGCCGCGGACGGGGTCGCGGCCGCGGTGGGAGCGCTCCGGGAGAGAGTTCCCCACCTGGATGAGGACCGCGTGCTCGCCCCGGATATCCAGGCGGTGACGGAGATGCTCGAGCGCGGGGACCTCACCCGCGCGGCGGCGCGCGTCGTCGGCCCGCTGAGCTGACGGTCTCGGTTCAAAAACCGGAGTGTCTTCGGTATAGTACGGCCGCTTTGGAAGTCGGCCGGCCCTGATGCGGTCGGCGCCCGTCATGTCCACCACCTCGCCTCGTTCGAGCGAAGTCGCGATCTCCCGATCCCCCGCCAGCGGCGGGACGGCGGAGGAGCGTGTGGCGCTCCTGCGCACGGAGCTCGAAGCGACCGCCGACCGCGCGAGGCAAGCCGTAATCCAGTACGAGATCGGGCACCTCACGCAGTTCGCGTTGGGCAACGAGGCGCAGGCGGTCCGCGAGTACCTCGGCGCGTACAACCTCGACCCGCGCTTCCGTCCGCCGCTCATCGCGCTCGTGCAGGTCTTCGAGCGACGGCGCTCGATGAAGAACCTGTCGCGCCTCTACGAAGCCGAAGCGCGGAGCGCGACGACCCCGCGCGAGGCGGCCTCCGCGCTCGCCGATCGCGCGTCGCTCATGATCGATCAGGGCGAGGTCGAGGGTGGCCTCGAGCTCTTGCGCACCGCGTTCACGCAGGCCGCCGAGGCGCCGGACATCGCGCTCCTGCTCGAGCACGAGCTGCTCGCGACGGGCGACGAGGAAGCCGCGCTCGCGGTGACGGAAGCGCGCGCCGATCTCGTCCGCGACCCGGTGCTCGCCACGCTGCTGCGCGTGGAGGTGGCGCGCGCGAAGAACGCGGCCGGGGACACGGATGCCGCGCTCGCGGCGCTGCGTCAGGCCGCGCTCGGCTCGTCGGCACGCTGGCGCGTGCTGAGCGAGCTCGAGCGGATCGCGCGCGAGCACGAGCGCTGGCCGGAGCTCGTCGCGGCGGTCGAGGGACGCGCGCGACTCGCCCGTTCGGAGGCGCGCGGCGAAGAGCACGGGCAACACAGCGGCGCGTACTCGGTGCAGCGGTTCGTCGACAAGGAGCGAGCCGCCGCGGTGGCCGCGGGGCTCTTCGCCGAGGCGGCGCGGCTACGGGTGAACCGGCTCGGGGACGCGGCGGGCGCAAAGAACGATCTGGACTCCGCGCTCGAGCTCCGACCGCACGACGCCTTGCTCTGCTACGAGCGCATGCTCGCGTGCGAGCTCGCGCAGGACTTCGAAGGCGCCGCCGATCACGCGCGCGCGCTCCTCGAAGGCACGGTGCAGGGTCCCGACGCGGCGTCGCTGCGCTTCCGACTCGCGGAGAAGGCGCAGGCCGAGGGCGACGTCGAGGGCGCGCTCGCCGCGCTCCGCACGGCCCAGCACGACGATCCGAGCTCCGTCGTGATCGCGGCGACCTACGACGAGCTCGTCCGTGGCGTCGGCGACGTGGCGTCCGCCATCGAGGCGCTGCTCGCGACCCCGGCGACCGGCGACGCGCGCGCGAACAAGCTGTTCGAGGCGGCGACGCTCAGCGCCCGTGAGCTACACGACGCGGAGAGAGCGCGCGGGCTCTACACGGAGGCCGCCGCGGCGGCGTCCGACCCCACCGCGATCCTCCGCGAGGGCTACGGCGCGGCGCTCATGCTCGGCGACGCCGACGGCGCGCGCGAGCACGGGGAGGCGCTCCTCGCGCGGAGCCTCGACCCGGAGGAGCGGAGCGTGTTGCTCCGCGATCTGCTCGAGCTCGCGTCGATGGTGCTCGAGGACGCGGAGGCCGAGCGGCGGATCCTCGTGATGGCGCTCGACGCTCCGGCGGCGAGCGCCTGGGCGCCGGACGTCGCGCGCGCGCGCGCCGCCGTGCTGGGAGACGACGCGCTCCTCGCCAAGAGCCACAAGGCGCTCGCGGAGCGCGCTGCCGACCCCGAGACGAGCGCCGCGCACCTCTGCGCGGCCGCGCGCGCGGAGGTGCGCCAGAAGGACGACGACGGAGCGCTCGAGACGCTGCGCGCCGCGCTCGCGAAGTCGCCGACCCATCCTTACGCCGTCGCCCTGTTGGAAGAAGTCTTGCGCGCTCGAGGTGACGCGGGCGAAGTGGTGCGGCTCCTCCGCGAGGCGGCGGAGAAGGCGGACGCCCCGCGCGCCGCGCAGACGCAGCTCCTCCTCGCCGGCGCCGCCGCCGAAGCGGCGGACGACGCCGAGCGCGCGAAGCAGGCATACGAAGAGGCGGCGCTACGCGATCCGACGTCGTTCGCGCCGATGCTCTCGCTGCGGCGCCTCGCCGAGCAGAAGAACGACAAGGCTCTGTTGCTGAAGGCGCTCGAGGGGCTGAGCGAGCGCGAGATCGCGCTCGGCGAGCCCGGCCGCCATACGCTCGCGCTGGCCGAGCACTACGACCTCTTCGACGGTCGACCCGATCTCGCCGAGAAGCCGCTCCGCACCGCCCTCGCGAGCCCGGCCACCGCGCTGGCCGCGGCGGTGGATCTCGCGCTCCTCCCGATCGGCGCGGACGCGCACGCGCGGCTCGACGGGCTCACCCGGATCCTCGAGCACGCGAGCGACGAGGCGCGCCCCGGCATCCTTCGCGAGGCGGCGGGCACCGCGCTCCGCGAAGGCGACCACGAGGCGGCGGCCGAGCTCCTCCGCGAGCTCGCGACGCGCGCGCCGGACGACCGTTGGGCGCCGATCGCGCGCATGCGGCTCGCCGCGAGCGAACCGTCGAGGCGCGCGGAGCGGACCGAGGCGTGGATGGCGCTCGGCCGCGCGACCGACGACGCCGAGGTCGGCGCGGAGATCCTGCTCGCCGGGCTGCGCGCCCAGGTGTTCGGTCAGGGCGACGAGGCGAGCGACGACGCCGTGATCGTCGCGCACGAGATCTTGTCGGCCGCCCCCGAGTCGCTGGCCGCCGCGATCGCGGTCGATGAATCGCTCCGCGCGGGCGACGATCCCGAGGGCCGCGCCGACGCGCTCGGCGCGTTCCTCGATCGCAGCGGCGCCACCGGTCGTTTGGCGCTCGAGTCGGCGCGAGGCCGCGCGCTCGCCGCCGCGGGTCGACCGCGCGAAGCGCTCGAGGTGCTGCTCCGCATCGCCGCCACCGAGCCGGACGACCTCGCGAGCTGGGAGGCGATCCGCGTGTGCGCGCGCGACTGCGACGCGTGGGAGCCGCTCGTCGAGGCGTGCGATCGCCTGGCGCACCTGCTCGCCGACGACGAGCTGACGATGCTCCTCCTCGAGGAGTCGGCCGCCGTCCTGATGGACGATCTCGGCCAGGACGCGCGCGCCGAGCGTCGGCTGCGGCGCATCCTCGCGATCGACGCGCGCCGGCCCATCGCGTACGGGCGTCTCCACGATCTACTGGCCGAACGCGGCGACGACCGCGGGCTCCTCGAGCTGGTGAACAACCGCATCGAGCTCGTCGACGCGCCCGAGGAGCTGGGGAAGCTGTTCTACGAGCAAGCTCGCTTGCTCCGTGGCCTCGGTCGCCGCGAGGAGGCGCTCGGCGCGCTCGACAACCTGCTGCTCCTCGACAGCGATCATCTCGGCGGCCTCGCGCTGCTCGTCGAGCTCCAGGTGCAACAGGAGAACTGGGGCGGAGCGGTCGAGGCGCTGCGCTCCCTCGCGTCGGCGAACGACGTACCGGGGAGCCAGCAGCGGATCGCGCGGCTCGGCGCGGCGGACTTCCTCCAGAACAAGCTCGACGATCTCGCCGGCGCGCTCGAGGAGCTGACCGCGCTCCACGAAGCGGGCCTCGCCGATCTGGAGATCTACGAGCGCGCGGCGAACGTCGCGGTCGAGCTCGATCAGGCCGACGTCGCGGCGGAGATGATCCAGCGCGCCGTCGCGCTCGCGCCGAGCCCGAGCGCCGTCGCCACCCTCGAGCGGCGCGCCGGCAAGCTCTTCCACGAGAAGCTCGGCGACTCCGAGCGCGCGGTGGGCGCGTACGAGCGGGCGCTCGCCGCGGTGCCGACCGACAAGAAGGCGGCGGAGGCGCTCGCCGCGCTGCTCCCCGACGTCGGGCGCGACGCGCTCAGCCGACGCTTCGAGGCGTCGATGCGCGGGGTGCTGGAGGACGCGCCCACCGATCCGGGCGCGCTGAGGAGCCTCCTCAACGCGGCGCGTTGGCGGCGCGATGGCGGCCTCGAGTCGGCGGTGCTCGAGGCGCTCGTCGCGCTCGGCCTCGCCACCGACGACGAGGCGAGCGCGCACGCCGCCGGTGAGCCGAGGGTTCCACACGGCACGCTCGACGACGCGCAGCGCGCGCTGGTCATGGCCGGCGGTTGGCCCGGGGATCTCCACGTCGGACCGCTCGCCGAGCTCGCGACCGCGATCGGCGAGTCGGCGGCGGCGGTGGACGGACTCGAGCCGTCGGGGTTTGGGCTGGGCCGCGGCGATCTCGTGCGCGACGCGAGCCGACTGAAGACGGAGCTCGAGGCGCTGTGTCGCCTGTTCGGACTGGTCGGCCTCGAGCTCTACGCGGGCGGCACCGAGCCGTACCTGATCGACATCGCCCCGTACTACAAGGAGCGGCTCACGTTCGTAGCCGGCGAAGCGGTGCAATCACCGTTGTCACCCGACCAACGCTTCACGGTCGGGATGCTCGCGTTCGGTGCGCGGCTCGGCGCGGCGCCGCTGGTGCGACGTGGGCCCGAGGGCGGAGCGATGCTCCTGTTCGCGGCCGCGTCGGCGGCCGAGGTCCCGCTGGCGGCGGGCGAGGGGCGCGCCGGGATGGCCGACGAGACGCGCCGCGTCTACAAGGCGATGCCGCGACGCGTGCGCAAGGCGCTCCCCGCGATCGTCTCGCGCATCACCGACGGCGGGCGCACCGTCGACGCCTGGTCCGCGGCGCTGCACGAGGCGGCGTGTCGCGCGGGGCTCATCGCGGCCAACGATCTCGCGGTCGGGCTGCGCCGGACGATCGGACGATCGGACGCGGAGGCGGTCTTGGCCTCCGCCGCCGGACTGCGTATGCTGCACTTCTGGTTGTCACCCGACTGCATCGCGATGCGTCAGGCGACGGGATTGAGCCGATGAGCGGCGACGACGAGAAGCCCGGCGACGACTCGACCGACTTCGATCTCGACGAGCTCGGGTGGGACGAGGCGCTCGCCGATCTCGACGACGAGCTCGATGCGCAGGAGCGCCAGGAGGCGCAGCCGTCCGAGGCGCGCCCGCTCTACCGACCACCGCAGCCCGGGGAGCAGTTCCGGCCTCGCCCGGCGCAGCCCGCGCCCCCGAAGCTCGAGGACTATCCCTCGTTCGACGAGGTCGACGACGACGAGGCGTTCGCGTCTACGAAGATTGCGCAGATCCCGCAGGAGCTGATCAACTCGCTGGTGAAGGACCCGGCCGACCGCGGCGTCCATCAGCGACCGACGAGCCCGCCGCCTCCCACCGCGACGCCCGCCAAGCGCGACTTCGAGGAGCGCCCTTCCCCGTCGGTGGACCTCGATCTCGATGGCCTCCTCGAAGGGCTCGAGGACGAGACGACCGTCTACCCGATGAGCCACCGGCCCTCGGTGCGCGCGCCGAGCGGAGAGCGGGTGGTCCCGCCGATCACGAAGCGGCCCCCGCCCGATCCGACCCCCGCCGCACCGCCGTCCCGCGGTCGCGCGATCGGAGACGAGGAGGACGACGAGCTCGTCACGAGCTTCCGCCCGCCGCCGAAGGAGCCTTCGGCGCCCCCGCAACGTGCCGTGACTGCTCCAGCCCGGCTCGAGCCTCGGCGCGACGAGCCCCAACGTCCTGCGGCCCCGCGCCCGGAGGCGCTCGAGTTCGATGATCCCCGCGAGGACGCACAGACGCACGTGGTGCGCTCGCCGCTCGCCGACGACGAGGACGAGGACGAGGACGCGACGCAGATCGGCCCCGCGCCCTCCGAGATGGACGACGGCGCGGCGCCGCCTCCTCCGAGCGCTCCGCTCGTCCCGCGACCGCCGCTCCCCCGACCGGGCGGCGCCGCCGCGCGCCCGCCGCTCCCGCGGCCCGCCATCCCCCGGCCCAAGATCCCGGCGCCCGGCGCGAGCTCCCCGCGACCGGGGTTGCCCGCCATCCCGCGTCCCGCCATCCCGCGTCCCGGCGCGCCCGACGCGGGCCCGAAATCGCCGCGCCCCAACCTCGACGCGCTGCGCCGCTCGCCGGCCGGTCGCACGTCCGACGCGCCGCCCCCGAAGACACCGCTGGAGCCGCCTACCCGCAAGGCGCTCGCGCTCGAACGCCCGGTCGCCGCCGAGACCGCGAAGCCGGCCACGAGGACGCCGGTGCCGGAGGCGCCGCCGCCGCCCAGCCCCTCGATCGACGACGATCTCGACGCCCTCCTCGCTGGCGATCGCGCCCGCGCGGAGGCCAAGGGACTGTCGACGCCGCCGGCGCCCACCGACGCGACGGAGCCCGAGGCCGACTCGGACTCCGTCCAGATCTCGATCGACGAGGACGAGGAGCCGCGCGACTCGATCGAGCTCACGATCAGCGAGGAGAGCAGCGAACAAGTCGAGCTGTCGGTCGACGACTACTCCGAGACGCTCGAGCTCGAGGAACGAGCCGAGCGGCGCGAGCAGGCCGACGCGCGCGTCCTCTCCGACGCGGAGCATCAGCTCGGCCGCGGGCCCGACGACGAGGACTCCACCCAGGAGCTCGACGCGGCGCGGCGCGCGGCGGTCGGCGACACCTCCGACGAGGTCGCGCTCGAGATCGGCATCGAGGCCTCGGTCAACGACGATGAGCTCGCCGAGAGCGCCGAGCGCCCGATCTCGCACCCGCCCGCACCGGACGACGATGCGGACGACGGCGAGGACGACGGCGAGGACGACGGCGAGGACGACGAGCTCGCGATCGAGGCCGACGCGAGCGAGGGCGACGAGTGGGACGACGAGGACTGGGACGCGCTCGAGGCGGCGGCGGACGCAGCCGAGGCCGCCGAGGCGCCGCCCCCCCAAGCGGACGATCGCGGCGCGGTGGCGGCGCGGCGATCGGTCCGCTCGCGGAAACCCCGCAACGAGTCGTTCCCGCTGATCGGCGATGGCGCGGAGGCGCAGCGGCTGCGCATCCGGCTCCTGCACGCGCTGGCCGAGACGCGCGAAGGCGCCGCGCGCGCACGCCTCCTCGTGGGCGCGGCCGAGATCGCGGAGCAGCTGGGCGAGGCGGACGACGCGCGCGAGGCGTACGTCTCCGCGCTGATGTCGGATCCGACGGACCTCGTGGCGCTGCGCGCGCTGCGACGCGACGCGGTCGCGCAAGGGGAGTGGAACAAGCTGGCCACGCTCTACGAGCGCGAGGCGAAGCTCGACGTCGACGCGTCGGCGCGCGCCGCGGCGTGGTCGGCGTTGGCCGAGCTCTCGCTCTCGCGCCTCGACGATCCCTCCGGCGCCGAGCGCGCGGCCGCGCAGGCGCTCGAGGCACGACCTACGTCGGTGGCCGCGGCGCTCTTGCTGGCCGAGGCGCGCTATCGCAAGGGCGACGCGCCCGGCGCGGTGAAGCCCTTCGCGGCGCTCCGTACGTCGTGGGACGACCCCGACGCGCGCGCGGCGCTCGCCATCGAAGAAGCGCGCGCGGCCGAGTCGCGCGGGGACGAAGCGGACGCCCGAGCGCTCTACACGTGGGCAAACGACGTGGACCCCGAGGCGCTCGACGCGTGGTTCGGGCGGGCGCGGACGAGCTCGCGGGCGGGCGCCGATCCGGCCGGGGCGGTCGAGGCGCTCGCCACCCTCGCCGCGTACTGCGGGTCCACGAGCGGGCCCGGCGCGCAGACCGGCTCCGCGGTCGGGGAAGCGATCTTGACGCGCGCAAGCCGCGTCGCGACGCGGATCCAAGGCGACGCGCAGCTCGGCGTGCGCCTGCTCGCGGACGCTACCGGCGTGCTCGCACTCCAGGCGCGGGCCGACGCGGCGGCGGCGACCCAGGACGCGCAGCTCGAGATCGCGTGCCTCTCGGCGTGGGCCGGCGCGGCCGGGGGCACCGACCGCGCGCTCGCGCTGGTGCGCGCCGCGGAGGCGCGCGCGGCGCTCGGCGATCTCGATGGAGCGGAAGGCGCGTTGCGCGATGCCGCGCGCGCCGACGGGAGCCTCGGCACGATCCGCGTCGTCCGCGAGGTGATCGCGCGCCGCAGCGGCGACATGTCGCGCCTCGTGGACGCGATCGACTCGGGCGGGGCGCTCGCCGCGGCAGCTCGCCTCGCTCGCGACCGGGACGCGATCGCACGCGAGCAGAGCCTCCTCGAGGACGCGGCCGTCGAAGGGGCGGCCCTCGTCACCGCCGACGTGCTCACCCTCGACGTCGCAGCCGGGCGAGGCGACGCGCAGACCCTCGGCGAGGCCCTGCGTCGCCAGGCGGATCGGATGCCGCCAGAGCTCCGCTCCGGAACGTTGCTTGCGATGTCGGATCGCGCGGTGGCCGCGGGTGACCTCGACGAAGCGGAGCGCGTGCTCGAGGACGTGCTCCGGCTCTCGCCCGGCGATCCGGTGGCGCTGCGTCCGCTCGGCCGCCTCGCGCAGCGCAACGGGCCCGAGGCTTCCGCCGCGCGCTGGCTCGAGGAGGCGGCGACGGTGGACACCTCGCGCGCGGACGCCACCCGCGCCGCGTTCGCGGCGACGCAGGCCGGCCACCTCCTCGCGGCGAGCGGGGGCGACGCGCTCGGCGCCTTCCGTCGCGCGCTCGACGCATCGCGCGGCTATCGTCCCGCCGCGTGGGCGCTCAAGCCCCTCGCGGCGGAGGTCGGGGATCCGCTCACCCTCGGCGAGGTGTACGAACAGCTCGCCGAGACCGCGCCCGACGATCGGGACGCGGCGGGGTATCTCGTGCAAGGCGCATTGCTGCGCGCCGACGCCGACCCGCGGGGCGCGGCGGAGCTGCTCGCGCGTGCGCAGACGCGCGCGCCGTCCGACATGGTGCTCAGCAGCCTCCAGCTCCGGCTCGCGGCCGGCTCCGAGCCTGGGCAACGCGCGCGTCTCCTCGCCGACGCCGCGTCTCGCGCCACGGCGCCGCTCGCGCGCGTCTACCGTGTGCTCGCCGCGCAGGCGTACGAGGCGGCGGACGAGCCGGCCGAGGCTGCTCAGCAGTACACCGCGATCACGGGCTCGGACTCGGCGATCGATCCGCTGATCGTCGAAGCGCTCGACCGCGTGCAGATCGCGGCGGGGCACGTGGCTCGGGTCGCGACGCGACGCATGGACGCGGTCAAGAACGCGAGCTCCGACGACGAGCGCGCGGCGGTGCTCGAGGCGCTCGCGGATCTCGATCAGAACCAACGCGGCGACGCGGCCAGCGCCACGCTGTCGCTCGAGAGCATCCTCGAGATCGCGCCCGGCCACCTGCCGAGCCTTCGCGCGCTGCATCGTCACTACGCGCGGGAGAAGCGGCCTGCCGACGCGGCCGCGGTGGTGGCGGCGCAGGCCGAGCACATCGACACCAGCGCGGACGTGAGCGCGTACGCGCGGCTCGCGCGACGGCTCTCGCTGAGCGGACCGGACGCCACGCCCACCGCGTCCGATCAGCTCCTCGTCAAGGTCGCGCGCCGCGCCGACATGGATCTCTGGCTGGCGCCGCGCGTCCTCGCCGCCGCGCTCGACCAGGGCGATCCGGTGCTCGCGCGCGAGGCGGCCAAGGCGCTCGCCTCACTGCTCGGCGCCGCCGAAGAGCGCGCGAGCTCACGCGTGCGCGCGGCCGAGCTGTTCGCTCCGGTGGATCGCGCGGCCGCGATCGAGCTCCTGCGCGAGGCGGTGAGCGCATCGCCCACTCACCCGACCGCGTCGCTCGCGCTCGCCGAGACCCTCGAGGCCGAGGGCGACCTCGCCGGAGCAGCCGAGGCCTACGAGACGGCGGCGGCCAGCTCCGAGGTGCGCGCCCGCGCGGCGATGCTGTTCTACCGCGCCGCTCAGATCTGGCAGGACGAGATCGCCGATCCGGATCGCGCGCGCGAGGCGCTCATCCGCGCGAGCGAGCGCGACGTCACGTACCGCGACACGTTCGAGCGCCTGCGCCTGATCCTCGAGGACAACGGAGACAAGGCGGCGCTCGCCGATCTCTACCAACACCGGCTCGCCTCGGGCGGCGACGACGCGCAGCTCGTCGAGCTCTATATGAAGCAAGCCGACCTGCGTACGCAGATCGCGGATCTCAACGGGGCGAAGGCCGCGCTGCGCTCGGCGCTGATGCTCCAGCCCGAGCGCATCGATGCGCTCCGCTCGCTCGCGAAGCTCAGCCTCGAGGACGAGGACTACCGCGGCGCCGCCGAGGTGCTCATCCGGATCGCGCGCATCCGCAAGGAGCGCGAAGAGCTGCGCTGGGTGTTCTTCACGCTCGGCGACATCTACGACCACCACATGCCCGATCCGCGTCGTGCCGAGGCGGCGTTCCGGCGCGTGCTCAAGCTGTTCCCCAACGACCTGCCCGCGATGGAGCGGCTCGCCGGGCTGTATGTGAGCCAGAACCAGCCGAAGGAGGCGGCGCAGGTCCTCGAGGAGCTCGCCGCGCGCGAGGTCGACCCCGAGGCGAGCCGCGGCCACCGGCTCACGCTCGCCTCGATCTACGAGAAGCTCGGTGACGCTCGCAAGGCCGAGCAGGTGCTCGAGGCGGCGCGCAAGATCGCGCCGACCGATCTCACCGTGATACGCGCGCTCGCCGACTTCTATCAGCGCCAGAACGCTGCCAACGCGATGGCGATGCATCTGCGCCGCGCGGTCAACGACTTCCGCCACGCGCTGGAGTCGGACCTCTCCGATCGCGCCGCGTGGCCCGGTCTCGTCGAGGTGCTGCGGTGGAACGGCAAGCCCGACGCGGCGGCGGCCGCGGCCTCGGCGGCCCAAGCGGTAGGCGTGGTCGACATCGAGCTCAGCAAGCTCGTCGACTCGCTCGGCGCCGCGCCGGGTGCGGGCGCGAACGCTTCACTGGATCTGCTCGACGATCTGTTGGCGCCGCCTGCGCTCAGCGCTCCGGTGCGCGCGGTGTTCGCGCTCGCCGGCGACGCGCTCGAGAAGTCCCTCCCGTTCGATGTCAACGCGTATCGCGCGGAGCGGATCGACGGACGCGACACGCGCATCCGACCCCTCGCGCTCGAGGTCGCGCGCTGGTTCCGGCTCTCCCCGGTCGAGCTCTACGTGACGAGCGCCGCGCCGCGCGTATGCGTACCCGTCCACACGAACCCGGTGACGATCCTGATCGGCAGCGAGCTCCTCAGCATCAGCGACGAGCGCGAGAAGCTGTTCGTCCTCGTGCGCGCGTTCCGCATCGCGAAGGCGAACTTGTCGGTCATCGTTCGCAGCCAGCCGGCCGAGGTGGTCGCGCTGATGGGCGGGCTCGTGCAGAGCTATGATCCTCATCACGCGCCGCCGCACGTCGATCCTTCGCACGTCGCGGAAGCGGCGCGCCGGGTCGCCAAGCACGTGAGCAAGAAAGCCCGCGACGAGCTCGGCCCGCTCGTGTTCGAGATGGCGGGCCGTCAGGGCTACGACGCCTCGCAGCTCGCGATGGCGGCGAGCGAGTGGGGCAACCGGACCGCGCTGCTCGCGACGGGCTCCGCGCCGGCCGGGCTCGGCGCGCTCGCGAAGCTGAGCGGCGAGCGCGAGCTCCCGGCTGACCCGACGGCCCGACTCGCGATGATCATGCGGTTCGCGGAGGCGTCGAGCCTCCTCACGTTCGCGCTGTCCGACGCGCACTTCGAAGCGCGCGAGCGCGCGGGGGCGGGCCGCTAGTATCTCGGCACGAGGATCTTGATGGATTCAGCGTCGATGATCGGGTTCGAGATGGCCCTCCGGCATGACGAGGCCGTGCCGGAGGATGGTCGACGAGGGGCGGGGGCTGAGATCGGGCTCGCGGGCGGCGATCGACCTGCCGAGATCGCTGTGGCGAGGTCCTAGGCCGTGCGGATCGGTCTCCTCGGGCCCTTGGCGGACGGCGACGAGGTGCTGCGCGAGGCGATCGAATTCCTCCTCGGCGACGTCGAGGTGGATCTCGCGATCTATCTCGGCGAGAACGGCGAGCTCGTCAGCGAACGGATCGCGTCGTGGATGCGCGACATCGTAGGGGACGATCCGAGCGAGGAGGCCTTCCTCGATCGTGCGCGCGACGCGGCGCGCGGTGGGGACGCCGACGCGATCGACCGCCTGCTCGAGGGCGACGCATTCCTCGAGAAGCTCCGGCGCGTCCGGGTCTTGCCGCCGCCCCCGGCGCGTGCCGTCGAGATGATCGCGGATCGCATCATCCTGGCCGTGCACGACAAGCGCGTGCTCGACGAAGAGGACATCGCGAACGCGCACCTGATCGTGTATGGCAAGAGTACGGAAGCCGATTTGCGCAAGTTCGGTCACCGCTACTTCCTCACCCCAGGACCGCTCGACGCGGAGCGCGTCGCGGTGGTCGAGGTCGAGCGCGATGGTCACGTCTCGATCGCGCTGTTCGAGACGTCGGGACTCCCGGTGTGGCGCAAGACGATGTCGCGGCGAAACACCAAGGTGAACGTCGCGCAATGATCCTCCGCGCAATGATCCTCCGCGCAAGAATCCTCCGCGCAAGGATGATCCTCCGCGCAAAGATCCTCCGCGCAAAGATCCTCCGCGCAATGAGCGGCTCGGCCCCATGATCCGCGTGCGATGAGCGCGATCGCGATCTTTGGCGGTAGCTTCAACCCACCCCACGTGGGCCACGTGCTCGCCGCGTGCTGGGCGATGAGCGCGGCGCGGTTCGACGCGCTCCTCGTGGTACCGACCGTCCGGCACGCGTTCGGGAAGCCGCTCGCGCCGTTCGCGCATCGGCGCCGGATGGCGGAGCTCGCGTTCGGCGGCCTCGTGAGCGTCTCGGTGAGCGACGTGGAGAGTCGGCTCGACGGGCCGAGCTACACGGTCAGCACCCTCGAGCGGGTGCAGCGGGAGCACCCGAGCGCCCGACTGACCCTCGTCGTGGGGAGCGACCTCGTGCCCGAGATCCCGCGCTGGCATGACGCACATCGCCTGGACAGCCTGGCCGAGCGCCTCGTCATCCCCCGCCCCGGCTACGCCGTCCCCGGCGACTTCACCCCCGCGTTGCCCGAGGTGAGCTCGACCGACGTGCGCGAGCGCCTCGCCCGCGGCGAGTCGGTGCGTGGGCTCGTGCCGCTGCGCGTCGCGGAGTACATCGCGGCGCACGAGCTCTACCGGGAAGCGCCGTGAACGTCGCGATCGTGGGCCGCGGTCGCGTGGGGCGCGCGCTCGCGAAGGCGCTCGAGGGAACGATCCACCGGCCGTCGCTCCATCGCGGGAGCGCGCCGAAGAAGCGGACCGCCACGGATCTTCCTCCCGACGACGCCGACGCCCTCGTCCTCGCGGTCCCCGACGCGGCGATCGCGGCCACCGCCGCGCGCCTCGATGGGTGCGCGCCGCACGCGGTGCGCCTCCACTGCTCGGGGAGCGTGCCTTACACCGCGCTCGGCGAGGGTCCGGGGGCGCGCGGAGCGATGCACCCGCTCGTCTCGTTCCCTCACCCACGCTCGGCGCCGTCGCTCGCCGGCGCGACGTTCGTGATCGCGGGCGAGCCGCGCGCGAAGCGCACCGCGGCCGCGATCGCGCGCGCGATCGGAGCGCGCCCGCTGCTGAAGGAGATCCACGGCCCGACGTACCACGCCGCGGCGGCGCTGGCGGCGAACGGCGCGGCAGCGGTCGCGGACGTCGCGGTTCGCGTGCTGGTCGCCGAAGGCCTCGCGCGCCGCGACGCGGAGCGCGCGATCGGGGCGCTCTTGCGGAGCGTGGCGGAGAACGTCGAGCACGTCGGCGTCCCTCACGCGCTGAGCGGTCCGATCGTGCGCGGTGACGCGGGCACGGTGCGCGCCCACCGGGCCGCGCTGCGCGACAGCGATCCTTCCGCGGCCGATGCCTACGACGCGCTGGCGCCGATCATCCTCGACTGCGCGCGCCGTGCGGGGCTGGGCGAGGGGAAGGCCGAGGAGCTCGCCGCGGTACTGGGTCGAACGCGACGCCGTCGCTCGTGAGCCGTCGCAACGTATGTTGCGACCTCCGTTCAGTGGGCCCGGGCCCCTGCCCGATTCCGATTCCGATTCCGATTCCGATTCCGATTCCGATTCCGATTCCGAGTCCGAGTCCGAGTCCGAGTCCGATTCCGATTCCGATTCCGATTCCGAGTCCGATTCCGATTCCGATTCCGATTATTCCGATTCAGAAGGGATGGAGTGGCCAGCCTCCTACTCGCCGAGGTCACCATAGGTGCCTCACTGGTTTTATACGCGGTCAATCCCGCAATGGAGAAGGAGGCTGGCCTTGGAGCATCTTGGCAT
>JBFWYI010000018.1:0-121207 GCA_050186575.1 Sandaracinaceae bacterium | reverse complement strand
CTAGTACACGCGATCCGAAATCCGTTCCGTCTTTCGGGTCGCGCGTACTAGCCGACTTCTTCCGGAGGGTCTGTTCCAGACCCTCCCCCCGCGCGAGTGAATCGCGCGGGGCCCCCCACCCAATCGAGTACATGCGCTCCGGGCCCGAAACTCGGATCGCACTTCGGAGCGCATGTACTAGGGTGTCCCCCATGGCGGGACGCCAGTTCGGCCGATACGAGCTCATCGAGCGGATCGACATCGGTGGGATGGCCGAGGTGTTCCGCGCCCGCCAGCGAGGCGCGGCCGGCTTCGAGCGCGTGATCGCGGTGAAGCGGATCCTCCCGTACATCGCGGAGGACGAGGAGATGCGCGCGATGTTCGTCCAGGAGGCGAAGATCGCGGTGCAGCTCAACCACCCGAACATCGCGCAGGTGTTCGATCTCGGGCAGGTCGACGACCACTACTTCATCGCGATGGAGCTCGTCGAGGGGCAGAGCCTCAAGGCGCTCATCGAGCGCTGGCGCGAGCGAGGCGGCCCCGTCCCGGAGGACGCCGCGTGTCACATGCTCGTCCACGTCGCGGAGGCGCTCCACTACGCGCACTTCGCGGAGGACAGCCAGGGTCGACCCTTGAACGTGATCCACCGTGATGTATCACCGCACAACATCTTGCTCTCGTACGAGGGCGAGGTGAAGGTGATCGACTTCGGTCTCGCCAAGGCGGCGGGTCGCGCGATCCAGACGCGCGACGGCGTCGTCAAAGGCAAGCTCGCGTACCTCTCGCCCGAGCAGGCGTACGGCAAGCCGCTCGATCGCCGGAGCGACGTCTTCGCGCTCGGCATCTGCGCGTGGGAGATCTTCACCGGCCAGCGCCTCTTCAAGCGCGACGACGAGCGGCAGACGCTCTTGGCGATCCGCAACGCGGAGATCGAGCCGGTCTCCCGCTACGCCCGCGTCGCCCCGGCGCTCGAAGCGATCGTCTCCCGCGCGCTCGCGTTGGAACCGGAAGCCAGGTTCAACACCGCGCTCGCGTTCCGCGAGGCGATCGAGGAGCACCAGCGCGCGGCCGGCCATCGCTTCGCGCGGCGCGAGATGCGCGCGCTCATGCGCTCGACGTTCCCCGAGCACTTCGCGGGCACCGTCGAGCCGGGCGCCGCGATCGAGCTCGTGCAACGCAAGCGCCCTCCCCCGCCGCCACCGCGCGATCCGCCGACCGACGAGGCGCTCGAGCTGCTCGACATGGCGGGCGCGGAGGACACGTCGCCCACGAACCCCGGCTACGTCGAGGAGCCGACGGACATGGTCGCGCTCCCCGCCGACGACACCCAGCCCGGCGCCCTCTTCCCCGACGAGCCGTGAGATCCCGAGCGAGCGGCGCGCCGAGCCGGAGCGCGCGGCGGGATCCGCGAGCACAGCGAGCGCCGAGCCGGGAGCAAAGGAGCGCCCAAGGCGGTCCGGAGCGAGCGGCGGGATCCGCGAGCACAGCGAGCGCCGAGCCGGGAGCAAAGGAGCGCCCAAGGCGGTCCGGAGCGAGCGGCGGGACTAATTGTCCGGCATGCAGATGGTGTTCGTGAACGTGCCCACCGCTTCGGTGAACTCCACGCATCGGCTGCTCGAGAAGCAGTCCGAGTCGAACACGCACTCTTGGAAGCAGATCCCACCCATGCCATCGGGATCCATGCACGAGCCGTTGAAGCCGAGGTTGGCCTCGCAGTTCAGATCGCTCGTGCAGTCGTTGCTGCAGAAGCGGCCCGACGAGACGCTCGTCGTGATCTCGAAGCAGTCCTCCGCGACCTCGCAGTCGGCCGAGGAGGTGCACCGGGTGTAGGTCGGGTCGACCGCGCAGCCTGAAATGACGAACCCGATCCCGAGCGCGAACCAAACGAAGTGTTTCATGGGTCCCCTGGTGGAGTATCTCGATGACGTGAGCGGACGGACGAGCCTCGAGGGGGGTTCGGGCGTGCGACGGGTTCGACTGACCCGCTATTCACCCGCCCCTGGATGGTGCCGCAACCGGCGGGCCCCCCGCAACGTCGATAGTCCGAGGCTTCGGGCGAGACCGTGTCCTCCGGGCGACGCGTCGTGGCCGAGCGGACACGAAGCCATCAGAGCCGCACCGAGAAGGAGCCCGGCCCGAGATATGCTCGGCGCCCGCCCATGCCTGAGCCCACCGAGCCCGAGCCGCGCACCGATCCGAACGACGACGCCGATCCGAACGACGGCGCACCCACCGAAGCGAGCGAACCCCAAGCGAGCGCCGCGAAGGCGGGCTCGAAGGGTAAAGCGAGCAAGCCCTATGGTCAGGGGCCCTATCGGACGGCGGAGGTCACGACGCCGCGCGGCAATCGGTGGAAGTGGTGGGCGATCGGGGCGGGCGTCGCGGCGCTCGTCGGGCTCTTGTGGCTCCTCTCGAGCGGGGACGACGAGGCGGGGCGTCCGTCGCTCGCGGGCGTGCCGCCCGGGCTGTTCGGCGAGGTGGATCGCTGGCCCACACCGGAGCCCGATCTCCCGGTCGCGACGCCGCTCGCGCCGCTGCTCGTCGCCGATCAGCCCGAGGCGCTCGCCGTGCTCTACCCACCCGAGGGCGCACAGCGGCTCCGCCGCGGCTCGTCGTTCTACGTGCAGTTCAACCGCCCGATGGTGGACGGCGTAGAGGTCGGACGGACCCTCGAGACGTCGCCGATCGTGCTCGACCCGCCGATCGAGGGCACCGCGACGTGGACGAGCCGGAGCCACCTCACGTTCATCCCGGCGCCCAACGCGTGGACCGGATCGGTGCGCGAGGTGCGGCTCGGGTTCGCGCCGGATCTCGCGTCGCGGAGCGGCGAGGTGCTCTACGACGAGCTCGAGCGCGTGCTGGTGTTCGACGGCACGCCGCGCGTCTTGAGCTACCTGTCGACCGGCCGGGTCAACCCCGGCGCGCCGCTGCCGCTCGTGTTCGATTCGCCGGTCAGCCCGACCGCGCTGCGGAGCGAGCTCATGGCGTACGAGATCGGCGGCGGCGAGCGCAACTTGCCTTTTACGCTCCGCTCCGCCCGCACCGCGCCGTCGACCGGCGTCGGGATCGACGTGGTCCTCACCCGCGGCCTCGAGCCCGGCGCGCGCATCGGCCTCGCGCTCGCGCCGCGCTATCTGCCGTGGGGCGGCTCGAGCCCCGGGGTGATGACGTACGAGCTCGCGCCGCACCCGCAGATCGAGGGCATCGCGTGCCAGGAAGGCGCGGCGTACGTCGGTCAGTGCAGCTACCAGGGCTCGCCCGGCCACGTGATCGACATCGGGCCCACCCTGCGCTTCCTCGCGAGCACCGCGCTCGGCGGCGCGTCGCCGAGCGACTTCACGATCCGCCCCGCGCTGCGCGACATGCGCGTGGCGCTCGCGGAGCACGGTCCGCCGCAGGGCCGGCTCATCTCGATCGAAGGCGAGTGGGAGCCGGACCAGGTCTACGAGGTGCGCATGCGCGCGCTCCGCACCACCGACGGCACCGCGGTCCGCGCGTTCCCGCCGCTCGCGGTGCGGAGCTCGGGCCACCCCGCGCAGATCAACGTGGCGTCCGGCGCGATGAGCTACGAGGCCGACGCGCTCGACGTGCTGCGCTTCACGACGATCAACCCGACCGCGAGCGATGTGCTCTACCGCGCGGTCGCGCCGGGCGAGGAGATGCGCGCGCTCGTGTCGTCCACGTCGTTTGCGCAGTCCGGCGGCGCGTCGATGCCGCTCGCCCCGCTCGCGCCCGACGCGCGGCCGAACCGCTGGGGTCGCGGTGAGATCGCGTGGCGCAACGACGAACGGCCGTCGTCGATGGCGGTCCTCGCGTTCCGGCCCGATCCGAGCGGCTCGCCCAACGCGATGAGCACCGCGTTCATGCAGGCGACCGACCTCGGCGTGACGGTGCGCGCGACGCGGAGCGCGCTCCTCGTCTGGGTGACGTCGATCTCGAGCGGCGCTCCGGTGCGCGGTGCACAGGTGAAGATCGCGGACTCCGACGGGCGCGAGCGCGCGAGCGGGCGCACCGACGCGGACGGCGTGGCGCGCATCGATCTGAACCACGACCCGCTGGTGGTGAGCCACGCGGTGCTCGTGGAGAACGGCTCGGACCGCGCGGCGTTGCTCCTCGATCCGCGACGCGCGATCGGACCGTCGGAGATGGGCCTGAGCCCCGGCGCGGCGCCGAGCGGCGAAGAGATCGTCGCCACCGTGGTGACCGATCGCGGCGCGTATCGGCCCGGAGAGGGCCTCCACGGCAAGGTGATCCTGCGCCGGGTCGCGGGCGCGCGCGCCGTCGCGGTGCGTCAAGGCGAGTTTACCGTGCGCATGTTCTCGCCGGATCGTTCGACGCCGGTCGCGACGCGCACCGTCACGCCGTCGCGCTACGGGACGGCGTCGGTGGACTTCGACCTCCCGGCCGCCGCGATGCTCGGCGACTGGTCGCTCGACGTGGTGGGGAGCGATCCCGAAGCGAGCCTCGGCGGCGCCGACGTGCGCGTCGCGCAGTTCCGTCAACCCACCTTCCGCGTCGACGTGGAGCGCGTGACCGAGCCGGTGCACGCGGGCGACACCATCCAGCTCGACGCGAGCGCGACGTACCTGTTCGGCGCGCCGGTCGGCGGCGGGCGCGCGAGCTGGCGGCTGACCCGCGCGTACGGCGCCAACTATCCCGAGGCGTGGTCGCGCTACACGTTCACCCCGTCCGGCGTCTCGCCGGGCGAGGGATCCGTCGCGGCCGGCGATGGCCTCCTCGACGCGCAGGGCCGGATCCACGCGGAGGCGCAGGTGCAGCTCGCCGCGAGCGCGCGCACGCGGCTGACGCTCGAGGCGGAGGTCACCGACTCGGCCGGCCACACCCACGCGGGCCGCCGCACGTTCGTCGCGTACCCGGCCGAGCACGAGGTCGGGCTGCTCCGCGGCGACGACTGGACGCCGCTCGGCGAGGCGCTCGAGGCGCGCGCGATCGCGATCGATCACGAGGGCGCGGCGCAGGCCGGCGTGTCGATCGAGGCGCGGTTCCTCCGCGAGGGCTGGCACTCGTGGTGGGAGTGGTCGGAAGCGTCGGAGCGCTTCGATCCGGGCAGCTACCAGATGCGCCGCGACCAGCGTCAACAGGTCGTGCATACATGCAACATGACGAGCGAGGCCGAGCCGGTCGCGTGCAGCTTCGCGCCGACCCGCCCCGGCACCTACCTCGTCGAGGTCCGCGCGCGCGACGCGGCGGGCCGCGAGAGCGTGGCGAGCCGTCGCGTCTACGTGGCGGGCCCCGACGAGCATCCGGATCGCGATCCGCCGGGCGCCCCCATCGCGGTGACGCCGGTGCGCCGCGGCTGGACGGTCGGCGAGACGGCGGAGCTCGCGTTCGAGTCGCCGTTCGCGAACGCCGAGGCGCTCATCACGGTCGAGCGCGAGGGCGTGCTCACCGTCGAGCGGCGTCACGTCGAGGCGGGCGGTCAGGTGATCCGCGTGCCGATCACGGAGGCGATGGTCCCGAACGCGTTCGTCGCGGTGACGCTGATCAAGGGGCGCGACCGAGAGCCGAGCGAGACGGTCGACCTCGGCGCGCCGGATCTTCGCTTCGGGGTGGCGGAGCTCACCGTCACGCCGGGCGCGTCGCGGCTCGACGTCACGATCGAGGCGCCGACGACCGCGCGACCGGGCACCGAGGTGGAGGTCGCGGTGCAGCTGCGCGACGCGGACGGCGCGCCGGTCGTGGGGGAGGTCGCGCTCTGGGCGGTCGACGAGGGCACCCTGCGGCTCAGCGGCTATCAGATCCCGGATCCGACGACGGGGCTCTTCCGCGCGCGGCCCGCCGCGTTCGCGTGGGAGGATCTCCGCCGACAGCTCGTCTCGCGGATCGCGCCCCCGCCTCAGGCGGAGGCGAGCGGCGACGGCAACGAATCTTCCGGTGAGCAGACGCGGCTCGACGACCGTGAGCGCTTCGATCCGACGCCGCTCTGGGCGCCGCTCCTGACGACCGACGAGTCCGGCCGCGCGACCGCGACGATCCCGCTCCCCGAGCGGCCGACGGAGTACCGCGTGATGGCGCTCGCGGTCGACGCGGGGACGCGGTTTGGGCGCGCGAGCTCGCAGCTCGTGGCCGAGCAACCGCTCGTGGTGCGGCCCGCGTTCCCGCGGTTCCTCACCGCGGGTGACACGTTCACCGCGACCGCGTTCGTGCACAACGCGACGGACGATCCGATCGAGCTCCGCGCGCACGCGGTGATCGGCGGGCGCGCCGAGGCCGAGCAGCCCTACACCATCGCGGGCGGCGGGGAGCTCCGCCTCACCGCGCGCGCGCAGGCGCCGTCGGAGGGTCCGCTCGAGCTGCGCTTCGAGGTGACGGGAGGCGGCGAGACGGTCGCGGTGCGCGACGAGATCGAGGTGATCCCGCGGGGTCGCTACGTGCGCAGCCAAGTGTTCGGCGCGGCGGAGGGCGAGCGCGAGATCACGGTCGCGCTGCCCGACGGGACGCCCAACGTGGGCGGCGCGCTGGTCACCGTAGCCTCGCATCCGTTCGTCGGGTTCGCCGGCGCGGTGGAGGCGGTCGAAGGATCGAGCTTCGGCGACGTGGAGTCCTTGTCCGCGTCGCTCCTCGCGCTGGCCGCGTACCAACGCCTCGAGCTCGCCGATCCGCGGATGGACCCCGAGGAGGTCGCCACGCGCGGGCGCGGCTACGTGCGACGGCTCCTTCGGATGACCAACTATGCGGGCGCGTTCGGGCGCTGGAGCGCGGACGACCCGACCATGCCGTGGTCGACCGCGCTCGCGGTGCACGCGCTCAACCGCGCGGACGCGGCGGGCTGGGTGGAGGATCAAGACGCGTTGCGCCGCGCGCGCGAGTCGCTCATCCCGCTCGTCAACGGAGCCGCGTTCAGCGACTTCTACGGGGAGAGCGGCCTCGAGCGGCTCGCGTTCGCGCTCCGCGTGCTGAAGGACGCGGACATGGCGCAGGGGGGCCGCGCCCAGACGCTCGTCGAGCAGCGCGATCGCCTCGGGCCGTACGGCCTCGCGATGCTCGCGCTCGCGCTCGGCGAGGACGACCACAGCGCCGACACGCTCATCGTGGAGGCGTGCCGCACGGTGCTCGCGACGCGCGAGGACGAGGCGAACGATCCGAGCCGGCTCCGCTGGACCGACCGCTCGCCGAAGGTGCTCGGCGCGGTGCTCTCGGCGGCGAGCGCGTTCGAGGTCGGGCGCGATCGCACGAGCGAGCTCGCCTCGCAGCTGCTCCTCGCGCGCGGTGGCCGCACCGGGTACCCGTGGGAGACGAGCCTCTCGACCGCGTACGCGCTCGACGCGATGGCCGACTACGCGCAGCTCTTCCACTGGGAGGACGGCGCGGAGCCGCACGTGGCGCTCGACGGCAGCGACGTCACCGCGGTCGCGCGGACGCACGGGGGCGCGTTCTTCCGCCTGCCCGCGGGTCGCCTAGCGGGTCAACACCGGTTGCGGATCCGCGGCGGTGACGACGGCCCCGTGTTCTTCTCGATCGACGGCCGCTACGCGGTCGCGCTCTCCGACGCCGATCACGTCGCGCGCGGCCGGGCCACCGCGGTCCACCGCGTGTACGAGACGGCGGACGGGCGCGCGATCGAGCCGGGTGCGAGCGTCCCGCTCGGCGAGCTCGTGCGGGTGCGCGTGTTCGTCTACACCGAGGGGAGCTCGCCCGAGATGGTGGCCCTCCACGATCCGATCCCGGGCGGCTTCGAGGCGGTCGACGCGGGACACGACAGCACGCCGCGCGCGTCGCTCGACGCGCTCCTCGGCGGCGGCGCGGACGACGGAGCGGTGGACTCGCGCGCCCACATCGCGATGCGATCGCTCCACAGCATCTCGCACCGGGAGCTCGGCACCTACGGCACGTCGTACTTCTTCGATCAGCTGCCGAGCGGCTTGCAGGAGTACACGTACGCGCTCCGCGCGACCACCCCCGGCACGTTCACGGTGCCGCCCACCCAGGTCGAAGCGCTCTACGATCCGGACTTCGTCGCGCGCTCGTCGATGGCGACGCTCTCGGTGAGCACCGAGCGATGACCGAGCGCGCCTCCCCGCGGTCGAGCCTCCTCGCGCGCACGACGCGCGCGGTGAGGCGCATCGCGGAGGGGCGCATCGCGGTGGGGCGCACGGTCCAGCGGATCCGACGCGTCGCGGTTCGGCTGGCGCAGCTCGGAGCGGTCGGCGGGATCGCGCTGGTGATCGCCGCGCTGTCGCTCTACGCGGCGACCGACGTGGAGCGCGCGCGCTTCGCGCGGCCGGAGGACTCCGTCACGGTCAGCGATCGCCACGGGACGCCGCTCCGGCACCATCGCCCCGACGGACACGATCGTCGCTGGGTGACCCTCGATCGGGTGAGCCCGCACCTCATCGACGCGGTGCTCGCGGTGGAGGACGCACGCTTCTACGAGCATCACGGGGTCGACGCGCGCTCCACGGTGCGCGCCGTGTTCTCGTTCGTGCTCCCGGGCCGGCGCGTGAGCGGCGCGTCGACCATCACGCAGCAGGTCGTCAAGTTGGTGTACGGGCGACCGAGCGGGCTGTGGGACAAGCCCCTCGAGATCGCGCGCGCGATCCACCTGGAGCGCCGCTTCGACAAGGACTGGATCCTCGAGCAGTACCTGAACCGCCTGCCCTACGGCGATCAGGTGGTCGGCGTGGCGCGCGCGAGCGAGCTCTACTTCGGGGTGCCGCCGAGCCAGCTGAGCCTCGCGCAAGCGAGCTTGCTGGCGGGCGTCCCTCAGGCGCCGAGCGCGCTCGACCCGCGGCGACACCTCGCGCGGGCGACACGGCGGCGCCGGGTGGTGCTCGCGCGGATGAGGCAGGTCGGGCGGATCGACGCGGCGACGGAGGCGCGGGTGGCCGAGGAGCCGGTGTCCATCGTGTCAGCGCCGGTGCGGCCGTGGCGCGCCGCGCGGTTCGTGGATGCGTCCATCGATCGCTGGCGCGCGGGTGAGCTCCTCCAGCGGGCCGGCGAGGTCGAGACGAGCCTCGACCTGCCGATCCAAGAGGACGCGACGCGCATCTTGCGCGGCGCGGTGGCCCAGCTCGCGCCGCGCGGGGTGACCAACGGCGCCGCGATCGTGGTGAGCAACGCGACCGGCGAGGTGCTCGCGTACGTCGGCGCGGCCAACGAGGGCTCGGACGCGGCGGGCGGCTGGCTCGACCTCGCGGCGGCGCGCCGACAGCCCGGCTCGACCCTGAAGCCGTTCGTCTACGAGCTGTTCTTCGAGCGCGGCGGCACCGCGGCGACGCTGCTCGACGACATCGAGCGGCCGATGCTCGGGCACGACGGCGCGCTGTTCATGGCGCGCGACTACGACGGCCACGCCCGCGGGCCCACCCGCGCGCGGGCCGCCCTCGCCTCCTCCCTCAACCTCGCTGCGCTCGACGCGGCCCGCCGGGTCGGCCCGGAGCGGATCGTGCGTCGCCTGCGCGGCCTCGGGATGAGCGAGCTCGACGGCGCCGAGCGGTACGGCGCGGCGATCGTGCTCGGCGGCGCCGACGTGAGCGTGCGCGAGCTCGCGGAGGCGTACGTGACGTTGGCGCGCGGTGGCACGCACGTCCCGTTGCGGTTCGGCCGCGCGGAAGGTCCGCTCGAGGGCGAGCCGGAGATGACGCCGGCGGCCGCCGCGGTGACGCAGGATATCTTGCGTGATGCGAGAGCGCGTCGGGAGGCGTTCGGCGACGACCTGAGCGCGGAGCTGCCAGGGACCCGCTTCGGGCTGAAGACGGGGACCTCGAGCGGCTGGCACGATGCGTGGACGGCGGCGTTCACCGAGGAGCTCACGGTGGTCGTGTGGCTCGGCGATCCGGCCGGTCAGCCTCTCGGCACGGTGAGCGGCTTCGAGGGCGCGGCGCGCCCCGCCGTCCGGATCCTCGCCGTCGCGCAGGATCGCGCGGCGAGCGTCGGCCTCCCGGTCTTCGAGGCGGCGCCCGCGCCGCTCGTGGAGATGCGGATCTGCGCGGTCACCGGGCTGCTCGCCGGCCCCCGATGCACGCACACGCTCGACGAGCGCTTCGAGCCGGGAGCGCACCTGCCCTCGCGGTGCGAGGCCCACCTCCCGGACGGGCGCGTGGAGCTCGACGGTCGGTACGCGCGCTGGCTCACGGCGGAGCGCCCGGCCGGCTTCGCGCTCTCGCAAGACGACGTGATCGGTACACCCACCATCGTGCATCCGAGCGACGGCGCGCGGCTCCTCGTCGACCACGACGAGACGGGGATCCCGCTCCGCGCGCTGGTCGGCGAGCGCGCCTCGGCGGTGCGGTGGGAGGTCGACGGCGCGCCGATCGACGGCGAGCGCTGGCAGCCCACCGAGGGCGAGCACGTGCTGATCGCAAGGCTCGGCGACGAGGCGAGCTCCCCGGTTCGCGTGTCGGTCCGCCGCGTGGACTGAGCCCCCGACCGCGTCACAGCCAACCGTGCGTACTCGCGCACGTCCACGAGCTCGTACGTCCTCGTGCCTTCCACGCCTCGTGCCCTTCCACGTCCTCGTGCACGTGCACGTACTCGTGCACGTCCACGTACACGATCTGGTCGACGGCCGACGGTCGACGGTCGACGGTCGACGGTCGACGGTCGACGGATGACGGCCGACGGTCGACGGTCGACGGCCGACGGTCGACGGCCGACGGTCGACGGTCGACGGTCGACGGATGACGGTCGACGGATGACGGTCGACGGTCGACGGACGACGGATGACGGTCGACGGATGATGACGGTCGACGGTCGACCGACGCTCCCCTCTCTCAGTTCTCCAGGATCCTCGCGCTCCGGATGTAGTCGAGGTTCGGGAACTCCGCGCGCAGGTACGCGTTGCCCTCGGTCTGGATGCGCGCTTGCGCGGGCCCGCGCCCGCGCGGAGCACCCTCGCCGTAGCCGCTGTGGATCCGCGTGACCGTCGTCATGTCGCGCACCTGACCGAACGGGGCGAAGCCCATCGCGTCGAGGTTCGTGTTGTCGACGAGGTTGATGAAGAACTGCGTCGTGCGCGTACCGGGACCCGCCATCGCGTAGCTCACGAAGCCGCGCGTGTTGTGCTGGACGACCGGGTCGTCGGGGATGCGGCGGCTGCGCCAGCGCGTGTTCACCGCTGGATCGCCGTGCAACCCGGTTTGCGCCATGAAGCCCTCGATGACGCGGAAGAACGCGACGTCCGTGAAGTAACCCTCGCGCACCAGCGTGTAGAAGCGGTCCGCGCCGTGCGGCGCCCACGCGCGGGTGACGTCGATGTCGATGTCGCCCTTCGTCGTCGTGAGACGCACCGTGTAGTGCTCGGGCGCGTGTTGATCGCCGGTGTCCACCTGCTGCGCCGGAGGCGCGGGCTCCGGGCGCACGACCGGCTGGGCCGGCGGCTCCTCGGGGCGCGGCCGCGCGCCGGTGACGCCGAGCCGGGGAAGCTCGTCGGGATTCGAGACCGGCTCCGCACCGCCGCGGCACCCCGCGACCATCGACGCCAAGACGAGAGCGGAGAAGAAGACCTCACGACCGTTCACGCGCACACGGACCTCCACGAGTCGGCCGGAGGTATAGCAGCCCGGCTCTGGTACCGTCATGCGGATGCGGGTCTGGCTCATCCGCCTCGCGCTCTTCGCGATCGTGCTGGGCGGGGCGGCGGCGATGTACCGCTGGCTCGCGCCATACGACCTCGAGATCATCCCGATTGCGCTGGCGTCGTTCCTCCTCACGCCGATCGTCGTCGAGCTGGGTGCGCGCGCGCTGCGCGACCGGAGATCGCAAGCCGACTTCCGGCGATGGCGCGACGCGGTGATGGATCCCGAGCGCTACGAGGCGACCCGGGACGAGCTGCGGGCGGCGCTGGCCGACGATCGGCCGAGGAACAGCGCCGAGGCGCGGCGGGCGCGGCTCGCGATCTGCCTCGCGGAGCTGGAGCTCGCCCACGGATCGGCGGAGGCGGCCAGCGAAGCGCTCGCGCGCGTGCGGCTCGGCGGGCTCTCCCCTGGCGCGAGCGCGCTCGTTCGGCTTGCCCGAACGGCGGCGTACTTGCACGCAGGCGACGTGGAGCGCGCGCGGGCCGGCCTCGCCGCGCTCGACGATCCCGGAGATCCCTTCCTCGCGCTCGCGCGCCAGCTCGCGGAGGCCGGCCTCGCGCTGGAGGAAGGCGACGCGAGCCGCGCCCTGACGCTCGCGACCGAAGCGCTGAAGCGGGCGGATCCCGGCGACGAGCTGTTCGCGGAGGCGTCGGTCCTCGCCGCGGCGGCCGAGCTCGCCCTCGATCGATCGGACGACGCGCGCGCACGGCTCGCCCTCGTCCCCGCTCCCCTGCTCGCCCGCGCACGTCGGCTTGCGCCGCGCTCCGTACGCGCAACGCTTCGTGCGTCGGATTGACGGAACCCAGCCACAACGCCCCTTTCGCGCTCGCTCTGTCGCTCCTGCGCGAGCACGCCTTGGAGATCGGTGACGCCCGCTACCGGATCGACGAGGTGGAGGTCTACCTGCGCGATCCGGCCCACCCCGATCCCTTCGTCCATGGGCACACGGCGCAGCGGCCGCCTGGGCAATTTTACTTCCACCGTGCCGGGCACGGTTTCCGCGGGGGCTCGTTCAAGGGCGTCGACCTCACGATCGGCGAAGGCCCCGACGCGATCGGCGGCATCCTCATCCGCGCGATCCACCGAGCGCCGGACGAGGCGGTGGTCGGGCCGAGCCGGGTGGTGGACGCCCTCCTCGCGGCCGGCGGCTGGGCCAGCGTGAGCGCCCTCGACGAGGCCATCGCGGCGACCTGCGGGCCGGATCGGCGAGGCGCCGCCACCCGGGCCGACGCGCCCCTCCGGATCACGCGCGCCGAGCCGCGCGACCTCGAGCCGCTGTGGACGGCGCGCGTCGGGCTCACCCTGAAGCGCTGCACCCCCCGCGACGGCCGCCCGGAGTTCCTCCTGCGACGCTACCGCGCCCTCGCCTCCCCGCAGCTCCCGAAGGGCCGCGCGCATACGCTGGTCGCCCTCATCGAGATGAACCTCTCCGACCGCGAGGTGAGCCGCGCCACCGGGAGCCCCCTCGCGGCGGTGGCGCGCGCGAGGAGCGCGTATCGGCGCGGGCTCGACGACCCGGGGTTCGAGCGCCTCGTGCCGCGGCGCGGCGAGCCGGATCCCGCCGAGCACCGAGCGACCCTCGCGCGGCTCGCTGGCGCGGCGCCCAGCTACCTCCATGGCGCGTGGGCGCGGCGGTTTGGGCCGGATACTTCTCCCGCGTAGCCCTCGTTCTCTATCCTGTGGTCGACGTGACGTACCGGAGCCCGCTCGACGCTGCCCGAGCTCGCATCGCCGCGCTCGAGGACCTCCTCGAATCGAACGCGCTCGGAGTGAGCGAAGAGCGCCTCACCAACGAGGGGACCGCGCTCCGCAAGACGCGCGCGCAGCTCGCCGAGGAGCGCGCGGAGTTCGATGAGGAGCGGGCTCGCCTGGGATCCGAGATCGCTCAGCTCCAGGCCTCGCTCGACGAGCGGGGACGCGACGTCGAGGACGAGCGCGCGCGGAGGCAGACCGAAGTCTCGCTCCTGCGCAGCAAGCTCGAAGAGGCCGAGCGCGCGATCGCGAACAACACCGCGCTCTTCGAGGCCGAGCAGACCATGCAGCGCGCGGAGGCGCAGGCGGAGCTCGCGCGGCTGCGACAGACGCTCGTCCACAAGGACAACCACATCCGTGAGCTCCGCGAGGAGATCCGCGTGTTCCTCGGCGGCGACCGGCAGCAGATCCGCGCGTTCTACTCGGCTCGAGTGCGCGTGGTGGGGACCGACCTCGCCGAGCACGGGAGCCTCGCGCGGCAGCTCGAGCGCCGCATCGAGGATGCGCGCGCGGCGCTCGCCGACCTCCCCGCGCCCGACGCGCGCGACCGCGATGGCCTGATCGAGCGCGAGCTCGCGACACGCAAGATCTCCGTCGGTGAAGCCGAGCTGCAGCGCGTCCTCGACCGCATCACGCGTCAGCAAGAGGAGCTGACCCGGATCACCGCGGCGGAGGCGGAGCTCGCCGAGCGCGGATGACGTCAACGTCGGTACCGGGCGTTCCCGGACCGGCGTTGAACGGAGCTTGCCATCGTACGTTTTCGGATCGAAGATCGCCGTCGTGACGCGATCCGAGCTGCCTACCGAGCCCGAGATGGAGCTCACCTCGCAACGCCGTGACCAAGCGCTGCGCCTCTGGCGAGAGCACCACCGGATCCCGGAGGGTCTCGGCGGCATCCTCGAGGGCGTCGTCCACGGCTACCACGGCTCGGCGCTCGCCGCGCGCCTCGGCATCCGCCCCGACTCGCTCCCCGAGCTCGAGCTCGCGTTCAGCGTACGCATGGGCCAGTCGGTCTACGAAGCGGCGTCCGACATCCTGAACGCCGCCTATACACCGTAATCGGCGCGCCACGAGCGGGCCTCGAGCCGACGGAGGATAGACGCGCGTGGGGGGAGGCCCCACAATCGCGCGGCCGTTCATGCGCCGCGCCGCCCTCGCGTTCATCTTCGTCACCGTCCTGATCGACATCCTGGCCTTCGGCTTGATCATCCCGGTGCTCCCGCACCTGGTCGAAGAGCTGGCCGGCGGCGACACGCGCGACGCCGCGTTCTGGGTCGGCGTGTTCAGCACGACGTTCGCCGTGATCCAGTTCGTGTGCTCGCCGATCCAAGGCACGCTCTCCGACCGCTTCGGGCGTCGACCGGTGATCCTGATCTCGAGCATCGGGCTCGGCGCCGATTTCGTGCTCATGGCGCTCGCGCCGAACCTCACCGTGCTGCTGATCGGACGGATCCTCTCCGCGATGACGTCGGCGAGCTTCACCACCGCCAACGCGTACGTCGCCGACGTCGTCGCGCCGGAGGAGCGCGCGAAGAGCTACGGCCTCCTCGGCGCCGCGTTCGGGATCGGATTCGTCGCCGGTCCCGCGCTCGGCGGCTGGCTCGGCGACATCGACCTGCGGCTCCCGTTCTGGTTCGCGGGCGCCCTCGCGACGATCAACTTCGCGTACGGCCTCTTCGTGCTGCCCGAGTCGCTCCCCGTGGAGAAGCGGCTCGCGAAGTTCGACTGGAGGATGGCGAACCCGCTCGGCGCGCTCGGCATCTTGCGGCGCTACCCGGCGATCTGGGGGCTCGCCGCGGTGATCTTCTTCTACAACCTCGCGCACTACGTGTACCCGAGCGTGTTCGTGCTGTTCGCCGACTATCACTTCCACTGGGGACCGCAGGAGGTCGGCTACGTTCTCGCGATCGTGGGCGTCGCCTCCATCGTCGTGCAAGCCTCGTTGGTGGGTCGGATCGTGAAGGCCCTCGGGGAGCGCCGGACCATCCTCCTGGGCTCGCTGTTCGGCGCCACGGGGTTTGCGATCTACGGTTTTGCTCCCAACAGCCAGACGTTCCTCCTCGGTATCCCCGTGATGGCGATGTGGGGCGTATCGAGCCCGGCGACGCAGGCGCTCATCACTCGCTACGTGGCGCCCCACGAGCAAGGTCGCATGCAGGGCGCGATCAGCGGTCTCACCAGCCTCACTGGGATCATCGGGCCGGGGCTCTACACGGCCGTGTTCAGCGCCTCGATCGGAGAGGACGCGCCCATCCACCTCCCCGGGATGCCGTTCGTCGTCGCGTCGGTGCTCGTCGCGGTCACGCTCGGCCTCGCGTGGCGCTTCGCGCGCGTCCCCGAGCCCGCGGCGAGCGCGGCCTGACGCCCACTCGCACGCGGCGGATCGCGCTCGTGTAGGCTCGCCGCATGCGTCGGAGACCGAGCTCGTCTCTCCACGTCTTCGTCGCCGTCGTGCTCGCAATCGGTTGCGACGACGGCAGCGCCGCGGACGCCGGCCGCCCCGAGGCGCGGCGCGACGCAGGATCCGTCGACGCAGGAGGGCTCGCCCGCGAGCGCATCATGTACGTGAGCGTCGGCGACGCGTCGCGCATCGCGGTCGTCGCGCTCGCCGACGACGGAACGATGAGCGCGCGCACCGCGATGGATCTCGCGCTCCCCGCCAACCCCGGGCCCCTCGCCTACGCGCGGCGGGCCCGCCGGCTCTACGTCGGCTTCGACGACGGGTTTGGCACGATCGAGCTCGACGCGGCGGGCGCGATGACGCTCCTCGGTCGCACGCAAAGGACCGGCGTCCCTACCTACCTCGCGGTGGCCCGAGACGACGCGGTGTTGGTGTCCGCGTACTTCGGCGAGGACCTCGTGCGGAGCCACGACGTGTCGGGAGCGCCTCCGCACACCGAGCGCAGCTCGGTCCCCACCTCGGATGAGCCCCACTGCGCGCGCGTCGGGCCCACCGGCACGCGCGTATACGTGCCGCACCGCAACGGCGAGACGACGCGGTGGTTCGATCTCCTGAGCGACGGATCGCTCGCGTACGTCGGCGAGCTCGCGGCGGAGGCCGGCGCGGGACCGCGCCACGTGGACTACACGCCGGACGGTCGGTTCGCCTACGTCGTCAACGAGCAAGGGGACAGCGTGTCCGCGCATCGCGTGATGAGCGACGGATCGCTCGAGCGGTTCCAGACGATCTCGACGCTGCCGGCCGGCGCGAACGGCGCGAGCAACAGCGGCGCGGACGTCCACGTCACGCCCGACGGTCGGTTCGTCTACGCGTCGAACCGCGGCCACGATTCGCTCGCGATGTTCGCCGTACAATCGGACGGAACGTTGTCTAGCCTGGGCAACGTTCCGACGGAGACCCGCCCGCGCGAATTCGACGTGAGCCCCGACGGACGGTTCGTCGTCGCGGCGGGCCAGGACTCCGGTGCGCTCCAGAGCTACCGCGTGGAGTCGGACGGCACGTTGACGAGCGTCGACCGGCTCCCGGTAGGGCCGAACCTCCTCTGGGTGGTCATCGACTGACTCAGTACGAACAGAGGCAGACGCGCACGAAGTCGGCGTCGTCGCAGCTCGTGGGAGTTCCATGGCACGGGTCGGTGTCGGCGGGGACCCACGCGCCGTCACACCGGCCACCCCCGTCCTCGCAGATCCGCCGGCAGCTGTGCCACGTGAAGTAAGCGATCCCGAAGCGGCACTGGTTCGCGTCCTCGGTGCAGATCCCGAACGAGGGGTTGTCGTCGTAGCGATCGCTGCAATCGCGGCCCATCGGCGGGCCCGCGTCCACGCCGCGCTCACCCGCGTCGACCCCCGCGTCGAAGCCGGCGTCGGGCGCCCTGAACGGCCCCGCGTCGACCCTCGGAGGACCGGCGTCCACCCGCACCACCGTCGCGTCGATCCCGCCGGCGTCCGCGCGCCCTGCGTCCGTCTCGCTCCGCCCGAGGCCCGTCCGATCGAGCGAGCACGCGGAGAGCACGAGGAGCCAAAGGCCGGCGGAGCGAACGTTCACCTGGGAAGGCTACCGAATCGCAACGCCCGGATCATCGGCACACGCCATTGACGCAGCTGGGCGTGGGATCGGCGCACACCGTGGTGCAGTCACCGCACGCCATGTCGTTGAAGCGCGTGCTCGTCTCACAGCCGTCGCTCGCGTCCATGTTGCAGTCCTCGCGGCCCGACTCGCAGGAGCCGATCACGCACGTGCCGGTGCTGCAGTCCCCGGTCCCGCGATCGATCTCGCACGGATCGCCGCACGCGCCGCAGTCGGTCAGCGTGTTCAGGCTCGTCTCGCACCCGTCGGACACGTCGCCGTTGCAGTCCCCGAAGCCCACGCCGCACGACGAGATCTCGCACGTCCCGCTCGAGCAATCCGCGTTGGCGCGCGTCGGTGCGCACCCTCTGCGACACGCGCCACAGTTCGTCATCGTGTTCAGCGGCGCTTCGCAGCCGTCGGTCGGGTCCTGGTTGCAGTCGCCCCACCCGCTCTCGCACCGCGACACCGCACAGAGGCCGCCGATGCAGCCCGGCACCGCGTGCTCGAGCTCGCAGACGAATCCGCAGCGACCGCAGCTCGTCGGGCTGCTCTCGAGCATGAAGCCCTCGTCGACGCGCCCGTCGCAGTCGTTGTCGGCTGCGTCGCACACCTCCGGTCGACAGTCGCCCGCGTCGAAGCCGGGGATCGATCCCTGCCAGGTGGGGAGGCCCTCCACCGCCACGGACTCGGGCACGCAGCGTCCGCCCTCGCAGGCCTGGTCGGTCGGACAGGACTGGTTGATGCACGAGCGGCTGAGGAACACGGTGAGCACCCGCGTCTCGCCGGGGAGGAACGACGTGACGACGCGCCGCTCCACGACGGTCAACCCGCCTTGCAATGCTGCGACACGGATGCGGAGCGGGCCGGTGCGCTCGCCGACCTGCACGATCCCGACGGTGCGGGGGAGGCTCTGGGCGTCCGGACCGGTGAGGCTCCCCATCGCGCTCATCGTGCGCGAGCCGCTCGCCTCGACGAGCACGGCGTCGATCTCCGCCGGGACGTCGAGGTCGCTCTGGACGACCACGAGGATCTCGGTGGGGCTCGAGCACGCCGCCAGGAGAACCGCGAACAGCGCGGCGCAGCGCTCGGTCATGGCATCACGCGGAGCACGCCCGGCGAGAGGTTTCCCTCGATGGGCGACGGTGAGCTGGCCGCCGAGACGGAGACGCCGATCACGATCCCGAGCACGATGACCGCGCCGGCTCCGATCGCCGCCCAGAACCACCACTGGTCCGTGACGGGCGGCTCGGTGCCCGTGCCTCCGCCGTCGAGCGCGGCGTTCGCGATGTCGTCCTCGTAGGTGCCCGCCGCGTCGAGCGCGAGCTCCTCGCGACCGCCCGCCGCGACGCGGACCTCGCGATGATCGCGGATGTGGGTGCCCCACCGGAGCTCCACCACGTGCGAGCCCGGCGCGACGCGATACGGACGGCCGAGATCGCCGAGCTCGACCTCCTCGCCATCCACCGTCACGCGGGTGCCCGCCTCGTCGCCGTCCACCGTCAAGACGAGGCTCGCGGTGTGCGGCTCGACCTGCGCCATGAGCTCGCGCGCGCGCGTGGCGGTGTCGGGATCGATCGAGGTGTCGCGCTGGACGCGCTCGAGGATCCGCGCCGCCTCGGGCTCGCCCCCATCCGTGTGAGCGCGCGCCAGCGCGAGGTTGTAGAGGACCTGCGGCGTCGAGCGCACGCGCGCGACCGCGCGGAAGCGGGTGAGCGCCTCGTCCCAGCGCTCCTCCTCGACCAGCTGTACGCCCTCGGCGAACTGGGTGCGCGCCTGGGCCAGGTCCTCCTCGCTCTGCGCCTGCGCGCGCGTCGCGAGGGTCCCCGCCAGGCCCATCGCGGCGAGCAGCGCGAGGAGCCATCGCGCGAGGGACCGACCGGCCGCGTGCTGCGCGGATGCTTCGAGGCGCGTCACGCCCCAAACGTTACCAGAGACGGAGGCCCGACACCGAGCGCTTCGTCGGGGCCGCTCACTCGAGGAGAACGCACACGACGTCCTCGAGGCGGCCCCAGCTGTTGCTCTCGTTGCACTCGTCGATGAGGTCGTCGGGATCGGGGACCACGTAGATGTCGACCGCGCTCTCGGGAGCCGGCGCGGTGCAGCTGATCTCCACGCACTCGCCGGTCCCGATCGGCGCGGCGATCGTGGTGCGGCAGAGCTCGGGGCCATCGATGGCGGACTCGCGGAGCGCGACCTCGAGCCCACCGCCGAGCGGGAGCCGTCCGCGGTTGCACACCCGCGCGCGCACGGTGGCTTGCCCGTCGCGGCACTCGAGCGGCGTCACCCCGCGCACGCTCGAGGTCAGGTCCGCGACCCCGAGGGCCTCGAGCCCACCCTGCACGTTCTGGCGGAAGTTGTTGAGCCCGGGCTCGCGATGGTTGAGCACGACCGCGCTCGAACGCGGGATCTCGCCGCGGTCGCCGACGTGGGTGACCGAGTACGCGTGCTGGTTCCACACCGGGCGCGACGCGGCCCAGCGGTCGAGCTCGTCGCGGAGCACGAACACGCCGTGGGTCGGCATGAACGACACGGCGGGCAAGTACGGATCGGTCGACGGGCACGAACCGCTGTAGGCGTGCGCGCCGAGCACGATCTCGGAGTGGAAGTCGCCGTCCGCGTCGACCACGATCGGCATCTCGAACCACGTCAACGAGGATCGCGGGTAGCTATAGCGCACCGAGCCGTCGCGGCCGTCGAAGATCCGCAAGAAACATTCGTCGTGATAGATGACCTCGGCCTGACCGTCGGCGTCGAAGTCGAACACGCTCGAGCCGGTGACGCCGGAGCTCTGTTCGTTGGTGGCCACCGCCCATAGGCGGCCGTCGCTCCGGCTCGTCCCGCCGCAGCCCATCGGATCTCCGCCCGCGAGGCAGTCGAAGTCGAACACCACGTACTCGAGCCGCGCCGCCATCGCGAGCTCGGCGCGTCCGTCGCCGTCGAAGTCCGCGATGGTCGGCGGACCACCGCGCCCGCTCGGCAGCGAGCCGGTGAGGATGCGCGTCCCCTCGATCGTCTCGACGTAGACGCTCCCCTCCGCGACGGTGACGATCTCCGCGCGGTCGGCGCCGCCCATCGCGGCGACCGGGAAGGTGCCGAAGTCGCCGACCGCGGTGAACGCGAAGCGCGTCGTGCTGACGGTGCCCGCGTAGTAGCTCTCCGGCACGATCGTCCCGCTCGCTCCGTCGAAGCGGAACACGCCGCGCGAGGAGACGATCTCGGGCTCGCCGTCCTCGTCGACGTCGGCGACCACCGGCATCAGATCGAACGCGTCGACCCCGAGCGAGGCGCGGAGGCATCCGTCCGCCCCGTACACGCTGCCGCCGAAGATCACCTCGGGGCTCCCGTCGTCGTCGAGGTCGTGGATCGACGCGCTCGATCCCTGTCCGTTGCCACCCGCGTGATCGGTCCGAGCGCCCGACGCGTCGCACGTCGAGCTCACCCAGAGCCGGGCGAACGACGTCCCGTCGAAACGATGGGCCGACAGCGTGCCGCCCGTGTCGTGGACGAGGATCTCCGCGCGTCCGTCCCCGTCGAGATCCCCGAGCGCCGGAGTCGTCGCGTCGAGGATCCCGGTGGTCACGTTGAATTGCAGATCACACGTCGCGCCGTCGATCACACGGAGCACCTCGCCCTCCGGCCCACCGGTGCTCTGGAACACGATCGACGGGCGCAGCGTGGTCGGATCGTCGTCGAAGTCGAAGTCGACGACCACCGGCGTCCCGTGCAGCTGATCGCTCATCGGGTACGGATCGCCGGGGGGCGGGGTCACGAACGCGCACTGGAGCGCGGGGGTGATCGCCTCGATGTCGATCTCCTGCACGCACGACTCGTTGCGCACGTGATCCATGGGGACCCCGTACGGAACACAGATGCCCTCGGCCGCGCAGTACGCGTCGGACGCGCAGTCGTCGTCGATCGTGCAGGGACCGAGGTCGGGGATGCACTCCGCGCCCGCGTAGCAGAGCTCGCCGAGCGCACAGCAGACGTCCGCGCACACGCGGTCCCGAGGACACATCGGCTCGCCGGCGTCGACGCCGCCAGCGTCCGTGACCGGCCCGGCCGCGTCGCGGATCGATGCGTCGACGGGGCACCCGCCTTCCGGACAGGTCGGCGGAGGCTCGCACTCACAGCCGGTGGAGCACGAGAGCGCGAGGAGCGAGGCGAGCACGAGCCGGCGCGGCATGCGTATACGCTACACCCGCTGGCCGCGAGCGCGACGATGAGCTCACCCGACGAGCAGCGAGACCTGCCCCGCGGCGCCTTCGTGGCGCTCGCGCTCGCGCTTCCGCTCGCGCTGTTCGCGGTCCACCACGACCTCGGGCACGCGGGTGACCTCGAGTTCTTCCACCGCTGGTATCTCGCGTTCCGCGAGGGGCCCGCGTTCTATCGCGACGGCCCCGGGCTCAACTATCCGATCCTCGGCGTCCTCGCGGTGTGCGGGCCGGCGAGGATCGCGGACGCGGTCCTCGGGACGCCGTTGTCGCTCGCGGAGTACCGCCTGGTCCTGAAGGCGACGCTCGTCGTCGGCGAGTTCGCGCTCATCTCGGGCCTCGCGGCGTTGGGACGTGAGCTCCGGCTGCCCACCCCGCGTCGCCTCGCGCTCGTCGTCTTCGCGCTGCCCGCGGTGTGGTCGGTGGGCGGGTGGTTCGGTCAAGTCGACGTGTGGGGTACGACGCTGCTCGTCGCGGCGTGCGCGGCCGCGATCCGATATGCGCGCAGCGGTTCGTTCACGACGCTTCTGGTGGCGCTCGCCTGCGCGATCGGCGCGCTCCTCATGAAACAGCTCACGCTCTTCTCGCTGCCCGGCGTGGCGTTGCTGATCGCGAGCGGGCTCGCCGCGCGTCGCCGCCCGTCGCACGTCGCGCTCGCGCTCGTGGCGCCGCTCGCGTGCCTCCTCCCCGATCCGTGGCTCACCCTCCCCGACGGCTACCGCTCGCACCTCGCCTGGGTGCTCCTCGGAGGCGGCTCCGCCCACGGCGACATGGTGAGCGGCGGCGGCGCGAGCGTCTGGGCGCTCGTGTTCGGCAACCCGAGCTGGAGCGCGCGGAGCGTCGGGTGGCTCGGCGTCTCGCTCTACCATTGGGCGCTCGCGCTCTTCTTCACGGCGCTCGTCCCCGCGCTCGCCTGGTTGCGCGCGCGCTGGCGCGAGCCGTCGGCCGTGGTGCTGTTCATCGGCTACACGAACCTCGCGATGGCGGTGCTCCTCACCGGCGTCCACGAACGTTACGTGGTCCATGGCGCGCCGTTCCTCCTCCTCGGCGTCGCCGCCCGCGCATCGCGCCCCGCGTTCGTGCTCCTCGCGTGCGTGCTCTCGTGGTGGGGCCTCTTCGTCCTCGCGAGCCTCCACCCCGACGCCGCGATCCTGTGGCCGTTCCGCCGCGCCGAGCCGACCGCGATCGCGCTCGCGGTCACCCTCGTAGCGCTCGCGCTCGCGATGACGCGCCGAGCGCGCGGCGAGGAGGAGGCCGCCGATACGGACTCGGCCTCTGATGGATCCTCTCGGTCGGGTGCGCGGATCCGAACAAAACCGGAAGGAGCGAAGGAGTAGAAGGACGAAAGGATCGAATTCGATTCACCTTCTCGCCTTCCGGTAGCCCGCCGCAGGCGCAGAGTTGGCAACGTGACACCCATCGGAGGGATCGGAGTCGGGCGCCAGGCGCCGCTCGCGCTACCGCGGCGCGCAGTCGAGGGTGCCGCTCGCGGTGGAGAGCCGGATCGCGCAGTGGCGGAGCACGTCGCTCCCCAGCGTGCCGTCGGACGCGCAGCGACCGGGCGCGGGCGTCGCGAGGTCCACATCGATCGCGCCGCGCCAGCCCGCGACCTCGACCGCGACGTCCGCGACCTCGTCGACCGCCGCGATCCCGCCGAGCGTCGCGACGTGCCGCCCGGGACGCCGCCGATCGTCGAAGCGATCCGCGAAGCGACCCTCCAGCAACACGCTCGTGCGATCGCTCCCCGTGTCGACGAGGAAGAAGCCTTGCTCCCCATCGATCGTCGCGGTGGTGAGGAACAGCGCGACGCCGTCGGGCGCCGTGCACGCAGGCTGGAGCGTCTCACCGCCGCGCGGTGGACCTTCCGCGACCGACACCGTGCCGCGCACGAGATCGAGCTCCGCGTGATGCGCCGCGTCCACGAGCCGCTGCGGCGAGATCAATCCGGCGATGCCCGCGTCGAGGAACGCGGGCTCCTCGAACGCGTAGACGTCGAGCGCGTCCGGAACCGCGCGCAGCCCCAGCTCGATCGGGAGGTCACCGAGCGGCGTGATGCGGACCGGTAGCCCGAGCGCGTCGGCTACCCCCACCCCCGCCGAGCCCTCGAGCCGCATCCAGAACGCGGCGCCGCGCTCGATCGCGTGCCGGTTCGCGCCGGTGTCGAGGATCAGATACGCGCCGGTCGACCCGATGCGCGAGGCGAGCGTCGGGTACTGCGGGTCGCGCGCGCTCGGCCGCCACACGATCGACGCGACATCGGCGGCGATGATCGGGGGAGCGCCCTCCACGAGCACGTCGCAGTGGGGCGGCGCGGATCCGCACGCCGCGGCGCACGCGAGCGCGAGGATCGCCGCGCTGCGCGCCGCGCTATCGTCCGCCCGAGGTGAGGCCCGCCGCACGAGAGCCGGATCGAAGCAACCCGCGCGCGATCGCGCAACTGATCGGCCTCGCTCTCTCGCTCGCCGGGTGCGGCGGCGGATGTCCGACGATGCGCGCGGAGCTCACGCTCACGTTCGAGGGCGCCCAAGCGTCCGCCGACGACGCGACGCTCGACCACGCGCGCGGTCGACTCCGCACGATCCGTTGCGGTGCCCGCGCCTATCACGATCTCGAAGCGGCGCGCCCCGGCGTGGTCGACGACGTCGCGCGCGCGTATCGAAACGCGGGCTACCCCGAGGCGCGCGCCGGCGCGTATCGCGCGCGCCGAAGCGAGGACGGATCGATCGACGTGGAGGTCCGCGTCGCGGCGGGCCCACGCGTGCGGCTCGGGCGCGTGACCGTCGAGCGCGTCGACGGGGGCGACGCGCCGCGCACGGCGCTGACCACCGGAGGCTGGTACCGCGAAGACGACGTGCTCGCGGCGGAGCGCGCGCTCGAGGATGGCTACCGAGACGACGGCTACGCCCGCGCCGTCGTCGCGCACACCGTCCAGCTCGACGGCGAGCGCGCGGACGTGCGCTTCGAGATCGATCGCGGTCGCCGCTTCGTGCTCCGCGAGGTCCAGCTGAGCCGCCCGCCGGGACGCGTGACCACGCTCGACGCCGAGGACATCGGCCTCACCCTCGGCGCGCCCGTGCGCCGACGCGAGGTCGAGGCCGCGCGCGCCCGGCTGGCTCAGGAGCTCGCGCCGCTCACGGTGCGATGGACGCTCGACGTTCGCGCCTCGGGAAGCGACGGCGACGCACCCGCGATCGTGCGGTTCATCGCCGAGTGAGAGCCGAGCGAGAGCGGCGCACGCGCGGCTCTGCGTCAACTCGTCGCTCGACCTCCGGCCGCGCGGTCTAAAGCGACACCGTCCGTGACTCGCAGCGTACATTGACACGGGCCATCGGCTCCCATCGGTCGAGCGACGCGGCGGAGGCGGCACGCGGCTGGGTGCGTGTCAGGTTCGACGATCCTGGTCGAGCGTTCGTGATGTCAGACTCCCGAGGTCCAACGGTCGGCCGCGCAATTCAGAATGCGGGACCCGCGCGCTTCTTCCTCGGCGCCGACGAGATCGCGATCCCTGTTCGCGATACCCGTCCTCGCTCAGCGCCAAGGCCATCCGCTTCATCCGCTACGACGCGCTGCCCCTCGAGGCGCTACCGTAGCGCTGGCGCCTCACGCGGGCCCGCCAGAACCAAGCCGTCGACGGCTCGCCGTACGCTGTGCCGCGTGCACGCCCTCGGATGATTGGCCCACCACGGCCCGATGAGACACGCTGACGTTCGTGGCGAAGCGCGAGAAGACCGACTGGAAGTGGACGACGCCAGAGGAGGCGGAGCGCGACGAGGTCGCGTATTGGCTCAGCCGTCCGGTCGAAGAGCGCGTCTCGGCGGTCGAGGAGATGCGCAGGCGGGCAGGCGTCTATGATGGAGTTCCCGCAGGAATGGATCGAACTTTTCGAATCACTGAGCTCGAACCGCGTGCGCTACCTGATCGTGGGCGGTCACGCGCTCGGCGCACACGCTAGCCCCCGCCGCACGGACGACATCGACATCTTCGTCGAGCCTACGCTCGAGAACGCTCGCCGGGTCGGCAATGCGCTCGGCGCGTTCGGCTACCCCGCGCTGGGCGCCAGGTGGAGGACGTTCGCCGAGCGCGATCGCATGGCTACGCTCGGCGTCCCTCCTCTGCGCGTCGACATCATGACCAGCATCACCGGCGTCGACTTTGCGGAGGCGTGGGCGGGTCGGGTCGTTCTTCCCCAGGGCAAGCTGCGCCTTCCGTTCCTCGGACGCGACGAGCTGCTGAAGAACAAGCGAGCCTCCGCGCGTCTGAAAGACCTCGCCGACGTCGCCGCGCTGACCGGCGAATCGAGAGAAGAGCTGCTCGGTGCCGCCCTCGCTCTGACCGAGACGGCGAAGAGGAAGACCGCGAAGAAAAAGGCCGCCAAGAAGAAGGCCGCCAAGAAGAAGGCCGCCAAGAAGAAGACCGCGACCAAGCCGGGGCGCCGCCGTCGGGGGTAGCGGGAAGGCGCGGCTCCGGCGCGGCTACCAGCGCAGGACGGCTCGGTAGCGCACGCGCCCGTCCGCCAATCGTCGGAGCGCCCGCTCCACTTGCGTTGCGTGATACACCTCGATCTTCGGCAGCACCGCGCCGCGCGCGGCGAGCTCCAACAGATCCGCGAGGTCCGCGCGCTCGTCTTGCAGGACACCGAACACGGTCGCCTGACGGCCGAGGAGCGGGAGCGGATCGATCGGCACCGGGCCATCGCCGAGGCCCATGAGCGCGAGCCGGCCCTCTTCGCGCAGCCCCAGCGCGACGGCGCCCGCCTCGTTCGTGTCGCTGGTCGTCGAGAGGATGATGTCGGCGCCGCCGCGCTTGGCGAGCTCGCGACCGGGGTGGCGATCGGTGACCAAGACCTCGTGCGCGCCGAGCGCCTTCGCGTCGCGGGCCTTGGTGGGGCTCTTCGTCAACACGAATACCTCGTGTCCATACGCGCGCGCGATCTGCACCGCGAGGTGGCCGAGCCCGCCGAGACCGAGCACCGCGACGCGCTCACCGGGGCGCGGGCGCGCGCGCCGGTAGCCGCTCATCACCGTGTAGCCGGCGCAGAACATCGGCGCCGCGTGCTCGTAGGCGAGGCCGTCGGGCAAGCGCACGCACCCCGCCGCCTCGACGATCATCGTCTGCGCGAAGCCGCCGCCGTTCGTGATCCACGAGCGCTGCGCGCGGCAGTACTTCGGGCGCTCGCGACGGCAGCTCACGCACGCGCCGCAGCCGGCTTGCATCCACGGGACGCCCACACGCGTACCCAGCTCGAGCCCGGTGACACCCGCGCCGAGCGCCTCGACCTCGCCGACCGGCTCGTGGCCCGGCACGATCGGCAGCGGCGCAGGGAAGCGACCCTCCCATAGGTGGACGTCGGTCCCGCAGACCCCGCACGCGCGCACCCGCAACCTCACTTGACCGGGGCCAGGCTCGACGGTCTCGCGCTCCTCCAGACGCAACGCGACGTGCGGCGCATCCAACACGAACGTGAGCGTGTGACCCGGCGCAGCGTCGACGCGGCGAGCGCCCCAGTGACGCACGAGCTCCATCGCCGTCTCCACGCCGCGCGGCTCGAAGCTCCGCACCCACGCCGCGTGCTCGGGGTCCTCGGCCGCGCGGAGCATCGCGTCGCGGGCCTCGTCCACCGACCCGGCGTCGGCCAGCGCGTCGAGCACCGCGGCCTGGAACGCGGCGAGCGAGCGGCGCGCGTCAGTCATCCTCGGGCGCCCTCCCCGCCGCGTCACGGAGCGCGCGGAGTCGCTCGAAGTCGGCGCGATACCGCGCGAGCGCGTCCTTTGTCCCGAGCGCGTGATCGGTGTGCTCGAGGATGATCACCTCGAGGCTCGGGCAGCGCGCGAGCGCGTGCTCCACCAGCGTCATCGCCCCGTCGGGCACGTGATCGTCGTGCCCGTCGCGGCGAAACGCGCGGCCCTCTGGGTCGCTCGCCGGGTAGCTGAGCCGACCGCCCGCCACGTGGAGCTCGCGCACGCGCTCGAGCGGGTAGCGCTCCATCAGCGCGATGGGGTCGCGGTCGTAGTTGACCGCCTGGCAATAAAGGTTGTGGACATCCATCAATAGGAAACCGTCGCTCGGCGCGAGCAGCGCCTCGACGAAGTCGGGCTGATCGTCGACGTCCTTCGCGCCGAACGCGAACGCGAGGTTCTCGAGGCCCACCGGGATCCCGCCCGCCCGCCCGCGCAGCATCTCGATCCGCTCGCGCCCGAGCTCCACCGCCGCGTCGGTGAACGGGTGAGGCAGCGGCGTCCCGTTCTCGAACGCGCCCGCCGTCATGAACCCGTAGTGCTCGCTGAGGTGCTGGTATGCGCGCTCGTTCACCTCGCGCTCGAGCCGATCGAGCCAGCGTTCCTGGCGCGGCGAGAGCTCCGCGCTCAAGAGCGAGAGCTCCACCCCGTGCGCATACAGCCGACCGGCGGCGCCGTACGCGTCGAGCAGCGCGCCGCACCAATCGGGGATGCCCTGCCCCGCCCAGCCCATGTCGAGGGACCACTCGAGCGCCTCGACGCGGCCCGCCTCGAGCAACGGGAGCGCCGCGTCGCGGAGATCCTCCGCCGGCAACAGCATCAGGCCCACGCGCACGGGCTGCATGCGGGGGAGACTACCTCCCAAGTCGCTCGCGGTGGGTCAGCCGCGTCCGCAGGCGGCCATCCACGGCTCGTCCGGCGGATTGGAGACGAGCGTCGTCTCGGGCTCTTCGGGCGGCGGCGGCTGCACCTGCTCCGCCGGAGGCGCGACCGCGACGACGGCGGGCTGCCACGTGCTGGTCGGCTTCTGCACCGCCTGCACCGCAGGGCTCGCCGTGGCGCAGCCTCCCATCATCCCCGCGCCGACCGCAGCCACGAGGGCCAACACCTTGGGGTCGAGGCGCATCGCTCAACCCCTCCCGCACGGCGGCGGGACCGACTCGAGGTCAACCTCTGGCTGGCTCTCGTAGCCCTCGTCCTCGGTCCCGACCTGCGTCTCGGTGTACGCGACGTCCTCGGTCACCGGCTCCTCTGCCTGGATCACCACGGCCGACCCGGTGTTCGTCGGCTTGGCCGACGAGGTCTGTCCGCTCGTCCCCGACGCGCCACAGCCGATCAAGGTCCCGGCCACGAGCGCCGCTCCCCCCAACCCACGCACCGCCCGCAGCACCTCTCCCGACAGCTTCACCGGCACCTCCGTCGCTTCAGGGAACCCACCCGCGCCCCTCGGCCTTGGCTCATCCTACGGCCTGCGTCGGAGAAAGTTCTTCCTCGATTTCGCCGGAGCGCAGCCGAGCCGCCTCGACGGCGTATCATCACGGGGAACCTCGTGGCCCATTCACCCAAGCGAGACGCCGGTGAGCTCGCCACCGTGCTCCTGATCGCGACCGGTGATCCGGACGCGCCGGTCCTGAAGCGACGTCTCACGCTGCTCGGGTTGGCCGTCGACGAGTGCGGCGTCGAGGACGCCGTGCAGACCACGTTCGTCCTCGCGCCCGAGGTGGTGGTGTTGGCCGGAGACCCCGCGCGCGACGGCGGGCTCGCGCTCCTCGAGCGCCTCGCGCAGCACCACGCGACGGCGACCACTCCGGTGGTCGTGATCGGGACGAGCGACGGAACCGCTGGCGCCGCTCGCGCCGCGCTCCGTCACGGCGTGGTCGCGATCCTCGATCGCAGCTCGGGCGTCGAGAACACCGCGCGGCGGATCCTCGCGGTGGTGCGCGAGCTGCCCAACCGGCGCGGCCAGCTCTCGGGGGTGTTGGGCGCGCAGCAGCTCGATCAGCTCGTGGCGCTGCTCAGCGAGTCGCGGCGCACCGGTATGCTCGCGGTGCGGAGCGGGACCGGCGCGGTGCTGCTCCACCTCGTGGTTCGCGGCGAGGCGCCGGTCGAGGAGACGATCGCCGAGCTCGCGGCACGCCTGCGCGGCGTCGGCGCGAGCGCGCACGGCAGACTGCGCTACGAGTTCATCGAGAGCAGCACCGTCGACCTCGGCGCGCTCCGCCACCGCCACACCGCGAGCGCAAACCAGCTCCATCGCCTGCGGCTCGTCCTCCTCGAGCGCGACGCGGAGAGGGCGCGCCCGCTCCTCGAGGCGCTCCGCGCGGCCGGGTGCACGACGGAGCGCGTGACCGACGGCGGGGTGGAGCTCGAGCCGGCGCGCAAGCTCGTGCCCTCGGTCGTCATGGTGGATGGCGCGACCCTCGAGGACTGGGGCGCCGACGTGCTCCGCGAATTCCAGTCGGACCCGCTCCTCTGCTGGGCCTCTCTGCTCGTCCTCGACTACGCAAAGATCATGGTCGGCACGAGGGTGGACGCGGACGTCATCGCGAGCGGGATCGTCGAGCTCCTCCAGCCGGACCTCGAGCTGACCACGCGGGTGCGCGCGCGCCCCGACGTGGAGACGCGCCTCCAGGTGGTGGGCCCGGCGCGGACGCTGCGAGCGCTGGCCGCGAGCAAGATCCCGCTCCGGGTGGAGGTCCGTCATCCGCGGGCGCGCGTCGAGCTCTCGCTCGTCGACGGTCGGGTCCACGAGCCGTACGCGGCGATGAAGCGCGGCCTGCGCGAGCCGGTGGCGGGCGCCGCCGCGCTCGCCACGCTCCTACACATGCCGGGAGGCCGCGTGCGTTGCACGCAGATCGACCCGGCCGGCGTCGCGGTGGGGCGTCCGCTCGACGAGGCCCTCGCCGAAGCGGCGGTCGTGCGGCCGCTGCTCCGACGTTCCGACGCCCCCAGCACCACCCCGAGCGGACACGCGTTCGCCGACGACGAGGCCACCGAGCCCGCCGATCTGAGCGCGGAGCGACCGAGCGGGAGCGAGGTCCAGCGCCTGGTCGACCGGCTCGAGCATCTCCTCGGCATCGCCGACGCGCCCGACGACTCGACGGAGCGCCACCTCGCCCTGGAGTTCGCGTTCGCGCCCGGCGCCGAGCTCGCGACGGACGAAGAGGTGCAAGATACGTTCACGTACGACGGCGAGGCGATGCGCGCGCTCCGGCGGCGCTTGGCGCTCGATCAGGCGAGCGCGGCGGAGACCGAGGCCGGCGCCGAGCCCCGCCCTCGCGAGCCGACGATCCGCCTCGGCTCACGCGCGGAGCGCGCGTCGCAGCCGCCCGCGCCGCTGGACTTCGAGGACGAGTCGACCTCGCAAGCGGTGCGCACCGACGAGCTCCTGCCGATGATCGAGGAGGAGGAGTCCACCGAGCTCACGAGCGTCGATCCCGCGGTGTTCGACGCGATCGTGAACAGCCCGTTCACGCCGCTCGCCTCCCTCGAGGACGACGTCGAGCCGACGGTGGCCGAGCGCGTGGGGAGCGGTCCCGCCCCCGTCTACGACACCGGATCGCACGCCCGCTACGACGACTTCAACGAGTTCAGCGACGTCGGCGACATCGGCGCGCAGCCGGCGCTCGGCGTCCGGCCGGAGTACCCGCCGCTCGATCTCGGACCGCCGACCGGCGAGGAGGCCGCCGTCCTGGAGGAGCCGCCGCGCGGGATGACCTACCGCGCCGCGCTGATCGTCGGGGTGTGCGCGTTCGCCATGGGCGTCGGCGGAGCGCTGGCGTTCGTCGCGTATCACCACGCGACCGATCCCGATCCGACGACGACGCCGAGCGCGGGCGCGAGCACCGCCCCGACCGCGTTGCCCACCCCGTCGGACATCGAGCCGAGCCCTTCGACGGACGGCGATCCGGCTCGCGATGCCGAAGCGCGCGGAGGGGCGACCCCGACCGAGACGACCGAAGACGCGGGGACCGACCCCGCGATCGAGGAGCCACCGCGCGGCGAGGCGACCGACGGCGAGACGGATGGATCGATCGAGGAGGCCACCGACGCGACGACGCAACAGACGCCGCCCGACGCGGATCCGCTCGGCGTGACCACGGATCCGTTCGCGGGCCGCGACGAGGACGTGACCCTCGAGGCGCTGGGGATCGAGCCCGAGCGCGACGTCGCGCCGGTGACGCGGAGCATCCGGGTACGCACGCTCAATCGCCGCGCGGCGGCGGCGCGACGCCGACGGCGGTGGGACCGGGCGGAGCGCTCCTACCTCGGGTCGCTGATGCTCGATCCGCGCAACGCGCCCGCCACCATCGGGCTCGTCCACGTGTACGGCGAGCAGGCGAACCACCGGCGCGCGATCCTCTTCGCGCAACGTCTCGTGCACAATCGACCGCGCGACGCGGGGGCGCACCTCTTGTTGAGCGACGCGTTCGCCGCGGCCGAGCGTCCGGTCCCCGCCCTCGCCGCCGCCCGCCGCGCGCTCGAGCTGGCTCCCCGCAGCCGCGCGGCGCGACGCCGTGTCGCAGCGCTGAGCCGCCGCTGAGCCGCTTGACCGCGCGTCGGCGCGAGACGACGCTTGTGTCGTGAGCGATCCTCGCATGGCGGCACCTACGGACGCGATCGCGCAGCGCATCGAGCACCGCACGGAGCGCCTCCACGTCTCGCTCGGCGCGGTCTGCAACAACAATTGCATCTTCTGCATGGAAGAGGACCGCGACGGTCGCTACATCAACAACTCCGCCATGACCAAGGAGCGCGTCGAGTGGATGCTCGAGGCGCACAAGGGTGGCGAGGAGGTCTGCTTCACCTCCGGCGAGCCGACCACGCGCCCCGAGCTGCCAGATCTCGTGGCTCGCGCGAAGGCGCTCGGTTTCGATCGGATCAGCGTGATGACGAACGGCCGGCGGCTCAGCCACTTCCCGTACGCGGCGGGGCTCGCCAAGCGCGGGATGAACCGGTTCTACGTCTCGATCCACGGCCACGACAAGAAGCTCCACGAGGGCCTCACCCGCACGCCGGACAGCTTCGAGCAGACGGTGGCGGGCCTCGACTCGGTAGCGCGCCTCAAGCCCTACGGCGTCGAGCTCCACACCTCGACGGTGGTGACGAACCGCAACTTGCCGTACATGCTCGAGATCTATCGCTTCCTCCGGTCGCACGGCGTCGATCAGGTCGTGTTCAACGTGATGCAGGCCAACGGCCGCGCGGACACCTACTTCGAGAAGATCTTCCCGCGCTACTCGGAGATCGCGGACCAGTTCCGCCGCTTCATCGGCGCGGTCGGCGAGGCTCAGCCGATGGCGTTCCTCGTCGACATCCCGCTCTGCGCGACGGAGGGCATCCCCGACTTCAACCGCGGCTACGTCGAGCGCTACCGCCACTTCGATCTCGAGTCGCAGGTCGACCTCCCGATCGAGGGCCTGGTGCGACGGCGCGCCGACGGCGCGGGCACCGGCCTCGTGTTGGTCACGCGCGAGGACCTCGATCTCGCGGAGCGCGAGCACCGCGCGGAGTGCGCCGGGTGCAAGTATCGACCTCAGTGCGAGGGGGTATGGAAGAACTACCTCGCGCGCTACGGCTGGGATGAGCTCGATCCCGTCGCGTGAGGGCTCCCTCGATGTCGCGGTGATCGGCGCGGGCCCCGCGGGCCTGACGCTCGCCGGGCTCCTCGCGAAGTACCGCCCCGGGACGCGCGTCGAGGTGTTCGAGCGCGCGCGGATCGGTCAGCCGAAGATCGGCGAGTCACTCCTCGTCGACGTCAACCGGATCCTCGAGGACCTCGGCGCGCTCGAGGCGGTGGAGGCGGCCGGCTTCAGCACGAAGCACGGCGTCACGTTCGTGTGGGGCGGCGCGCGCGAGCGGCACACGTTCCTCTGGCGCGAAGGCAAGGCCGCCGTCGATCCCCCCGAGGGCTATCAGCTCGACTACACCTGGCACGTCGACCGCTACCGCTACGACGCGATCCTCGCCGACGCGGCGCGCGCGCGGGGCGTGACGATCCACGAGGAGGCGGCGGCGACCGACGTCCTGATGGACGGCGATCGCGTCGCCGGCGTCGTGATCAAGCGCGCGGGCGGCGAGGTCGAGCGCGTGCGCGCGCGCTTCGTGATCGACTGCGCGGGTAAGAGCGGCCCGCTCGCGCGCACGCGGAGCGGCCGCACGCTCGACGAGCAGCTCCGCAACATCGCGGTGTTCGGCTACCTCGACGGGGTGCGCTGGGACGAAGCGTTGAGCGGACCCGCGGACGAGCGTCGCACCGCGGTGATCACGCACCCGCGCGGCTGGGTGTGGCTGATCCCGCTGGCCGGCGATCGCGCGAGCGTCGGCTTCGTCACGACGCTCGAGCGCTTCCGGGCCGACGGACCGCCCGCAGATCTGTCGCGCTATCACGCGGACGCGCTGCGCGAGCTGCCCGAGCACGAGGCGTTGTTCGGCGCGGCGACGCGGATCGACTACCGCGGCGACGGTCAGCTCGTGCGCTCGGTCCAGGAGTACAGCTATCAGTGCGCGCGGGTGGAGGGACCGGGGTGGGCGCTCTGTGGCGACGCGGCGGGCTTCGTCGACGCGATCCTGTCGATCGGCTGCTTCGTCGCGCAGGCCCACGCGCAGTTCCTCGCGTGCGCGCTCGCCACCGCGCTCGACGCGCCGGAGCGCGAGCGGTTCGCGCTCGAGTGTTACGAGACGGTCGTGCGCGAAAACCTCGCTGCGTTCCGCGCCGTCGCGCACATGTTCTACGCATTCAACGACACGGCGACCGAGTTCTGGGCCGCGTGCCGCGACGAGCTGCGGAAGGGCACGTTGATCCCGGACGCGCGCGACAAGGAGGCTTCGCTCGCGTTCTTCAGCGGGTTCTCCGCGCGCAACGCGCTCTACGACACCGCGCTCGGCTCGCTCGGAGGCACGTTCCTCACCGACGTGGGCGGCCAGCTGTTCAAGCGCGAGGCGCTCTTCAAGGAAGACCCGATGGGCGAGCGCGCGGCCTGGGCCAAGCGGCTCGCGCGTTCGGATCGCGCGCTCCGCCTCGCGCGCGGAGTCGAGCTGCGTCCGTTCGCGCTCCCGCGCGTCGAGGACGGCCGGCTCGCCCCGTTGACGCGGGTCGAGCTGTCCGTCGACGGCCACCGACGCCACCTCTACGTCCCCGACGCGCTCGCCCCCGCGGTGCGCGCGTTCGACGGAACCCGGAGCATCGCCGCGATCGCGCGCGAGCTGGCGGCAGGGGATGCGCACGCCGAGGCGGCGTACCGGACGGAGGCGATGAAGCTCGCCTATCGCCTCCTCTGCATGGGCGCGCTCGAAGACCAGGGGGCCCGCGGGGCCGCATGAGCTCCTTGCGAGAGGCGATCGAGTCGGCGGCGCCCGGCATCTGGCGCGCGGCCGCCGACGTCGAGCGGGACATCGCGGGCTACGACCTCGGCCGCGCCGCCGGGATCGTCGAGCCGACCTCCACAAACCACGTGGCGCGCATCGTCGCGTGCGCACGAGAGCATCGCGTCCCGCTCTCCATCGTGGGCGCGCGCACGGCGTACTGGCGCGCGCTCTCGTTCGAGGGCGCGCTCGTCGTCGACACGCGCGGGCTCGACGCGATCGGCGAAGTCGAGCCCGGGGTGATCGCGGTCGGCGCGGGCGCGCTCGTGCGTTCCGTGCACGACGCGCTCGACGCGCGCGGCCACAGCCTGATCGCGCACCCCGACGCGTACGGCGACGGTACGGTCGGCGCGATGGTCGCGACCGCGATGAGCTCGGGCATCGGGATGGGCCGCGCCGACGAGGAGCTCGTCCGAGGCCTCGAGGTCGTGCTCGGCACCGGCGAGGTGGTCGCCACCGGCGCCTCGCGCGCGCTCGGGGCGGGAGACTTCGCGCGCGCCGGGCTGCCCGATCCGACGTCGCTGTTCGTCGGCGCCCAGGGCGCGCTCGGCATCGTGACGAGCGTCGCGCTCCGCACCGTCACGAAGCGACCGCGCGCCGCGTTGCGCTGGACGCCGGCGGGCACCGGCGTCGTGGTGCGCGCGGCGGTCGAGCTCGCCGCCGATCTCGCGCGCTGTGGCGAGTACGATACGTTGCGACTCGAGCTCAAGGCGGAGGGCGGCCCCCCGCGGAGCGAGGCCACGCTGATCGTCGACGCGCCGTTCGGCGAGGCGGAGCTCGCGCTCCGGATCGAGCACGCGAAGAGGCTGATCCGCGAGCGCTTCGGCGGCGAGCCGGTGACCGCGACCCGCGAGCCCGCGCGGTTCTGGGGCGAGCCCGAGGAGCACGCGGCCGCGTTCGCCGGCGCGCACCTCCGCGGCATCGACGTGGTGATCGGATACGCGGAGGCCGCCGCCGCGGTCGAACGCCTCGGCGCGCTGTTCCAGACCGCCCCCGCCACGCGCTCGTTCCGCGTCGCGCTCTACTTCGCGCCCCGCTACGTCAACGTCGGCGTGCACGCGGTGTTCGCGGCTGGCGACCTCGCCGCCGCCGACCGCTTCGCCGACCAGGTCCGCGCGTCCCTCGGCGAGCTGCGGCACGTCCCCTATCGCTGGAGCCGCGACTGGGACGCCCTCGCAGGGCCACGGCTCGACGCGGGGTACCGCGCGCTGATGGACGATCTCAAGCGACGTTGCGATCCCGACGGCATCCTCATGCCCGGCGCGTCGCTGTGGCCATGACCTGGATCGGCCGGGCGCTGAGCGCGATCGCGGCGGCACCGGACGCGCTCCTCCGCGTGGACGCGGCGGTCGGTGAAGGGGCGAGCGCCCCCGACTTGGCGGAGCACTCGTTCGCGCTCATCGACGAGCGGCTCCGGATCGCGCGCGCGACCTACTACTACGACGGCGAGCGCGGGGCGTACGTCGGCGCGAGCGTCGCCAGCCTCGCGACGGAGCTGGGCGTCGCCGCACCCGACGAGCTGGCTCGGCCTCTCGAGGACGCGTGCGTGCTCCAGCACGTGATCGGCATCGACGCGGGTCCGCCGCTCCGCCTCAAGCGCTACATGGTGTTCCGCGCGCCCCCCGGCGCGTACGTCGCGAGCCGCCTCGAGGCGCTCGGAGTGTCCGCGCCCGACGGCCTCGACCTCGACGACGCGGTGATCCTCGGCGTCGACCTCGGCGCGGGGGGCGTCCACGACGTCAAGATCTATGTCCAGCTCGATCCCGAGCGCACCGCCGCGTACGTCCGGCGCGATCCGACGCTCCGCGCGGTCCTCCGCGAGACCCGTGAGGTCGTCCTCGGCCAGCGGCTCCTGAAGAAGGCGCCGCGCACGCTCTACTTCCACGCCGATGGCCCCCGCGCGCTGCGCACGTTCCTGTCAGAGCGCGCGGAGCGCGACCCCGGAGCGGCCGCCGCGCTCGCGCACCTCCGCGCGCTCGACGCGAGGCACCCGATCGACCCCTGGATCCTCGGCGTCCCGTTCACCGAGCGCGGCGTCGATCCCCGCGGCATGCAAGTCTACGTGCATCCGCGCGAGTAGATCACCCCGCCGTCCGCTGCGCTTCGAGGCCGACTCGAGATCGCGCTGTGCCCACCCCGTTCGAGACGTCGGGAACGGCGCCTCGCCTACCTCGCGCGTGGCCAGCGCTCGGGGAGCGAGATCGGAGTCACCCACCGCTCCGCGCGCGCAGGGTCCGCGTCGACGTACGCGCTCGGCAGCCCCGCACAACCGTTCGCGCGCGCGTCGCAGCGCTGGCATGCCTCGAGGTAGCGCGCATCGCCTTCGAAGTTCGTCACGCGCTCCTCGTCCTTCATCGGATCGAACTGCATCGTCGCGACGTGGAGACACGCGGCGCGCTCGGGGTCGCTCGGGAAGAGGCAGGCCGGCGCGTGGTGGATCATCGGCTCGATGCCGAGCGAGACCGCGAGCGCGATCGCGTCGTCGACGCGCGCGCGCAGGTCGCCGAGGTCCGGGTAGAGGGTGCGGTTGTCGAACAGCCGACCGCGCATGCTCGGCATCCCGAGCGCGAGATCGATCGGGCGCCCCGTGTGGTTGTGCTCGGCGAGCCAGCGCACGTAGTCGGGCAACGAATCGACGGTGCTCGCGAGCAGGATGCGGAAGAAGTGCGTGTGGAGCTCCGGGCGCGACAACAACATCGTCGCGACCTCCACGTAGCTCTGCCCGAGGCCGGGCACGTCGGCGAGCTCGTTCGCCCGCTCGGGCCGGTGCTCGTGGAAGGAGAACCGGACCCCGCTGAGCCCCGCGTCCACGAGGCGATCGAGGTAGCCCGCGCGCCGGAGGAGCACGCCGTTCGTGCAGATGAACACGCGCGCGAAGCCGCGGGCGCGGCCGTACGCGATCAGCTCCGGCAGATCCGGATGGAGCGTGGGCTCGCCGCCGATGAAGTCGAGCGTCGGCACGCCGAGCCCGCCGCGCTGGATCGCGACGCGCTCGTACGCGTCGTCGATCTGCGCCTCGATGTACGCGCGATCGTACGCGCGCTGATCGTCACCGCCATGCACGTTGCAGTAGACGCAACGGATATTGCACACCGGCCCCGTGTTGACGTGCGCCATGGGAAAGAAGCTGGTCGTCCAGTGCGGGTGCGCGTGATCGACGTCCTCGCGGAGCACCACCACGTCGTAGCGGTACTCGTTCGGGTGCGCCTCGACCTCGGGCTCCGGCATCTCGACCGGATCGAAGCCGGTCAGCTCCTTCGCGAGCGCGCGCCGCCCCTCGGGCTCGCCGGGCTTGAGCGGGAACGTGACGAGCGCGTCGAGCTCCGCCTCCCTCGCGCGCGCGATGCCCGCCACCGCCTGGTCGAACGAGCCTGGCGCGCGGGTGTGGTCGTCGTGGGACGCCGCGTCGAAGCCGAACAGCTTCACGATGACGCGATCGATCCCCGCCGCGCGCAGCGCCTCCGCGTAGCGCGCGACGCTGAGGAGTCGACCGTTGGTGAGGAGCGCGAGGTGGGCCGGCTCGCGCGCGCGAAGCTCGCGGACGGCCGCGAGGAGGTCTCGGCGCAAGGTCGGCTCCCGGTCCCGCAACACGACGTGCATGCCACGCACGTCGCGGTCCGCCGCCGAGGGGCGACCCTCGACGCCGCGGGTCACGCACGGCTGACAACCGTTGTTGCACCGCGCTGGCTCGGCGCCGGGGAGACGCACGAGGAGCGGGTGCCGAGCCGATCCGTCGGGCTCGATCGGCACGCCCACCCGCTCGCGCGCCGGTGCCACCGCGAGGCGGACCTTACGCGCCACGCCGGCCTCCACCGCTCGCGGTCTCTCTGGGCATGTCGAAGGAACATGACACGCCACGAACGAGCGTGTCACCGCGCGACCCTACCGCTCGAAAACGCGGTCCGGATGTCTTATGGGCACGGGATGCCTCTCGACGTCGCGTGGGTGCGCGCGCAGTTCCCCGGGTTGTCGCGCGAGCTCGCGTTCTTCGAGAACGCAGGGGGTAGCTTGCCCGCGTCGAGCGTGGTGGAGGCGATCGCGCGCTATCTGCGCGAGGACATGGTGCAGCTGGGCGCGACCTACCCTCGCTCCGCGCGCGCGACCGAGCGCGTGTACGCGGGGCTCGACGCCGCGCGCGAGCTCGTCGGCGCGGGAGAGGACGAGGTGGCGCTCACCTCCTCGAGCACGATCAGCGCCCACCTCCTCGCCAGCGCCTTCGCCCATCGCGTCGCCCCGGACGACGAGATCGTGGTGACCGACCTCGATCACGAGTGCAACCGCGGCGCCTGGATCCGGATGGCCGAGCGCCGCGGCGCGCGCGTCGTGACGTGGCGCGTCGACCCCGAGCGCGCGGCGCTCACGATGGAGGGTCTCGACGCCGCGCTCAGCGAGCGCACGCGGCTCGTCGCGTTCACCCACTGCAGCAACGTCGTCGGCACGATCCACGACGCGGCCGCCCTCGTCGCGCGCGTCCATTCCGCGGGGGCGCGCGCGGTCATCGACGGCGTGGCCTACGCGCCGCATCGGTACGTCGACGTGGGCGCGATCGGCGCCGACGCGTACCTCGTCAGCCTGTACAAGGTGTTCGGGCCGCACCTCGGGCTGCTCCACGTGGCGCCCGGCTTCCGCGCCGAGCTGGAGGGTCAGAACCACGCGTTCCTCGCAGGGAGCGGGATGGGTGAGCTCATGCCCGGCTCCGTGCCGCACGAGCTCGCCGCGGGCGTACCCGGCATCGTCGCGTACCTCGAGGCGCTCGATCGGCATCACGGCGGCGAGGGCAACGTCGCGGGCGCGTTCGAGCGGATCGCCGAGCGCGAGGCGACGCTCATCGAGCCGGTGCTCACCCTGCTCCGCGAGCACCCGCGCGTTCGCGTCCTCGGCGAGCCGAGCAGCGACGCGCGCGTCCGCGTGTGCACCGTGACGTTCACGGTCGAGGGATCGCGGCCGAGCGAGGTGGTGGCCGCTCTCGACGCGGAGGGCGTCGCGACGCGCCACGGACATTTCTACGCGCCGGCGGCGATGCCAGGGCTGGGGATCTCGGACATAACGCAAGGCGTCGTGCGGATCAGCGGGCTCCACTACGACGACGACGAGGACGTTCGGCGTCTGCTCGTCGCGCTGGAGCGGGCGCTTCGGGTTGCGTGACGCGGCCGCGACACGCTGCCACGGTTCGTAGGAGCCGGTCCGCACCCCGCCGCCGACCGACGGCGGGGGCGAACCCGCGGGCTCAGGTGCCCTCGAGCAACACCTGATCGATCACGTGCACGATCCCGTTCGTCGCGCCGACGTCCGTCAACACGATCTGCGCGCTCGTGCCGCCGCCTCCCACCGTCACGGTCGGCGGCGTGGCGGCCGTGTCGAACGTGAGATCCGAGCCGGCCAGCGGAGCGACCGGCGTCGCGGGGAGATCCTCCGCACGCACGGGGAGCGGAGCCGCGACGACGTGGAGCGCGAGGACCCCGAGGATCGCGGCGCCGTCGGTCGGTAGCCCGCCTGGGAAGGCGGCCGTGAACGCGGCGTCGGTCGGAGCGAGGACGGTCAGCGGGGCGAGCGTGCTGGCGGAGAGCGCGTCGATCACCGGGGTGTCCGAGCCGGCGAGCGCGGCCGGGATCGGGTCCGACGCGGTGACCGCGGCCACGAGCGACGTGAACCCGCCCGCCAGCGCGACCTCTGCGATGCTCAGCGGGACGAGGACGCCGTCGATGACGTGAACGATGCCGTTCGTCGCGCGGACGTCCGCCACCACGACGTTGCCGCCGAGGTTCGTGGCGCCGGTGCCGGAGCCGCCGTTGACCGCGACGCCCGAGCTCGTGTCGAACAGCAGGCTGAGCGCGACCTCGCGCGACGCGCCCGCGTCCGTGTAGGTCACGGTGGAGAGCGTCGGCGCGCTCGTCGGGATCGCGGTGGAGGCGACCTGACCCGAGACCACGTGGTAGAGCAAGATGTCTTCGAGGCCGGGCGGCGCCGTGTCGGGGAACGCGTCGTTGGTCGGCGCGAACACGGTGAACGGTCCTGCGCCGGCGAGCGTCGCGTCGAGCCCGGTCGACGCGAGCGCGTCCGAGAGCTCGGTGAGCCCCGCGTAGCGCGCGAGGTCGGCCACGGTGGGGGGCAACAGCACGCGATCGATGACGTGGATCACGCCGTTGTCCGCGATGATGTCGGCCATCACGACGTTCGCACCGCCGACCACCGTGTTGCCGCCGTTGATCGTCACGCCGCCCTCGGTGCCGAGGATCAGCGACGACATCGCCGCGCTCGTCACCGGCCCCGCCACGATGTCGCTCGACGTCACCCGTCCCATGACCGCGTGGTACGTGAGGATCCCGGTGAGCTGCGCCACCGGCATGCTGTCGATCATCGCCATCGTGATGCCGCTGTCGGCGAACGCCTGATTCGTCGGCGCGAACACCGTGAGCTCCGCGGCGGGGTTGCTGAGCAAGGCGCCGAGATCCGCGCGGGTCGCCGCCGCGAGCAGCATCGAGAAGTCGGGGTTGGACGCGGCGATGTCCGCGATCGTGTTGCCCGAGCCCGCGTCGGTCGGCGTCTCCCCGGCGTCGGTCGCGCCCGCGTCGACCATCCCCGCGTCCGTCTCCGGCTCTCCATCATCGCAGCCGACCGCCGCGACCAGCAGGATCGCACACAGGAAGCCTCGTTTCGTCGAAGTCACAAGCATCGTTCTCCTCCTCGCCTCGGGTGCTCCGAGGCGAGGGAGGACCTGGGGCTCGAGCGTCCCGACCGCAATCGCCTAATTCGACTATTTGTCGGGAGCCCGCTGCCACGATGCTCCTGTATTCCGTCAGTATACGGACGGATCGGGTTGACGCGAGAACCGTTTTGGACGATTTATGAGACATGCGGAAAGCATCTCTCGTCTCGCTCTTCGCCGTGGCGTGCGCCGGGTGCGACGGCGCCGTGGGCCTCGACGCAGGAGAGCTCGCGGACGCGGGCCCCGCCGGCGACCCCTCGTTCGTCGCGAGCTGCCTCTACGAGAACACGTTCGCGATGGCGCCGGAGTGCCGCGAGTATCGAGGCCCCGGATGGAGCGAGGCGACGGTGACGCGCGACTGCCGTCGCGTGTTCCTCGGCATGGAGGGCGAGCTCCGCCTCGGGGAAGCGTGCGGGTTCGATGAGGAGGTCGGGCGCTGCGTCGTCGGCGACGTCGCGGACGACGGCTACGTCATCGTGAGCTCCGGTGGGCCTGCGGCATGCGGCGCGGCGCAGACCGGCTGCGAGACGTTCGCCGGCGGCACGTTCACCGCCGACCCCGCGTGCGATGCGTGCGCGGCGACCGGCGAGGAGCCCGCCGGCGCGGTGGTGCCGACCGAGCCCGACTGTCGCGCGCCGAGATCGGGCGAGCCGCCCGGCGCGAGCGGGGGCCAGGTCTGCACGCCGACGCTCATCTCGGGATCGACCGAAGAGGGCCGCCGCTTCGCTGACTACGCGGATTGCGATGTGGTGCGCACGCAGCGGCCGTACTACGCGATGGCGTCGGACGCGCCGATGGCCGCGCCGTCGGACCCGCGTCGCAGTGACACGAGCTACATGGACGAGCTCGCGTGGCTCACCACCCAGGCCGAGGCGTCCGCGTGCTCGTGCTGCCACTCGGCGTCGCGCACCCCGAGCGGCGCCGCGCGCTGGGACACGGAGGCCGGCCCGCTCTGGATCGACACGGTGAGCGACGAAGCGCTCGCGATGTTCGGAGGGTTCACCGACTCGGCCGCGTTCGGCTTCCTCCCCGTCGAGGAGAACAACGGCTTCGATCGATCCACGACGGGGCTGCCCACCACCGACGTGCTGCGCCTGCGCGCGTTCGTGCTGCGCGAGCTCATGCGACGCGGTCTCGACCAGACGGAGGCCGAGGCGCTGACGCCCTTCGCGCCGTTCTTCCGTGAGCTCATCGACTTCGTGCCGGAGCCGTGCGCGGAAGGCGTCGGGATCGATGCGGAAGGTACCTTGCGATGGACGGGCGGCGCCGCGCGCTACGTGTGGATCCTCGCCGAGGGATCGCGCTCGCCCGGCGTGCCACCCAACTGGGATCTCCCGGACGGTACGCTCTGGGCGATCACCGTCGACGCGGAGGCCGCGCCGCTCGGCTGCGGGATGAGCTACGGCGAGCTCGACGCGGGGGTGCGCCAGCGGATCCCCGCCGATGGCACGGCGCCGGCCCCGCTGGTCCGCGGTGAGACGTACTACCTCGCGGTGATGCGCGACATCGCGCAGCCGATCACGCGGTGCCTGTTCGTGGCGCCGTGATGCGTCGCGCGTGCCTCGCGATCGCCGCTTCGATCGTCGCGCTCGCGTGTGACGTCGGCGCGACGCCGCGACGCCCCGATGCGGGGCCTCCGATCGACGCGGGCGCGATAGGGGGATCGTGCGTCGACGAGGAGGTGGTGCGCGCACGGGTATTTGCGCCTCACTGCGCGACCGCGGACTGCCACGCCGGCCCGCGGCCCGAAGGAGGGCTGGATCTCGATGCGGCGGGTCTCGCGACGCGCCTCGCCTCGGCGACGTCGATCCAGGAGGGATGCGAGGGTCGCCCGCTGATCGTGCCGGGCGACGCGCGGTCGAGCTACCTCATGGACAAAGTGATCGGCGCGGCGAGCGCGTGCGGCGACCCGATGCCCGCCGACGGTGCGCTGGCGCTCGAGGATCGGCGCTGCCTCGTCGTGTGGATCGATGGGCTCGGCGGCGAGCTCTGAGGCTCAACCGGCGAGATCGGGGGGAAGCTCGCCCTCGAACAGCGCGACGCCGCGCGCGAGGAGCGCATCCGAGAGCGCGGCGAGCCGCTCGCGCTGCCACGCCTCCGTCCGGCTCTCCCGATAGCGCGGGTCCTCGAAGTCCTGCGCCGCGCCCTCTTCGCCGCGCAGCACGTCCAGGCTCACCGCCGCGACGCGCGAGGCGAGCGCGTCGGCGAGCGCGTCGACCGAGCCGGGGAGCTGCGGCTGGACGACCGCGCACGTCCTCACGCCGTGCGCCTTCAACGTCTCGAGCGCGTCGAGCCGCTCCGAGACGGACGCGGCGCGCGGCTCGAAGTGCGCGCGCACCGCGTCGTCGATGGTGGGGATCGAGAACGCGACGTACGAGCGCGGCATCCTCGCGAGGAGCGCGAGGTCGTCGAGCACGAGCGCGGAGCGCGTGGCGATGAGGACCGGCACGTCGGGGGCATCCTGCGCGAGCACCTCGAGGCACGCGCGGGTGAGCCGATAGGTGCGCTCGAGCGCCTGGTACGGGTCGCTCACGATCGGACAGAGCTTGATGGGGATGCGCGGACGATCGCGGAGCTCGAGCTCCAGCACGCGAGGCGCGTTGACACGCACGTCCACCCAGGATCCCCAACGCGCATCGCGCAGCCCGAGCAGCCGCCGCGTCCCCGCGAGCCGCGACTGCGCGTAGCAGAAGCGACAGCCGATCACGCAGCCGACGTAGGGGCTCAGCGTCTCGAAGCCGTCCGCCGGCTGGAGCAGCTCGCTCACCTCGACCTCGCGCACCCTCGCCTCGCCCTCGGCGTGCTCGCGAGCCGACTCCAATCGCGCGAGCACCGCCGCCTCGTTCGGCGCGACGCGCGCGGCGACCGCCCGGCAGAGCGCGAGCCCGACCGCCGCGTCCACCGTCTCCGCGCCGCCCGTCCGATAGCCGAGGGCGAGCCGATCCGTGCGCGCCGCGTAGCGCGGCGCGTCCTCGATCATGGCGAGCTCGACGTGGACGAGAGAGCCGTCCGACGCGCCGAACGTGAGCCGGAGCCCGAGCTCGGACGACGCGCGGAGGAGCGTGAAGCCACCGTCGATCGCGTCGCCGATCGCGAGAGGCGCGACGAGATCGAGGAGGTGCGCGCGCAGATCCACGCTCGGAGCGTAGCCCACGCGCCGCTCGGATGGCCGCGTCGCTCGGGCCTCCGTTCGGGCTACGCTTCGTCGTGCGCATCGCGCTCATCCTGCCGTTCGGCGAGCCGCACGAGGGCTTCTTCGACGACACCGTCCTCGCGCTCATGGCGACCGAAGCGCGGCGGCGCAGGCACGAGGCGCGGCTCGTCCGGGTCTACTACGATGGCCGCGATCCGACGCGCGACCAGGCGGTGCGCGAGCGGCTCCGCGGGTGGCTCGACGAGCTCGATCCCGAGCTCGTCGTGCTCGAGCGGCATTTCGATCCGGCGCCGCTCGAGGGACGTCGCGTGGTGCAGGTCACGCGCGGCGACTCGGTCGAGTCGACCGAAGGCGTCGCGCTCGTCCTCGGACGGAGCGCCGGGATCACGGCGCGCGACACGACCCGCACCCCCGGACCGGGCGGCCTCGTGCTCGCGTTCGCGCGCCTGCTCGACGCGCTGGTGGCGGGCGCGGACCCGCTCGACGTGCCGGGGGTCTCGTCGCCCGACGACCCGGCCCGGACGCCGCTCGAGCCGGCGCGGCTCCCCGACCCGTTCGATCCCGTGCTCGAGCACGAGACGATCGCGTTGGGCCCGCCGCCGGCCGTGACCATCAAGACGATCTACGGCAACTTGGGTTGTCCGTACTCGAGGGATCCGATGGAGCGCGAGGCGTTCCGCGGCGTGCGGCTGCCGACGGTACCCATGGCCAGGCTCGGTTGCTCGTTCTGCTCGATGGGCGGCGACTACGAGAAGCGCCCGGACGCCGAGGTGGTGGCGGAGGTCGTGCGCCAAGCCGATCACTATGCGCGCTCGCTCCAGTCGCTCGAGGCGCTGCTCCTCAACGACCAGCACGCGCTCCGCTACCTCGCCGCGCTGATGCGCGAGGCGGCGCACATCCGCCCGATGCGATGGCTGTTCGCGGCCCGGGCCGACGCGGTCCTACGTGAGCAAGACAAGCTGCGCGCCGCGATCGACGCCGCGCGAGCGTCGGGCCACCGCATCGAGCTCTACCTCTCGGGCTTCGAGGCGTTCAGCGACGCGGCGCTCGAGCGGTTCAACAAGGGCGTGTCCAGAGACGAGCTCGTGCGCGCGGTCCACGTGATGCGCGCGCTCCACCGCGAGTCGGGGGGGACGTTCGAGCACGCGCGCGCGAAGGGTCACAGCGCGATCCTCTGGACCCCGTGGACGACCCGCGACGAGCTGCGCGAGAGCGCGCGCACGATGCGCGAGCACGGGTTGATGGAGCTCTTCGACGAGGTCGGCAAGAACCGCCTCCGCCTCCACGCGGATCTGCCCATCACCTACCTCGCGGACCGCGACGGCGCGCTCGTCGATGCGTGGGAGCCGGGCGACGAGGGTGCGGCGCGCGAGAAGGGCTACAACGTCGAGCTCCCCTGGCGGTTCCTCGACCCCGAGGGCGGTACCGCGTTCCGCGTGGCGCGCGAGCTGCGCGAGTCGCTCGGCACCGAGACGGAGCTCGCGCAGCTGCTCGCCGTCGCGGAGGCGCCACCCCCGGCGCCCGAGCGCGTCGCGGCCGATCTCGCGCGCCTCGCGGCGGCGTTCGATCGGCTCCTCGCCAAAGACCGCGGCGACGCGATGCCCGACCGCGGCCGGCGCGCTCGCGCGTCCGTCGTGTCGCTGACCGGAGCATGCAACAACGGTTGCCCCGCCTGCGCGAACCGCGACGTGTTCCTCGACGACGCGAAGGACGCGGTGGCAACCCGGATCGCCGCGGCGTGCGAAGGGGACCGACCGATCGTCTTGGCCGGCCGCGAGCCGACGCTCCGGAGCGACTTCCTCGAGCTGATCACTTTGGCGCGCGGGGACGACGCGCGGGCGGTCGGCGTGGTCACGAACGGCCGGCGCTTCGCGTACGCGCCGTTCGCCCACGCCGCGATGAAGCGCGGGCTGCGCGCGGCGAGCGTGAAGGTGTTCGCTCCCGACGCGGCCACCGCGGACGCGATCAGCCGCGACGCGGGCGGCTACGCACAAGCGACCGACGGCATCGCGCACCTCCGCGAACGCTGCGCGGTGGAGCTCCGCGCGCCGTTGAACCGCTCGAACCTCGCGTCCTTCGCGGACTACGCGCCCCTCGCGGCGCGCTGCGGGGTCTCCCAGATCCGCGTGGAGCTCGCGCTCGACGCCGTCGGGCTCGCGTGCCTCGCGCGCGCCGCCGACGCGCTCGACGCGCTCGCGGCCGCGTGTCGCGCCGAAGGGGTCGCGCTCGACGTCTCCCCGCTCCGCGCCGGCACCCGCGCGTTCGACTGGATGCCTTGGACAGGCTGAGCGGGAGGCTCAGCCGCCACGGTGATCGGCCACGAACCACGGCGCTCCGTCGACCGTGATCTCCGGGCCGTGCGCCGGCGCGGGCGATGGGAGGGAGCGCCCGATCCAGGTGGGCGCGGAGCGGGCGAGCCTCGCCGGCGCGAGGGGGACGTCATCACCCGGATGCACGAGCTCCACGGCGGCTACGATCGTACCGGCCTCCACGTCGAGCGCGAGCGCGCGATCCTCATTGACGAGATGGACGCGCCGCGCGAGGTCCATGAAGCGCGCGGCGAACCCCGAGGACTCGGCGTCGACCGCCTCGAGCAGCCGGGCGGCGAGCTCGAGGGTCGGCGCGCACGCGAGCGAGCACGGCGCGTGGGAGACGAGCCCGAGCGGCGCGCTCAGCCACTGCGTGAGCGGCGAGCTCGGCGGCGATCCGTAGGGAGGCAGGAGCGCACGCGCGAGCCCGCGGTCGTCGCGCGAGCGCGCGCTCGCATAGGCCTCGACGCAGCACGCGGGATAGCCGAGCCGCTCGCCGAGCGCGCGGCCCGCCGCCTCGCTCTCCCCTCCGTCGCTCCGCAGCGCGCGCTCGAGGTCCAGCGCGTCGTCGAGCTCATGCCGCTCGCGCGCCGCAAAGATGACCCGTCGCCCGTCGCGGTCCGGCTCGCTCGCCGCCGACACCACGAACCCCCGCCCCGCGAGCCACGCCGCGTCGGCCACCGCGCTCGCGTCGGAGAACTCCTCGCGCTTCACGAGCCGGCGAAGCCCGAGCGAGAGAGCGGTCGACTCCGCGTCGAACGGCCAGATCCCGCCGGCCGGACGCCCGATGCGGAGCGAGGCCGGCCAGCGCGGCAGCCCGACCCCGAGCGACGCGCTCGCGCCGTCGAACGTCCGCTCCATCGCGTCGCGGAGCAATTCGTATACCGCACGCTCCGTTGCGTCCCCCTCGACCGCCGTCGCGAGCAGCCGCGCGCGCACGTCCCCGAGCCCCGCACGCATCGCCTCCGGCAAGGCGCCGTGCGCGATCCCCACCTCGCCGACGCGGACCCACGCGGGAGCCTCCCCACCCGGATCGCGCGCGAGCCTCAGCTCGAGCTCCACGTCCCGCCAACGGACCGTCGCGCGCATCCGGCCGATCATAGCCGCGGTGCCGCGATCCTGGGCACGAGCCGCGCGCGCCGGTACTCTCGTGAGCGATGCCGTACCCCCGATCCGCGGCCCTGCTTGCCCTCCCCCTCCTCCTCAGCGCCTGCGACGACGGCTCCCCCACGGTCGACGCGGGACCCGACGCGCGCATCGAGCGCGACGCGGGCGACATCGACGCCGGCGACCCCGGCATGTGCGTCGGCGTCTCGTGCATGCTCGACGCGCACTGCGTCCCCGAGACCGGGGTCTGTGAGTGCGACGTCGGGTTCTCGTTCTTCGGCGACGTGTGCCTCCCGCTCGAGCCCGACGACCCGGCGCTCCGCACCGCGGCCGAGGTCTGCATGGGGTGGAGCGCGGGACACGTGGAGGACGACGCCGATCCGTGGACGCCGGGGACCGATAGCTGCGACCCGGGGACGCTGTCGATGACGGGGATCGACGACACGCTGCGCCGCGTCAACATGTTTCGCTGGCTCGCGGGGCTCCCCGAGGTCGGCTACGACGGGAGCCATCACTCCGAGCTCATGGAGTGCGCGCACATGATGAGCATGAACCGCAGCCTCAGTCACATGCCGCCTACGAGCTGGACGTGCTGGGCGACCGGCGGGGCGGACGCGGCCGGGCGATCGAACATCGCGCTCGGCTATCGGAGCCCCGGCACCGCGATCGATGGCTACATGACCGACGTCGGCACCGAGAGCCTCGGTCACCGCCGTTGGATCCTCGGCACGCGGCTCGGCGAGGTCGAGATCGGATACAGCGAGGGCGGCGCCCTGCCCGGTCAGTGCCTCGGCGTGTTCGACGCAAGCGGCTCGAGCGATCGGAGCTGGACCGCCTATCCGAACCCCGGCTTCGCGCCGCTCGGCATGCTGACGGACTCGCGCGACGTGGTGACCTGGTCGTTCCAGGCGAACGACTTCGATCTCCCGGCCAGCACCTCGGTCGAGGTGACCCACCTCGCGAGCGGCCGCGTGCGCCCCGTCACCTCGTACCTCACGGGCGGCGGCGGACCTCCTCCGTCGATCGCGTTCACCCCGACCGGCTGGACGCCGCGCGCGGGGGACACCTACCGCGTGCACATCATCGGCACGGAGCTCGGCGACGTGATCTACGACACCACGATCGTCGACTGTCCTTGAGGGAGCAAAGCCAGCTCGGGATCGCCCTCACGCTCGCCGTGTGCCTGGCCGCGTGCGACGGCGGGCCCGTTCGGGTGAGCGTGCGGCCGGTGCCCGATAGCCTCGCGCAGCAGCTCCAGCGCGTGGAGGTGTCCGTCATCGACTCGTGCGACGCGCAGACGCTCGGCGAGCCGCCGGTGTCGGCCGAGGTCACCGTCGAGGCGACGCGCGCGATGCCGGCGATGGAGCTCGGCGGCGCGACGCGCGGTCCGCACGGTCTCTACGCGCGCGGCTGGGACGAGGGCTGCGAGGTGATCGCGGCCGGCTGCGACGACGTGGAGATCGGAAATGGCGATCTCGAGGTGATCGTCGCCCCCGTGTCGGGTCCCGGCTGCGCGGCGTCCGAGACGTGCGTCGCGCAGCGCTGCGTCGCGCGAGCGGATGCGGGCGCGCCCGACGCCGGGCTCGATGCGGGAACGGCCGACGCGGGTCCGCCGGCCGACGGTGGGCTCGACGCGGGCACCGACGCAGGACCGCCCGTCCTCGCGTGCCGGCCGACCGCGGTGGTGGGCAACCCGGAGCCGTTCGTCGTCTACGAGATGGATCCGCCCGACGACGAGACGACCGTCCATGACGTGTCGATGGCCGCGCCGCGGATGAACCTGACCGGCTTTCCCGTCCCCGGCGGGTCCGGCCTGCTCCCGACCCTCGCGGGCAGCGAGGCGGTGTTCGGCGACGGCTACTACGCGGCGGGCGTCACCGAGAGCGACGCGTTGACGATGCTCCTCACGAGCGCGCAGGCGCTCAGCGTCGAGGTGTGGTTCACCGTGCGCGACCTCGTGATCGAGGAGCCCGCCGGGCCCGAGCGCGTGGTGTCCCTCTCGCGCGACGCCGCGGAGCGCGGGTTCACCATCGGCGTGAATCAGGATCTGCTCGTCTTCCGCCTGACCACGAGCCTCACGAACCTCAACGGCACCACGTGCACGGCCTCGTCGACGCCCACCGCGTTCGAGACGTCCGTCCTCACCGCCGGCGGACCGCCCGTCCACGCCGTGCTCACGTACGACGCGACCAACGGCGCGCGCGCCTACGTGAACGGTTCACAAGTCGCGTGGACGACCTGCGCGGGGACGCCGACGCTCGACTGGCCCACCGGCCTCTACCAGCTCGTCCTCGGCGACGAGCTCGGCACGGATCGCCGCACGTTCGACGGAGCGATCCAACGCGTGCAGATCTACGGGCGCGCGCTCAGCGCGACGGAGATCGCGTGCTGGTACGGGCGCGGACCGGACGCACCCGTCTACGAGTGACGTCACCCTTCTGGCGGCCCCGCTTCGCTTCGGTGCCGCTTCGCTTCGGTGCCGCTTCGCTTCGGTGCCGGCTCGGACGGAACGGCCGCCGGCTCGAATCGAACGGCGGCCAGCTCGCGCCGAACGCCGCTCAGCGAGCGTGACAGGGCGGGGTGTCCGCCTCGTCCGCCGCCTCGTCGCGCGCCTGACGCGAGTACGGGCAGGGCGCGCCATCGTCGGCCGACATCGCGCCGTGGCACGGGCGGTCCGACATGCTGCACGGGCCGCTCGCGCAGCCCGCACCGAGGAGCCGCGCTCCGAAGTGCGCGCTCGCCGCACCGAGCGCGAACACGCCGAAGAGGAGGGCGAACCGAGCCCCGCGGCCCAACTTGGACCAGCGGAGGCGGACGTATTGGGCGAAGAGGCCGAGGGTGGTCTTGGCTCGTTGCATCGCCGCGCATCGTAAGACCCTCGCGGCTCATCGACCAGTCCGTCCGCGATCACACCTTCTCGAGGCGGCGATGTGGGCGTTCGGGAAGCTCGACGACGATCGGATCGCCCGCCCGGACCTCCCCGCCCGTGAGCACCACGCCCATCACCCCCGCCTTGCGGACGAGGCCACCTTGGGCGTCGCGATCGAGGAGCGCCTCCATCAGTCCCGCTCCGAGCGCTTCGAGCTGCACGCACGGGTTGCGGAGACCCGTCAACGAGACGCGCGCGCTCGATCCGACGCGGAGCACCGCGCCCTCGGGCAGATCGAGGAGCGGCACGCCGAGCGTCGTGATGTTCTCGCCCATCATCGACGGGCCGACTCGGAAGCCCTTCTTCACGAGCTCGTCGAAGAGCTCCGCATGCATCAAGTGGACTTGCCGCACGTTCGGCTGGGTCGGATCCTTCCTCACGCGCGAGAGGTGCTGGATGGTGCGGCCGGCGTGGATGTCGCCCTCGACGCCGACGCCCTCGAGCAGACGGATCGAGCCGACGCGCTCCTTGCTCACGCCGCGCTCGGCGCTCCGGCTCACCGCGACGACGCGCGGCGCGCTCAGCGCTGCGGGTTGCTCGTCCAGGATCCGCTCATCGGGTTCGGGATGACCGTGAAGCGCGTGCCGAAGTCGTCGAACGCCGAGGGGTCGACGCGATCCGCCTGGTCCATGCCGCGGAAGTCGTGAATGTTGTCGCCGACCCACATGACGATCTCGGCGGCGGGGACCGACGCGGACGCGGTCCCCATCTCGACCTGCTGCCAGCGTCCTTCCTTCTCGTCGTCGCGGTCCTGGCAGAGGATCACGTCGTAGGTCACGCCGACCGCCTCGAGGTTGTCGGCCGTCGCGCGGCACTGGCTGACGTGGCGGTTGGTCACGAGCGCGACCACGCCGCCGAGGGTGTGCACGCGCTGCGTGAACTCGCGCGCGCCCGGGAGCGCGGTCGCCTCGCGGCGCGCGACCCAGCTGAACCAGGTCGTGCCGAGGCCGCGCTCGCGCTCGAGGCGGTACGTCGAGTTCGAGAGGATCGTCTCGTCGACGTCGAGGACGACCGCCCACGACGCGGGCAGCTCGCCGCGCTCGTCGAGCGTCATGATCCGGGTGGTCGCGCTCGTGTAGGCCTGGCGCACCGACGCCACATACTCGGCCGAGTTGCGGACCCAGTGAACCCCGTTGCTCAGCTCGCCGCTGGAAGGCGGCGGCGTCGACGACTCGGTGAGCTCGAGGAGCAAGCGGTAGTGCTTGGCGTTCGACAGATCGGTGTCGCCGTTCGGGTCGACCGACACGATCGCGAGGTAGTCGCCGTCGGTCTCGATGGTGAGCCCGTCGATCTCGGAGAGCTGGCCGTAGCCCGCCTCGTCGTCCTCGGCGACTAGCTCGCCGCGCCCGGCCGCCGAGCTCGGACCGTAGATCGCAAGCATCGTGTCGAGGCCGGTCGACGAGCCGGAGCGCGTCACCTCGAGGTGCACCGTCGCGCCGGCGCGCGCGCTGAACGTGTAGAGGACTTCGTCGCTCGCGCTCGTGATCTCGCCGTTGGCCGCGACGCCGGAGGTGAGCTCGCGGACATCTCCGTCCGCCTTGCCGCCCCACGTCTGCGGGCCGTCCTCCTCGCCGGCGCCCAGCGGCGCGCAGCCCGCGAGCGCGAGCACGACCGCGACGAACGAGGCCGTGATTCGTGAAGAGGATCGGAGCGCGACGGGGTTCGGGACCGACATGCGCGGGCCGTACGCGAGGTTCGGGCCAACCTCGAGGGTCGACGATCCGGTCCGGGATCGGGCCGCAACCGGCTGGTGCACCTGCCACACGCCGCCCTCGATTCGCGCTCTCGTCGGTGCCACCCTCTCCTCCGATGAGCCGTCTTGCTTGGACTCGCCTCGCGATCGCGGCCGCCTTCGTCCTCGGGGCCGCCGCGTGCGATGAGCCGCTCCCTTCGGACGACGGCGGCGTGGTCGATCCCACGACGATCCACGTGCGCTTCGAGCCCGACGCGACGGACTTCTGGCGGACGCCGTGGCCGTCCGACGCGCGCCTCACGAGCACCGGCGCGCCCGACATGACCGGCTTCCCGCGTCGCCGCGGGCTCATGGACGACACGCTGAGCGAGATCGAGGGCTACGTGCGCGGCTACGCGACCACCCCGGTCGTCTACTTCGCGCTCGACAAGGTGGTCACCGACGCGAGCCTTCCCGAGAACGTGGCCGCCACCGATCCGGCGAGCCCGATCCAGCTGATCGATCTGAGCGAGGACGCCTGCGGCCAGCGCGTGCCGCTCGAGGTCGCGTTCGCGGAGGTCGGCGACTCGCTCCGCGAGGATCGCGCGCTCCAGGTGGCGAACGCGATGGGCACCGTGCTCACCCCCGGCCACCCGTACGGCGCGATCGTCCTGCGCACGTTCGGCCGCGCCGACGGCTTCGAGACGACCGCGCGTCCGGAGGCGTTCGATCGCGCGCTCGCCGACACGTCGGGCAGCGACGCGCTCTCGCGCTCGCTCGATCCCCTGCGGCGCTGCTTGCCCACCGCCGGCGTCGCGCTCGACGACGTGGCCGTCGCGACCGTGTTCACGCCGCAGGATCCCGTCGCGGAGATGCGCGCGCTCCGCAACTACGTGATGGATCCCGACCGCACCGAGATGCGCGACGTGGGCGACTGGCGCTACTCGGAGGCGTGGTCGCGACGGCGGCTCGCGCTGACCACGTACATTGCGCACGTGCAGATGCCCATCTTCCAGGACGGCGAGACGCCGTACGAGCTGAGCGGCGGTCGGCTGAGCTTCGACGGCAACGGGGTCCCCGAGCTCCAGCGGTGGGAGGAGGTCGACATCGCGGTCGCGTTCGGGACGGATGCGGTGCGCGAGGGCCCGAGCCCGGTGCTCGTGTTCACCGACGGGACCGGCTGGGATCCGTGGAACCACCTGAGCTCGAACCTCGTCCGCGAGGCGCTCTCGGCGGGCTACGTGGTGTGCTCGTTCATGCCGCAGTTCCACGGCGGGCGCGCGGGCTTCACCGGCAACACGGAGATCTCGACGTTCAACATCCCGAACCCGCCGGCCGGCCGCGCGAACTTCCGCCAGCAAGCGGCGGAGACGTCGTACTTCACGCGGATCATCGAGGAGCGCATCACCGCGCTGCCCGGGATCCCCGAGATCGATCCCGCGCGGATCGTGTACGGCGGTCACTCGCAGGGCGCGCTGGTCGGCTCGATCCTCGCCGCGGTGGAGGATCGCTTCCACGGCTACGTGCTCAACGGGCTGAGCTCGAACCTCACGCAGACGATCCTCTTCCGGATGGACCTGTTGGACTTCAACTCGGTGATCAAGACGCTCTACATGTTCACCGGCGAGCTCGATCGCTTCCATCCGCTCGTGCAGATCATCCAGCTCGGCGCGGAGGTGGTCGATCCGCAGAACTACGCCGCGCGCTGGCACGGATGGGACGCCCTCCCCCACGGCAACCACGTGTTCGTGTCGAACGGCCGCATGGACACGACGACGACCGCGCGCGCGATCGAGCACCTCACGATGAGCGCGAGCATCCCGCCGATCGCGCCGCCGGGTTGGAACATCGATCCGGCCGGCGTGTGGACCGGCATGGCGGTGCCGCTGCCGGTGAGCGGTGACGCGATGAGCGTGAGCGGCGATCCGCTGACCATCGCGACCTACCTCGACCCGGAGCAGGGTCACTTTACGATCTACAGGGTCCCGTTCGTGCGCGAGCTGGCCGCCTCGTTCTGGCGCACCTCGCTCGACGGCGTCCCCGAGATCGCGTCCGTCCACGAGTTCCAGTGCGGCGATGGCGCCGACGAGGATCGCGACGGGATGCTCGACTGCGCGGACCCGGACTGCGCCACACGTCCTCCGTGTGTCGAGGGCGCGTGCGACAACATGATCGACGAGGACGAGAACGGCCTCGTCGACTGCGCCGACCCGGTGTGCGCCGACAATGCGGCGTGCCACGAGCAGATGTGCGGCGACTCGGTCGACGACGACGGCGACGGCGCGACCGACTGTGAGGACAGCGACTGCGCGGACGACGAGCCGTGCATCGAGAAGACGTGCACGGGCGGCACCGACGAGGACGGCGACGGCATGATCGACTGCGCCGACCCCGACTGCGCGCGCGATCGCGCCTGCTACGAGTCGAGCTGCGGCAACGGGAGCGACGAGGACGGCGACGGGATGATCGACTGCGCGGACAGCGACTGCCGCATGAGCCTGCGCTGCCCGGAAGCGATGTGCGCCGACGCGCGTGACGACGACGGCAACGGGCTCGTCGACTGTGCGGACCCCGGGTGTGCGAGCGACGCCGCGTGCGCGCGCATGACCGAGACGACGTGCAACGACGCGACGGACGACGACGGCGACGGCGCGATCGACTGCGAGGACGCGGACTGCGCGCGCTTCGTCACGTGCTCGATGATGACGTGCGCGAACGGGACCCTCGGCCGGCAGACCGGGATCGCGCTCTACCGCGGGCGGATCGAGACGCAGTCCAACGACTACCCACCCGGCGACTGCACGGCGCTCGGCGCGGGCGCCGACACGCCCGACGTCGCGTTCGCGTGGACGGCACCCGCCGCCGGCGACTACGTGATTTCCACGTTCGGATCGCAGCCCGACACGGTGCTCAGCGTGGTAGGCGCGGACTGCGATCCGGCGACCGAGATCGCGTGCAACGACGACGAGGCGTCGACGGTCGGCAGCTCGCGCGTCGAGGTGACGCTCGAGGCGGACCAGACGGTGGTGATCGTCGTCAATGCGTATTCCGCCGATGCGACCGGCGAGGTCGTGCTGTCGATCTGGCCGCGCTCGCCCTAGCGGCCTCTTCTGATTTCGAGTCCGATTCCGATTCCGATTCCGATTCCGAGTCCGAGTCCGAGTCCGTTTCCGTTTCCGATTCCGAGTCCGATTCCGTTTCCGAGTCCGATTCCGAGTGCGAGTCGGTGGCCGCCGAGCCGGCGCGCGACGCGGTCGCGGGCGGTCGGCCTCGCGAGCCGCGTCGAGATCGCGCGCGCGATCCGTCGGCGATCCGTCGCGCGATCGCGCCGCCGTCGTTTTCTGTGCGGATCGCTTCGGATACCTCGCGCTCGAGCCGATCGGAATCGCTCACTTTTTCGCGCGAGCGGCTCGAGGCGCGCGCGGCGCCCGGTCGCGCAGTCGATGTACGAATGTTGCGCGCTCACCGCTCGGTCAGGCATTCACGTGCGCGTGGAGCTCGACGCCATCCAGCAGCTGAGCGCGTTCGCGTCGAGCGACGCGTCGCTCGACGCGCGGCTCCGGATGGTGTGCGACGCCTGCCTCGCGATCACCGGCGCCGACCACGCGTCGGTCCGCATCCTCCACGAGGACGGAACGCTCGAGGCGAGCGCGCGCGCGGGGGTCGGCGCCGACGCGGAGCCGGAGCGGTTCACCCGGGGCCAGGGGGTGCTCGGGTGGGTGGCGGAGCACGGCCGGGCGGTGCGGATCGCCGACGTCGCGCTCGACGCGCGCTTCGATCCGCGGACCGAACGCGGCTTCGACGTACGCGCGATCCTGTGCGCGCCGGTGTTCGTCGAGCGCTCGGTGCGGGCCGTCCTCAGCGCGTCGTCGGCGCGCGCGAGCGCGTTCACCGAGGACCACGAGCGCGCCGCGATGCTGCTGACCGCGATCAGCGCGCAGGAGCTGCGGATGGCCGAGATGTCGCGGAGGGTGATCACCGATCCGCTCACCGGCGCGTACAGCCGCGGCTACCTCGAGCCCCGCCTCGAGGAGGAGGTCGCGCGTTGCCGCCGGAACGGTGAGCCGCTGAGCCTCCTGTTGATCGACCTCGATCACTTCAAGCGCGTCAACGACGAGTACGGTCATGCAGCCGGCGACGAGGTGCTCCGCCAGGTCGTGAGCGTCGCGCGCGCCTCGCTGCGCTCGGTGGACGTCGTGGTGCGCCGCGGCGGCGAAGAGTTCGTCGCGATCCTCCCCGGCGCGACCCGCGAAGAAGCGGCGGGGATCGCCGAGCGGGTCCGCGCGCGGATCGCCGGCCGGCTCGTCCGTCTCTCGATGGGCCTCGCGCTCCGACAGACCGCCTCGATCGGGGTCGCGACGTGGAACCATCGCGAGTCCGCCGGCGAGCTCGAGGCCCGCGCCGACCACGCGATGTACCGCGCCAAGCGCGCCGGCCGGAACCGCGTCTGCTCCGCGGAGCGCGCCCCGAGCCTCCCCCGCGCGACCCTCGGCAAATACGACTAGCAAATACGACTAGGGATTGTCTTCAAAGCTCGGCGAAGCCGGGCTCCGTGCACGTGCAGGAGGACGAGGACGGGCACGACGGTCGGGGCCTGTGGCCCGACCTTTGAACACACTCGCTAACCGCCGACCATGGCTGCTCGCCTTTTCAGGTCGCCCCCAGGTGGCGGCCCCACTTGCCGGTTTTCCGGCCGCTTCGCCCATGTTTCCCGGCCGTCACGTTGGCACCGTTCCTGCGCAAGGGACGTCCATGCGTCGACTCCTCTCCTCGATCGCCGCGCTCCTCTGCCTCGCCCCCTCCTGGGTCGCCGCCCAAGACGTCGGGCTGCGCGCGACCCCGACGGGCATCGACCAGCTCACCACGGTGGCCCGCGGCTACCTGCCGGAGACGTTCCAGGTCCCCGCCCTCGATCGCCAGCTCTTCAACTGCCCGGGCTCGGGGGACATCGTCGCGCACGTCCCCGACACGGACGTGCAGATCGGCTGGCACGAGCTCTCGGTGCGCACCGAGGACGGCGCGGTCGTCGTCGACACCGTCATCGACGTCGACGTGGCCACCCCCCTCGACATCGATCACGCGTACGCATGCCTCAACAGCGCCTCGTGCGACGTCACGGCGAGCGCGCGCTCGCTCGGCGTCGAGGTCGAGCTCGCGGCGGCGACCGGTCCCGACGGCGGGGTCGAGTTCCACGGCGCGACGGTCGGCCTCGACCTGACCGCGGACGACCTCGACATCATGAGCGAGGGATGCCTCGTCGGTGACGTCGCCGAGTGGCTGATCAACGCGGTCGAGGCGTGGGCGCTCGATCTGTTGCTCCCGCGGCTCGAGGCGATGGCCTCCGAGCAGGTGAGCGGCGTGCTCACCGACGTGATGGGCGAGACGCTCGCGCTCTCGATCGAGCAGTACGGCTTCTCGATCGACGCGAGCGTCCAAGAGCTCGAGCTCAGCCGCCGAACCGGCCTCACCCTCGGCGGCGACGCGGTCGTGCGCTGGGCGGGGGCCTCGCGCTGGCACGAGGACGCGCCGAGCGTCCGGGCGCCGGAGGGCGACGCGCTCCCCGACGACTTCGACGGCATGTTCCAGGTCGCAGCCTCGGATCGGCTCGTCAACGAGGCGCTCTTCGAGGCGTGGCGCGGCGGGCTCATCAGCCAGCTCCTCGCGGACAACCAGCAGTCGATCGCCCTCGGCACGCTCGGCGCCGCGCAACAGATCGGCCTCCCGCCGGGCACCCGCCTCGAGGTCACGGCCGACATCGAGCGCCCGCTCGAGGCGACGTTCGGCCGCGAGGATCGCGACGTGGCGACGATCGCGGTGCGCGATCTGCACGTGATGATCGACGTGCTCGACGACACCGGCGACGCGCCGAGCCACTTCGATCTGTTCGTCGATGCGACCGCGTCCGCCGCGCTCACGATGAACCCCGAGGTCAACGGGCTCGTCCTCGACTTCCACGATCTGATCGTCGACCAGCTCCGCCTCGAGGCGTCGGGACACCTCCTCGAGCTCGACCCCGCGCGCCTCCGCCGCTTCGTGGCCAACACGGTGCACCCGCTCCTCGCGGATCGTCTGCGCGAGCTCCCCGTCGCGCCGGCCGTGCAGCCGGTCCTCGGCACGTACCTCCACGTCGTCTCGCTCGAGAGCGACCGCGGCTGGCAGCGCGTCGGCATCGACCTCCACATCCCGGACCCCAACGACCGCGTCGCGCCGGACACCGCGCTCATCGATCCTGCAAACCTCCTTCCGGCCGGCACCGCCCGCTTCTCGGTCAGCGGCCACGACGACAGCACGCCCGACGATCTGCTCCGCTACCGCGCCTGGCTCGACGGCGAGCCGCTCGGCGACGGCACGGCGAGCAGCCTCCGCGAGGTCCGCTTCGACGCCACGGACGGCGAGCACACCCTCGAGGTCGCGGCCGTCGATCTCAACGACAACGAGGATCGCGTCCCTGCGATCCACGGGTTCGTGGTCGACGGCACCCCGCCCGATCTTCGCGTCTACGAGGCGCCCGGCTCGATCGTGGCCGACCCCATCGTGCGCGTCGCGTGGACCGCGACCGACACGCGCTCCACCAACCTCGAGAGCCGCTTCACGCTCCGTCGCCTCCGCGAGGACGGGACGAGCGAGATCGTCGAAGAGGCGCCGTTCACCGGCGACCAAGGCGTGGCGGAGATCGCGGCGAGCTCGCTCGAGGGTCACGACCTCTACGAGATCGAGATCGAGGTCCGCGACGAGGCGGGCAACGTGACGAGCGAGGCGTTCGGCTTCGCGCTCCACCCGAGCCTCTACGACGGCGGCTGCAGCGTCGGCGGGCCGGGCTCCCGCGCCGGCTCGTCGGTCGCGCCGCTCGCGCTCGCGTTCGCGATGTTCCTCGTCGCGCGCCGCCGTCGGAGCCGCGGGTGATTCGGCCCGGCGCCCAGCCGTCCGAGGCGCCGAGCATCCGTTCGCTGGCGCTCCTCTCTTGCCTCGCGATCCTGCTCCTCGCACCGACCGCGTTCGCGCAGGCGATCGGCACCCCGCTGAGCGGACCGGCGAGCGCGGACGGCGTGGCCGCCTACTACAACCCCGCCGCGATGGGCGCGGGCACGGGCACCCTCCTCGAGCTCAACGGCGGCGTGAGCGTCATCCAGCTCGCCTACGCGCAGGAGGACGGCGCCACCTCGACGCAGATGCCCGTCGGTCCGCTGCTCTCGCTCGGCGGCTACACCGACGCGCTGCACGAGCAGTGGCGCATCGGCCTCGCGGGCGGCGTCTCGCGCGCGTCGGGCGGCTTCTGGGGCCGCGACGACGGCGCGGGCAACACCACGCGCTACTACATGGTCACCGGCCAGTCGTTCCACATCCAGCTCGTGCCGGCGGTGAGCTTCACCCCGATCGAGTGGCTGACGATCGGCGTCGGCGCGAACCTCACCTACGGCTCCGCGCAGACCGAGCTCGACAAGGACTTTGGCGCCCAGCTCAACCAGACGGTCGGCAGCACCGAGCTCGACAGCCCGTTTCCCTACGCGAGCCCCGACCTCGCCGCGCCGGTGTTCGTCTCGGGGGACGGCTTCGGCGTCGGCGCGACCGGCGGCATCCTCGTGCGTCCGATCCCGGAGCTCTCGCTCGCGGCGTCGATCCACAGCCCCGTGGTGCTCGTCGCGAGCGGCTCGCTCCGCGTCGAATACCCGGACGCGCTCCGCCAGTTCGTCGCCGACACGCTACCGAGCGCGCAGCTCCCCGATCTCAACGGATCGATCGAGATGCAGATGGACGTGCCGATGCAGATCTTCTTCGGCGTGTCGGCGCGACCGCACCCGATGGTCGACCTCGGCGTCTACTACCAGTTCGAGCACACGAGCTCGCAGCCGAACTTCAACCTCACGGTGACCGAGGCGACGAGCGAGTCGATCGAGAACCAGTCCAAGCCCCAGGCCTATGTAGATCGCCACCGCGTGCATCTGCGCGCCGGGGTGCTGCCGATCCCCGAGCTCCTCGTCGCGGCGCACTTCACGTTCCAGAGCAACACGGTGCCCGACGAGACGCTCGCGCCGAACAACATGGACTTCAACCGGATCGAGCTCGGCCTCACCGCGCGCTGGCAGCTGATCGACGAGGTCAGCCTGCTCCTCTCGTACGGCCACACGTTCCTGATCGATCGCGACATCTCGACGAGCCTCCACCGACCGGTGACCCAGCCCTCCCTCGCCGCGTTCAATCATCCGTCGGCGAACGGGACGTATTCGGGCTCCGCCGACATCGTGCGCCTCGCGGTGGGCGTCCACTTCTGACGTCCCCCCCTCAAAGGGGGGACGGGACCGCCGATGTCTCCTGCCGAAGGGACAACCATGGCGGTCGACCCCATCGCGGATCGCTTCTTCCGTGCCTCGCGGGATCTCCTCTGCGTGGTCGCGAGCGACGGCGTCATCGCGCACGTCAACCCGGCCCTCCAGGACGCCACGTCCACGAGCGCCATCGCGTGGGCGGGCTCCCCGTTCCCCCAGATCGCGCACCCCGAGGACCGCGACCTCGTCGAGGGCGCGCTCGCGCGGCTACGGGCCGGCGCGCCGTGGATCGAGCTCGAGTGCCGAACGGACGAGGCGCGGAGCACCACGCGCTGGATGCGCTTCAGCCTCACCGTCGACGAGGAGTCCGAGCACTGGTTCGCCGTCGTGCGCGACGTCACCGCCGAACGCCTCGCGATGGCGAGCGCGCAGGGCCGGCTCGCCCAGCTCGAGGCGCGCGCCGAGCAGCTCGGCATGCTCTCCGACATGGGCGAGCTCCTGCAGAGCTCGCGCGGCATGGACGACGCGCGTCAGGTGATCGACCTCTTCATGGGGCGGATCTTTCCCGGGCACTCGGGCGCGGTGTACGTGCTCGATGGCGCGCGCGGCAACGGCGAGATCCTCGCGAAGTTCGGCGACCGCAAGATCGCGGAGGTGATCGACCCGAACGATTGCTGGGCGCTCCGGCGCGGTCGCCCACACTGGAGCACCGGCGAGTGGCTCGCCCTCGACTGCGGTCACGCTCGCATGCGCAACCTCGCGCACGTGTGCCTCCCGCTGATGGCGCAGGGCGAGGCGCGCGGCCTCCTCCACCTCGAGCTTCCCCACCAGCACGACGTCTTGCCCGACTCGGCGGAGGCGCGGTTCGTGAACGCGGTCGCCGACCACCTCGGCCTCGCGATCGCGAACGTCACCCTGCGCGAGCGCCTGCACAAGCAGTCGATCCGCGATCCGCTCACGGGATGCTTCAACCGGCGTTACCTCGAAGAGACGCTGGTGCGCGAGCTCCGCCGCTGCGAGCGTGAGGAGAAGCCGCTGAGCGTGGCGATGATCGACCTCGATCACTTCAAGCACTTCAACGACAGCTACGGTCACGTCGCGGCGGACGAGCTGCTCGTCGAGCTCGGTGCGCTCTTGCGCGAGACGTTCCGAACCGAGGACGTCGTCTGTCGCTTCGGCGGCGAGGAGTTCGTCGTGCTCCTGCCCGGCGCGACGTCGGAGCAGGCGTTGCAGCGCGTCGACTCGCTCCGCCCGCTCGTCCGGACCATGCGCGCGGCCGCGCGGGTGTCCCAGCCCGTCACGTTCTCGGCGGGGGTCGCGAGCGCGCCCGATCACACGACGGAGGGCGCCGAGCTGATCCGCGCCGCCGACGCGGCGATGTACCTGGCCAAGACCGACGGACGCGACCGCGTGTACCTCGCGCGCCCCAACTCCACCCGCCCTGCGCTGAAGTCGGTGCCCTCGATCGCGAACGCCTGATCCCCGCGACGCACGAGGAGGTATCCTCCCCGCGTGAGCAAAGACCGCATCCGCGTCCACGATCGCGCGCTCGAGGAGCTGCGCGCCCACGGCCTCCGCTTCCCCGGCGCGCACCTCAAGAGCCCGTGGCCCGAGCACAAGGACCTCGCCGTCAACGACAAGACGTTTGCCTACATGGGGCACGGCGGCGACGCGCTGGGCCTCTCGTGCAAGCTCCCGCACTCGAACCGCGAGGCGTTGATGCTCGAGGGCGCGACCCCCGGCGCGTACGGCCTCGGCAAGAGCGGCTGGGTCGCGATCACGTTCCCGCTCGAGAGCGACCCCCCGGTCGAGATGCTCAAGGAATGGCTCGAGGAGAGCTACCGCGCGCAGGCCCCGAAGAAGCTCGTGAAGCAGCTCGACGCGGAGCGCGGCGGCGCGAGCGAACCGGTGGGGAAGGCGCCGAACAAGAAGGCGCCGAACAAGAAGGCGACGGCAAAGAAGGCCGCGGCAAAGAAGGCGCCCACCAAGAAGGCCGCGGCGACGAAGGCGCCGACCAAGCGACCGGCGAGCAAGATGGCGCCGAGCAAGCGGCCGGCGGCGACGAAGGGCGGGACCGAGAAAGTACCCGGGTCGAAGGGCCGCTGATCCACCGGGTACGGCTCGGCGCCTGCGACGTTGGGCCTTGTGGCGACACGTTCGTGCTCTTGCAGGTGAACCAGCTTGCGCATGCGCGGCTCGGTGTCGCCCCACTTTCGCGGGGACGCTACGTTGCGTATCGTTCAGACCATGGAGCGTCAATCGTGCTCGCTTCTTCAAGGAGCGCCGAGGGCTATGCTGCTCCTGGCAGCGATCACGCCAAGTTTTGGGTGTTCGCTCATCGTGTCCGATCCGACGTTTGTCGATCCCTTCGACGCCGGACGCGATGCGGGAACGTCCCCGGATGCCGGCCGAGATGCCGGAATCTCCGATGCCGGCGGTCGTGACGCATTGGTCACCAGCGATGCTTCGTGTGAGTTGGGGACGCTCGAGAACTGCACCGCGTGCGGTGAATCGTGCGTCTGGAGCTGCACGCCGACCGGGTGCAACGACGCCAATCACCTGTCCCTCGGGTACAGCCATGCGTGCGTATCGCGTCAGCGTGACGGGATTGCCTGCTGGGGATGGAACGATACTTTCTGTCTGGGAGACGGCACGCTGACCGACAGTGCGCTGCCGGTTGAGGCAGCCTTCGAGGGGAGATTCATCGATGTCTGTGCGGGCGGCTCGATAATCGGAACGCACTTCTCGTGCGCGCTTACCGCCACAGGCATCGTGTCTTGCTGGGGCTCGAACCTCTTCGGAACGCTCGGCTCTGCGTCAGCCCCAAATCCGTCGATGACTCCATTCCCAGTCGGCCTGGTGAACCGAGCATCGATGATCGACTGCGGCGAGTTCTTCGCTTGCGCGCTCCTCGACAACGGCGAGATCTGGTGTTGGGGCAGCAGGCCTGAGGTGCCGAGCCAGGAGCCGCGACTCGTTGGTGGGCTGTCGGCGCGGCCAGTGCAGCTTGCCGTCGGTAGCTTCCATGCCTGTGCGCTCCTCGAGACCGGAACCGTCCAGTGCTGGGGGGGGAACACCGGCGGGGCACTCGGCGACCGAACCACGACCGACCGCGCCGACGCCGTGGCGGCGATCGGTGTAAACAACGCGGTGCTCGTCGCCGCCGGCGTACACGATTCGTGCGTAGCTATCCGCTCAGGAGAAGTGCTCTGTTGGGGAAACGGCTATGGGCCCACGCCGGTAGCAGTTCCCGGCGTCGCAGGCCCGCGGTCGCTGACTACGTCCTGTGCGGGTCTAGATGATGGTGTCGTGTGTTGGTCCGCTGGAGGACCTGCAGCGTCCGTGGCCGGAACGGCTGGGCCTTTTGTCAGGGTGTCCACCGGGGTCGCTCACTGTGGACTCACCGAGCAGGGCGCCGTCTACTGCTGGGGTGACGGACCGCTCGGTAGCGGCGTGATGTCGTCCGCGTCAGCGCTCCTGGTCCCCGCTCCTAGGGGCTAGACCCGTTCGTTGGTCAATGCCAGGGGACGGCGGCTCCCGCGATGGTCCCGGCTTCATAGCGCTGAAGGACGCCGCTGCTCGTGATGTAGAGGTCCGTGCACGTGAGCGGGCCGGCACCGAACTCGATGTTCGCGATGAATGGGATCCCCATTTGGATTCGCATCATCGAGCTCCCGTCGGGCGAGAACATGAGGAGCCCACCCATGGATGTCTGCGAACCCACGTAGACGTTGCCATCGGCATCTAGCGCCAGGCCGTCGGGGGCACCCGGAACCGCCGCGAACTGTTCACGAGCCGTCTCGACACCGCCCGAGAGGGTCAGTCGAAGGAGCGCGCCTGGCATGGCGTACTGAGCGACAAGGAGTGTTCCATCGGGCAAGAAGACGACCCCATTGGGGCTCGCTATCGGGCTGGTCGTAACCTGGCTCGGCGAGCCGCCGGCCGTCAGGCGGTGGACATGCCCACCATTGAAGTCGCTGTAGTAGAGCGCGTCGTCGGGGCCGATCGTCAGACCGTTCGGCGAGCCGCCCGTCACCACCGTCGTCGCCATCGGCGTCGCGGCCGTGAGATCGATGACGCGCACACCCAGCCCCGGCACCCCCACGTACAGCCGATCGTTGGCCGCGTTGAGCGCGAGGCCCCAGACCGTCCCGGAGCCGCCGACGCTCGTCCATGAGTTTTCCGGAGATCCACCCGGGAGCATCCGACCGACCGCCGCGCTCTGCGAGTAGTAGATCGTCCCGTCGCGCGCGATGACCAGACCCTCGGTGCCGCTGATGTCGGCGATGCTCGGGCGCTCGGTCCCGCACGACGGTCCTCCGGCGTCCGTCATGGTCTCGCCGGCGTCCTGGTCCATCGAGCCTGCGTCGGTGCCGCCTCCGGAGTCGGAGACCGATCCGGCGTCGGCGGCGGGGCCTGCGTCCATCCCCGTCATGCCGGCGTCGCTCCCGCCGTCTCCGTCGCACCCCGCGAGCCCAGCCACGACGATCGCGGCACCAAGAGCATGATTCAGTCGGTTCACGGTGCGCATCTTGCCCAGTCTGAAGCGGGAATCAACCGGTCGATCCGGAAGGGATTCAGGGGCGCCGCGGCGTTCCCACGGCGCGCGCCACGTGCGATCGTGGTGGCGTGAACCGCTTCGCCGCGCTCGTCTTCTGTTGTCCGCTCGCGCTCGGGTGTCAGCTTCCGTTGAGCGGGATCCCGAGCGGGTTCGACGCGGGAGCGTGCGGGCCGGGGAGCTGCGAGGGCTGCTGTCAGGGCGACGTGTGCATGGATGGACGCGAGGTCGCCGCGTGCGGTACGGCGGGGCGTGCGTGCAGCGCGTGCGGGACCGGCGACTCCTGCTCGGGCGGGGTCTGCTCGGGGTGCAACGAGACGACCTGTCCCGACGGTTGCTGCAGCGGCTCCACCTGCATGCCACCGAGCGCCGACGCGTGCGGTGTCGCCGGGAGCGTCTGCACGCCGTGCGGACCCGGATCGACCTGCGAGGTCGACGGCACGTGCTCGACGCCCGCGAGCTGCCCGTTCGTCGAGGCGATGGATGGCACGTGCGCCACCGCGAGCAACCTCGACGATCCGGATCTGCTCGGGTGTGTCGCGCCGATCGGCGGCCTCGCGCTCCGCGGCTCCGCGAGCGCGCTCGTCACGCCGAACGGGATCGACTGCTCGCCCGACTGCGGCGATGGTCGCACGCACATCGACTCCACTGCGCGCGCGCGTGGCGTGCTGCTGTTCTGCGTCTCGTCGCTCTCGATCGAACAAGACGCTTTGCTCACGTTCGACTCGGCGTTCGGTCCGATCGGACCGGTGATCTTCCTCGTCGACGGTGACGCGACGATCGAGGGTGAGATCGACTTCGACGGACTGCCCGGCGGAGACGGGGTCGAGCTCGCGTCGCCCGGCGGCGCCGGCGGGCCAGGTGGCGCGGACGGCGCCGACGGGCCGGCCGACAACGGCGACGACGGCCCGGCCGGCGGTGGTCCAGGTGGGGGCGGAGGCGGGTTGCGTCGATCGCCGCCGGATCCCACGGGCGGCGGTGGAGGCGGCGGTTACCTCACGGCCGGAGGCCCGGGCGGTGACGGCAGCTCACAGGCCCTCGGCGGCGCCGGCGGGAACATGAACGGGCGCGACGACCTCGAGCCGTTGCTCGGCGGCAGCGGCGGCGGCGCGAGCGGCGAAGGCGGCGGCGTCGGGGTCTTCGAGGGCAGCGCGGGCGGCGGCGGCGGTGGCGCGCTGCAGATCACGGCGCGCGGGCGCCTCCATCTCGCGGGCGGCGCTCGGGTCCACGCGAGCGGCGGCGCCGGCGGCACCGGTGGCGAGGACAACACCGGCGGCGGCGGCGGCGGTTCCGGCGGCGCGTTCCTCCTCGAAGCGCCCGACGTGATCGTGGATGGACGCCTGGTGGTGGACGGCGGACGCGGTGGCGACGCCGGCGCGGGAGGCGCAGCTGGAGGCGAGGGAGCGACCGGAGGGATGTCGGACGGGGCCGCTGGGATCAGCACGACCAACGTGGCTGGGGGCGGCGGCGGCGGGGGGAGCGGGCGCGTTCGGCTCCGCGCGCGAAGCGCGCCGGCGTGCGGGAGCGTGTCGCCAGCGGTGGCGTGTCGCGCGGACGCGCTCTAGCAGGTTGCAAGACAACCTGCGGCTCGCCCCTGCCCTGCCCGTGGCCCAGCAGATCGATCGGCGCGTCGCTGCACGTATCGGGCGCTCGAAGTCATCGCCGCGTGTACGTGGACGTGCACGAAGTACGTGCACGTGCACGAGGACGAGGACGTGCACTAGGACGCGTCCTGCACGTGCACGTGGAATTGCACGTGCTCACTCGCGCTGCTTACGCGCGCAGCTCGTGCACCGTGATCTCGGTCGAGCACCCGCGGCGGTACGGCAGGCCCACGAACCCGAGGCCGCGGCTCACGTAGAGGCGCGACGCGCGCTCCTCGAACACGCCCATGTCCCACGGGCCCAACACGTTCGAGATGTGGAGCGGCTTGCCCCACGGCGCGATCACGATCTGACCGCCGTGCGTGTGCCCCGAGAGCTGGAGATCGAAGCCCAGCTCCGGCGTGAACCGGAACGCGTCGGGCCGGTGTGAGAGCAGCAGGTTGAAGCGCGACGGATCGAGCTCGTTCCTCGCCCACGAGCGAAGGCCCGGGTAACGCGCCGGTGTCGTCAACGAGGTCATCGGATCGTCGATCCCCCACACGCTGAGCCCGGGCAGCGCGTCGCTCTCCCAGCGCTCGCCGCGCAAGAGGCGCACCGCGCGCGAGCGCCGATAACCCGCCGCGAGTCGGCCCGGGCCGAAGTAGAAGTCGTGGTTGCCGAGGATCGCGAGCGAGGCCACGCGCGGCGCGAGAGCGGCGAGCGGCTCGAGGTAGTCCTCCTCGTAGCGCGGCGCCCAGTCCATCGCGTCGCCGGTGATCACCACGAGGTCGGGCGCGAGCGCGTTGATGCGCGCGACGTGCGCGGCCCACTGCTCGGCGCGCATGTAGCGGCCGACGTGGAGGTCCGAGACCTGCACGACGCGCACTCCGTCGAGCGCGGCGTGCTGCGGCGGCAGCGCGACGACGTGTCGCTCCACCACCGCGGGATCGGTGTGACGCTGCCAGTCGGGCGAGGGGCTCGGCTCGGTGCGGTCTGCTTCGGGCGTGGTGTGCAAGGTTCGGCTCCCCGGTGTGTATGGGACGGGAGGAAGGCGCCGCAATGGAGCCTCGTAGTTCTTCACACGCCGGTGGCCGCCCGACACCCGCGATGCCACGTTCCCTCGCCGATGCGCGCCTCCGAAACGACTCTGACGACCGCGATCCTCGCGCTCGCCCCGCTCGCGATCACCGCGCTCGCGATCAGCGCGCTCTGGGCGGGGTGCTCGCCGGGCGCGGGCCACGACGCGGGACCGGCGCGCGACGCGCGGATCGCCGACGCGGGGAGGACCGACGCGGCGCGTACGGACGCGGCGCGAGTGGACGCGGCGCGAAGGGACGCGGGCGGACGAGCGGACGCCGGGGCGAGCCCGACGTGCGATGCGAGCGCGTCCACGATCCGTGCGATCTTCATCGGCAACAGCCAGGTCGCGTTCTGGGATCTGCCGCAGCTCGTCGGCCGCCTCAGCGCCTCGGCCCCCGCCGGGTGCGCGCGCGTCGAGGGCACCGCGTTCACGCGGGGCGGCGCGAACCTCGGCGCGCTCCTCACCGACGGCGCAGAGGACGGTCGCCGCCTCGAGGCGGAGCTGTCGAGCGGGCGCTACGACGCGGTCGTGATCGCCGAGTCGATCGATCTCGCCGAGATCCCCGGCTTCGAAGCGCAGTTCCGGCGCGACGCCACGGCGATCGTCGAGCTGGCGCGCGCCCACGGCCTGCGCGCGCTCCTCTACGCGTCGCCGTACGTCGAGCGCCCGGATCGCTCCGGCTTCCACGCGATGGCGGACCCGCAGCTCGCGCTCGGCGGCGAGCTCGGCGTGCCGGTGGCGGCGGGCGGGCTCGCGTGGCTGCGCGTGTGGGACGAAGAGCCATCGATGGACCTCTACTATCGCGACCGCGCTCACCCGGGGTACCGCGGAAGCTACGTTTCGGCGCTGGTCATCCTGGCCGCGCTCACCGGCGCCTCGCCGATCGGGCTCAGCGCCGAACACGGCATCTTCTGCTTCGACGAGCGCACGACGTGTCCCGCGTTCGCGCCGGGCGAGGCGGAGCTCTTCCAACGCGCCGCGCTCGCCCAGCACCTCGCGACCGGAACGCGGTAGATCGCGGCTCTCGGCTCAGCGCGCGGACACGGGCGGCACGCCGCTGACGAGGGGCCGCCCGCGCGGCGCGGCGGGCGCGCATCGGTCGCGGATCTTTGCCCCGATGCTCTGGCCCGCGAAGAGCGCGCCGATCCCCTCGCCCGATACGCTCAACGACACCTCGTAGCTCGCGCTCCGCGGCAGCCCGTCGCTCGCACGCACCGCGCTCATCCCCCGCACGCGCGCCTCGCCGGAGAGCGCGGTCCCGCCCATCGATAGGTCGCTCACCCGCGCCGTCGCGTCCGTCCGGATCCACGCGACGCGCTCGCTCCCCTCCCCTTCGAGCGCGTGGAGCGTGAACGTGCGCTCGATCGCGACGGTGGCGGGCGGTGCGCGCGGTCGCCAGATCGAAGGCTCCTCGCGCCACGTGGTGCCGACCGCGACCGGCGCCTCGGGGAAGACCGGCTCGAGGAGCCGCTCGATCGCGACCACGACCGTTCCGTACATCGAGCGCTCCGCGCCGCCGCCCACCGCCGGCTCCTCGATCGCGCGCGCGTGCGCGTCGACGCGAGTCCGGACGGTGAAGCGCGCACCGGCGACGCGCTCGGCGCGCTCGCCCTCGGCCGCCACGCGATACGGGGTGCCGTAGGTCCGGAGCCGCAACACGTCGTGATCGATCGGCCGGAAGCGGAGGTCGACCTCCGACGCCCATGGCGCCGCCGAGCCGTCCATCAGCAGCTCGACCGTGCGCGTGCACGCGAGCCGCGCCCCCTCCGACGGGATCCTTAGCGCGAGCTCGATGCGCTCGGCGCTCGCCTCGGGGGCCACCGGCCCGCTCGCCGCGCCGCCGCACGCGAGGGCGCCTACCGTCGCGAGGATCGCGGCGGCGAGCGCGGAGCCGGGTCGGCGAGGCACTACGAACGTGTAGCACTCGGCGCCGGGGCTCCGCTCGCGAGGTCACTCTCCGTCGGCGGCCGGCGGCTCGTCCGCGGCGTCGTCACCGCTCGGCGCGACGTCGACGGGGCCCGCGGCCTCGTCGCCCGCTTCGTCGCCCGCCGCCGCTTCGGTGCCTTCGGTACCGGCGGCGTCGCCCGTCTCGGTGCCCGCCGCGTCACCGGCTTCGTCACCCGCCGGCGTGTCGCCCTCCGGCGCCGGGGCCGCGCCCTCGCCGCCCGGATTGAACTGCATGACGTAGTCGGCGAGCGCTTCGATCTGCTCGGGGGTGAAGCGACCACCGAACGCCACCATCGTCGCGGAGCGGCCGACCGCCGCGCCGCCGTTGGTGATGACGTTGATCACGTGGTCGCGATCGCGCGTCTGCCAGAACGTCGGATCCGTGAAGTTCGCTGGATGCGGATCGAGGCCCGCCGCCGCCACGCCATCGCCCGCGCCTGCCGTGCCGTGGCAGAGCGCGCAGGTGTTCGCGAACTCGGTCGCCGCGTCCCATTCCGCCGGGACCCCGCCGGCTTCGCCGCCGTGCTCCGCCGCGAGGCCGCGCGCCACCGCGTCGTTCGCCGCGACGTTGGTCCAGTTCTGGCCCTCATGCTCCATCACGTCCGGCGACACGCCGAAGAAGAAGAGCCCCATGAACAGGAGCGCGGTGATGAGGAAGTAGAGGACGAACTTCGGCTGCACGTCGAGGTGCATGAAGTGCTTGCAGACGAGGTACGCCTTGACGACCGCGATGCCGAACGCGGTGGCCAGCGTGACCACTTGGATTCCGGCATACGGACCGACGAAGCTGATGAGCAGCAGGCCGAGCAGGATCCCCCAGATCTTCCAGTAGTGGACGGGACCGACCTCGTTGCCGCCGATGATCATCTCGGGGCCGTGATCGTCGCCGTGCCCGTGGCCCGCATCGTGCCCGTGGCCCGCATCGTGCCCGTGCGCCTCGACGGCGCTCGACCCAGGAACGTGTGTTGTCGCCGATTGAGTCATGAGCGGCTACTTCGCGATGTAGAGGAGGGGGAAGAGGAAGATCCAGACGACGTCGACGAAGTGCCAGTAGATGCCGATCAGCTCGACCCGCTGGAGCTCCTCGTTGCGACGCGCGTAGCTCGCGACCCAGCCCATCAGGATCGCGCCCGCGATCACGTGCAGCGCGTGGAGCCCCGCCGCCGTGTAGTAGAACGACCAGAAGGTGTTCTTCGTGATCGTGAAGCCGTGGTGGATCTCCGTGTACCACTCGAAGGACTTCACCACGACGAACGTGGCCGCCCCGCCGATCGTCATGAACAGGAAGTTCGCCGCCTTCTTGCCCTGCCCCTTCTCGGCGTAGTGGTGCGCGATGACCGCGGTGAGGCTCGAGCTCAGGAGCACGAACGTGTTCAAGAGCCCGATCCACGGGTTCGTCGCGCCCGCGTACTCGTGGCCGGCCCACTCCGGGTGGCCGATCCGGTGCATGACGTACGAGCCGAGGAGCCCGCCGAAGATCACCACTTCGGAGGCGAGCACCCACCAGACCGCAAGGCGTCCGGTGGGGACGCCGCTGGCGCTCCGCAGGGTCGCGAGAGGCTTTCCTTCCACTGTCGTCTCCCTCTCTCAGGCCACCGCGCTCAGGCGGGAACGTCCTGGGGCCAGTAATCGTCTTCGCGATCCGGCACCGAGTACTCGTACGGGCCGCGGTAACAGACCGGGAGCTCGCCCGTCCAGTTGCCGTGCGGCGGTGGGGACTCCGTCGTCCACTCCAACGTGTTCGCGTTGTAGGGGTTCTTGGTCGCCTTCTTCCCCGCGAACAGCGAGTAGAAGAAGTTGATCAAGAACAGGAGCTGGAACGCGAGCATGATCACGAGCGAGACGGTCGCGAACACGCGCAGGTTCTGGAGCTCGGGGACCGCGAGCTGGGAGAAGTGCTCGTAGTTGTAGATCCGACGGTGCTGCCCCGCCGCGCCGAGGAAGAACAGCGGGATGAAGATGCAGTTGAAGGGGATGACCGTCCCCCAGAAATGGATCTTGCCCATCGTCTCGTTCAGGTGCTTTCCGAACATCTTCGGGAACCAGTACGTGATGCCAGCGAACACCGCGATGATCGCGATGGGGAAGAACGTGTAGTGGAAGTGCGCGAGCACGAAGTACGTGTCGTGGAAGTAGATGTCCGCGCCGCTCGCGCCGAGGAAGATCCCCGTCACGCCACCGATGAGGAACTCCGCGATGAACGCGAGCGCCCACAGCATCGGCGTGGTGAGCCGGATCGATCCGCCGTACAGCGTCGCGATGTAGACGAAGCACATCTCCGCGATCGGGATGGAGATGAGCACCGTCGTCACGGTGAACACGTTCGCCATGCGCGGGTCGATGCCCGCGATGAACTGGTGGTGGGCCCACACGAAGAAGCTGAGGACGCCCGTCGCGATCGCGGTGCCGAGCACGATCTTGTAGGCGAACAGCTTCTTGCGGCTGAACACCGTGATGATCTCGGCGACGATCCCGAGCGCAGGCAGGAGCACCACGTACACCTCGGGGTGACCGAAGAACCAGAAGAGGTGCTGCCAGAGCACCGGGTCACCGCCGCGCGCCGGATCGAAGTAGCCGGTGTGGAGCGTCTGATCGAAGAGCAGCATCACCGCGCCCGCCATCAGCGGGCCGACCGAGGCCATGAAGAGGATGCTCGCGATGACGATCATCCAGACCACCATCGGCACGTCGAACGGCTTCATGCCCGGCGCGCGTGAGTTCATCGCGGTGGTGATGAAGTTGATCCCGCCGAGCAGGAACGCGACGAACTCCAAAGCGACCGCGATCACCCACAGCGTCGAGCCGAGCGGCGTGAGGCTGTACTGACTATTCGCGCTGAGCGGGGGGTACGCCGTCCACGCGCCGCCGAAGCCACCGTTCGGGACGAAGAACGAGGCGATGAGGATCAGCGCGCTGATCAAGAAGATCTGGTAGCTGAGCCGGTTGATGCGCGGGAACACCATGTCGTCGCATCCCAGCATCAGCGGGATGAGGTAGTTCCCGAACGCGGCGATGAGCACGGGCATCGCCACCCAGAAGATCATGATCGTGCCGTGGTTCGTGACGAGCGCGTTGTACTCGCCCGGCGACACCACGCCGAAGCCCGGCACGCTCGCGCCGGGGAAGGCGAGCTGCATGCGGAAGGCGTACGCGAAGTAGCCGCCGATCAGCGCCATCGCCATCCCCGTAAAGAGATATTGCATGGCGATGATCTTGTGGTCGGTCGACCACAGGTACTTGACGAAGAAGTTGGGCTCGCTGTGGCTGTGTCCGGTGGCCATCGTGATTCTCGCTTCAGCTCAGGGCTGGACCGTGGGGCGGGCGTCGGCCGTCGCGACCGCGCCGGGGGAGCGCCCCTCCACCCACTGTCGATGTTGCTCGGGGGTCTCGACCACGATCCGCGCCGCCATGGCGCCGTGACCGATCCCGCACATCTCGGCGCACTGGATGTCCCACGTGCCGGTGAGGATGGGCTGGAACCAACCCATGATGCGCCGCCCGGGGATCGCGTCTTGCTTGAGACGGAACACCGGGACGCTGAAGTCGTGGAGCACGTCCACCGACTCGAGCTGGTAGTGATACGTGCGGTCCAGCTCGACGTGCAGCTCGTCGACGGTGACGATGTCGTCGTCGGTGTCGAGCTGGTTGTCGCGGCCCGGGTGGCGGAACGTCCACGCCCACTGCTGCGCGGTGACGCGGATCGTCGAGTCCGGCTCCGGCGCGTTCTGCTTCACGTCCATCCACACGCGGACGGCCGCGATGATGATGAAGATGTCGCAGATGATGATCAGCGCGTGCGGGATCGTGATCCAGCGCTTCAGGTGCGGCTCGTCGCCGGTCACGTACTGCGCCTTCTGACCCTCGCGGTGCCGGAAGCGCACGATGAGCCAGAAGAACATGCCCATCGACGCGAGGAACCACGGACCGACGAGGATCGTCACCACGAGGATGACGTTGTCGATGTCTGCGGCGAAGGAGGATGCGGGCTCGAGGAGGTTTTCAAGCATGACGGTCTCGAAGGCCTCAGAGGAAGATGAAGTAGGTCACGGCGAGGCCGAACGCGATCGCGCCGAGGAACGTGACCTTGAACGTGAAGCTCGCGAGATCCGACGCGAGCGCGCTCGGCGAGTCGTCCATCCACGCCTTCTCGTCGACGGCCGGCTCGCGCCCATCGTCGCTGCGGATCTCGCCGACCCCGCTCGGGTGCATGCCGGTGCCCTGGTGATGGCCTGACGAGCCGCTCATCCGCCGTTCTCCTGGTTCGCGGGCGCGCTCGCGCGCGCCGTCGCCGTCTCCCCCTCGCCCGCGCCGCCGCGCAGCGTGCGGATGTACGCGGCGACGTCGGCCCTCGCCGCGTCGTCCGCGATCCCGACCGCCATCGGCCGCATCGTGAGGCCCCACTCGTCGACGCTGCTGCCGCCGCGGATGCCGTCCTTGAACAGGCGCAGCGAGCTCACGATGTACCAGTCGTTGAGCGCGGTGAGCGGCGGCGCATGCCGGTCGGGGTTGCCCGCGCCGTTGGCGCCGTGACACTCGACGCACGGCGCGAAGAGCTCCTGCCCGTGCTCCGGGTTGCCCTCGAGGGTCTGCGCCGGCGGCACCACCGGCAGATCGGACACGTACTGCGCGACCGCCTCGAGGTCCCCCTCGTGGAGGAGGGTGCGCGCCATCGCGCGCATCCGCAGGCCGTTGCGATCGTCCGCGTGCGCGCCGCGGGCTCCGTCCCTGAACTTCTGGAGCTGGTACTGCACGTACCAGAGCGGCAGCCCCGCGATCGCGGGCGCCGAGAACTCCTCCATGCCGCCACCGTTCGACCCGTGGCACTGCGCGCACGTCTCGAAGAGCGCGGGCCCCTGCGCGGCACCGCTCGGACGCGGCAGCCGAGGCAGCGGCTCCTCGCACCCCGTCGCGACGCCGAGGCCGAGGGCAGCGAAGACCACCAACGAGAGAGACCTTGTCATCACATCCATCGATCCGTTCGTGCGTTCCGGGCGGAACGCGGGCGAGTTTGCTCTAGCCGAGCGGGGGGCGGGGTGCGCTAACGCACCGGTCTGGAGGAGGTTCTTCACGCTCCCGTCGGGGCGGGACCGTACACGAGTCGAGGGTCGAATTCGAGCGGCGTCCGACGGGCCGGATCGACCCGCCTTCGGGGCGATTCCATCACGTCGGGGCGGCCTCTGCCTCCTCGCGCCGGGCCTCCGCCTGGGCCGCTCGCTCGCGCCGGATCAGCACGAACGCGAGGCCGAAGATCATCGCCAGCGGCACCAGCGAGAGGATCGCGGTGGTGAGGAGGAACGCGTCGCGGTTGGCCTCGTTCGACTGGAAGCACACCGGACACGCGTACGCGGCGCTCGCGTGGGCGAGCACGAACAGCGCGGCGAGGGCGGGCGCGACGAAGCGCGATGGGGTCACAGGTACACCTCGACGTAGAGGATCGGCCAGATCCCCACGACGAAATACCACAACGCCTGCACCGTCCAGAAGCGCGAGCGGGTCAGCGTGCCCTTGAGGAGCCAGCCGAACGCCACCGTGAGCGCCACGATCGCGGCGACCGCGTGGAGGCCATGGCAGCCGACGATCAGATAGAAGAAGCCGCCGAGCGGGCTCGACGTGATCGTGAGGCCCTGGCCGAGGAGGCTGGCCCACTCGCCGCCCTGGACGAGGACGAACGTCGCGCCGAGGAGGATCGCGATGGCGAACGGCGCGCGCGCGCTCGCCGCGTCCTTGGCGAAGCGCCGCTCCGCGAACGCGAGGGCGAGACCGCTGAACAGGAGCACCGCGCTGTTCGCCGCCGTCGCCTCGATGGGGAGGCGCGGCTGATCGGGCGGCGGCCAGCCGTACTGCGCGGTCGCCTTCACGATGAGGAACGCGCTGATGAGCCCCATGAAGAGCATCACCTCGGTGAGCAGAAAGATGAGCATCCCGAGCACGCCGTCGGGCAAGAGCGGCTTGCGGGGCGCGGGGCGGCGCGAACGGGCCTCCCTCGGCTCGGAGGGCTCGTCCGCGTCGGAGGCGAGCTGGCTGGGGGACGCCGCTTCCATCGGGGCTCGAGGTTGTGACGTCATTTGGCTCCTTCGTCGAGGGCCGGACGGATCGCGACGGCGTTCGCCGGCGGAGGCGGCCGCCGTCCGAGCAAGCTCGTGATGAGCGAGCCGAACACCGCCACGACCGCGCCCGCGAGGCCGAGCCACGCGACGTGCGAGACGTCGAACACGTCCGGCCACGCGAGGTGCGCGAGCGTCACCGCGGCGAGCGTCATCAGCGGGTTCACCGCGAGCACCGCGCTCACCCGCGACGCCTCGAGGTGCGCGAGCGACTCCGCGAACGCGCTGTACGCCATCAGCGTGTTGAGCGCGCAGTAGATCACGGCGACCCAGTGGAAGCCGTCGATCGTTCCGAGCGACGCCGGCTGCGCCCACGGGAGGAGCACGATCGTCGCGAAGCCGAAGATGAACGTGAGCACGTCGGCGGAGGTGAGCTCACGCAACAGCTGCTTCTGACAGAGCGCGTAGGCCGCCCACGTCAACGCGGCGATCACGATGCACCCCGAGCCGCGCAGGTACTCGCTCGTCGCGTCCGCCATCTGCACCAGCTGATCGCGGAAGAAGAGCCCGAGGCCGAGCAGCAACACGAGCGCGCCAGCGCGCTGCGCGGGTCCGAAGCGCTCGTGGAACACGAGCACCCCGCCGATCGCCATCGTCAGCGGTGCGAGCTGGATGAGGAGCTGCGCGTTCGCGGGGGTCGTCGCGTCGAGCCCGAGGAGATAGAAAATATAATTGCCGGTGAGCCCGACCGCGCACACCGCGAGGAGACCCCAGCCGCGGCGCGACAGCGCGCGGTAGCGCCCGAGCCCGCCGCGGGTCGCCGACCACCCTCCGAACAACGCGAACGCGACGAGGAAGCGGAACCAGGTGAGCGTGTAGGGATCGACCGCCTCGAGCGCGACCTTCAGCGCGATCGACAGCGTCGCCCAGAGGAACGCGGTGGCGAACGCGAGCGTGAGCCCGAGGCCGGACCGCCCGGAGGTCTCATGAAGCTGACCCGCTGACGCCATCGCCGCTCTCCGGTGCGGGACCATGGCGCGCACACCGCGTCCGGCAAGGTGCCGATCCCAGATTCCGACTCCGACTCCGACTCCGACGCCGATTCCGAGTATTCCGAGTCCGATTCCGATTCCGATTCCGTTTCCGTTTCCGTTTCCGTTTCCGTTTCCGAATCCGTTTCCGAATCCGTTTCCGATTCCGTTTCCGATTCCGTTTCCGATTCCGTTTCCGTTTCCGATTCCGAATCCGAATCCGAATCCGTTTCCGATTCCGAATCCGATTCCGATTGCTATCGCCGTCGCCTCCCCACAACGACCCACGCCACGATCACCGCGAGCAACCACGCGCGCCCACGCGGCGCCGATCCTGCGGCTCGACATCCGCAACCCTCGTCGACACCGTCCGGCGGCCCCGCGTCGACACCGGACACGCCACCGTCCCCCGCGTCCCCCGTCGGCGCGCCCGCGTCCTCACCGGGATCGACGCCCGCGTCGACCCCGCCGGCCCCCGCGTCGTGCTGCGGCGGCGCCACGCTCGCGCACGGGTTGGCGGCGCAGCTCGCGAGGCACGACTGGTAGGCCATCCACGGCGCGTTGATGTCGCAGATGGTGCCCTCGCCCCAAAGACACTGCAGGCAGTCGACGTCCTCGAGGCACGCGATGGCCTCGTCGCAGCACCCGCCCTCGATGCAGCTCGCGCAGCTCGCGTCGGACGACGACACCTCGCAGCGCTGCGCGGGCATCGGCTCGTCGAGCGCGGCGGCGAGCCAATCGTGGTAGACGTACGAGATGCGCTGGAACAAGGTTTGACCGACACACTCGACATCGCTGTTCGAGAACACCCCGGCGAGCCGCGTCTCGCCTGCTACGGTCGCGAACGCAGGCCCGCCGCTGTCTCCCGGACATCCGCCGTGCGCGGTGTCGTACACGTCGAACGTCTCACGCCACGCCGCGTCGACCGTGAGGTCCAGCCGCATGCGCAGCGCGCTCACCGGACCACCCGGCGCGGTGTAGCCGTATCCCGCGAATCGGATCGGTGAGCCCGCGGTGAGCCCATCGCCCGCCGTCGCCACGGGGACGAACGGCGTGCTCGCGGTCGCGCCGCTGAAGCGCACCACCGCGAAGTCGTACGTGTAGCCGGCCGTCCCGTAGAGCGGATGCGCGACGTAGCCAGTGACGGGATACACGACGTCCGGCGACGCGACGGTCTCGCCTTGGAGGATCGCGAGCGGCGGATACTCCATGCAGTGCGCGGCGGTGACGACGTAGCCGACGTCGCCATTCACCTTGACGATCGCGCCGGAGCAGGACGCGCCGCCGGTGAGCTCGAGCCACACGGCGGCGGGAAAGTCGTGATCGGGAACGCCGTTGACGATCGCGGCGTGCGACGTGCCGACGTCGGGCGCGCAGCCGGTGACCGCGAGGAGGAGCAAGCAAGCTTGGATGCGGGGATCGAACGAGTCACGCATGGGCCGGTCGGTTGCCGATCGCGCGCGCCGCGTTCAGCCGCGATCCCGGGGAGAGCTTCCGGCTGCGTCACACGTACGATCGCGCATGACTTTTCTTCGATGCGCGATGGTCGCGCTGCTCCTCACGGCCTGCGGCGCTCCCGACCCGCGCCACCCCTCGTCGGATTTGGCGAGCGTGCACGTGCAGCTCTCCGAGGGCGGGATGGAGAGCGAGGTGCTGCGCCCCAGCGTTCGCACGATCGCGCTGACGCGGCCGCTCGTGCTCCACGGCGCGTGGCGCGGTGATCTCCCCCTCGCCTATCGCACCGGCGCCGAGCTCGACGACACGCGCTACGAGCTGGACGACGCGGCGACGCGACTGTCGTTCGGATCGAACGAGCTCGCGGAGGACGCGAGCGCGCCGTACATGCACGTCTCCGAGGAGCGCGTCGAGCTCGCGCTCCATTGGTACCCCGACCTCCCGGGCGAGAGCGTGCTCGAGGTCGTGACCACGCTGCCGCCGGCGATGCGGTTGTTCTGCTCCGGCGAGCCGCTGTCGGCCGGTCGGAGCTGGAGGCTCCCCGCCCACGCGCACGCCGCGCTCGTCGGCATCGCGCAGCCCGGCGCATCCAACGCCGGCCGCGTCACCCTCGCGTTCGACGAAGGCTGGATGGACGACGAGCTCGCGCGCGAGCTCACGCACTTCGCAGCGCGCGCGGTGGAGCTCTATCGCGTCGAGCTCGGCGACACGCGACGCGAGCGGTTCACCGTCGTGCTCCCTCCGCGTCAGGGCGTCGCGTACTGGACCGAGGGCCTCATCGTGGTGCCGCAGTACTTCGCCGGCTACGCCGAGCCCCAGAGCGAAGGACGAGACGACGTGTCCGACGATCTCCGCCTCGAGATGCAGACGCGGGACCTCGCGCTGGATCCCGACCCCGCGGCGCTCGAGCATCGGAGCGCCCCCGCCGAGGCGGGCGGCGACGCAGCGCAGCTCCGCATGGCGCTCGCGCACGAGATCGCGCACGAGCACTGGCATGGCTACCCGACCGTCGGCGGCTGGCTGCACGTCGACGAGGCGCTCGCGACCTACTCTGCGTGGCGCGCGCTCCCCGAGTCCGAGCGCGACGAGCTCATGGTCCACGCCGCGCGCGCCCTCATGGTCTCACAGCTTCGCCCCGACGCTCCGTGGACCGACACCGAGCGGCACGACCTCGACGCCTACTACATCGGCCCGCTCTTCTTCGGCGCGCTCGCGAACACGTTCGGCCGCGCGCGCCTGCACGAGATGTTGCGCCAGCTCGTCGTCGAGCACCGCCGCGAGCCGATGACCGAAGAGCGCTTCCTCGCCGCGCTGGAGCGAGGCCTCGGCGTCCAAGCGCGCGAGCTCTTCCGCGAGTGGAGCCGCACCGTCGCCTACGAGCGCGAGCGGTAGGACGCAGCGGCCGCACGTCGGCGGCCCTGCCCAGGTGCCCCGACTGCCTGCCGGTTCAGCCCCACCCCTCCCCGCCGTTCACCGCCTGTATGGACTACGAATCGCTGGGCCTCGAGGGCCGCATCTTCATCGCCGGAACGGGCCGCTCGGGCACCACGCGCCTTTCCTACCTCATGGGACAGCACCCGGACGTCTGGCTCGTCCCCACCGAGTCGCGCTTCATCATCGACCCCGACGGCCTCGAGGATCTCGTCCGCGCGCTGAGCGACGGCTACACGTTCTATCACGCGGATCAGGCGCTCAAGCGCTTCGACCACCTGATGCGGCAGACCCTCACGGGAAACACCGAGACCGCGTTCAAGGGCTGGCACCTCGACAAGCGGATCGGCCACGAGCGCTGGTACCGACACCTCAACGCGTTCGTCGAGCCGCTGATCGGGATCGACTTCGAGGAGGACGTCCCCGTCGACATCTTCTCCGACGGCCGCGGCGTCCACTGGCCCTCGCAGCAGAAGAAGCACCGCCGCACCATCGGAAAGTACTTTGCGGATCGCGGCGAGCTCGTCGCGCACTGTCGCCAGCTCATCGACGGGCTCTTCGCGGAGTCCGCGCTCGAGCAGGGCCGGCCGTTCTGGTGCGAGAAGACGCCGCTCAACCTGCTCTCGCTCGACTTCCTCTGGGAGCTCTACCCGGACGCGAAGATCGTGCACATCACCCGCGACCCACGCGGCGTCGCGCACTCGCTGCGCAAGCAGTGGAGCTACGAGTCGATCGACATGGCCATCGACATGCTGCTCCCCTACTACGACCGCTGGCAGAAGTACCTCGCGACCCACGACCTCTCGGACAAGCCGTACCTCGAGGTGAAGGTCGAGACGCTCGCCGCCGACCCGACGAACCAGATGGCGCTCATCCAACGGTTCTGCGGCCTTCGCCTCGGCGAGTACCCCGCCGACTCGTTCTCCACCGAGCGCAACGACAGCTGGATGACCCAGATGAGCCTCGAGGAGCGCGCGCGCATCGAGGATCGCCTCGGCCCGTACTTCGAGGTGATGGGCTACTCGGTCGAGATCCCGGAGGAGGCCCCCGCGGCCTCGGCGAGCCCGGCTCCCGCGGCCCCTTGAGAGTCAGCCGCAGATCAAGACGCGGAACGTGAGGCTCACGCGCGGCGCGCGCGCGCTGCTCCGCGGGAGCGCGTGCTGCCAGACGCGCTGGACCTCCGGCTCCATGAACACCAGCGACCCCGGCTCGAGCACGTAGTCGAGGCGCTCGTCCAGCCGATCGGTCCTCCGGAACCGCAAGTTACGCTGCGCGCCGAGCGACACGATGGCGACCCCGGTGCCCGGCACGATCCCCGCCTCCGCGTCGGCGTGGAACCCCATCCGCGAGCGGCCGTCGGGGTAGTAGTTCAATAAGCAGTTGTTGAAGCCGAGCCCGATCCGCTCCGCCACCTTCACCCGCACCGCCTCGAGCTCGGGCGGGAACCCGGCGCGCGCGTAGTCGAGGCCGGCGTAGTCGTACGGCTCGCCGAAGCTCGCCGTCTTGCGCGCACGGATCCGCTCGTCCCACCGCACGTTCGCGAGCGTCCACGCCAGCGTGCGCTCGTGGTCCGGCCAGAAGCCCGCCTCGTAAGAGACGCCCGCGATCGAGCGCGTCGGCCCTGCCTTGGGCACCGCGTCCGGGTGAGCCGACGGCGCGCGCTCGTTCATCGGGCTCGGAGGCTCCCCGCTACGGATTCGCGAGCCACGTCTCGTCGAGCCACTCGAGCAGATCCCACTCCGCGTCGACGATCGAGTCGTCCGTCGCGAGCTCGTAGAGCAACTGGTAGACCATCTCGCGCGCCTCGGTGCGGGTGACCGAGGCGGCGGCGGCGATCGCCTTCTTGTCCGGGATCGAGCGGATCGCCTCGTCCCAGATGATCTCCCACTTCGCCTCGGTGACGCCGAGCCGATTCGCAAAGTTACTTACGATCTCGATCTCGGTCTCGGTGACCGCGCCGTCCGCGCGCATCATCACGCGCAGGCTCGCGGCGAGCGCGAGGAGCTCGTCGTGGGTGAGGTGAACGACGTCGGTGGCAGGGTCCATCGTCTGCCGAGGGTATTACAGGCCGAGCCGTTGAAGCACGGCTTCGAAGTCCGGCGGCGGCGGCTCTCGGAACCGGACCTCCTCCTCGGTGCGCGGGTGCACGAACCCGAGCTCCGCCGCGTGCAGCATCGGCCGCGGCGCGGCGATCTTCTCGCCCGCGTGCTCGCGCAGGTACACCGGCTCGCCGACCAGCATGTGGCCGGCCTCGGCGAGGTGGATCCGGATCTGGTGCTGCCGCCCCGTCTCGAGCCGGCACTCCACGAGCGTCGCCCCGGCCAGCTGGCGCAGCGGACGCACGTGGGTGATCGAGGGCTTCGCGTCCGAGGGAGGCGGCCCCGGCCGCGGACGGCGGAAGACGCCATACGATCCGCGTAGGCCATCGCCGCGATCCTGGATGAGCAGCGTCTCGATGCGGCGCGCCTCTGTCAACGTGCCATGCACGAGCGCGACGTACCGCCGATGCACGGTGCGCGCGCGGAGCTGCTCCTCGAGGTGGCGCTTCGCGGGCATGTTGCGCGCGAAGACGAGCAGGCCGGTGGTGTCCTTGTCGAGTCGCTGCACCACGCCGACCATCGGGTCGCGCGCGGAGCGCCCCTTCTTCGGCCTTCCCTTGTCGGCCCGCCGCGCGAGCCGCCCGAGGAGCACGCGCGCCTGATCCGCGAGCGTGTCCTTGTCGTTCTCGTCCCACGGCACGCTGAGCAGGCCGGCCGGCTTGCGCACCACCATGACGTCGGCGTCGAGGTGGGCGACGCGATCCTCCGAGAGCATCGCGCGCTTCTGCCGCGGCGCCTCGGGTCGGATCACGATCTCCGAGCCGCCGGGCGGACGCGACGCCGCGTCGCGCTCCGCCTCGCCGTTGACGAGCACGCGTCCGGTCGCCGCGAGCTCGCGCGCGCGGTTCCACGAGCACGTCAACGCGACGCGCACGTGTGCGGCGAGCGTCGCCGTGGCGCCCGGCGAAACCACGAACCGGATCTCGCCGGGGCTCGGCGGGGTCACGCTCAGGCGTGGGCGATGCGCTGCCAGCGGCCGCCGACGAAGCGGTAGCCGCGATCGCAGAGGTCGCGCTCGATGCTGTGGCGGCAGAAGCGGAGCGCCGCGATGTGCTGCTTGTTGACGCGTTGGCTCCCCGCGCTCGCGCCCTCGAGCTCGGCGAGCTCACGGACGACGCGCTGATGCTCGGCGAGCGCGCGGTGAGTGCGAGCGTCCGAGGTGGAGGGGAACGAGAGCGCCTTACGAACCGAACCTTGCATGATCACTTCGATGTGCCCGACGCCGTCCTCCGGCGCCGGCCTTTCTATGTCTGGGTAAGTCAGGTGCCCGGGGGGGGTCCCTCAGGCGCGCGGACTGTGGGCACGCGGGGCGCGAAAAGCACGCGTTGCGGCGCGAAACGACTGCGGTCGCTCACAACGGTGCGGACGGCGAACGGCGAATGGCGGACGGCGGACGGAGGACGGTCGACGGTCGACGGAGGGACGGGCGACGGATGGACGGGCGACGGATGGACGGGCGACGGATGGATGGGCGACGCGGATGGGCGACGGGCGATGGATGGATGGGCGACGCGTGACGGGCAGACGGCTGCCGGCAGGAGGCGGGAGACGTCGATGAGCGCGCGAGACGCCGCAGGCGGCTGCGTGAGCGCCGGACGAGACCCCGCAGCTCGCGAAGCGAGCGAGGAGGCTCCGGAGCGCACCCGACTGTCTAGACCGGTCGTACCGACGGTCAGTCGAGTCAGAAGCGCTACTCGAGGTGGAGGCTGACCGTGAGGTTGGCGAGGATCGGGAGCGCTCCGTCGTCGAACGCGCGCTGGCCGTAGAACGGCATCGACACGCCGAGCTCGATCCCGACGACGTCGCCGAGCGCGAGCCGGACGCCGGCGCTCGCCGCGATGTGATCGACGGCGTCGCGGTAGCCGAGCTGGCTGGCCGCCTCGAGCACGAACGCGAGCCACTCGATGGGGCTCCAGTCGAGGCCCGCGCCGGCCCGGACGCCGCCGCGCGGGAGCGGCGGGCCGCCGACCATCAGCGAGCCGAGCACGAGGAGGTAGAAGTGGAAGCCGAGGTTCGGGTCGGCCTGCACCTGCGCGGTCGCCCCGAGATCGAGGGAGAGAGGATAGTTGCCCTGGTCGAGCCCGGAGGTGGTGGGCGCGACGAAGCGGGAGGTGACGCCGATCGCGACGTCGTCCGTGTGATAGACGCGGCCGGTGGCGCCGAACGAGAGGTAGCCGAGCCCGAGGTAGCTCGCGCTCACCGCGCTGATCAGCGTCTGGTAGCGGACGGGCTCCCAGGAGACGAACGTTTCGACGTCGTCCGAGAGGAGCGGCGTGCTCGCGGCGAGCCGGCCGTTGATGCGGATGTTGCCGTAGAGCGCGTCCCCGTCCGCGACGAGGAGGAGGTCGCCGCCGAGCGTGATCTCGCGCCGCGCGCACGCGCGCCGGGCGACGCCGAGGAGGCCGTCCTCGTAGCCGAGCTGCAGCGGGCCGATCGGCCGCGCGCGGCCGGTCGGGGTGCACACGCCTGCTTCGGGGGCGCGAGCGGGAGCGGGATCAATACCGGAAGGAGAGAAGGGATCGGAAGGAGAGGAGTAATCGAGATTGGTGGGTGAATCCGAATCCGATTCCGATTCCGTTTCCGTTTCCGATTCCGAATCCGAATCCGAATCCGAATCCGAATCCGAATCCGAATCCGAATCCGAATCCGAATCCGAATCCGAATCCGATTCCGATTCCGATTCCGAGTCCGATTCCGAGTCCGAGTCCGATTCCGATTCCGATTCCGATTCCGATTCCGATTCCGAGTCCGTTTCCGACTCCGATTCCGTTTCCGACTCCGATTCCGACGCCGATCCCGATCTCAATCCCCCTTCCTCCCCTTCTTCTCCCCTTCTCTCCTCCCGGTAAAAACCATCCCCCCGGCCCTGCGCGTAGGCGACCCCCCCGCCACACAGCAGCAGCATCACGCAAGCCAACCTGCAGGCCGCCTTCATCGCATCCCCCGCACGCCGGGGCCGCTGAAGCCGCTGCCGTCCCGGTCCAACAAGAGCGGGTTCGTGAACGCCGTCGGATACCCGCCGGGGGTCACCGCGTAGAACGCGGCGTCGGACGCGTCGCGCGCGGGGCGCTCACGCGTCTCCATCGGACCGACGACCTGATCGGGATCGCACTCGACCGGCGGCTCGTCGATCTCCTCGAGGTCGCTCGCGTCCACCACGCCGTCGTCGTTGCGATCGACGTCGCGCCAGTCCACCACGCCGTCCCCATCGTTGTCGCTCGTGTCGGGGATCCCGTCGCACGTGAGGTCACCGAACAGCCCCAGCGCGGCGCCGGCCTCCACCACCACGTACGCGTCGCTCGTCCCCGCCGGCAGGAGCTCGCTCAGCGCCACGTCGCCCTCGAACCGCACGAGACCATCCGCCCCGAACGGATCGCTCGGGTGGCTCAGCTCCGCGGCGAGGGTGCGCGCGACCTCGCCGTTCACCACGATGCGCACCTCCTCGATCGGCACCCACGGCGCGGCGCTCACCCGGAGGTGCAGCATCGCGTCGCTCGCCGGCGCGAACGGCTCGACCGACGGCGCGCGCTCGCCCCCCGCGCTGTCCATGGTCGTCAGCTCGATGATCGGACCGTTCGTCCCGATCATCCGCCCCGCCCGCACGTCTGCGTTGAACGCGGCGGGAGTGAAGCTCGCCATCGTCTGATCGGTCCACACCAGGTTGCGCGGCGTCGCGATCACGTTGTCGACGATGCCGTGCGAGTCGCTGTTCGCGGTGCCCGCGCGGACGATCCCTTGGTCGAGCAGGTAGAACCAGTACGCGCGATACGCGAGGTAGTCGCCGTTGTTCGTCCCGTTCATCACCTCTTGGGTGTCGTACTCCGCGTTGCCGAAGCTCGCGCCGGGTGGAGTGCGCAAGATGAGTGACGGGCCCGTCCCGTCGTACTCGGGCGGCAGAGGCACCCGCGCGTCGACCCGCACCGCGCGCGGGAAGCCGAGGTCGCGACCGAACTCCGCCGCCGCCCACGGATGATTGAGCTGGATGACGCCGTCGCCGCGCGGGAAGCCCGCCTCGACGAACCGATCGAACAGGGTGCCCGGCTCGGCCAGCTCGTCCCACGGCGCGCCGCGGTACGGCCCCTCCGGATCGAACGGCAACGGCCACACGTTCCAGTGCCCGATCACCTGCGGGATCGGCTCGCCGGGCACGAGGTCGAACAGGATGTGGCCCGTCGCCTCGAGCCCCGTCATGAACACGATCCGATCGTCGGCGCTCAGCGCCGCGCGCGCGTCCGCGTAGTCCCACACCACGTCGTGATCCGTCGTCGCGATCACCTCGATGCCCGACGCGAGGAACGCCTGCACGCGATCGTAGTCCGGCACCATCGAGTCGAAGCTCGCGCCGCCGTGCACGTGGAAGTCCCCGCTCAACGTCCCCGCCGGGGCGAGCGGGAGGCGTGTCAACGCGAATGTCACCGTCTGCTCGGCGCCCTCCGCGAGCTCGACCGTCTCGCGCGCCACCGTCGCGAACGGACCCGCCGTCGCGTAGAGGTCGTAGCGGCCGGCCGGCATCGCCACGCGATCCACGACCGGGACGAGGATCCGATCGCACGCCGGTGAGCCTCCGTGCGGGGCGCCGAGCAGCGGCGCGCAGTCGGTGAAGGAGCCGAACAAGCGCGCGGTCACCCGCTCGCGCGTCGCCTCGTCGGCCGGCGTGACGAACACCTGCGCGAAGTCGTCGACGCCGTCGACCGTCACCGACACCGTCAACATCGCGGGCGGCGCCACGCTCATCACCGGCAGCTCCGCGTCCACGCCGCGCACGTCGACGCGCACGGAGTCGACGGTGCGCCCGAACGCGAGGAGCTCGGCGCGGATCTCTCGGTTCGGGCGCACGCGCGCGCTGTACGTGCCGCCGTCGAAGCCGTACGGGATCACCTGCGTCCACACGCTGGTCTCGTCCTCGTCGTCCCCGGCGCGGTGCTCCGAGAGGATCACCGACGCGCGCACCTCGTCGGGCCCGGTGATCCCGGCCACCGTGCCGGTGACCGTGACGTACTCCTCGTCGAACAGCGCCTCGCGGATCCGCGTCACCTCGTCGCTCGCGGTGCCGACCACCCCGCCGCTCACCACGCCGACGAAGCGCTCGAACACCGTGTACGAGCCCGGCTGCACGATGCGAGGCGCCTTGCCCACCGCGCTGATCTGTTGCGAGTGGAACCCGTAGAGCGCGGGCTCGTCGCACGCGACCTCGAAGAACGTCGTCGCCGGCGACGCGTGCGCCGACGCCGCGAAGTACTCCTGCGGCTCCCACGAATCCTCGACCGGCGAGATGATCCCGGGCTGCTCGAACCCGCGGCCGACGCCCGGCGCGAACGGCACCGGCTCGCGGCCGCTCCAGTACCACGCGTCGACGAGCGTCCAGCTGCGCGGCTCGCCGCCGCGGTGCACGAGCTGCGTGCGCACGCGGATCCCCGGCTCGCACGGATGGATCTCGTAACGCGTCGCCACGTGCACGTCGGGCCACCCGGCGAGCTCGCCCGTCACCTGCACGGCGGCAAACGCGTTGCCGTCCGCGTCGGTGCCCGTGTCGGTGGTCAGCGTCCTATACGCGACGCTGTCCTCGGGCAGGAGCCCGACCGCTTGGAACATGTGGCTCAACGAGTCGGGCCCGGGAACCGCGTCGCGCCCCGTCTCCACGTTCGTCGAGAGGTCGAGCAGCATCCCGCCCGTCGGCGCGACGTAGTGTGGATGATCGAGCGCATCGATCACCGCCGTCACGACGCCGTTGTCCAACACCACGTCACCCGGCGACGCGAGGAGATCGCGCCCCACCCCGACGTTGCCGGGCAGCATGTCGGTCGACGTCAGCGTGAACACCCGCGCGTCGTTCATCCCGCACGTCGGAGTGGGCATCGCCTGGCACGGCGAGGGCAGCGCGCAGCCCTCGTCGCCGTCGATGCAGGCGGGATCACACGCTCCGACGAGCACGACGCACACCACGAGCAGCCCCCGACGCGCCATCACCGCTTGATACCACGCCCCCACGACCCGATGTCGAAGCCGCTCGCGGTCCCGCTCCCGATCGTCCTCCCGATCGTGCTCGTGCTCGTGCTCGTGCACGTGCACGTACGCGTCCTCGTCCACGCACACGGTCGAGTCGTGTCTCCCTCCCCACGGGACTCTCCCGCGGAGCCCCTCGACGCGGCCGACGTCCTGGCGTATGCGACCCGCATGGACACCATCGCAGTGCTCGGCCTCGGCCTCCTCGGGCGCGGATTCGCGCAGAACCTCCTCTCGAAGGGCCACCCGGTCCGCGTGTGGAACCGAACGAAGAGCCGCGCGGAGGCGCTCGCCTCCGAGGGCGCGTACGTCGCGGAGTCGCCGGCCGACGCGGTGAAGGGCGCCGCGCGCGTCCACCTCATCCTCACCGACGACAGCGTCGTCGACCCGGTGATCGAGGCGCTCCGGCCCGGCCTCGGCGACGGAACGTTCGTCGTCGATCACTCCACGAACCTGCCCGCCGGCGTGGCCACGCGGTTCGCGCGGCTGCGTAAAGAAGGCGTGCGCTACATCCACGCGCCGGTGTTCATGGGCCCGCAGAACTCGAAGGACGCGACCGGGCTCATGCTCCTCTCCGGTCCATCGGAGGACGAGGCCACGCTCCGCCCCGCCCTCGAGACGATGACCGGCAAGCTCCTCTACCTCGGCGCCGAGCCGCAGCGCGCGGCGACGATGAAGCTGACCGGCAACGGCATGCTCGTGATGCTGACCGCCGCGATGGGCGACCTCTTCGCGATGGGCCGCGCGGCCGGCGTCACCCCCGAGGAGGTCCTCGCGCTGTTCGACGCGTTCGCGCCGCCGCCCGCGATGATGGGCAAGCGCGCCCTCGGCGCGCGGAGCAAGCCGCCCGGCTTCGAGCTCACGATGGCACGTAAGGACGTCCGCCTGATGATCGAGACGGCCGGCGGCCCGGACGCGCTGACCGTGCTCCCCGCGATCGCCGCGACGATGGACCGCGCGATCGACGCGGGCGACGGCGACAAGGACTTCGCGATCTTCGCGGCTCCTCCGGAGTGATCGGCGGGGTACTTTTTCCCGGGAGAGGAGGAGAGTAGGAGGCGGGAAGAGTGCGTCCGCTTCGCGGCCGCGGGGCAAATATTTTTGCCCCCTCCGCGGCGGCGAAGCCGACGCACTCTCCTCGTCTCCCAGTCTCCTCCTCTCCCGGCGCTGCCGCAGGCGCCGCGACGAAGGCCGCGACGCCGACGAGCAACATGGCTCGCGCGCTCAGACGACGAAGTCGAACCGCAATCGCTCCGGGCCGTGCGAGCCGATCGAGCAGCAGCCTTGGGGTTGGGTACCCATCACGAGCTCGCTGCGAAACCACGGGTCGGCGTCGTTGTACGGGTCGCCCGCAAAGTAGAGCTGCGTCGTGAGCACCGGTCGTCGGTTCGCGTGGACCTTCACGTGGATGTGCGCCGGGCGGTAGGTGCCTCCGTTGAGGTAGCGCCCCGGTCGCACGGTGGAGAGGTGATAGAAACCTTGCGCATCGGTGCGCAGGATCCCGCGGAAGCCGTCGCCCTCGAGGTCGTACTCGCCGTCCGGGTCGGCCTGCCAGATCTCGATGACGGTGTCGGCGAGCGGGCGGCACGCGCTGTCGCGGACGAACCCGTGCAGGTCCACCCCCTCGCCGAGCGCCGCACGCAGCGGCGCGCCCGGCCGGTAGAACGGGCCCTCGATGTTCGGCGCGGTGAGGTCGAGGCGACACGCCTCCGACGGATCGGCGAACGCCGAGAGCGGGGTAAACGGGGCGACGGCGAGCCCGCCGAGCGCGGCGGTGAGGAAGCGGCGACGTTCCATGGGGATCGAGCTCCTTTCGATCCCGAACGCGGCGACCCGCGCACCGGCGCACAAGTTTCTTTGGAGGCGACGTTTTTCCCCGGAGAGGAGGAGAGTGGGAGACGAGGAGGGGCGTCGGCTTCGCCGCCGCGGAGCAAATATTTTTGCTCCCCGCGGCCGCGCAGCGGACGCGCTCTCCCCCGCTCCTACTCTCCACGTCTCCCGGCGCTGCCGCAGGCGCCGTGACGAGCGACGACGCCGTCACGAACGACGAAGCCGGTCAGCCGTCGGAGCGCCCGCTGCCGAGGAGCGCCCACGCGAGCCAGGCGATGCCGAGCATCTGCCCGAGGTTCTTCACCTTCGGCGCCGACGCGGCGCGCAGCTTGTGGATCGGGTGCGTTCCGAACGCGTTGCGCAGCCGCTGGGTCGTCCCCTCGCCCAGCCCGCGCGTCACGAGCCGCGCGTGACCCTCGCTCTTCACCGCACGGATCGTTCCGCGCACGACGCGATCGCGCCTCACGATGTCCGCCATGCCGTTCAAGAGCGGCGGCGGCACCGCGCCCCGCACCACGAGCACCCGACCGTCGCGCACCGAGACGCAGAAGATCTCGTTCGCGCGGTAGAGGAAGAACAGCACCACCACGGTGATCGCGGCGAGCACGAGGAGCGTGATCCCGTCCATGCGGCCATCCTACGTCCGAACCTCCGGAGACGCCCCCGGCCAGACATCCCCGTGTCGGCATTCGTCACGGCGCCTGCGGCAGCGGCCGGGAGACGAGGAGAGTGGGAGACGACGAGGTGCGTCGGCTGCGCCGTCGCGGGAAGCAAAAGTAATTCTCCGCGGCCGCGAAGCGGACGCACGCTCCCCCTCTCCTACTCTCCCGGGAAAAAGGTCCCTCCCAGGAGAGTCGCTCCGAGTGGCCCCTACCCGACCAACTCGGACAAAGGCCCCGGCGCGACCCGCGAGGGCCCCTCGCCGCCGAACGTGTCGAGCGTCTGTCCCGCGAGGTAGCCCACCGAGTTCCACAGGTTCGAGAGCTGTCGATGCCCCGGCTCGCTTCGCCCTGGCACCACGATCGTCTTGCCGCCCGAGCGCAGCCCGAGCGCGCTCCCGCCGATCAGCACGACCGGGAACTCGAGCGCCTGCGAGTGGTGCTGCTCGCCGTTGTCGCCGACGTAGCAGATGAGCGTGTGGTCGAGCATGTTCCCGCCCGCCACGTCGGGCGTGTCGGCGAGGCGGCGCGCCATCTGGGCCACCAAGTCGACTTGACGCGTCGTCACCGTGTGAACCGCCTGAAGCATCGCGGGATCCGATCCCGACGTGTGCTGCATGTCGTGCCGACCCACGCTCGACACCGACGAGTACGTGAGGCCGAAGTCACCGCCCGTGCCGCTGCCCACCACAACCACGTTCGTGAGCTCGCCCATCAGCGCCGCCGTCGCGAGCTCGAGCTGCGCGGCGAGCGTGTCGAGCGGCTCGCCCGTGTAGAGCGGGTTCGTGGCCGGCGCCTCGGGCGCGTTCGCGCGGAGCTGGTCCTCGAGCGCCAAGAGTCGCGCGTGCCGCGCCTGGAGTGTCTCGATCGACATCAGGTACTGATCGAGCTTCGCCCGCTCGACCGAGCTCCCCGCGAGCTCCGCCTGCGCCGCCATCACGTCGTCGTGCGCGAAGCTCAAGAGATCGCCTCGACGTTGGAAGGCCTGTTGCGCCTCCGCCGTGGCCACCGCGCCGAACAACACCTCGTACGCGGTCGTCGGGTACAGCATCATCGGCGCCGGCCTCGCCGCGCCGAACGCGCACGTGCCGAAGTCGAGCGCGCGCCCCGTGCCCACCCCGAGGCGCAGCACGTCGAACGGCGTCTCGCCGCGCACGTTCGGCAGCGCGCCGAGGTAGTGGTCGATCGTCATTCCGCCGGGGGCCCCGCCGACCGTGCGCGTCGAGCTGAGCGTCCCGTGGAACGCGGAGTGTCCGCCGCCGATCACCTTCGACGACATCCCGAGCAACACCGTCGTCTGGGACGCGAGCCCCTGCGCCTCGATCGCGCCGAGCGCGATCGCCGATCCGAAGTCGCTCGTGTCCTCTGCGATCGTCGACGTGTGCGCGTACTGGTTCGGCCACCAGCGCTCGCTCCCGATCGGCGAGCGCATCGTGGCGTCGAGCCGAGCGCGCACCGAGTCCGCCAGCACGGTCACCGGCTCGAAGCCATTGCCCTCGACGACGAACACGAACCGGCACGAGCCCGCCTCGTCGGCCTGCGCGAACCGACGCAAGAGCGGCGCAAGGAACGCTGCGCCCCCGGCCGCCGCCGCGCCGCCGAGGAGCTGCCTCCGGGTGAAGCGCTTCATGGCCCACCCTCCACGCGCCGATGGCTGAATGTCTCGCTCGACACCAACGCCTCCATCATGTCGAAGAACGATCCGCTCGACGCGAGCGCCGCCTCCATCTCGGTGAGCGTGCACGCGTCCGCGAGCGTCTCGCCGCGCCCCATGAAGTAGCGGAACGCGTGCCGGATGAACCCTCGCCGCGCGTACGCCGAGTCCGCGAACGCCTCCACCATCTCGATCGGGTTCGCGTACGCGCGATTGAGCGCCGGGTCCGGCAGGTTGTCGACCATCGTCGCTCCGCTCGGCGGCGCACCGTGGTCCATCGCCCGCAGGAACCCCGCGTGGTTGTACGTCTCGAACGCGACCCCGAGCGGGTTCATCTGCGAGTGGCAGCCGAGGCACGTCGCGCTGTCCGGGTTCTCGTCGATGCTCCGCGTGATCCGCGAGCGCGCGTTCTGATCCGGCGCGCTCGGCACGAGCAGCGCCTCCACCATCACCAGCTCGAGCGGCGGCACCGTCTGGCAGAACAGCCGCTCGCGGATCCAGCGCCCCCGGTGCACGAGGCTCGCGTCGTCCTCGAAGTTGCCGCCGTGCGCGCCGAGCCACGCCGGGTGCGTGAGCACGCCCGCGCGCTCGTTCGCCGGCATCATCACCCAACGCCCGGCCGGCGTGTCGGGCACGTTCTCGGTGTTGTAGACGCGCGTCGACGGCGCGCTCGCGCCGGACACCGAGCTCCCGCAGATCCCGATCGGCGTGCACGACGCGTACGACGAGTCGGTGCAGTCGGACGAATCGCTGCACGCCTGCCCGTTCGTGTCCGCGAGGTTCGACGGCAGGCGCCAGAGCCGCGACGTCAAGAGCTCGCGGAACACGTCTTGCCCGCTCGCGTCGCTCTCGATCACGATCCGCGCGATCGTGTCGTCGAGCTGATGGGTGAGCAGCGACTCGTAGCCGTAGTAGCCGTCCTGCAGGTTGCCGTAGCTGTTCGTCGTCGGATCCCACATGGGGTCGCCGGTGTACGTCCCGTCCCAGCGGCTCGTCGCGCCCGGCCGATCCTTGAACGCGGAGTTCGCGTTCTCGTAGTCGAAGTACTCGCGGAAGAACCGCGCGAGCCCCGGGGCCAGCCAGTACTCTCCGCGCCGCATCAGATCGCGGTCGTCCGAGTCGAAGCTGATGTCCGGCCGCTCCTGCGAGATGCCGCTCGCGTACTGCCGGAACAGCGCGCGCCGCACCGCGGGGTCCTGGATCGTTCCGTCGATCGCGGCTTGCCGGATCGCGCCCATCCGCCCGAGCGACGGATCCATCGCGTCGGGATCGGACGCGTCGGGCCCGTTCACGCTGATGAACGCCCCCGTCGGGTGCGTATTGAGCACGTGGCCGAGCGCGAGCGCGAGCTCGTCGTTCGTCATCGCCGACGGCTCCGCGCCGGGCACCTCGCCCATCTCCGGCCGGAACAGCGTGCCCGACATGAGGAACGCGCCCTGCGCGACGTGGAGCAACGTGGATTGCCGTTGTGCGATGTCCGTCTCCGCCGCGAGGTGGCGCGCTGCGAACGCGGCGAGGCGCTGGTGCTCGCCCGCCGTCGGCTCACGGAACAAGAGACCGCGTCGCAGGATGAGATCCACCCACTGATCGATGCACGCCGAGTCGGGCGCCGCGTCGTCGAAGATGCAGCGGATGCTCGCGTTGTCGTAGAGCCCGCGCACGCGCTCGGCCGACGGCGCGCCGGCGGGCTCCTGACCGACGAGCGGATCGCGCTTGTCGTAGAGCCGCCCCGCCTCGTCGAGGTTGAGCATGTAGAGGTCGAGCGTCGCGGGATCGACGCTCACGTTCTCCGTGTACGTCGAGTAAGGCAGCCCGTCGGGCACGGTGAACGGGTTGTCCTTCATGGTGGAGCCCCACCACGTCCCGTTGATGCTGCGCACCGCCGCGTGGGTGAGCTCCTGGCTCTCGATGCGCCGGAGCCGCGCCGGCGAGCTGCGCGGCGCGCTCGGATCCGCGCAGGTGAACAGCGCGCCCTGATCGAGCACGTTCGGATCGGTCGGCAGGCTCTCGGGCGGGAGGTCGCCGCAGTCGGTCGACGCCCCGTCGCGGATCCACCCTTCGATGAGCGAGAGCTCCGACACCGGCGACGAGACGCCGAGCGGCATCAGCGCGCCGCCGTCGTCGCCCTGCATGTCCGCCATCTTCAGGTAGAGCCAGCTCGCGGACGGATCGCCGGGCACGAGCAGCCGCTGCCCGGGGTTGCTGTGGCTCTCGAGCGACGAGAGCTCGCGCAGCCCCGCGCGAGTCAGCAAGGGATATTGCCGACCCGCGTGGCACGCCGAATTCGTGCACCGCTGCTCGAGGAAGAGCAGCGCGCGCCCCGTGTCCCCGCACTCGCCGTCGTACCCGCCGCCGTCCGGCCCCCCGTCGCGCGCGCCCGGCCGGCGCGGCTCGAGGTCCGTCACGAACCCATTGCAGGCCGAGAGCCCGATCGCGAGCAGCGCGACCCACGCCCGCCGCGAGATGATGCTTCCCCGCATCCTCACGTCCCATCCGGTCGACCTACTACGCCGACCTACGGAACAGAGTACCAGGGGTGGGTAGCCCCCTGCTTACAGTTCGTTCGCGAAGACCGAGGCGATGGCTCCCACATCGGGCGTCAGCCCGCCCCTCGTGCACGTGCTCGTGCTCGTTCTCGTGCACGTGCACGTGATTCGTCCTCGTCCTGGCGAGGAGACATCGGATCTCCCTACGCCAGCGCGTTCTCCAGGCCCGCCACCAACATCGACAGCTCCCCCGACAGGGCCGACGGCAGCCTCCCCTTCGCGTCCAGCTTGCCCCTCAGCTCCCTCGCCCGCTCGAGCGCGAACGCCGCGCGCGAGTCGAACGGCTCGAGCGGAGCGAGCACCCCCTCGAGGCTGGTCAGCGTGCAACGATCGTTGCGTGAGCCCGAGAACGCGAACGGCTCCTCGTCCCGCGCGCACTGCTGGCGGGTCAGCCGCTCGAGCCAACGCGCCGTCGCCGCCATCTTGTCGTAGGCGAGCAGCTCGGGGACGTCCTCCGGCGTGTGGTAGACGCGCGAGCGACCGTTCGTCAGCAGCATGAACGGCCGGTGCCGATCCCAGAACGCCGCGTAGTCGCTGAGCGGCGGGATGATCTCCGCGTCGGCCGTCCGCACCCGCACGCCGGCCTCCGCGTCGCCGATCGCGTCGACCATCTCGAGCGTCCCGCGGCTCCGCTCGGCCCCGAGCGCGAACACCGTCTCGCGCACCTCGCTCGGCACCATCGGCCCGCCGAACGAGTGCCCCACGAGGTCCATGCACACCATCAGATCGATCTTGTCGAGCGCCACCGTCGGGTGTCGCGCGAAGTGCTCGCTCCCCATCGAGCCGCTCATGAAGTGCGGCGGCTCCTCCGCGTCGAACGCCGCGATGATCACCCCGCGCCCATCGGGCCGCTCCTTCGCGAGCCCGCGCGCGACCTCCACGAGGATCGCCACCGCCGCCGCGTTGTCGTCCGCACCACGGAAGATGTGTTTCCCGCTCTTCCCGAGGTGATCGTAGTGCGCCGCCACCATCACGTAACGATCGATGTCCTTTGGCGCCAACGTCGCGATCACGTTCGCCCCGTTCGCCTTCGGCACCGCCTGCTCGTGCGGATCGAGCCCCGCCGCGCGCAGCGCGTCGATCACGTATCGCCGCGCGAGGACCCCTCCCGGCGTCCCCGGCGCCCGCCCCGCGCACTCGTCCGAACAGAGCGCCTCGACCAGCTCTCGCATCGGCGGAGCTTAGCGGGTTCGGGGGGGGTATCTGACTCGGCTTTTTTTCCCGGAAGGAGAGAAGGGCAGAAGGAGGGAAGGTGCGTCCGCTGCGCGGCCGCGGAGCAAATATTTTTGCTCCACACTTCTCGCCATTTCCCCTTCACTCCTTCCGGTAAGAAGCCCCGACGCCCGGCTCCCCGAGGGTCCACCGCCGCCGCCGAAGCGCCACCGTCCTCGGGTCGCGATATCAGAGCTTTCCCGGAAGGAGAGAAGGGCCGAAGGAGGGAAGGTGCGTCCGCTGCGCGGCCGCGGAGCAAATATTTTGCTCCCCACTTCTCGCCTTCTCCCTTCCCTACTTCCGGTAGAAAAAGCCCCAACGCGCAGCTCAGCCAGCGTGACCTCACTGCACAGGGGACGCTGTTCGTCTTGTTGTCGTTTCGCCCGCCGCCGACGACTCCTTCGGAGCTTCCCGCCGCTCCGGGCAGAACGCCGGGTTTCCACCGCGCAACAGCCCCCGTTGCCTCCGCGCCGGTCAGCGCGGAGAATGGAGCCCCGTGCCGACTTGCCACACCTCGCGGCCTCGCCGCCTCGCCACGTTCCTTTCTTTGATCCTCTTCGCCCTCGTGCCGCTCGGCTGCGACGGCATGGAAGAGACCGACGCGGGCGGTGACGTCGACGGCGGCCGGATGGACGGGGGACCCGGGCGCAGCGACGCCGGACACGATGCCGGCGGCGGGGGCACCGACGCGGGGAGCGACGCCGCCGTCCCGTCGTGCACCGACGGCCTCGCCAACGGCGACGAGACCGACGTCGACTGCGGCGGCACCGCGTGCGGCCCGTGCGACGACGGCGACATGTGCGGCGTCGCCGGCGACTGCGTCAGCATGGTGTGCACGGCGAACGTCTGCGTCGCCACCAGCTGCACCGACGGTGTGATGAACGGCGACGAGACCGACGTCGACTGCGGCGGCAGCTGCGCCGGGTGCGGCGACGGCGCGATGTGCGCGATGAGCGACGACTGCGGAAGCCTCGTTTGCGTCGGCAACCTCTGCCAAGCCGCGACCTGCACCGACGGCGTCCTGAACGGCGCGGAGACCGACCTCGACTGCGGCGGCCCGCTCTGCGTCCCCTGCGTCGACGGCGACGCCTGCGCCCTCGCGCGCGACTGCGACAGCGGCGTGTGCACCGCGCTGGTCTGCGCTGCCCCCACCTGCTCCGACGGAGTCCAGAACGGCGGCGAAGCGGACGTCGACTGCGGCCCCGGCTGCTCGCCGTGCGCGAACGGATCGATGTGCACTGCCCCGGCGCACTGCGCGAGCGGCGTCTGCGACAGCGGCACCTGCGTCGCGCCCACCTGCACCGACGGCGCGCTCAACGGCACCGAGACCGACCTCGACTGCGGCGGCCCCTCGTGCGCCCCGTGCGCGAACGGCCTCATGTGCGTCATGGGCAGCCGAGACTGCGTGAGCGGCGTCTGCACCGGCGGCACCTGCGCCGCCCCCACCTGCGGCGACGGAGTCCGGAACGGCGCCGAGACCGACGTCGACTGCGGCGGCAGCGGCGCCTGCCCGCGCTGCGGACACGGCCTCGCCTGCGCGGCGGCCACCGACTGCTCCACCGCGGGCTGCGTCGGCATGACCTGCGTCGACGGACCGACCGCGGGCTTCACCATCAGCCCCACCTCCGGTGTCGGCACGCCCCTCCTCGTCACCGCCACCAGCACCGCGACGGCGGGCGACGCCGCGATCACCAGCGTCCAATACGACTGGGGCGTCGGCGCCGGCTTCGTCGCCGCGGCCACCCACAACTACACCGCGACCGGCCCCTACACGATCACCCAGCGCGTCACCGACATGAACGGCCTCACGGCCACCACCACGCGCCCGCTCAGCATCACCGCGTTCACTCCGGTGCGCATCAGCTCCACCGATCGAGACACGAACGTCCTCTTGTCACCGGACGGCCTCGAGGTCGAGAACCGCGGCCTCGATCGCGGCGGCGCGCGCTCCGATCGATCCATCGCCACCGGCTCCGGCGTCTTCTACTACGAGGCCCACCGCCTCATCGGCCGCGTCGGCGTGTGGGGCTTCGGCGTCGCGACGGCGGCGGCCTCGCGCCTCAACCTCCCCGGCGAGACGGCACAGAGCGCCGGCATCCTCACCTTCGGCGACGTCATCAACCCGGGAGGATGCACGGGGAGTGGCTACGTCGGGGGCGACTACGATCGCTACGGCTTCGTCGTCGACTACCGAGGCACGAACCCGATCGTCCACATCCTCGTCGACCGAGGCACCGGCGTCGAGCTCGTCGACACCTGCACCATGGCGGTCACCGCGCCCGTCTTCGCGTTCTACTCCGGCGCGCGCTACGAGGTCGGCGTCCACGCGAGGTTCAACTTCGGCAACGACACCACCAACTTCCCTTTCACCTATACGCGCAGCGCGATCCAGGCCCAGCTCACCGCCGGTGGCTTCAGCAGCGCGGCCGGCGCCCTCGTCATGGGCTGGGGCCAGACCCGCGCGCCGGCGGCCGAAGCGGCGCCCGTCATCAGCGCCGTGGCCGACCAGACCATCGCGCTCGGCAGCCCCGTCACGTTCACCGCCACCGCCACGGACACCGAGGACGGTAACTTGACGGCCAACCTTCAGTGGGCGGACCTCGCGACCAACCACTTCGCCCCCGTCTCCGCCACCGGCGGCACCTTCACGTTCACCCCCACCGCCCTCGGCGTGCACCCCATCCGCGTGCGCGTCACCGACAGCAACCTCCGCACCACGGAGCGCATCGCCCACCTCACCGTCACCGGCACGCTGCCTCAGTTCGATCCGGTCCGCCTCATCGTCGAGCCCCACACTGGCTTCGGCATGACGTTGAGCCCCGACGCCCACTCGGTCCGCTACGGCGCCGCGATCAAGAGCGGCATCCGCGCCAACCAAGGTTGCTTGGGACAGTTCTGGTATTACGAGGCCCATCGCCTCCTCCCGATGCCCACCAACATCGGCGCCGGCCTCACGGTCCACGACGGCAACCTCGACCCCTACGACTTCGACGACCCGCCGTGGTCGATGAGCATCAACACGCTCGGCGACACCTGGCACAACCTCATCTCGCAATCCAACTGGACGAACACCGAGTCCTACTACGGCTTCGCCGTCGACTACCGAGGCGACCACCCCATCGTCTACGTCATCATCACCGGCGTCGTGCAGCGCGTCGTCGACATGACGCAGACCCACCTCCCGGTCTACCCCCTCGTCTACGGCTCCACCCTCACCACGATGGCCCCCGACTACGACATGCAAGTCAACTTCGGAGAGACCGCGTTCCACTACGACCCCACGACCATCCTCATGGGCGCCGGCGTGGACATGACGGGCTTCGAAGCCGGGTGGGGAGACGCCAACACGCCGTAGGCGACCTGTAGTTCGAGGAGTGCACGAGATGGGCACAGCCCCGCCTGCCCACAGGGTCCGCCCCGCGAGCGGCGCCCGCGAGTTCTCAGACCGCCGCGAAGGCATCGGGCTCATCGACGCGCTTCCGGACCGGCGAGCGAGAGCCCGAGCTGGCGAGATCGTTCGGACGCTCGCGATCCGTGAAACGCGGTCGGCGTACCGCGTCAGTGATCGCGATACGTTTAGCCCGTGAGCTTCTTCTTGCGGTCGAGCATCAGCCGCCGCAGGCCATGTCGCTTGCGCGGATCGAAGGGGAGCGTGTCGAGGTCGTCGAGGACACCGTCGAACCGGCGGAGCAGGCCGTCGATCACGCCATGGACCGCCTTCTCGGGTACGCCCACTGCGGCGCCCATCGCCACGAAGGAGGCGCGGGTGATGTTCTCGCGGCCGCGTCCGTCGACGGTCATGGCCATCGTGGTGTCGCCGTAGGGATGCGTCGATGGAATGTCGTAGGCGGGCGCAGCGCGCATCTCTCCATCTCGATCGACCACCGAGAGGTTCTTTGCGTGCATGTCGCCGTTGCCGGTGAGGTACGCGAAGGCGACCTGCCGGATGAGCTCGCGCGCGGTGACGAGCGGCGCCGCCGTGAGCCGGCTGAGCGCACCGATCGTGTCCTCCGTACTGAGCAAGTATTTCTGCGCCGGGTAGCGCCCCGCCGCTTGGCAACCGTCCTCCTGCGTCAGCAGCTCGACCGTGCCATCGGCCCGGGTCCGTCGATCGAAGCGGGTCACCAGGAGCCCGCTCGCTCCGCGCGAGTCGACGACGACGCGCGCCTCGGCGGTGTCGATCCCAGAGCGGCGCGCATGCTGGAGAAAGAACATCTCGTTCTCGACGAGATGGGGGTACTCCCGCGGCGTCAGCTTGAGGATGTAGCGCCCTCCTCCGGCACCCACAGGGAACGACACCTTCTGGCTCGCCGACACCTTGTCCTGCACGCCCGGGATGGCGACCCGGTCCACGCGCGCGCCCGTCTCGTCGGCGAACAGATCGTCGAACCGCAGCGAGGAAAGATCGTTCTCGTCGATCAGGGGCTCAGGCATGACGGGAGGCTCGCCCTCCGGCACGACCTGGACGTCTCCGATCGTGTCGCGTCCGACCGCGAGCAGGAGCGTGAGCTCGTCGTCCGCCGACGTCTTCACCGCGCGTGAGAGCGCGAGCAGTCTACGGCCCTCGGGGAGCAGCCCAGCGAAGAAGGGCGGGAGCGCACCACTCGTGTGGACGACCGGGTGCGCGTCGACCGGCAACGTGGACGCGAGCGGAGGACCTACATAGTCCGAGCGGTACTGCAGCTCGGTGCCCGTCTTCGTCCGCGACAGCGTCGCGGCGAGGTGGCCCTTCTTGTAGACGTCGGCGCGCTCGGTGTGGCGGAGCGCGTCGAGCGGCGTCGATCTCTCCTGCATCGTCAGTCCTCGACGCTCAGCGGCGGTCCGCCCGCACGGACGGTGAGCCCCATGCCGAGCGCGCCGAGGACCTGGAGGAGCTGGGCGAGCTGCACGGTGTTCTTGCCTCGCTCGAGCTCGTGAACGAACCGAACGGAAACACTGGCGAGATCGGCCAGGTCCTGCTGGGTGAGCGCGAGTCGGCGTCGGCGCGCGCGCACCGCGCGTCCGAGTCGTTGGGCCTGGTCATCGAGCGGGCTGGTCATCGGAGCAAGTGCGCGTACGCGCAGATTTCGGGTTCAGACTGGCGCTTGGTGGCCCGAACGGCAAGCAATCTGCTCGAACGCGCAGATTCAGCGGGGGATCCAAGTCTGCCGCACGGCTCGGCAGCACCGATCTGCACGAACGTGCAGATGCGACCATGATCCGAGCCGACGCTGCGATCACGGGTCGGCGTCGTGCGCCTCCCCGTCCGGGTCGTCCTCGGTGTGGCTCGAGCGTACCGCCGATGTGGAGAGGTCGGCCGTCCGACGCCGATCGCTCCGGCTACCGCGTCACACCATCGCCCGGGTCGCCGCCCTCCCCCAACCCCACGCTCGATCGTGTGTCCCCACTACTTGCGTCGTTCACTCTCGCGCCTCCCGCGCGCGCTTCGCGGTGCGCTCCTCGCCGAGGATCGTGTCGACGCAATACTCGTAGTCCGGCGTGGTGCCGTCCCACATGGGGAACGCGGTCTCGTCGTCGATGCCGAGCTCGACCTGCCGGTCGTAGAGAGGCTGGATGAGCTCGGCGGGGGTGAGCTGCGGGGCGGTCCAGCCGCTGGCGGTGATGAGTTTGCCGCGCGCGTCGAAGAACGCCGCGCGTCCGCGCGCGTCGACGGTGATGCGGAAGCGGCCCTCGTGGACGAGGTGATGATGGCGCGTGCACAGGCACACGAGGTTGCGCTTCTTGGTCTCGCCGCCGTCCACCCAGTGCTCGATGTGGTGGGCGTCGATGAAGCGGTCGTGGGTGCAGCCGGGGAACGCGCAGCCTCTGTCTCTCAGGACGATGGCGCGCCAGAGGGCCGGTGGAATGCTCCGGGTCCGACGGCCGACGTCGAGAGGATCGCCATCGGCATCGAGCGCGACGCCGATCATGGAGCAGTCGCACGCGAGGCGGCGGAAGGTCTCGGCGCTCAGGCGCGTGCCGTCGTCCAAGGTCGCCGACCAGCGCAGGGAGAGGTCGGGCGGTTCCGCAGAAGCGCGTGCGAGTCGGGGGGAGGCCTCGGCGAACGCGTGCGCGGCGTGGCTTGGACATGCGCAGCGAGCGCTCGCGTGATCGACGGGCCCGTCATCGACGGTCGTGTGAAACGTCTCCGCGGACCCGCGCGCGTCGTCCTCCGTGAAGGCGCACGAAGCACTCTCGTTGCGCGCGCCGTCGGCAATCGACGGAGACGTTTCCGCGGAAGCAGGCAGGGCGTCGTCGTCCGCACACGCGCAGCGCATGCCGTCGGTCACGGTGTGGTCGACCGGGTGCGAAGACGTTTCCGCGGAAGCCGGCGCGAGGTCGTCGGACGAGCCCACGGTCAGCCGCGCGAGGTGGTCCTCGGCGAAGTGGACGATGACGGCCGCCCGGTCGGCTCCGCCTCGCGCGGCGCCGGAGGAGTCGACGAGCGCGTCGACGTGCTCTGCGATGCGGACGAGGGCGTCGGCGAGGCTGGGGAACGGGAGCTGGACATCGGCCTCCGTCTCGCCCTTCTGCTCTTCGCGCATGCGGTCTTGCATCCTGCGGAGGGCCTGCATCACGAGGGTGGCCTGGTCGGGGGTGAGCTGCGCCTCGATGCGATGCGAGCCACCCGACACCGGTCGCTGAAAGACCCAGCGCTTGAGGACGTCGTGCTCGGCGAGCGGGTCCTCCTGTGCATGCACGTGCTCGAGGCCGCGCACGACGCGCTCGAGCTGCGAGGCCGTGGTGTGCTTCGCGAGGTGGATGAGCGTCTCCTCCGTCGCGGGCGTAGCGCCGCGGGTGATCGCGCGGACCTGCGAGTAGGTGACGCGCCCGTGCGCTAGCTCTTCGTCGAGGCGCGGGAGCTCCTTGAGCTTGGTCGCGACCCGGACCTGCTCGCGCGCCGTGCCGGTCTGAATGCCGAGCCGCCAGCTCAACCAATGGGCGCAGGACTTGGCGCCTTGATGCGCCCAGCGCCCCGATTCATCGATGAGGCGAATGAGCTGAAGACGCCGATGCATGGCGCTATTGATGGTGGCTTCCAAGGTCGCGAGCTCGGCCTCGACGGCGTCCATATCGACGGGGAGATCGACCGTGCTAACTGGGCATACGTTCAGCATCCAGGCAAGGTAGCATGCGCGACGTTCAAATCATGTAATCAAATGTACTTTATCACCGCATCCTGCTTTCGGTGGCGTTGCCATGCTCGTGTCCGATAGGGTCGCCGCATGCCCGCTGCGGACGATCTCAACGCCGCGCTTGCCGAACGGCTCGCGCCGCATCGCTCGACGATCGCGCAGCTGCCACCGGCGCCGGAGCGAGAGCACCTGCTGGTCGATGCGTTCCGCGTTTTCGCGGAGGGGGCCCTCGAGATCTACTACGCACCGATCGGGTTCGTAGTCGGCGCGGCACGGCTCGCGATCGTCGGGATCACTCCGGGCTGGACGCAGATGCAGACGGCGTTCGCGGTGGCGCGGGCCGAGCTGCTCGCGGGACGCGCGGAGGTCGACGTGCTCCGCGAGGCGAAGCGCCAGGCCGCGTTTCGTGGATCGATGCGCACGAACCTGATCGCGATGCTCGACGAGATCGGCGTGGCGCGCGCGTTCGACCTGTCCACCACGCGAGAGCTGTTCGATGCGCCAGGGGACCGACTCCATACGACCTCGGCGCTCCGTCTGCCGGTGTTTCGGGATGGCGAGAACTACACCGGTTCCCAGCCACGCGTCGCGAAGCACCACGAGTTGACGCGCATCGCACGCACCGATCTCGCCGAGGAGCTGTCCGCGGTGCCGCGTGCGCTCGTGCTTCCGCTCGGCAAGGCGGCCGAAGAGGCGGTGGGGATCGCGAGTGAGGCCACGGTGGGATTACGGGACCGCGTGCTCCGCGACTTCCCACATCCCTCGGGGGCAAACGGCCATCGCAAGCGGCTGTTCGAGGAGAACAAGGGCAAGCTGAGCGCCGCTGTCGAGCGATGGGCAGCGCACGCGACGTAGGTCGGATGGATCCTCGATTCACACTCGCGCAAGTCAGCGCTCTCTCTTCATGCAAGCTCGACCGATGATGCGGACGCTCGGAATCGATCTCGCCGCGCAGGCGAAGGGAACCTACGCGTGCGTCCTCGAGTGGTCCGCCGGTCGAGCTCGCGTGGAACGGCTCGAGGGGGCGCTCGACGATCCATCGCTGCTCGCAGTTCTCACAGATGAGTCGCTGAACACGATCGGCGTCGACGTGCCGTTCGGTTGGCCCGCTGGGTTCGTCGAGCTGATGGCGGGCCGAGGGGCATTTCGATCCTGGAGTCGCGACGCCGCGCGGCTCCGCCTCCGCGCCACGGACCACGCGTGCAAGCTCATCAGCGGGAAGGCACCGCTCTCGGTGTCCTCGGATCGAATCGCGGCGCCGGCGATGCGCTGGCGGATCCTGCGCGCATCGGTTCGGTGCGCCGTCCATGAGGTGTATCCGGCTGCGGCGCTCGCGCTCTGGGGACTGCCGCATCAGGCATACAAGCGACCCGATCAGGGCGAAGCTCGTCGAGGGATCCTCGACGCGATCCGCGTCGCGATCGATCTCGACGCGCTCTCCGCCGACGCGGAGGTTCTCGTGAGCAGCGCCGATGCGTTGGATGCGCTCGTCGCATCGATGGTCGCGCGAGCGATCGCGCTCGAGCTCGTTCACGCGGTGCCGGCGGAGCACGCGGAGCTCGCGACCATCGAGGGGTGGATCCGGTTGCCGAGCTGCACGCCTGACGCGCTCCGGTGAGGGCGGAGCGCTCGATCGGCACGTTCGAATGCGCGGAGCCGTCGCACGTCACGACCGACATGGTCGTTGCCTCCGGGTCGCGGTCGCGAGATCCTGTCGGCGCGATGGGGATGGAGACACCGCGGCCGGGGGCGCGCGCGTGAGCGATCCGACGCAGGTCGGCAACTGGGTCGTCGAGCGCCGCGTAGGAGCCGGCTCGCTCGGCCCGCACTTCGCGGTACGCAACGCGTACTCGGGACGGCGTGGCTTCCTCAAGACCTTGCCGAGGCAGCTCGGCTCGGCGTCGCACGGACGGTTCGCGCGCGAGCTCCAGGTGCTCCAGCGGCTGCCTCACGGCGCGCGGGTGCCCGAGCTCCTCGAAGCCCGAGAGGAGTCGCCCCTCGGGCCGTACCTCGTGGTGGAGTGGATCGACGGCAAGACGCTCGCCGACGTGCTGGACGAGCGGGGCAGGCTCCATCACGACGAGGCCTTCGCCGCGACGCGGGCGATCGCGATCACGCTCTCGATCTTGCATGAGGCGGGATTCCTCCATCGCGACATCAAGCCGTCGAACGTGATGATCCCTTCGGACGGCGAGTCGCTCGCGTTCGACCGCGCGATGCTCCTGGACTTCGGGTTGGCGGGGATCCTCCGAGCCGGCGACGGGCACGACGACATGGCCCGAACGCACGCTGGCGGGGTCATCGGCACGCCGCTCTACATGTCTCCCGAGCAGCTGCGGGGAATGGCGCTCGGTCCGGCATCGGACGTATGGGGCGCGGCCACGACTCTGCACGAGATGTTGACCGGTGAGCCACCCTTCAGGGCAGACGCGATGCCGATGGTCGTCATGCGCATCGTCACCGAGCCCTACCGCCCACCGGCGGGGATCGACGCGCGCCTGAGCGAGCTTCTCCTGCGGTGTTTCGAGAAGGACGAGACGCGACGCATCCGCGACGGGGCCGCGCTGCTCGAAGCCCTCCACGCGGTCGACGCACCGAACGAAAGTCCTTCGACGACCGAGACCTCGGGGGACGCCCCCCCGATGGCGGCGCCGCCACCCACGTTCCCGTCGCTCCGGCCGCCCTCCGCGCTCGACGCGATGGCGTGCACGGCGGTGGGTTTCGTCGCGCTCGCGGTGGGGACGGCCCTCGATGCGCGGCACGAGACGGCGATGGTCGACTCGGTGATCGCGGGCTCGCTCGTCGCGATCGGGCTGGCCGGCGGTGGGCTATGGCGCGAGTGGTCGCTCGAGCGGCGGCTCCGGCCGGCGCGTCCGATCTCGGCGCTGCGGCGGCGCGTCGCGTCGCTCCGGGAAGAGGAGCGCGGGCTGAGCCAGTCGGTCGCGATCGAGCTCGATGATCTCATTCGGGTGCTGGAGCTCAACGCGGTCGATGGTTGGCACACGAGTCAGGCCCTCCGCCTCTACCGGCCGTACCAAGACGCGCGCGAGCGCGGCCACGACGACGACGCGATCATCCACGTCGGGCCGTTGATGCAGTTCGTGGAAGGGCAGCTCCCGTGGGTGGTGCGGAACGCGACCGCGATCGGGAACGCGGTGCGGTGGGGTGCGCTGGCCCTCGCGGGAGCCCTCCTGATCCGCGCGGGGTGGATCGCGCTCGCCGGCTGAGATCAGGGCGTCAAGGTCTCGTACGCGATCCACACCGCGAGACCCGCGAACAGCGCGAGGACCGCTTCACCGACCACGCCGCCCGGCGCCCACCGCGGTGCGCGGAGCGCACGCAACACCCCCCAGCCGAGCAGGCTGAACGCGCTCGCGACTACGCCCGCCGCGATCGACGAGAGGGAGCTGGGCATCATCGAGCGGATCGAGACGCTGACGATCGCGAGGACGACCGCGAGCGCGAACACGAGCACGGCGCCTCGACGGTCGGCGGTGGGGGCGGCGAGCGGCTGTTGACGCCCGAGAGCGGGTGGACGAGGGACCACGCTCGGGCTCGGCGCCTTCGCGCGACGCCGAACCCGGAAGAACGGGACGTCCGCGAGGTCGACGCCGCCGCCTTGCTTCGGCGAGTGGACCTCCGCGCGCGCGTGCCGAGTGGGCCAACGCTGCTCGGAGATCATGCGGACGCGTTGCACGATCTGACGCATCGACACGGCGTCGCCGGCGGACGCATCGCCGAGCGCGTCCATGAGCGCGGTGGTGAATCGCGTGCAGCCCTCGGTCGGCTCCGCGAACGCGACGTCGTCCTTGGACGACGCGAGGAGGAGCGCAGCCCCCGTCGCCGGTAGCTCGTAAAGTTGCTTGCGGGCGAGCTCGTCGTGCGGGCCCATGAAGGCCTTGACCGCCTCCGCGGCGAAGCAGCAGTCGAGGAGCGCGAAGAGCGGCTTGCTCAGCGCAGGGCCGAGAGCCTCGACGAGGGCGTCGAGCTTGAGCGCGGTCGACGTCTCGAGGCCCTCGCGCGAAGACGCGAGCATCATGCAGTAGTGGCGCGCCTCCCGCGTGTAGCCGCCGTGGCCGACGTAGATGACGAGGGTGGCGGGCGCTCGGGTCGACGCGAGATGCGTCTGGATGGCGTGACACTGGGCGGTGACGTCGAGCGGGGAGTCGAAGAGATCGAGCGTGCGCGCGGTGGGGATCGCGAGTCCGTCGGGCGCGCGCAGGTACTCGCGCAGCGCGTCGGCCGCGCCCCGGAACGCAGGATTGTCGAGGCTCCGCGCGTGCGGGAAGCGGCTCGCGCCGAGGAGGATGGCGGTGGCCTGGGACGGGTCGACGGGGCTCGTCAATCGCTCAGTCCTCCTCTTCACCCGAGGGCTTGCCGAGCGCGCGCGCGATGTCGTCGACGTCGAGGGTCGCGTTCGCGTCGAGGGTGACCTCACCGCCAGCCTCGCTCTTGATCGTCAACGACGAGCGGGTCTTCGTGACGAACGCGGCCAGCTCCGTCGCGACCGCGTCGCCCTTCTCCGCTTCGACGCCGACCTCGAGCTTCGATCCGAGATCCATCGCCGCCGCGTCGTAGCGCTCGGCACGAACGGTGACGGCGGGACCGACGCGCTTGGTGAGGAACGAGGTGAGCTCGGCCGCGATCTGGTTGCGCTTGGACTCCGTCGTGGCGAGGACGTCGATCTGGAAGGAGAGGTACTTGGACGGCACGGGACGACCGGGTGGCACGTGGCGCCAACCTCCCTCGCCCGCGATGTCGTCGCGCGCGATCGGGGTGGATACGCGAGAGGCGAGCTGCGCGATCAGCGGCGCCGCCTCGCGCCGCGCCGTCGCCCGGGGCAGCCGCATCTGTCGATAGAGTCGATCGGCGCGCTCCTCCAACGTGCCGTCGTAGCCGACGACCTCGGGCGGTCCGAGCGCGTCGAGATCGAGCGCGAGGCGTCCAACCATCTTGCGCTGCGGCGCGCCCGGCTCGAGCGCGCCCGCCGTCCACGTCAGCCAGGGTCCGCTGGAGGTCGCGGCGAACGCGAGGCGATCCCCGACGCTGCCTTCGGGGATGAGCGCGACGTCGTCCTGGCTCGCCTGGACCCATCGCTTCCAGCTCCGATAGAGCATCGGTGGACGCTCGAGCGGCGCGATCGGCCCGATGTGCGCGAGCGGGTCGGTTCCGAGCTTCACCCGCAGCGCCAAGCGGAGCGCGACGACATCGGGGATCGCACCGAGCTTCGCGTCGAGCTGCTGCGCGACGTCGACCGCGATCGGCACGTCGTGCTCCTTCACCTCGCCCTGCACGAGCAGGTGCGCACCGAGGATCGCGAGGAGCGGGCTCTCCTCGATCCCGCCGAACAGCACCGAGCGATCGAGACCGCGTTCCCAGCGCCCGCGCTCGAGCGCGCGCATCGCGAGCGCGGTCTGCCGCTGGATCGGGCTGGCCGGATCGAACCCGCGCGCGCGCTCGCAGATCGCGATGGACACGCCGCCCGGCTCGATGCCGTGCTCGGTCGCGAGGACGAACACCTGGGTCTGATAGTCGGCGACGAGCTCGAGCGACTGCTCGTACCGCCGACCATGCATCGTGAACGCGAGCCGCGCGCTGCCGGGATCATGCGCGACGTGCAAGCCGGCCCAGTGCGCGTGCACGTCGCTGTGCGCGCCGGCGTGGGCGAGATCGACACCGTCGAAGCTCAGCTCGACGTCGTGCAGCACGTCCTTCGTGCCGGGGCTCGCGCTCGGGTTCCGGACGAACACGAAGAGCGCGGCCGTGCCGGCGCCGGACGCGTGGCCGCTGCTCGAGAGCTGAGCCGCGGGCCCCCGCTGATACTCGCGCGTGGTGGAGGTCCCTTCGTAGGGGGCCGGCGTCGAGAAGCGGAGCGGCTCGGGCAACTCCACCTTCGTCTCGTGACCAGCGTGCGCCCAGGCGAGGACCGAGTGTCGCGCGTCGGCGGCGCGGAAGGTGACGTCGTAGGTGCCGGGCGGGACGAGCATCGTGATGTCGCTGACGGATCCGTCGGCGTCCGGCAGCGGCACCTCGCGGAGGTCGTCGTCGACGATGCTGATCTCGACGAACGGCGGCGCCGCGATCCGCAGCGTCGCGAGCGATGGGTCAGACGATGTTGACACGCTGCTCCTCCCCCGCGACGTGCACGGACATGGGCGGGTTCCCATCACGCGAGACGAGCCACCGCTTGAGGCCCTGCACCTTGGTGCGCACTTCGGTCTCGCCGGGAGGCACGTCGAACGTACGCTCGCTGCCGGCCACCGCCGTCTGGACTACCACCTGCGCAGGCCCGGGCGACGGAAGCACAAGGATGAGCTCGGTCTCGCGCGGCGCGCTGGGCGTAGGAACGATCACGAGATCGCGCGGACCGGTCACGTCGGGTTTCTGCTCGGAGCCGTCCGGACGGTAATACGCGATGCGCGACAGGAGGTAGCGCTCGAGCGAGTCCTTCGTGACGTGACCGGTGTCTTCATCGATGGCCCAGCCGCGGAGCGCCTCGATGAGCGCCGCGGTGAAGATGCCGCGCTTGCGCGTCGTGCCGTTCGCGGTGAAGTCGCGCTCGCGCGCCTTCGATCCCCACTGCGCCGCGTACGCAGTGAGCGTCGCGACCTTCGGCGGCACCGCGCCCACCGTCGCGTCGAACCCGGGCAACAACACCGACAGGGGCATCGGCGCGAGATCGCGGCAGCAGTCCATGAACAGCAGGATCTCGTCGAACGCGCCGCGCTTCTGCACGGCCTCGACGAAGAGCTGCCCGACCACGTAGAAGTTCTCGAGCTCGTCGAAGGGCGCGGGCAAGAGACCCACGCTCGTGACGCTGGCGGACTCGAGCGAGGCGCCGTGTCCGGACATGAACACGTAGAGACGGCGCCCGATCCGCTTCGTGCCGACGGGGATCTTGGTGCGCAGGAGATCGGTAAACGCCTTGCGGATGTTCTCCGCCGTCGGCGCCGAGCCGTCGTCCTTGCCTGCGAGCAACGTGACGTGCTTCTCATCCAAACCGCCGCCCGTCGGTCCCTGTTCGATCAACCACGCCTGGAAGTCGGTCGCGTCGGCGCGCGCGCCGGCCAGCGGATTGAGGTCGCCGAACGAATAGCGGTCGATCCCCACGACGATCGCGTGATCCTCGTCGTTGCGCGCCATCTCAGAGGCCCTTCTTCAGGATCTCGACGAGGCTCGCGCGACACGTCGCGTCATCGTCGAAGTCGCCGTGCTTGGCCGCGTCGACGCGGAGACCGAGGGCGGAGGCGGTCCCCGTCTTCGACCAGATACGTTGCTCGGGCGCGATCAGCTCCGCCACGGCCGTCTGGCTCGCGCTCGCGTAGCGCTCGGACCAGTGCCGCTCCATGCCGACGAGCGGCGCGTCGACCTCCTCTTCGGCGATGCCCGAGACCATGTAGAGGAGCGAGCCCTTGTAGAGCAAGGGGACCTCCCAATAGCTCCGCTCGATCTCGTCCTTGAGCGCGAACGTCCGGACCCTGGCGCCGAGCGCCTCGTAGTCGGGGGCGTGGGCCGCGAGGAGATCGAAGCTGATCGCGGGCGCCAGGAACACGACCTCGGGAGGCGGCGCGAACGCGGGGGCATTGGCCCGGAGCGCGGCGAGGAGGTGCGTGATGTAGATCGCGCCGGTGCTGTGCCCGACGAGGACGAGCCGGCGGCCCGACGCCCACTTCGCGGCGATGGTGTCGACGAACGCGTCGCCGCCGCCGCCGTCCGCGAACGCGTCGAGGGTGTCGCGCTTCATCATCGACCAGAGGAGCTGGCCCGCGTTGTCGAGATAGAGCTCGCGCACGATCTCCTCGACGATGGTCGTGTACACACCGTGATCCCGCTTGTCGACGAAGCGCTTGACGACGCGGACGGTGATCGCGAGTGCGTGCTTCGCGAGGAAGAGGAGGACGCCGAGGCTCTTCTCGCCATCGGCGCGCGCGCCGGCGAGCTCGCCGAGGACGCGCGGTGACATGCGGGTGGTCGTCGAGAGACGGCCGCCAAACCCGCGCGAGGGAGCTTCGACCATCTCGGCGCCCTGGGGGATGCCCGATGCGATCGCGGAAGAGAGCGCGCGGAGCTCGGGGTCGGCGTCGAGGTCCTTCTGGATCTGACGTTGCTGGAGACCGGTAAGGTTGGTGACAGACCCTCCATCGAGCGCCCGGCCCTGCTGATCGAGGAGCTCGGCGAGATCCTCCTCAGCGGTCGGCAGGTCCGTCTCCGCGATGGCGTCGAGCGTCACGCCCTTCGCGTCGTCGGGAAGGAGGTCGCTCCCGAGCTTCGAGGCCACCCACTGGGCGACCTTCTTGAGGATGCGCTTGAACGCGGGCTCCGCGCCGATCTCGTCCAGGCTATGAAACAGCGTGGTGTGAACGTGCGAGTTCCACACGAAGAAGAACGGGAAGGCGCCGCCCGACTGGTAGATGGGTCCGAGCCCTTCGGCCATCTTCGTCGCGCTCTTTTTCGAGACGAGCCCGCCGTGGAAGTGGACGACGAGCGGCTCGGAGGCCGGCCGCGCTTGGATCGCGGCGATGGCGTCGTGCAGCGCTTGGCGCGCGGCGGCCCTCGCGGCATCGTCCGCACCGCGGAAGCGGCCGTCGATGAGATCGACGGAGTTCGTCGGACCCAACGCGAACGGATTCGGCATCTCTCCCCCCTTCTGCGGAAGGCTAGTTGAGCGTCGAGCGACGTGTAAAGCGCGCGCGAGGCCGGCGACGCTGTGAGAGTGAGAGGGAGCACGACTCCCCCTCTCGAGTGATGGACAGGCGGGGCGGAGTGATGGTCGCGGTGCCTACCCATGCTCGAGGTCGACGTCCGTCTTGTCGCCAGCTCGATCGAAGACGACACGGGGTGTGGACACTGCCGTCCCGCGCGCGAGCGCCGCGACGTGGAGGGCGAGGAGACGGAGTGCCGCGGACCCGGCCCGAGCGCGCCCCGCCGACGGGTCGCCGCGCGCGACGCGCAGGTTTTAGATCGTTTCAGATCACCCCGGACGCGATGGGCGCATGCTGGTTCGAGGAGGGTCCATGCACGCACCAGCCGTACGATCGTTCCTTCGGCTCCGGATCGCCCGATGCGCGTTGGCGCTGGTCGCGATGGGGGGGTGCGATGGGATGGAGGGGCCTCCCGTGGACGCGGGTGCGCCGCGCGACGCGGCGACGCGCGACGCGGCGGGACGCGACGGTGGGGAGGTCGACGACGCGGGCGGGCTCGACGGGGGCGCGTCGATGGATGGCGGATCCGCGGGCGCCGACGGAGGGCCGCCGGGGACCGACTGCGCGGCGATGGCTTGCTACTACGTGCGCGAGGGAGCTTCGGGGGACGGCTCGAGCTGGGCCAGCGCATTCCCGGCGCTGCCGCCGACGCTCGTCCGGGGTGCAACGTATTTTGTCGCGGCGGGAACCTACCCCGCGTACACGTTCGACGATGCGCTCGACGGGACGCGGCGGATCACGATCAAGCGGGCGCTCGAGGGCGATCACGGGACGGCCGAGGGCTGGGACTCGACGTACGGGATGGGCCAGGCGACGTTCGACTCGACGCTCGTATTCGAGAGCGGGCACTACGTGCTCGATGGTCAGGTCCGCGACGAGGCCGACTGGTTCGACGGCACGGCGTACGGCTTCCGCGTCGCGCACGCAGGGCGCGATCAGAACATCGTGATCGCGCGCTACGGGATCTCGATCGACGACGTGTCCATTCGATACGTGTTCGTCGACGCCATCGTCGGGGATCTCCCCGCGACCACGATCCGCCGCTACGCGATCGACACGGATGGCTTCGACGGCGGCTCCACCGCGACCGGGCTCGTCTTCCATCGAATGTTCGTCCGCGGGAGCAACAACGTGTGGTTCCTGCGCACGACGGACGGAGCCGTCGTGGAGTATTCGGCGTCCGATGGTGCACAGAGCAATGACGCGAACCACGGCGAGATCGTCAACCTCTATTACAGCGGAGAGAACGCGGTCATCCGGTACAACCAGTTCCGCAACGCGTTCATCACGGGCGGCGGCGGGACGGCGCTGGTCGCGATCACGCAGGCGGACGGGCTGCGCTTCTACGGCAACGTGTCGTACGACTTCCGGGTCGGCGACGGGGCGGTGGGCTTCGACGGGTACTCGTCGAGCCACAACCGCATCCATCACAACACGTTCGTGCACAACCGCGGCTACAACGCGGGCTTCGTGTTCGGCAGCGGGACCGACAACCTCGCGTACAACAACCTCTGGGTCGACGGGGGATGGTGCGCCTCGAGGGCACGCACGACTACAACGCGTTCGGCGACGGAAACGCGCGAGGCGAGAGCAACGCACAGACCGGCGTGACGGCCGCGATCTTCGTCGACGACGCCGCGCACGACTATCGGCTGACGACGAACACGTCGCCTGGCATGGCGCTCGAGGAGGAGTACGCGCAGGACCTCGGCGGCGCGCGCCGGACTACTTGGTCCCGGGGCGCGTACGAGCGCTGACCCGAAACACGAGGCACACCGCGGGCGCGGTTCGGGGTGTGCCAGGATCCGTCGCTCGCGCGAGAACGGCGAGGATGCTCAGCGACGCGCCCGAGGTCAGCGTGGTCGACGTCGGCACCGCCGTGCACCGCCCCGCGATCGCGGCGTTCCGGACCGACGCGACGAGCGCGCGGATGTTCCTCGCCTGGCAGTCGGCGTGCGACGACTCGAGCGTGCACGGCGCGTGGGTCGAGCTCGACGTGGCGTCGGCGTCGTTCCGCGCGGGCACGACGAGCGCGCTGTTCGACGAGGCGACATGGCCGGCGTGCGCGCGACGGGCGCGGTGCTCGCGATCGGCGACGAGGTCGACGGAACGCCGGTGACCGAGCAGAACGCGGGCGGAGTCGTGGTGAGCGCGATCGCGCGGGTAGCCGGCGAGCGCGAGATCCGCGTGCGGCGGGTGGCCTCGCTCGGCGATCGCGCGCTGCGTTCGATCGACCGGATCGCGCCCGAGCTCACGCCCTCGGTGGCGGATGTGCGCCCGCACGTCGCCTTCCGTCCGGGCGACGGAACGGCGTGGGTGGCGTTCTCGACGGAGAGCGGTCTCTACGCCGCGCCGGCCTGCGGCGCGTCCGTCTCCCCGTAGGGAGCCATCAGCGCTTCGAGCGACGGAGCGCGAGCGCGAGCCCGAGAACGCCGACGAGCGCGAGCTCGCCCGGAGCGCGGCGGGAGCGGACCGCCGTGCAGGCGCAGCCCGCGGTGGGTGCGGGCGATCCGGCGTCGCTCGGGACGCCGGCATCCGACGTGGGCGTCCCCGCGTCGGGGGCGGGCGGATCGAGGGTGGTGCTCGTCACGACCTCGAGGTGTCCGCGGCCGTGGGTCGCGTCTTCGAAGGCGGGGGCGAGGCTCGCCGCGATGGGGGTCATCCGTTCGATCCAGGCGGCCCGCTCCGCCTCGCTCGCGCCGGCGGGGACGACGAGCGCGATGCCGAGGGTGAACATGGTGGGCGACGCGCCGGCGGCGGGGCTGCGCGCACCGTTGGTCGCGATCACGTCGTCGATGGTGAGCTCGCGCCGCGTCGCCTCGACGGTGAGCGGCTCGTCGCTAAACCAAGGAAAGGTCATGGACCCGACCACGCGCCCGGACAGCGGGTCGCGCGCGTCGCTCGGGACGACCGCGTCCTCGAGGAGGCCGAACGGCGGGACCTCCTCGGCCGTGGCGAGGCCCATGAGGTAGAGGTCGAGCATCGAGTACCGGACCGACTGAGGATCCTGTGCGCCGGTCGTGAACGTGCCGTCGCCGTTGTCGATCCACAGGTTGCCGCCGGCCGGCGAGCCGCCGAGGTCGGTGTAGAACGACCAGTGGAAGTCGAACGCCAACATCGCTTGCGGAGCTGCGCCTGGGATCGCGATCTGCGGTCCCCATACGTGCGAGAGCTCGAGGAGGAAGAGGTAGCGCGCGTACCCCATGGTCGGCGCCTCGTGCTGCGCCGCGCGCGCGTCCATCGTGGTGATGTCGTTGTGGAGCAGGATCGCGCGGAGCGGTGGATCGGACGAGCCGAAGACGCCGCCGGGGACGCCGGAGCGATCGTAGAGGGAGTCGAGCCCGGTCCCCGTGATGTCGTTCGCGATCGGATAGAAGAACGTCGGGATGGAGCTGCCGCTCATCGGGAACGTGGTCCACACGCTGAGCACGTCGGGCATCTCCGACCCGCTGTCGCGATAGGCGGTGATGACGGCGTCGACCGCGGTGGCGAGCTGCTGCCCGGTGGTGATGCGCGCGTCGAGGCCGGCGGGACCCTCGATCACGATGAACGGCACGTCGTCCGCGTGAGCGAGTCCGGGGAGGCTCGCGAGGAGGACGAGCGCATGAGCGAACGCAAAGCAGGCAGGGGTGAAGCGCATGGTCCTGCGGTCTGATCCAGGCTCCCCGCGCGACCAACATTAATCCCGGGTCGCGCCCATTAATCCGGGGTCACGCGCCGCGCAGGAGGATCGAGCCGCGCGTCATCCGGTACCCCCCACGCGCGGTCTCGATCTCGTCGATCCCCGCGCGCCGGAGGAACGCGATGGCGACGCGCAGTCGGTTCTTCGCCGCGCGCGCGTCGATCCGCTCGCCCGGCCAGCCCGCCTCGAGGAGCGCGCCGTGCGAGACCGCGGCGCCCGGCTCGCTGGCGTGCGCGCGCGCGAGGACGACCGCGATGCGGAACACCGCGTCGTGTCCACCGAGCTCGATCACCCGATCGCCGCGCGAGACCCGGCGTCCGTCCACGTCGAGGACCCAGACGTCGTCCGGCGGCGCGAGCGCCTGGGCCCGCGCGACCAGGATCCGTCGGGCGATCGCCGCATGTCCGGCGGCGGGCGGACCGAGCCCCGCGAGCAGCCCGCGTGCCCCCTCACGGTCGAGATCACGCTCGAGCTGGAGGTGGAGCGCGCACGTCTCGATCACCTCTTCGACCCCCGCGAGGCGCGGCGCCCACGCGCGCGCAGCGGCGAGCCGCTCCTCCGCGAAGGCGCGCTCCCCGCGGATCGCGCTCGCCGCGACGAGGTACGCGTTGGTCAGCGCGTGGAGGCGCGGGAGCTCCGCTTCGCCGACCTCCGAGAGCGCCCCGCGCAAGTGCGCTTGCGCGACGTCCGGATCGCCCGCGTCGAGGGCGAGGATGCCGAGGTCCATCCGCACCACCGCGGCGCGACCTCGATCGCCGAGCCGCACCAGCTCGGCGTACGCATCGTCGTAGAGCTCGCGCGCCTCGCGCGTCCGCCGCTCCTCGCGCCGGAGGTTGCCGAGGAACCCGCGCGCCGTCGCGCAGGCCCGCCGATCGCCGAGCGCCTCGTAGAGCGCGAGGGCGCGCGTGAGCTGCGCTTCGGCCGCGTCGAACGCGCCCACCTCGATCGACCAGAACCCGAGGTTCGAGAGCGCGCTCGCCTCGATGCGGGCTGCGCCCACCTCCCTCGCTCCGTCCACCGCCTCCTGGTACGCGGCGCGCGCGGCCTCGAGCTCGCCGGCCACGTGGTGGGCTGCGGCGAGGCTCGCGAGCGCGCGGAGCCGCTGGACGGTGCTCGTCGCGATTTCGGCGGCCCTCGCCGCGAGGACGCTCGCGCGCGCGCTGTCGCCGTCGTAGAACGCGACTTGCGCGCTCACCCTCGACGCGGCCGCCCGCGCGTCACCGTCCCCGTCCGCCTCGGCGCGGGTGTTCGCCCGCTCCGCCGCGACGCGCGCACCCGCCGCGTCTCCGGCGAGGCGCGCGTACTGCGCGATCGCGTCGAGCAGGCCCACCTCGGTCGAGGCGCTCGCGCGAGACGGCTCGTCTCGCGCGCGCGCGTCGATCGCGCGGAGCGCCTCGCCGATGTCGGCGACCGGCACGCTCCCCGAGGCGCGCTCGGCCCACGCGACGCGCGCCCGGATGGCGTCGTCGAGCCGGCCGCGCTCGAGCCCGAGCTCCGCCACGCGATCGAGGTCGTCGAGATCCGGCGATTCGTGCGAGAGCACCCAGCCGACGAAGCGGTCGAGCCGCGCGTCGCGATCGGGCAGCTCGTCGAAGCGCGCGGCGCCGTACGCGCGAACGGGCGACAACATGTCGAACGATGCTCCACGTCGGCGGAGGAGCGAGGCCTCGAGCAGGTCCTCGACCGCTTCCAACGCGTCGGTCCCGAGACGCTCGTCCGCGTCGGCGAGCGTGAACGAGGCGCGGCTCAGCGCGAGCGTCGCCCACGCCTCGCGCGCGCGCGGGTCGAGCAGCTCGTACGACGCGTCCATCGCGGCGGCCAGGCTGTCGTGACGACCGAGCCCCCCGCGATAGCCACGCGCGAGCACCTCGCCTCGCTCCGCGAGCCGCTCCGCCAGCTCGGACATCGACAGCGCGCGCAATCGCGCGGCGGCGAGCTCGATCGCGAGCGGCACGCCATCGAGGCGCGCGAGGAGCGGGCCGGCGTCCTCGTCACCCCACGCTCGATCGGGCGCCGCCTCGGTCGCGCGGGCGAGGAGGAGCGCGCGCGCGTCGGGCTCGTCGAGCGGACCGAGCGCGAGCCAGCGCTCGCCGGGGACGCGGAGCTGTACGCGCGACGTCACGATCGCGCGGAGCGCGGGCGCCGTCACGCTCCACTCCGTCCACAGCGTGGCGAGCTCGGGCGCGCACGCCTCGGCGTTGTCGAGCACGAGGAGGGAGGCGGATCGCGCGGCGAGCGCGTAGCCGACGCGCGCGCTCAACGCATCGAGCGCGTCGGGCTCGTCCGCGATCATCGCGAGGCGGGTCGCGACCGCGCGGACCACCGCGGCCGCACCGCGCATCCCCGTGAGGTCGACGTAGATGCGCTCACCGCGCCGCTCGAGCGCGGGCGTGGCCTCCGCGACGAAGCGACTCTTGCCGATCCCCGGCGCGCCGCCGACGGTGACGAGGCGCGCGCGGTCCAACGTGTCGCGTAGCTGCTGCGACGCGTCCTCGCGGCCCACGAACGGGTTGTCGGGCGCGCGCTCCATGCGGCGGAGCATGCCAACCCCGGGCGCGACTTCGAGGCGATTTCCACCCCGTCGCTCGGCTCGCTTCGCGTTGCCGGCGACTCGCGCTCCACACGAAATAACCGCGCGCGAGGGCCCGTAGGCACGCGGCGAGGGCGATGGGGACCGCCCGGAGGAGGAGAGATGACGAGCGAGCGAGCGCGCGCGAGGAGCGCGCGGACGGAGGGGTGCGCGCGGTGGTGGAGGTGCGCGCAGTTCCTCTTGGCGTGTTTTCTCATGGCCTGCGGACCGATGACGGACCCGATGACCTCGGACGCCGGGGCGCTCGAGATGGGCGACGCCGGGGCCCTCGAGCTGGCCGACGCGGGGGTGACGCTCGACGCGCAGGATCGCGACGTACGTTGCGTGCCCCGGTGCCGCGAGCGCGCGTGCGGCGACGACGGATGCGGCGGGAGCTGCGGCACGTGCGGGGGCGACACCACGTGCTCACCGGACGGCGCGCGGTGCGACTGCGGCGACGCGGCGGTGACCTACGCGGTGTCGGTGAGCGACGTCGACTGGGAGCGCACCGGCGCGGTGGTGGTGACGGCGCGGCAGCGCTTCCATCGCGAGGCGGCGCCGACCGAGCGACAGATCGTGTTGGACGGCCGGGCTCCGCACGCCGAGTTGACGTTCGAGGGCGCGTGCGAGCCGGAGCTCGAGGTCTCGTGGGTCTACGTGGCGCGCGAGCGCGACGCGCTGGGCCGTGCGCTCGTGTGCGAAGGCGACACCGTGGAGCTCCATGGAGAGACGGAGCTCACGATCCCGCCGGGCACCGGCGGAGCGTGCCGATTTCGATGAGCGCTCAGAGGATCGAGCCGCTCCGCGCCTGGTTCATCGTGTTGAGCACCGACCACGAGTCGACGTCCATCTGTTGGGCGACCCAGTCCGCGGCGGCGGGCGAGTCGGCGAACGTACGGATGGGGAACGGCGAGCGCGTCATCAGGCTCATCCCTGCGGTGAGCGTGCGAACGCCGGCCAGCATGAAGGTGCTGTCCTCCACGACATAGGCCGAGCACTTCATCTTGTCTTTCCAGCGCGCCTGGAGCAAGGTCGACTCGTTGCGGGCTTCCTCGGTGATCCGCATCGAGAGCGTGGACTCGATCACGGTGACCGACCCGTAGTGGGCCACGCGACCCGTGCCGAACAGCTCCGTGATGGCCTCCTCGATCGCCCGGATGCCCTCGAGCTGCACCTCCGTCCGCCACACGTTCACCAGCACGTTCCGATAGGCCGCGATGGACCACGCGGGGGTCGAGGCGATGACGCGGGGGCGAGGTTCCAACGGCTGACCTCCGGGAGGCGCTCAGGGGTTCAGGAGATCGTTGATGTGCTCCTCGGCGTCGGCGACCGCCTGACCGAGGACCCACGGGAACGAGCGCTTCGGAAACATGGTGTTCTGAAAGTACTCGAAGAAGAAAAACGCCTCGCTCGTGAGATCGAACGGATACACGAAGCGCCGGTCGATCTTGTTCGCGATGACCATCCCGCTGATCAGCGCGCCTTCCTCGGAGTCGATCGTCGTGTTGTTCCCGGCGAACCAGATATGGCCGACGCCCTGGATGCGGTGCAGCTCGCGCTTGGCCTGATCGAAGAAGCTCGCGACCCAGCGCCCGTGGCGCCACTCCTTCTTGTAGATCACCTTCGCCGGATCGGGCCGCCGCGCGGTGTCGTCGCGCGCGTACATCGAGACGTGACAGTCGAACGGCGTGCCGAGGATGTTCTTCATCAGGTACGTCTGGAACGACGCGCCGAGGTCGTACGGCATCCCGTAGGGGAACGTCGCGGCGTTCGCGGGATCCCACGCGTACGAGCCCACGAACTGGCCATCCTCGAGCTTGTCGCGCAGGTCCGGTGAGAGGCACTCGTCGTCCTGGTGGATGTAACAGACCCCCGGGATGAGCGCGAACTTGTCTTGCGTAATATAGTCCTTCTGGACCGGGTAGAGACCGTTCGCCGCGTTGTCCAGCAACATGCGGTTCGTCGTCATGTCGGTGGTGAGCACCACCTCGTCGAACACGTGCTCGGTCTCCGGGACGACGTGCGTCGGATCGACCTCGTGCGCCCTCACGTCGGCGGTCGGCGCGGTGACGACCACGACCTTTCCATCGGCGCGCGGCGAGACGCGGAGCACCCACGTGCTCGTCTGGAACGTCGCGTTGTAGGTCGACGCGTAGGCGGCCATCGCCGCGCACCACGACGTCGCGCCGTCGGTGAAGCGATCCCATCCGCGGCCCGGCTCGAGGAAGTTCCCGTAGGGGCCCTTGTCCTGGAGCACCGGGATCTTCGTGAAGAGCGGGAACAGATCCTCGAACGTCGTCTGCAAGAGATCGCTCGTCCCGTAGCCGTTGATGATCGACAAGTACGGGATGAGGAGGAAGCGGAAGAAGTTCGTGTCCCAGCCGACGTGCTTCACCTCGAGGTAGCGCTCGACCGCGGTCGAGAACGAGATGCCGTCGAGCGGGGTGAACGGCCCGTAGTGGATGTCGTCCTGGAAGTCCTCGGCGAGCTTCTTCGTCAGCGCGTCGTAGCAGGCGTCGAAGCGCGGCCCGGACTGGTACGCAGGAAAGTTTCCCCAGTTCATCGTGGGCGAGAACGCGCCGGACAGCTTGAGCTCGGCTTGCGGGGTGAGCTTCACCGCCGACATCTCCGGGCGGTCCTTCAGCATCTTGTAGAGGTTCGGGTACACGGTCGGGCAGACGAACTGCACGCCGATGTCGACCGGGTACACGGTCGTGCCCGCCGGGGCTGGCGTCACCGCGTCGTCGACGTGCCCTACCCCGCCGCCGTCGAACCAGACGTTGATCGTCTTACTGTGCCCGCCGACCTCCGACTCGTCGTGGAAGATCGTGACCTCCACGTGCGCGCGGACGTCGTCCTGCGCGAGCGACCATGCGGTGGCGCACCCCGACGCGCCCGCTCCTACGACCCCCACCCTCTTGACCATGCCCCGAGCTCCCTTCGTTTCGCGTGCGGCATGGTCTCCGATCCGGATGCTCACGTCGACCTCCGGATGAGGGATCCCCGAACGCGGCCATGAGGCGACGCCGAACCACGCGCGCGGGCGCGGTCCCGCCCTAGTACATGCGCTCCGAAGTGCGATCGGAGTTTCGAACCCGGAGCGCATGTACTCGATTGGGTGGGGGGCCCCGCGCGATTCACTCGCGCGGGGGAGGGTCTAGAACAGACCCTCCGGAAGAAGTCGGCTAGACCCTCGCGACGGAGATCGCGACGGGTTGATCGACGCCCACGAACCCGATCACGACCCACCTCGCAC
>JBFWYI010000017.1:0-121245 GCA_050186575.1 Sandaracinaceae bacterium | reverse complement strand
CGTTCGACGAGCTCGACGTCCACAACATGCAGCAGAGAATCTCCAGCGCCTAACGCTTAGATTTGAGGGGATCCATCAGATTCCGATTCCGATTCCGATTCCGATTCCGATTCCGATTCCGATTCCGTGTCCGATTCCGATTCCGATTCCGTCCAGCCTCAGACCGCTCACCGCGGCGGCAGGATGAACGTCCAGCCGTACTGCGCCTCGTGGTCGCTCACCTCTTGGGTGCGCAGATCCATCCATACGTATCGCTGGTCTGCCGGCTCGGTCCGCGCGATGAGCGCGACCACGCGCTGCGCGCTGGGGTTGTCGAGGCGCACGCAGAAGCCGTCCGCATCCACGAGCGCACCGTAGCTCACGAGGTAGGCGCCTTGGATCGTCGGGTCGCCGAACGGATACCGCTGGCGGATCGCCGCTTCGAGCGCGAGCCACCGCGGGTCGGCCTTCAGGGCCTGGAAGTACTGGTGGTTGTGATCGCGTTCGGCGGCGCGCTGCTTCTGGTACGCCTCGATGCGCATCCAGCGATACGCGACGTAGCCGGCGAGGATGAGCACGGCGACTACACCGAGCACGATACGTTGGAGGAGCGGCATCGCCAGAGAGCATACCGCACGTCAGGTGGCGCTCCACGCTACCGCAGGTGACCGCCCCGGAGCACGAACCGGTGCAGCGCTCCTGGTTCGCCACGCACGCGCGAGCGACCGCTCGACATGCGCACGTCCCGCTGACGACGTCGATCGTGCCGCAGCGCTGCGAGCTCGCGGCGCCGCTCCGCGCGGCCTCCGCCCAGCCGTGCCGCGACGTCTTCGAGTCGCGGCGCACGAGCCAGAGGTGCGTGCGTCGACGTGGAAGGTGAAGCCGAACGACGCCGGTGGTGCGTCGCTGCGACATCCCGCCCGACGTCCCCTGTCGGGGACAGTCAGTCAGGTTTGCGCTGGCCGTTCCAGGGGCGCGAGAGCAAGGTAGCGGTCGGGTAGAGGACCGACGCGATGAAGACGGTGTTGGCGAAGATGCGCGGCATCATCGGTGACGCGCCATCGGCACTCGCGATCTTCGATCGTGACATCCGATACCTCGCGACGAGCCGCATGTGGCTCGAGCAATTCGGCGGCGGTCGCGCTTCGCTCGAAGGGCTCGCGCACTACGAGGTCGTCCCGGATATCCCCGAGGCGTGGAGAGAGGTGCATCGCCGCGCGCTCAAGGGCGAGAGCCTCCATGCCGACGAAGACCTCTTCGTCCGCGCCGATGGTCGCCGCATGTGGCTCAAGTGGTCGGTGTATCCATGGCGGGACGAAGCGGGCGCCGTCCGCGGCATCGTGATGGCGTCCGAGGACATCACGCTCCGCAAGGAGGCCGAGGCGGCGGTGCGCCAGAGTGAGGACCGTTACCGGAGGCTCGTCGAGGCATCGCCCGATGCGATCTTCATCCATCAGGATCGGCGGATCACGTATGTCAACCCCGCTTGCCTCGCGCTGTTCGGCGCGGTCGCACCGGACGAGCTGGTCGGGCTCTCGGTGTTGGACGTGATCGATCCGGCGTACCACGAGGTGGCGCGAGCGCGGATGGCGGAGGCGGAGACGGGATCCGGTCCGTCCCGCGCCTACACACGGACGCGACGGCTGAGCGGAGAGCCGCGCGACGTCGAGGTCACGGCGCTGGGCGTCGAGCTCGGGGGCCGCCCGGCGATCCAGGTCGTCATGCGGGACGTGACGGCGGAGCGAGCGTCCGCGAAGGCGGCGGCCGAGACGGCCGCGCGTCTGGCGGCGATCGTGGGCTCGGCGATGGACGCGATCCTCTGCGTCGACGAGGACCTGCGCATCGTCTTGGCGAATCCCGCGACCGAGGCGCTGTTCGGATATGCGCAAGCAGAGTTGCTCGGCCGCGACCTCGAGGTGCTTCTCCCCGAGCGCTTCCGCCGCGGGCACGAGGATCGGATCCGAGCGTATGGGAGGACCGGGGAGAGCCGGCGGTCGATGGGCGCAGGGATGGTCTTCGGTCGCCACGCCGACGGTTCCGAGCTCCCGCTCGAGGCGACGATCTCGTCCGCGGAGGTCGACGGCCGGCGGATCTACACCGTCATCCATCGTGACCTGAGGCCGCGCCTCAAGGCCGAGCAGGAGCTGCGCGCGGGCGAGGAACGGTTCCGTCAGCTCGCGGAGGCCGTGCGCGAGGTCTTCTGGCTCACCGACGTCGACAAGAACGCGGTCCATTATGTGAGCCCGGCGTTCGAGGCCGTCTACGGACGACCGGTGAGCGAGGTGTACGCGCGGCCGCGCGCCTGGCTCGAGGCGATCCACGAGGTCGATCGTCCCGGCGTGCTCGACGCGGCGCTGCGACAGGCCGATGGGACCTACGACGTGGAGTACCGGGTTGTCCGCCCCGACGGCTCGATCCGATGGGTGCACGATCGCGCGTTCCCGGTGCGCGACGCGGAGGGGTGCATCGTGCGGATCGCTGGCGTGGCCGAGGACATCACGGAGCGGCGCCAGCTCGAGCAGCAGCTGCGGCAGACGCAGAAGCTCGAGTCGGTCGGGCGCCTCGCGGGGGGCGTCGCCCACGACTTCAACAACCTCCTCACGGTGATCGTCAGCTCGGCGGAGCTCCTCTCGGACAGCGGGGATCTCTCCGAGGACGCGGGCGAGCTCGTCGCCGACATGCTGGACGCGGGCAAGCGCGGCGCCGCGCTCACGCGGCAGCTCTTGGCGTTCAGTCGGCAGGAGGTCATCGAGCCGCGCGTCATGGACCTCGGCGCGGTGGTGATCGACGCCGAGAAGCTCCTCCGACGATTGATCGGGGAAGACGTCGAGGTGCGAACGCGCATCGACTCGTCGAGCGTGCCCGTCTCCATCGATCCCGGGCAGTGGACGCAAGTCCTCTTCAACCTCGCCGTCAACGCGCGTGACGCGATGCCTCGCGGCGGGACCCTCACCCTCGAGACCGACGTCATGACGGTGGGCGCCGAGCGCGACCAGCGCGACCTCGCGCCCGGACGCTATGCGCGGCTGAGGGTGACCGACTCGGGGACGGGCATGACGCCCGAGGTCCGCGCGAAGGTGTTCGAGCCGTTCTTCACGACGAAGCCGAGCGGGAAGGGGACGGGGCTCGGGCTGGCGGTGGTGTACGGCGTCGTGCGCCAGGCCGGCGGACACGTCGAGCTCGTCTCCGAGCCCGGGAGCGGGACGTCGTTCACGTTCCTGTTGCCCGAGTCGGACACGGTGACCGGCGTGTCGACGAGCGAGCCCTCGACGCCGCGCCAGCGCAGGGCGCGAGGAGGCGAGACGATCCTGGTGGTGGAGGACGAGGCGACGGTGCGCCGCATGCTCGTTCGCCTGCTCACGGCCGCGGGGTATCGCGTGATCGCGGGAGCGAACGCCGACGAGGCCACACGCGAGGTCGACAGGTTGGCCGAGCCGGTGGATCTCCTCGTGACCGACGTCATCCTCCCCGGCGCGGACGGCCCCACCCTCGCGGCGACGATGCAGCAACGGATGCCCGCGATCCGGGTGCTCTACACGAGCGGCTACCTGGGCGAGTCGATGGGCAACCGCGGGATCTCGAGCGAGAACCTGCTGCAGAAGCCGTACTCGCCCGCCGTCCTACGCGATCGCGTGCGCCGCGTCCTCGACGAACGGTGAGGCGCGCGCCTACCCGCAGTGACCGCCCGAGCACGAACCGCTACAGCAGTCCTGGTTCGCCATACACGTGCGTCCGGCCGCTCGACATGCGCACGTTCCGCTGACGCAGTCCATCATGCCGCAGCACTGCGAGCTCGCCGTGCATGTCTGCGCCGCCTCCACGCAGCAATGGAGCGACATGTTCGAGTAGCCGGTGCGGCAGCTGAGCGATCCGCTGCACTCCGTCGCGGCGCTGCACGACTGTCCGACGGTCCGCGTGCCGCCCGTTCCTCCGGTGCCGCCGGTGCCGCCCGTTCCTCCGGTGCCCGTGCGCGGGCCGCAGTCGGCGCAGTCGGATCCGAACGCGCACACCGAGTAGTCCGAGTCGGGGCCGCCGTCGTCGCAGTCTCCGTCGCCCGCGTACGCGCACGTGTCGGAGCACAGGCTCGTCGGCGTCGGCGTGGGAGTCGGGGTCGGCGTCGGGGTGGGGGTCGGGGTCGGCGTGCCGGTCGCGCCCACCGGACCGAGCGGCGTGCCGCGCGGCGCCCACGCGACGTACACGGTCGCGTCGGTGGTCACCCCGAGATCGCGGATCGCCTGCGGCGAGACGTCGATGATGCGCGACGTGCTGATGTTCGGGCCCCAGTCGACCGGACGCATCACGACGCCGCGCCCGGTGCTCGGGCTCACCATCAACACCCGCGCGTCGCGCAGCCAGGACACGCCGTTCGGCGAGTACTTCCACCGCATCGCGACGAAGTAGTAGTCCGACGGGCGGCTCGCGAGCGTCGAGGCGTCGGGGTTCTCGGGGCTGTTCAGGGAGCGGAGCCGCTCGCCCGTCACCGCGCCGGTCTCCGTCGAGGAGACGCCCGTGTCGGACGGCCCGCCGAAGTGACTGATGCGCCCGCTCACGTACTCGCCGCCCGCATAGGTCACCCGCTCGCCGTACGGCTCGCTGCTCCCCATGCCGGCGCCCGCGAGCGTCGGGTTCGAGAGGCCGCGGTACGGGATCGACATGCCCTCGAGCGTCAATCCTGCGTGCGGATAGGTACCGGTCGACGGCGGAGGATCGGTCGGGCCTCCGGTGGCCGGCGCGCCGCCGCAGTCCGCGCAGTCGGTGCCCGGGTCGCAGTAGATCGCACCGCCGCCGCTCCCGTCGTCACACTCGCCGTCGTTCGCGTACGGGCACGTGTCGTTGCACGAGGGATCCACCGGGGCGGGCGGTGGCGGCATCGAGCCCGAGTCGGCCGGACCCATCGCGGAGAACCACGGAGTGCGCATGTTCGCGCCGTCCGACGTCAGCTCGATGTGCAGGTGATCGACGTGCGGGTTCGGTCCACCGTACGCGCGGTCCTTCGCGCCGGTGTACGAGATGTTCCACTTCGTCTGATCCCAGATGAAGAAGTCGATCCCGATCTCGGTCGCGTGCTCGATGATGAAGTTCGCGATCGGATCGCCAGCCGTGTTGTCGGCCGAGCTCCCGGTCGTCGGCACGAAGAGATCGAGCGCGCGCCCGGTGCCGTGCACCGACATCCGGGTGCGGTCGGCGGTGTTCTGCCGGCACGCGTAGCCGTCGTAGTGGGTCGCGGCGGGGAAGCGCGCGACGAGCTGATCGCCGAGCATGCGGGTGCCGGGGAGCAGCCCGCCCGCGCAGCGCGACGCGTCCCACGGCGGCGCCGCCTCGTAGCCGCCGCTCTGCGCTTCGCCCGCGCGCTTGGCCTCGTCGCTCGGGATGTAGCGACCGCCGACCGAGAGCGCGGCGAGCTCCTCGTCCTTGTAGGGGTCGTCCCCCTCGTCGATGGCCGGCAGCGGTTTGCCGCTCGCCGCGCACGAGATCGAGCCCAGGGCCAGAGCGGCGAGGAGCGCGTGGCGCGTCGTGCGGGTCATCGCGCAGGGATCATGGCAAGGCTCGTTCCGACGTCCGGGTCCCGCATATTTCGGGCCGATCGCGGCGGATCGGGAGACGACCGTCCCCACCTACTGGGTACTCCGGCGCCGACCCGGGGCATCGTGAGGACGGGAGGCCGCGGTCAGCCCTCGACGCGCAGCTCTGCGATCACAGGTCGGTGATCGGAGCCGTGCCCCACACCTTCACGCACATCCATCGCGCGGATGTCCTCGCTCACGAGGATGTGGTCGAGGTGGAGGGGAGGTGCGATGAACACTCCGTTCGGCCACGTGGTGCGGAGGCCGCGACCGAGCCGTTCGTGCACGTCGCTCAGCCCCGCGCGCGAGAGACCGCGCAGCCCGCGCGAGTGGTTGGTCGCGTTGAAGTCGCCGAGCGCGATCACCGGCTCGCGCGTCGCGTGCATCACGCGCTCGAGCTGAACGAACTGTGCTCTCCACACCTCCGCGTACTCGCCGTCGATCGGCGGGAGCGTGTGCACCGCGAACACCCGCACGCGACGTCGCCCTACCGTCAGCACCGCCTCGAGCATCGGCACCGGGCCGAGCTCGTGGACGGAGACCTCGTCGAGCGGCACGCGCGAGAGGATCGCGATGCCGAACGAGTCGGCGCGCGGCTCGATCCATCGGTGCGGGTACACCTCGCGCGCTGCGTCGGATTCGAGGAGCACCGCCCAGCGCGGCGTGACCTCTTCGAGCGCGACGACGTCGACGTCCGCGGCGAGCAGCTCGCTCAAGAGCGGCTCGGGATCCCGATTCACCCCGAGCAGGTTCGCCGTCATCACGCGCAGCGGCGCCGCGTCCGGAGCGGGGACGCGCTCGTCGGCGATCACGAGCGGCGCGATCCAGGCGAGGTGCGAGGCGACGACCGCGGCGAGCACCCCGGCGACCCATGGGCGTCGCCGAACGAGCGCCACGACGAGCAGCGCATACGCGGGGAGGAGCGCGAACGTGGTGACCGAGCTGGCCCACGCGAGAGGGAGCAACTCGTCGTGCGCGAGCCAACGCGCGAGGACGAACACGGCGAACGGCAGGGTCGAGGCGGGGAGAAGCCAGCGCCGCCGAGCGCGCGCTTCGGGTGGGCTCGTCATGCGTCCATGGTGGAGTGGCCGCGGCGCGGATCGTTTGAACCGCCGTGGGGTTTTCGGCGCGGCACGATGACGAAATTGTGGCGGGCGCTCCGGCGGGTCAGGACGGCGACTCACTCGGCTCGAGCGTCGGGGCCGAAGGAGCGCGCTCGGCGCCGGGCAACCACGCGTAGAGCGCAGGGAGGATCACGAGGGTCAACAGCGTCGACGTGACGAGCCCGCCGACCACCACGGTGGCGAGGGGACGCTGCACCTCTGCGCCGACGCCCGTGGCGAGCATCATCGGCACGAACCCGAGCGCCGCCACCAGCGCGGTCATGAGCACGGGACGCATCCGCGCGCGCGCCGCGCGCTCCGCCGCCTCGCGCGGGCTCGTGCCTTCGCGTTGCGCCTCGCCGAGCGCCTCGACGAGCACGACCCCGTTGAGCACCGCGATCCCGCTCAGCGCGATGAATCCGATCGCCGCGCTGATGGAGATCGGCAATCCTCGTAGCGTCAGCGCGACGATCCCACCGACCGCCGCGAACGGCACGTTGGTGAGGATCACGAGCGCGGGCCGCAGGCGGCGGAACAAGAGCCAGAGCAGCGCGAGGATCGAGACGAGCACGACCGGGATCACGATCGCGAGGCGGGCCTGCGCGCTGCGGAGGCTCTCGATCTGTCCGCCCCACGCCGTGCGGTAGCCGGCGGGGAGCTCGATGTCGCGCTCGATCGCGGCGCGCGCGTCGTCGGCCACCGAGCCGAGATCGCGTCCGCGCACGTTGAAGCCGATCACGATGCGGCGCGCGGCCTGGTGATGATTGACCAGGGACGGACCGAGCCGGCGCCGCACGTCGGCGACCCGCGCGAGGGGCACGAGCGATCCGCGCTCGGTGGGCAGGGGCAGCGCGTCGACGCGGAGCGCGTCGGGGTCGGCGCCGAGGCGGACGCGGATCGGGATCCGGATCGGTCCGTCGTAGGTCGTGCCCGCCTCGACGCCCGATCGGAGCGCCTCCACGTGCGCGAGGACGTCGGTCATGCGCAGCCCGTGTCGCGCCGCGTCGAGCGGGCGTGGGCGCACGTCGATCTGCAAGACGTTGGGGGGCGCGGTGATCCGCACGTCGACGATCCCCGCGATGCGCTCGAGCGACGTCGACGCGCGCTCGGCGAGCCGGCGCAGCGTGGCGAGATCTTCCCCGTAGAGGCTCAGCGCCACGTCGGACACCTCGCCGCCGACGAGCTCGTTGAAGCGCATCTGGATCGGCTGCGTGAACCCGAGCTCCTCGGGCGGCGCGGAGCCCTCGATCGCGCGCTCGATCTCGGCGATCACGTCGTCGCGCTCGACCCCGTCACGCCACTCGTCCCTCGGCGCGAGGTCGATGAACACGTCGGCCTGCTCGAGCCCCATGATGTCGGTGGCCACCGCGGGGCTTCCGGTGCGCGAGGCGACGTGGCGCACCTCGGGGACCGCCGCGAGGATCGCCGCCTCCATGTGCGTCGCCGCCTCGGCCGCAGACTCGACGCGGATGTCGGACGCGCGCACCGTCTGCACGACGAGGTCCCCCTCGTCGAGCTGCGGCACGAACGCGCTGCCCGCCCGCGCGAAGAGCCAGCCGCCGAGGCCGAGCAGCACGACGGCGAGCGCGAGCACCAGCGCGGGGCGTCGCATCGCCGCGTCGAGCACGGGGAGGTAGGCGCGGGTCGCCGCGCGCACGGCCAGCGGCTCGCGCGCCGGGACGTCGCGGTCACGGAGGATCGCGCGGCTCATCGCAGGCACGTAGGTGAGCGAGAGGACGAGCGCGCTCGCGAGCGCGAGCACCACGGTGAGCACCATCGGCCGGAACATCGCGCCCTCGACGCCGCTGAGGCTGAGGAGCGGGACGTAGACCAAGAGGATGATGAGCACCGAGAAGAACACCGGCCGCGCCATCCGCCGCGTCGCCGACTCGACGCTCGACGCGACGGAGCTCCCCCCGGTGTGAGTCGCGAAGAACACCGCCTCGACCATCACCACCGCGCCGTCGACGAGGAGCCCGAAGTCGAGCGCGCCGAGGCTCATGAGGTTGCCGGGGATGTCGAGCGCGACCATCCCGAGCGTGGCGCCGAGCATCGAGAGCGGGATCACCGACGCGACGATCGCGCCGGCGCGGAAGCTCCCGAGGAGTAAGAAAAGGACGATGACGACGAGCACGCCGCCCTCGGCGAGGTTCGAGAGCACGGTGTGGAGCGTCGCCTCGACGAGCTCGCTGCGATCGTAGACGACGCGGATGGTGACGTCGTCGGGCAACGCGGCGCGCACGTCGGGCATGCGCGCGTGGATCCCGTCGACCACCTCGAGCGCGTTCGCGTCGAGGAGCATCTGCGTGAGCACGTAGACCGTCTCGCCTCGGCCGTCCGCCGTCGCGGTGCCGATGCGCGGGCGATGACCGGTGACCACCTCGGCCACGTCGCCGATGCGCACGACGCCCTCGTGATCTGCGTGCACCACCGCGGCGGCGAGGTCGGCCGGCGCCTCGGGCCATGCGACCCCGCGCAACAGCACGCCCGCTTCGCCGGCGGGCAACGTCGCCCCAGGGACCTGCCCGCTCGCCGCGCGGACCGCCTCCTCGAGCTCCGCGAGCGTCACCGAACGTTGCGACATGCGGGCGGGATCACCGATGACGTCGTACGTGCGCTCGGCGCCGCCCCACGTGTTCACCTCGACGACGCCGGGCACCGTACGCAAGAGCGGCGAGACGCGGAGCTCCACGAGCTCGCGCAGCTCCGCGGTGGTTCGGATCTCGGAGCTCAGCGTGAAGTGGTAGACCTCGCCGAGCCCGCCGGTGAGCGGTCCGAGCTCCGGGGGATCGATCCCCGGCGGGAGCTCGGCGCGCACGGTCTGCAAGCGCTCTTGCACGAGCTGGCGCGCGCGCAGCAGATCGGTCCCCGGATCGAACAGCGCGGTGACGCTGCTGATCCCGTACCGGGAGATGCTCCGTTGATCCGAGAGACCCGGGAGCCCGCCGAGCGCGAGCTCGATCGGGCGGGTCACGAGGCGCTCGACCTCCTCCGGGTTGAGCCCCGGCGCGTTCGTGAGCACGACGACCTGGCGGCCCGTGACGTCGGGGAGCGCGTCGAAGCGCAGGCGCGATCCGACGATCACGCCCGCCACGACGAGCAGCGCCACCGCGCCGAGGACCACGCGTCGGCGCTCGACCGACCAGCGCACGATGCGCTCGATCGAGGCGGCCTCGCTCATGGGAGCTCACCCTCCGCCACCCGATCGCCGTCCGCGAGCTCGCCGCGGACCACCGCGCTCGCGCCCGCCGCCGCGACGATCTCGACGGGGATGGCGCGCGGCTCCTCGCCTTCGCGGAGACGGCGAACCGTGTTGTCGGGCTGGACCGCGCTGCGCGGCACCTCCCACGCGTCGGACACCGAGAGGCGCACGGTGCCGAGCGCACCGTCGGCGAGCGCGATGTCCTCGCGCGGGGCGAGCCACACCACGTGCGTTCCGTCGTCCGGATCGACCACCGATGCGATCGGCTCGGGCTGGAGCTCGATCTCGCGACCATCGGCCAACGTGAACGACGCCGCGGCCGCGCTCGTCCATGGCCGCGTCGTTCGCGCTTCGATCACGCCGCCGTCGGTGCCCACGATCCGCGCGAACGGACCGGCGCCGCCCTCGCGGATCTCTCCGAGCCGCGCGTCGAGGTGCGCCACCACGCCGGCGACCGGAGCCCGCAACGTGATGTGACCGCTGCGCAGGATCGCGCCGGCCTCGCGGGGCTCGACGCCCGCTCCGCGGAGGGCGGCCGCGGCGCGCGCGAGCTCCGCCTGATGCCCGGCGGTCGCGCTCGTCTGCTCGAACACGCGGCTCTGATCGACCAGGCCCTCCGCGCGCAGCGCGCTCAGCTCGTCGGCGCGTGCGCGGTGGGTGCCGGCCTGGCGGGACGCCGCGAGGTAGGCGGCGGCCGCGTCGAGCACGTCGGGGGCGACGACGTCGACGACCGGTGCGCCGCGCTCGACCCGCATGCCCGCGCGAACGTGCACGGCGGCGACGCGGGCGCGGAACGTGGTGCCGACGTCCCCCGTCGCGTCGGCGCCGGCGCGCGCGACGCCGGGTGCCTCGAGGATCGACGCGTCGCTCGGGCGTCGGACGAGCGTCCAGCGGACCGACGCGGTCGGCGCCTCGACGCTCGCCTCCTCCGGCTCGCCGTCGGGCGGCGGATCGCACGCGGTCACGATCACCAGCGCGCAGCTCATCGCGATCCTCGACGCGCTCATGGTTCGTCGTCCTCGGCGAGCTGCGCGAGCATCAGCCAGAGACGCACCTCCGCCCACGACAAAGCGCCTTGAGCGCGTATCGCGAGCGATCGCGCGTGTCGCGTCTGGTGGTGCGCGTCGATCACGTCGAACGCGGTCCCCTCACCCAGCTCGAGCGCCCGCGTCCTCGCGGCGCCGGCGGCCTCGAACGCGGGGATCGCCCGCTCGCGCAGCGACGCGAGGAGCCGGCGCGCGTGCTCCACCTCGTGGACCGCGTCGAGCATCTCCGCCGTCGCCTCGAGCGCCGCGCGCTCGTGCTCCCCTTCCGCGAGCTCGGCCTCCGCGCGGGCTTGCGACGTCGCGCGCTGACCCTGGTCGAAGAGCGGTAGCTGCAGCCCGAGGTTGCCGTAGATCATCCACGCCTCCGGCGACTCGCGCTGGAGCTGGAAGCCGACCGAGAGGATCGGCGCCGCCTCGGCGGACGCCTCGACCTCTCTCGTGCGCGCCGCGATGGCGCGGAGCTCCGCGACGCGGACGACCGGGAGCTCCGCGACGCGGCGCACCTCTCGGTCGAGCGCCGCGCCGGTCGGCAAGGCTGGCCGGGGGAGATCCCCTCGCGTCCGGAGGCGCGGCGATGGCGTGCGCCCCATCGCGATCGCGAGCTGGAGCGCGGCGTGGGTCCGCTCGCCTTCGATGCTCAAGCGATGCTGCTCGGCGTCCGCCAGCTCGGCCCGTCGCGCCGCGAGCTCGGCGACGGAGCCGGCACCCCCCGCGAGCGCACGCTCGGCGAGGGACACCGTGCGCTGCGCTTCATCCACGTCGCGCTCCGCGAGGTGCTCGGATCGTTGGAGAGCCCACAGCTCGATCCACCGGCGCGCCGCCTCGAGCCGCGCCGCGAGCGCCTCGGCGCGCGCGGCCGCCGACATCGCGCGCCGCTCGTCGCGCGCCGCGGCTCGTCGCGCGCCGCCGAGGTCGGCGAGGTTCCATCCCTGCGAGACGTTGAATTGTGCCTCCCAGCCTTGGTCCTGCTCGGGGACGACCCGCCCGCCAGGCTGGAGCTGGATCTGGAGCGGCTGCGCGGTCCCCCCGATGTCCCGGTCGCCCTCCTCGCGCGCCGCCGACGCTCGCTCGGCCGCGCGCACCTCCGGCGCGTCGGCCGCGAGCGCGAGGGCTTGATCGAACGTGACTTGCGCGCGCGCCGAGCCGGGAGGCAGGGCGAGCGCGCCGAGGGCGACCAGGGCGAGGCGCATCCAGGTCGTCTACCGCGCGCCGCGCGAGCGAGACATACGCCATCCGCCGCCTCCCACACCGGATCCGTCATGCGTCGGACGTCACTTTCGAGAGCGAGAGGGCGGTGACGGTATACCGACACGTGCTATCCAGCCTCCGTGGACGACGACGCGCCATCTCGTTGGTGGCCGATCGCGCTCTTCGCGGTGGCCGGGATCATCGTCGTCGACGGCGTGCTGGACGTGCGCTCGGGCGCCAACTCGTTCCACGTCTTCCTCGAGCTGGCGGGGAGCCTCGTGCTCGTCGCGATCAGCATCGGCCTGCTCCGCCGCGGGCAAGCGCGGATCGGCGCACTCAAGAAAGACCTCGCACAGAGCCGCAAGGACGCGGCCAAGTGGCGCGAGGACGCGCGCCTCGCCCTCGACGGGCTCGGGGTCGCGATCGATCGGCAGTTCGAGCGCTGGCAGCTCAGCCCGGCCGAGCGCGAGGTCGCGCTGCTCCTCCTCAAGGGGCTGAGCCTCAAAGAGATCGCCGCGGCCCGCGCCACCTCCGAACGGACCGCGCGCGATCAGGCCCGCGCGGTGTATCGCAAGGCCGACCTCGCGAGCCGCTCCGAGCTCGCCGCTTTCTTCCTCGAGGACCTGCTGCTCCCCGACGGCACTCGCGAGGCGGCGCCGGCGACCGCCGAGGAATGATCGCGCGCGCCCGTCGGTAGGCTGGGTCCGATGCCGACCGGCTCGATCCCGGCGCTCGCCCTGCGCGCGCTCCACGCCCATCCGCGCGCGACCGGCGCGGCATCGCTCGCGCTCGTCCTCGCCTTTGGGGCGGGCGCGGTGGTCGGCGTTCGCCTCGCGAGCCCCGACGCCGAGGAGGTGGCTCGAGCCGGCGCCGCGAAGTCCGATCGAGCGCGCTTGCGCGGCGCGCCGACGATCGATGACGCCGCGACGTTCGCCCCGCACCGCGGGATCGTCATCGCGGACTCCGACGACCTCTCGGCCGGCACCCTCGTCGAGGTCCTCGCGCGCGCGCTCGCTCCCGCTCCCGCCTGGGAGGACGACTACGAGGCGCCGCCGTTCCTCGTGAGGGTCGGTCGGGCGGAACCGCACTGGACGTGGGGCGACACGATCGCTCTCCTCGAGCGCGGCAGCGTCGGCGGCTTCGTGGCTGCGTCGATGGACCTCGACGGCGATGGGCAGCGCGACGAGGTCTGGCACGCGACGGCGCGCCGCACGTCCGTCGAGGACGGCCGCGAGGCGCAACGAGGATTTCTGGTGTTCGAGAGCGCGCGCGGCGTCTCGACGCTGCCGCTCGGATACGACGACGGGTGGGGGAGCGCGGAGCGCGTCGCGAGCTATCGGCTCCGCGACGTCGTCGGCTCGTCCTCGCCCGATCTCGTGGTGCTCCTCGACACCACGGTGTGCGAGGTCGGCGACGGCGGCATGAAGCTGCAGGTCATCCGATTCGACGGCGGCGTGCCGGAGCGCGTGTTCGAGCGCTCGGCCTACGACCCGACGTTCACCGGGCTCACGCAATACGAGATCGGCTACCTCCGCCTCGACGACGCCGGCATCCATGCGCGCACGCTTCACGTCCCGACCGGGCTCCCGAGCGACGAGCACCCAGGCCTCGCGGTCTCCGACGAGCTGTGGACCCGGAACGATCGAGGGACGTTCGATCACCGGGTCTCCCTGGATCCGCTCCGCACCGAGGACGGGCGCGTCGTAGAAGCCGTCACCGGGAACCCGCCGTTCGTCGATCCGCCGGACGATCGCGGGTACGTGATCGCGGACCGCGACGGCTCCCACTCCGCGTGGACGCCCCGGCGGCCACGCCTCGCGGACGCTCACTTCGAGGCGGTGTTCGATCCCGACCCCGAGCGCGCGTGCGCCGCCCAAGTGTGGGTCGAGCTCTAGCGCAAGCCCCGTTGAGCGCGATGCCCGTTGAGCGCGATGCCCGTTGAGCGCGATGCCCGTCGAGCGCGATGCCCGTTGAGGGCAATGCCCGTTGCGATCGTCCTCGTGATGGTTCCGTCGCGGGAGCGCGGGGACGGGAGGACCTCGGGGGAAGCCGCCAAGCAGATTTGAACTGCTGACCTACGGTTTACGAAACCGTTGCTCTACCAACTGAGCTATGGCGGCGCGAAAGGGCCGATGAGGTAGCCGCCGGCGCCACCGGTGTCAAGCGCGCGGCGCGGCGGACGAACGGTTTACGAAACGGTTGCTCGACCGCGGGCGTCGCGGTCGCCCGCCGTGGGGAGGGCGCGTGCCAGAGACGGGATCATCAGCGCGCCCCGCGCCAGCTCCTCGGCCAGGAGGCGTGCCCGCTTCGGCTCGAGCTCGCCGACGTCCGCGAGCCACCGGAGGAACGTCGCCATCGTGGTCAGCGTCGCGGCGACCTTCGGCAGATCGATGTTCGCCGCGCCCTCGATGACCTCGGCCAGCATCGCCGACGTATCGAGCGAGCCGAGCGGCGGCGTCTGGCAGGGCCCCAGCCGCGCCTCGAGCTCGGCCTTGAGGATGCGTTCGATCCGACGCGCGCCCTCGAGGTCGATCGAGGTCGGGTGCTCATCGACGAAGCGCGCGAGCAGCTCCTCCCAACCCAGCGTCCCGATCCGGAGCTCCTTGACCCGCTCGCTCCGCCGAGGCGTCAGGAAGTGCGCCGAGCGCGACTCGTCGATCTCCGTATACAGCACGTCGCGTTGCCAGTCGGTGAGCTCGCCGCGCCGGTGCATCCACCCGAAGAACCGTTCGAGCAGCTCGAAGGTGCGCGCGGGGCCGAAGCCGTGGACGTACTCCTCGTAGATCCGGATCGGGGCGCGGAGGATCCATCCGCCGCGGAGGAGATCGCCGCGCGAGCCGGGCATCCCGATCGCCACCTCGAGCGCGGCGCGGATCCGCTCCGGGGAGCGCGGGCGCGTCTCGCGCAGGAACGCGTCGAGGACGTCGTCCCACGTGTCGATGACGAGCGGCGCGAGCGCCTCTCGCTCGTTGGAGGAGCTCTTCGATCGCTTCGGCGTGGGTTTGGCTGGCATACCGGCCTTCATCGCGAGCGCCCGAGGAAGGTTGCGTACCCAGCTTCGCCGATCTTCGGCCTACGCGCTCGGGGTCGGCTCCGGGCCGCTCGCGAGCACCGCGCGGTCCTCGTCCTCGGGGACGAAGCTGCGAAAGGTGCCGCTCGCCGGGGCGGTCTCGACGAGGAGTCGACCGCACGCCTCGCAGGCGAACACGCTCCGGGTGTAGCGCGCCGCGTGCTCGGACAGCGCCTCCGCGAGCGCGGCGGCCGGGTCGTCGTCGTCGGCCTCGGGCGCGGACGGAAGCATCTTGTCGAGCAGCCCCTCGCGCGTGTGCTCCTCGCGGTGCGAGCGGATCAGCGCGAGGGTCTCGCGCACGATGCCGCCCCAGTACGCTTCGTCGTGCTCGTCGACGTGGAGGTAGCCCTTGTACGGGAGACGCTCGGTGACGTCGGGCAGCACGTGGCCGCAGCGGCATTGCACGGTGGACATCAGACGTTCCCTGCGTAGCACGAGAGTCGGTACAGTCGTCCCGATGGCGGTCGATCTGCGATCCGACACGGTGACGCGCCCGGGGCGCGCGATGCGCGCGGCGATGGCCGAGGCTCCCGTCGGCGATGACATCTACGGCGAGGACCCGAGCGCCAAGGCGTTGGAGGAGCGCGCGGCCCACGTGCTCGGCAAGGAGGCGGCGCTGTTCGTCTCGAGCGGCACGATGGGCAACCAGATCGCGCTCATGATCCACTGCCGTCCCGGCGACGACGTGATCATCGGCGAGGACGCGCACGTGAAGCTCTACGAGTCCGGCGCGGGCGGCGCGATCGCCGGGGTGCAGTTCACCGTCGCGGGTCGCGGCGGGTTGTTCGACGCGCAGGAGATGGAGGCGGCGATGTTCCCGACCGCCGCCTACTACATGCCGCGCACGCGGCTCGTCGCGGTGGAGAACACGCACAACCGCGCGGGCGGGATCGTGTGGCCGGGTGAGCAGGCGCGGAGCGTGGCGGAGGCGGCGCGCGCGAGGGGGCTCGGCGCGCACCTCGACGGCGCGCGGATCTGGAACGCGGCGGTCGCGCTCGGATCCTCGCCGGCGGAGCTCGCAGCGCCGTTCGACACGGTGACGGCGTGTCTCTCGAAGGGCCTCGGCGCGCCGGTCGGCTCGGTCCTCGCGGGGACGCGCGACGCGATCCTCGAGGCGCGCCGCTTCCGCAAGATGCTGGGCGGCGCGATGCGTCAAGTGGGCGTGCTGTGTGCAGCGGGGCTCTACGCGCTCGAGCACCACGTCACGAGGATCGCCGAGGACCACGCGAACGCGCGGCGGCTCGCCGAGGGGATCCGCGGCCTGCCCGGGATCGACGTCGACCTCGCGCGCGTGCAGACGAACCTCGTGATGTTCGACGTGCCTGGCTCGGCGGCGGCGTTCGCGGAGCGCGTCGCGGAGCGCGGCGTGTTGATCAGCGCCTTCGGTCCGACGCGCATCCGCGCGGTGACTCACCTCGACGTGAGCGCGACGGACATCGAGACCGCGATCCAGGCGATCGCAGCGACGGCCACGAGCTGAACCCGCCCAGACCCACGCGCGCGGAGGCGTGACCGGGCCGGCGGGAGCGCAGCGAGCAGTCGGCGCGAGCGGCGGGGTGACCGCTACTCGATCTCTTCGTCGCCGTCTTCGATGACGTCGTCTTCGTCGTCGCTGACGGCGTCGTCTTCCTCGTCCTCTTCTTCGTCGTCGTCGTCCTCTTCTTCCTCTTCCTCGTCGTACTCGGGGTTCGTGTACTTGATCTCGACCCCGATGTCGGAGAGCGCCTGCTCGAGGACCTCGAACAGCTCGTCGACCTCGTCGCCGCCCCACTCGTCGAGCACGTCGGAGAGGAACTCGTAGAACTCGCCGCTCTCGGTGCGGCGCTCGATCTCCTCGATCTCCTCGTCGCTGAACGCCTCCATGAGGTCTTCGCGCAGCGTGTCGCTGTCGCCTTCCTCGATGGCATCGTGAGCGGAGAGGCGAATCTGACGGACAGCGCGCTTACGGAGGTAGATTTCCATGCTTTCGACCTCGCCCTGGGAGCGGTGCGGCGAGCAATAGCCAAGCGCTTGCACCATGTCAACGCTGGACTGGTACCCTCTTGCAGATGCGTCGCGGCCACGTCGGCGGAGCCCCAGTCGCTCGATGGCTCATCGCGCGCCGCCCGCTCGCGCGTTGGTCGATCGCGGTGCTCCTCGCGACGTTGGGGCCCCCGGGGTCCGCGCTCGCGCAGGTGCCGACCGACGCGGCGCCCGGATCGCATCGCGTCGAGCCTCCTCCGTCTCCCGACGCGGTGAGCCCGGAGCTCGAGGTGGCGGTGAGCCTGGGCGCCGTCGCCCCGCTCGAGCGCAGCGACATCTGCCCCGGCGACTCGCAGTGCGTGCTCGGCGCGGGGGCGACGTTCGGCGTCGAGATCGAGCGGCGCTGGCCGATCGGGATCGGGATCGCGGTCGCCTACGACGCGTGGTTCGTGGACAGCGGCGGGGTGTTCGAGCTCGGTGTCGTCCAGATCGTCCATGCGGCGGTCCGCTACACGTTCGCGACCGAGTGGAACATCCATCCGTCGCTCCACCTCGGCGCGGGCGCGCTCGTGTTCGGCGACACGTTCCTGCCGTCGACGGTCGGCGGCGCGGCGGAGCTCGGCGCCACCGCGGAGCTGGAGCTCACCGACTCCGTCGCGCTGACGGCCGGCCTCGAGCTGTGGTTGTTCACCACGAGCCCGTTCACCACCGGCCGCGATCGCACGATGCGATCGGAGGGTCTGGGCATCAACGCGGCGCTCGGATTCAGCCTCGGGCTCTCGGTGCTCGCGGAGTCCGGCGGAGCCTGAGCGCGTCACGCGCGCGAGCGTGCTTCAGGCCGGTTTCATGGGCCGATCCGCGCTTGACGAGAGCTGGCCGCACGGGTTCCACTCCACCCCCGGATGAAGAGCTGCAAGAACTGCGGTGCGCAGAACCCCGACACGTCTCTGTACTGTCAGGACTGCGGGGCGCGGCTCGGCGACTGGAACCCTCCCGAGGCGCCGAGTCGCTCGGCGACGCCGCCCACCGGACTCTCGCGCGCGGACGCGTCGCAGCAGCGCTGCCCGCGGTGCGGCTTCGAGAACGCGCCGCACGTCCGGTTCTGCAACAACTGCGGCTTCTCGCTCAAGGTCGCGGACGCGCCCGAAGCCGCCGCGCCGCCACCGGCGACGACGCCGAACCAAGTGCCGGTGACCGGTACGTCCGCCGCAGCGGGCGGGACGGTGTGTTGGCGCTGCTACGGCGTCGGCGATCCGGGAGCGGAGTTCTGCAAGTTTTGTGGCGCTCGCTACGCCGATGCGCCATCCGGGAAGTCCGAGCCGACGCCCGCCGCACCGCCGCGCGCCGACGCGCCGCCGTCGTCGCGGGATCGCGCCGAGCCGAAGAAGGCGGAGGCGAAGGAGTCCCGGGGACGCGACGCGAGCGGCGCGCCCCTCAGCCCGCCGCCGGAGTCGGAGCGACCGAGCGGAGGCTCGAGCGGCACGTCCCAACGCGCGACCCTCGTCTCCATCCTCAAGGACGGCAGCGATGGGCGCCGCTATCCGCTCTACGACGAGCGCGTCGACATCGGTCGCTACGAGGGGCAGATCATCCTGAACGACGATCCGTATCTGTCTCCCCGGCACGCGCGGATCGCGTTCCGGAGCGGCTCGGCCACCCTCCGTGACCTCGACAGCGTGAACGGCGTGTTCCTCCGGCTCCGCGAGCCGTGCGAGCTGACGAGCGGGGACACCGTCCTCCTCGGGCAGCAGGTCTTGCGGTTCGAAGTGCTCGCCGAAAGCGAGCTCCCGCTCGGGCCGGCGATGCAACACGGCGCTATGGTCTTCGGGACCCCGGAGGTCCAGCGGCTCGCCCGGCTCGTGCAGTACACCACCGAAGGGGTGGGCCGCGACGTCCATTACCTGTATCGTGACGAAACCGTGATCGGCCGTGAGCAGGGAGACATCGTCTTCACCGACGATCCCTTCATGTCGCGTCGTCACGCGACGATCACCATCGATCGCGCGAACCGCCGATTCATGCTGCGCGATCTAGGCTCCTCGAACGGCACCGCGGTGAGGTTCAAAGGCGAGCGCGCCCTGCGCGCCGGCGATCAGTTCCGCGTGGGACGACACCTCTTTCGCTACGAGGTCGGCTGAGCATGGCCGGCGACGATCAAAACCCAGAATCCCAGAAGCCTGACGCGCAAGGGCGCAAGGGCAGCAAGAAGGGCCGGCCCGGCAGCTCGCTCACCGACGCGGTGGTCGCGGCGCTCGCGCAGGTCGATCCTCCCAAGGCCGACGAGCCGCCCCGCGTGGGCGAGTCGCCGCCGGCGGCGGAGGCGGGCTGCGCGTCGACGCACACGGGGACGAACGGGTTCCGCAACGGACCGGGCTCGTTCGCCGATCTGATGCGCCGTTGGAGCGGGTTGTCCGGCGCCGTCACACCGAGCGCCGTCACACCGAGCGCCGTCACACCGAGCGCCGCACCGCCGAGCGCCGCGCCCGCGAGCGCTACCGCGAGTGACGAGGATGTCGCCGCCCGACGCGAGCCTTCGCGCGCGCCCGAGCCGCCGCGCGTCACCGAGCCGCCCGTCGATCCGGTGAGCTCCGGATCGAGCGAGCCGCCGAGCGTCGAGGCCCGCGAGTCACAGCCGGAGGAGCCCAGCGCCTCGGAGCCGCCGGTCGTCGAGGAGAAGCCCGCGCCGGCCGCCGCGATCGCGCCGGTTGGGGTGGCCGATGTCGATCCGGCCGGCCCCGTCGAGGTGAGGTACTTCGGGCGCACCGACGTCGGGCTCGTCCGCGAGCACAACGAAGACAACTTCCTCGTCGCGGATCTCGCGGGGAAGACCCGTAACCCCGAGGCGCCGATCGACGGCAAGGTCGCGTCGAACGGATGCGTGTTCGCGATCTGCGACGGGATGGGCGGCGCCGCGGCCGGCGAGGTCGCCTCGCAGATGGCCGTCGACACCATCTATGAGGTGATGGGCGCCGGGGCGGCGGCCTCGCGCGACGACTTCGCGCGCCGCTTGGTCACCGCCGTGGAAGAGGCCGGCCAACGGATCTTCAGCGCCGCGAAGATGGATCGCTCCCGCCGCGGGATGGGCACGACGGCGACGGTCGCGGGCCTGGTCGACAACGTCCTGTTCGTGGGCCAGGTCGGCGATAGCCGCGCCTACGTGCTGCGCAACGGGCAGTTCCAGCAGATCACGAAGGACCAGAGCCTCGTCAACCAGCTCATCGAGGCCGGCCAGCTCACCGAGGAGGAGGCGGAGGCGTTCGAGCACTCCAACATCATCCTCCAGGCGCTCGGGACGACCGAGGAGGTCACGGTCGACCTCACGTTCCTCGAGGTACGCCGCGGCGACCGCATGATGATGTGCTCGGACGGGCTCTCTGGCCTCGTGCACGGCGACATGATCAAGGAGGTCCTCGAGGCCACGCCGGATCAGGTCGACGCGACCGGCAAGCTGATCCAGATGGCCAACGCGGGCGGCGGCCACGACAACATCTCGGTCATCGTCGTGGACTTCGACGGCGCGGGGCTCAGCGACGACGTGAGCGCGCCGGTTCGATACCAGCAATATCCGTTGCCTCCTTCGGAGGACCATCGCAAGTCGTTGCCGCCGCGGCCCACGAGCATGAAGCCCGGCGCGCAGAAGCCGGGCGCCGACGTGAAGCAGGGCGCCTACGCGCACGCGGCCACGGACGAGGCGCCGCCGAGCGGCGGCTCCAACACGATGATCTACGTCATGATCCTCGCGTTGGTGTTCCTCGGTGCGGCGGGCGCCTGGTATCTCTGGGGTGACGCGCTGACGGGCACCGGCGCCGTCGACGACGGCCCGGTGGAGCCTCCGCCCCCGCCTCCGCCGAATCCCGACGATCTCGGCACCACGGATCCGGATCCCGTCGACGATCCGACGAACGGGGATCCGAACGGCGAGCCGAACGTCGAGCCGATCCCCGAGCTCGAGCGCGGAACGATCCACCTCCGCTCCGACGTGGAGGAGGGCGACCTCTACATCAACGGTCAGCTCCACGGTCCGCTCGCGTCGGAGATGAACATCGAGCTCGAGCCCGGCGGCTACACGCTCGAAGCGCGAAACGGCGAGACCCGCATCGGACAGATCTCGGTGACGGTGACGGCGGGCGGCGTGGCGGAGGCCGAGCTCAGCGTGCCGGTCGGCGAAGACGGTCCGGGACCGACCGCCGACGATCCGCCGACCAACTCGGGGCGCTCGGGCGGGGCGAGCGGGCGCTCCACGCGCGGTTCGGGCCGGCGCACCGGCGGCGAGGGGAGCGGCGGCGGAGGGCGCGCGAACGGCGCTCTGCCCTCGAACCCGTTCTGACGCGGTCGAGCGCCGCCTGACGTTTTGGGGCGGCGCCGGCCGATTCCTCCTATGATCGGGGCCGGCGATGGTTCGCCTTCACCAGACCTTCGGAGCCCACGCAGGAAGGGTGATCGACCTCGACCGGGATGTGATCCGGTTCGGTCGCCTGCCCGACAACGAGGTGTGCTTCGATGCGCACGCCGACCTCGACGCGTCGGGCCGGCACGCCGAGCTGCGCCGCGAGGGCGGGAGCTGGGTGCTGGTCGACGTCGGCAGCCGCAATGGCACGCTGGTCGCGGGGCAGCGGATCACGCGACACGTCGTGCACTCCGGCGACGAGATCGAGTTCGGGGTGGGCGGACCGCGCGTGCGCATCGAGCTGATCGGCGCGGGCGCGGGCGGGTGGGCGCCGGGGATCGGGACGCCGACGGGTCCCGCGACGCCGGTCGCATACTCGAGCGAGCCGCCGATCGCGCCGCCTCGGATCGCGTCGAGCGCGTCCGCGATCTCGCTGCCGATCGCCGGCAACACCCCGCCGCCCGTGGTGTACGGGGTCGGCGCGGACACCCCGCCGCCGGTCGGCTACACGCCGGCGAGCGTCGCGCTACCACCGAGCCCGGTGCCCGGATCGCATCCGGGGATGGGCTCGCAGCCCGGGGATCGTCGCTACGGGCAGCGCACCGTCGGGATGATGATCCAGGCCGCGCTCAACGAGGCGGAGCGCACGCGCGGCGGGGGCTCGGCGCCGCAGCGGAGCACCGCGTTCTTCCGCGCCATCGCGGTCGAGGCGGCGCAGTCCAGCTCGCGCGGGCTCAAGATCGCGGTCGGTCTCCTCGCGTTCCTCCTCTTGCTCACGTTGGCCGCCGTCATCGCGCTGTTCTTCTACGCGCGCTGGCAGGAGCAGCAGCTGCGCGACGAGAACGTCGATCTCCAGCGGCAGATCGCCGATCTCGGGGAGGGCGAGAGCGCGCAGCGCGCGCACCTCGAGGAGCGCATCCAGGAGCTGAACTCGCAGCTGAGCGAGCGCGACACGCAGACGGGGGTCGAGGTCGCGTCGCAGAACGACGGCGCGGTGTGGGCGCTCATCCGCACGACGAGCTCGCGGCGTGAGGTGCTCTGCACGGCGTTCGCGGTGCGCCGCGATCTCCTCGCGACGAACGCGCACTGCGTCGGGACGCTCGAGCGCGCGATGAGCCGCTCCGAGACGGTCGAGGCGTACGCGAATCGATCCTCGACCGGCGTGCACGTGCGACAGATGTGGCGTCACCCGCGCTTCGACGACGACGCGCCGGCGAGCCCGGACATCGGGCTGTTGCGCATCGACGGGCAGACGTCGCAGCAGGTGCGGATCGGGAACCTCGAGCGGCTGCGCGAGCTCGCGGTGGGCGACGACGTGTTCGTGATCGGCTTCCCGTCCGTGATCGCGCCGGGCGGAGCGCCGGTGGCGGGGCTGAGCACCGGCGTGATCGGTCGACTCACCGCGTTCGATGGCACCGCCGCCGCCCCCGAGATGCGGCACGTGCTCTCGCACAGCGCGTTCAGCGACCAGGGGACGGCGGGCAGCCCGATCTTCGATCGCGAGGGCCACGTCGTCGGGATCAACGCGGGCAACATCCGCACGCAGCAGCGAGTGACCGACACGGGGACGCACGTGACGCGCACCGTCGAGGGCGACACGCCCGTCGCGTGGGGCGTGCGCGCGGACCTCTTGCTGCAGCTCCTCGCAGGTCTGCCCGAGTAGCACCCGCTTTTTTGACGCGACTTCCGAAACCGGCGATGAGTGGCCGTCATGGACGGCTCTCGAGTGACGGACGCGACCATGTTCCACGTGCGGCGCGGCGAGCTCCGCGGCGCGTTGCGCGTGGTTCGCAGTCGCCAACCGGAGCGCTTTCGTTGGCGCCAGGCCACGTTCGGCGTGAGCCAAGCCGCGGCGGGGCTCATCGGGCTCGAGCGCATGCGGATCGAGGAGCCGCTGCGCGAGCTCGTCGTCGACCTGCCGGATCGCGATCTGCAGCGCGAGGTCGTGCTCGACGCGCGCAAGGCGGGCGTCGACTTCGATCGCGGGGAGCTCCTCCCGCGGCTCACCCTCGCGGACCTGCGTCGCTACGCGTTCATCACGCACACCGACGTCTCGCGCATCGCGCGCTACACGAAGCTGCCGGCGGGGTTCGGCGATGCGATCGACACCGCCGCGTGCGTCGTCATCGGTCGCGCGATCTCGGAGCACCATCGCCGTCGCGCGCACAAGCTGTGGCTGTCGGTGCCGGATCCGGATGGCCCGGAGCGGCTCTGGGCGCATCATCGGATCATGCTCGATCGCGCCGAGCGGGAGCGCGACGAGTCCGAGGCATGGCACGCGCTGACCAAGGCGCTGCTCAACTCCGCCGGCTGACTCAGTCGGGGCCGGGCGCGCCGTTCTCGATCCAGAGCCGGATCGTGCGGAGGCGTCGCTCGCTGAGGCCGGCCGAAACGTCCATCGGCATGACCTCGCCGAAGTCGATCTCTCCGTCGACCACCCGCGGGCACTCGGACGCGGGGTAGCGTCCGTCGGGCCCGCGCTCGATCGGAGGGACCCAGCTCGGGTCTGGCGAGAAGAGGAACGCGGCACCGCCGTCGTGCGGCGCGCTGAGCTTGAGCCAGAGCCAGCTTCGCTCGGGCTCGAACGGCTCCACTCGATCGAGGAAGTCGTACTCACACGACGGAACGTCGACGAGCGCGTCGTAGATCGCGAAGCGCGTGAAGCTCAGCTCGCCGCCGCCCGCGCCCTCGCCGCCATGGCAGGGATCGAACGTGCACGCGCCGCGTAGGATCGGCTCGACCTCCGCGTACGAGCCCTGTGGGCCGCACCCGACCACGAGCGTCGCGAGCCCGAGCGCGATGGCGGTGCGCCTCGACACCGCCGTACCGTAGCAGCCCCTCCAACGGCGTCCCGCGAGGGGCTCAGCGCGAGGGCGGCGCCAGCGCCTCGAGCAGCCGCTCTGCGTACGCGAGCATCGCGCTTACCTCGCTCGTGCTCGCGCGGCGCATGAAGCTGTCGAACACGACGATCTCGCGGCCGATGCTCTCGAGGTGGTAGGCGTGCTCGCGCTCGAAGAACTCGAGGCGCGCGGGGGTCATGAGCTCGCGGATCGCCTGCTCGTCGGGGCCGCGCAGCACGAACTTCTTCGAGAACGTCGCGTAGTGGTGGAAGTCGATGTCCTCGAGCCCCGCGAGCTCGAGCGCTCGATCCAGCAAGTCCTCTTGTTCGAGGATCAGCTCCGGGATCTCGAACGGCAAGCGGAGGTGGAGCGCGGTCGTGTGATAGACCTCGGGGATCAACACGCCCTCGTCGAGCGTCACGTCGGCGAGGATGAGCTCCGCCTCGGCGTCGCCCGCCGCGAGGCGACCGGTGACCACGGTGTCGCGGTACTCGATCGGGTGCACGCGGAAGAACTGGAACTCGTCGAGGTGATCGGGATCCCAGTCGCGCCGCGCGTCGAACGTGAACCCACGATCGGCCGCCAGCTGCTCGATCTTCTGCTGTCGCGGCGTGAGCCGGGGCCCGTGGCGACGTCGCTCGATCGCGTGGAGCGCGTCCGGGTGATCGGCGATCGCGCGGTGCGCCTCGAGCCCGATCACCTCGAAGTGCGAGCCCGCGCGCCGGCGCTCGTAGCGACGCCCGAACTCGTGGCAGTGCTCGAGCATGGTGTTGTCGACGAGGAGCGCGTGGTTGAAGTCGACGATCACGCGCTGCCCGGACGGCAGCGCCTCGAGCGCACGTCGCACGCGCGGGACGCTCAGGAACGTGGCGATGCCGTCGACGCGCACGACCGTCGGCCCGTCCTCGTCGGTGCGCGTCTCGACGGTGGACTCCCGGAACCGCCGGAGCAGCTCGCCCGGGCGCTGTCCCAGGATCAAGAGGTGACTGAGCACCTCCGCCGCGAGCCCGAGCGCGATCCCGCTCAGCACGCCCCAGACGAGCGTGCTCACCACGGTGACGAGGAACACGAGGAAGTGGTCGGGGCCCTTGCGGAGCACGTCCTCGATCACGTGCGGCGCGGTCAGCTTGAAGCCGGTGTAGACGAGGATCCCCGCGAGGGCGGAGAGCGCGATCTCCTGGATCAGCGGGCCGAGGAACACGACGAACACGAAGAGGAGCGAGCTCGCGAAGAAGTTCGACCACCCGGTGCGCGCGCCGTGATTCACGTTGACGGAGCTCCGCGCGACGACGGTGAGGACGGGCAAGCCCCCGAGCAGGGCCGAGATGATGGTGCTAATCCCGACGCCGATCAGATCGCGATCGAGATCGCTCCGGCGCCGATACGAGTCGAGCTTGTCGACCGCCTTCACCGAGACGATGTCCTCGATCGAGCAGACGAGGGTGAACGTGATCACGACGAGCCAGAACCCGGGCTCGCCGATCCGCGCGAAGCTCGGCGTCACGAGGCTCCCGAAGAGATCGTCCGGGATCGCGACGAGCATGTGCGGGTCGAGCGAGAAGCTGAGGTGGCTCGGCGCGCGGATGCTCGCGCCGAAGTGCTCGAGGCCGTACGCGAGCGGGATCGCGAGGAGGACCACCCAGAGCGGCGCGGGGATCGCGTGGACGAAGCGCGCCTTGATCCGCGGGTGCGCGATCACGATCCCGAGGCTGGCGAGGCCGATGAGGGTGGCCGCGGGGTTCAGCGCGAGCGCGGAGTCGGGCAGCGCTCTGAGCGCGTCGATGGGCGTGCCGTGCGGCGGATGCGCGCCGACGAGCACGTGGGCCTGCTTGACCACGATGATGAGCCCGATCGCGGCGAGCATCCCTTGCACGACCGCGGCGGGGATGATGTCGCCGATCTTGCCGAGCTTGAGGAGGCCGAGCGCGATCTGGAGGCCTCCCGCCACGATGACTGCGCCGAGCAGCGAAGGGAACGCGTCGGGCGCATCGCCGAACGTCCCGAACGCGGACGCGACGATCACGATGAGCGCGTTGCCCGGGCCGTTGATCGCGACGTGGCTCCCGCGCACGAACGTGGTGAGGAAGCCCGCCACGATCGCGGACACGAGCCCCGAGATCGGGGGCGCTCCCGCCGCGCTGGCGATCCCGAGCGCGAGGGGGAGGGCGACGAGCGCCACGCTCAGGGCGGCGATCGCATCGAGGCGCCAGTGCGCCCGGAGCCCCGCGAGGTTGGTCCGCGGAGCGGGCGAATCGGTCATCCCGGGCACGCGGGGGTTTCGCGGCTTTGACGGCCGGGCGCAAGGTGAGAGCGTCGATTGCTTCGAGACCGTTCGCGCCGGTCGCGAGGCGATCGCCTACGCGGGCTCGACCGTGAGGTCCTTGGTCTGCGGGTCGACCCGCAGCACGAACACGCGACCGTCGGCGGCTCGGAACGTCGTCTTGCGATCGGTGTTCGTCTGCGCCTCGTGGATGAGGAACTTGATCTGTTCCTTGTCCGCCGCGGACAGGGCCTTGAGGGCGGCTACGCCTTCCGGATCTCCGTCGAGCTTCATGCGACTGAGCGAATCGTGATCTATCCGAAGAACTTGTCGAGCAGGCCGCGGTCGCCCTGGATCGCGCAGCGCTGGAGGTAGAAGCGGAGGCCGCGCTCGCCGCCGAGCTCCTCGCCGCCGCCGGCCCGGCCGGGCCCGCCGTGGACGCAGGAGGGGAGGACGAGGCCCGGGCTGATCGCTTGGTCCGCCACCTTCTTGCTGCCCATGAGGATCCGCCCGTGATGGGGCGCGAGGCCGAGCAGCAGCTCGGGCAAGAGCTCGCGGTCGTCGCCGTACACGCTCGCCACGAGCCCGCCCCCGCCGCGCGCGACCCACTCGGTCACCTGCTCGGGGGTCTCCCACGGCATCAGCGTGGTGCACGGACCGAAGACCTCGTGCGCGTGCACCGCGTGCGCGTTCGCCGGATCGTCGGCGCGGAGGAGCATCGGCGAGACGAAGTAACCTTTCTTGGCGTCCGCGCCGTTGAGCGCGAGCGTGTCCGGTCCGCCGTAGACGACGCGCGCGCCGCTCGCCACGAGCTTCTCGATGCCGCTGAGGTAGTCGGCCTTCTGCTGCGCGGTGGCCAGCGGGCCCATCCGGACCTCGCTCAGCGCGGGGTCGCCGACGATCAGGGCGCCGAGCCGGTCCGTCAGCTCCGCTTGCACGCGATCGATCATCGACGCGTGCACGAACACGCGGCGCGTCGCGGTGCACTTCTGGCCCGCCTTCTGCGTCATCTCCGTGAACACGTCGCGGAGGAACATCTGGTAGGTGTCGTCGTCCGCGTCGGCGGTGAGGACCGCCGCGTTGAGGCTGTCCGCCTCGATGTTCACGCGCGTCGAGCTCTTCGCGAGATTCGGTAGCACGCGGAGCTTCTCCGCCGTGTCGGCCGAGCCGGTGAACGCGAGCGCGTCCTGGGTGCCGAGCTGCGCCAAGAGGTTTTGCGGACTCCCAGCGACGAGCTGGAGCGCGCCCTTGGGGAGCGCGCTGGTCTCGACCAGCTTCTCCATCGTGCGGAACGCGAGCAGCGCGGTGCTGGTGGCCGGCTTGCTGATCACGGGGACGCCGGCGAGGAGCGCGACCGCCGCCTTCTCGGCGAGGCCCCAGGCGGGGAAGTTGAACGCGTTGATGTGCACCGCGGCGCCGCGGCGCGGGACGAACACGTGCCGGCCCACGAAGCGCGCGCCCTGCAGGAGCTGCTCCGACTCCTCGCTGATCACCTTGGCGTCGCCGAGCTTCTTGCCGAGGCTCGCGTAGTACGCGAGCGTGCTGGACGCGCCGTCGATGTCGAACTTGGCGTCGGACCGCGTGGTGCCGCCGTTGAGGATCGACGCATCGATGAGCTCGTCGCGCGCGGTGTAGATCGCTTTGCTCAGCGCCTTGAGGATCGCGCCGCGCTCCGCGAACGTGAGCGCACGGAGCGCCGGGCCACCCACGTTGCGGGCGTGCTCGACGACCGGCGCCATGTCGATCCCGGCGGTGCTCGCCTGGGCGACCGGCTCGCCGGTCGTCGGGTTCATCAGAGTGGCGGGCTCGCCGCGGCCTTCGACCCACTCGCCGCGCAGATGGCTCTTCAGGGTGATCATCGCGGGCAAGCCTGTGAGCGGGGGCGGGGGTGGCCAATGCGATGGCTCACGGGGCGGGTCACGTGGTGCGGCGGGCCCGTGGGCTCGTGCTCGCCGTCGGACGTGTACGAGGACGAGGACGAGTACGTGCACGTGCACGAGGACGTCGAGCCCGCGGACGTCACGTCCTCTCCGTTACGGCTCGAGGAGGATGTCGGTGACCTCGTGAGTGGTGAAGACGTAATCGGTCGGGAAGTTCGTGCGCACGAGCGCGCGACCGTGGCTCGGGAAGCGCGCATCGTCGCCGAGGATCTCCTCCGAGGTGAGCCCGCTGCCCGCGTGCTGGTGGCAACCCATGCAGTTGCTCGCCGCGTTGTGGGTGCCCTCCTCGAGGTACGGGTTGCTGCACCACGTCTCGGGGCCGTGATCGGCGGTCGTGCGCAAGAGCGAGGCGAGCGTCGGATCCGCGAACGCGGCCGCCGGATCCGGATCGCGCTCCACGAAGTCGGTCACCACGCACATCGCGTAGTTCGCGAACGCGCCATCGATCGTGCTCGGTCGATCCGCGCCGAGGCCGGCGTCGGGATTCGGATCCCACGACAGCGTGAGCCACACCCAGTGGTCGAGCTCCTTCACCATCGCGTGGAGCGCCACCAGCCGATACGTTGCGCCCCCTGCCGTGAGGACGGTGTGGATCGCGTCGGCGCCCGGATCGGACGTCGCGATGACCGCGTCGGCCCAGTCCGCGTCGGCGTCGAGGTTCGCGCCGATCGCGTCGGCGCTCGTGTCATGCACGTCGACTTGCATGTCGAAGTCGGCGCGGCGGTAGTCCGCCTTGAGGAGCGCGGCGCCGCGGGGCATCTCGCCGGCGAGGCACGGGACGAACAGCGAGGAAGCGTCGTCCCAGCGCACCGTCAGCGATGCGTCGGCCATGTCGAGCGGCGTCGCGCGCAGCGTCACGCGCGCAGGGCCCGCCACCGTGCAGCCGAGCTCGTCACACGTCGCCTCGGCTCCGTCGATCGTGACGTCCACCTCGCCGTCGGTCGTGACGTCGAGCGATCCCCCGTCCGCGACGAAGTACGGTCCGAGCGCGAGCGGTCGACACGACGACAGCGGATATTGCGCACTGCGGTCCTCGCTCGCGCCGGCCTCGAGCGGATCGTGCGTCCCTGGCTCGCACCCGAGCAGCTCATTCCCGCTCCGCAACAGATGCCGCGCCGCGATCGGATCGTAGAGCACGCGCGAGACCCCTCCGAGCCCCGCGGCGCGCGCGTCGCTGTCCAGCGACTCGACGTAGGCGGCGAGCCGATCGGCGGGCCACGTCTCGAAGTCCAGCACCGCGCGTGCGTTGTACGCGAACGCCTCGTCGAGCGCCGCGTCGGTGAGCTCGGCGCCGGTCGGGATCGCGCGATAGGCGCGGCGGAGATCCTCCTTGTCGTACCAGGTCGCGAAGCGCGGCACGGTGCGGATCTCGCCCGCCGCGGTCCCCACCTCGACCGGCGAGACGAGCTCGGCGGCGACGCGCCAGCCGAGCGCGCGACGGGCGGCCATCGAGCTCGCGAGCTCGTCCTCGCGGAGCTCGATCTCCGGCTCGCGGGCGAGCGGCACCGCGTCGCCGAGGAGATAGCGATCCTCGGCCGTCAACGGAGCGTGCGTGCTGTCGATGCACCGTGGCGGCGCGTGCTCGCAGCCGAGCGCGATCAGCATGGCCGCGCCGAGGAGCGCGGGGTGCCGATCGCGCGGTCGCGTCAAGACGACGCCCTCCGCTACATGCTGCCGGCGATCGCCGCGTCGCTCGCCACGATGAACTCGCGGGTCGAACCCTCGGCGACGTTCGCGCGGACCTGGAAGTAGATCCATCCGTCCGAGCGGAAGTGCGGGAAGAGCGCGTACTGACCCGGGTTCATGCGCGTGATCCGGCGCGACACGCCGCTGAAGAGGTCGAGCAAGAAGACGTTCGACGCGCCCTGGCTGCGATACGGCGCGAAGTTCGGGTCCGCCGTCCCGATGTAGCCGAGCGACGCCGCGTCCTCGTCGATCACGTACGCGTGATAGACGACGTAGCGCTCGTCGTAGCTGAACGAGACCTTGCCGCCGCGCACACAGTAGCGACCGATCTGCGGCGTCTCTGCGGTGTAGCCGCCGCCGGACATCGTCGGGTTCATCGCGCGCAGCGTGTAGCCGGCGTTCACCCCGCCCATCCCGCGCACGCGCGACATGAGGAGGCGCCCGGACGGAGACATCACGGTGTCGCCTTCGACGGGGATCGACACGGTGATCTCCGGCAACGGGGTGTAGCTATTGCCTCCGTCGGCCAGCGGGACGAGGTGCATCTGCGAGCGCATGTCGAACTGGACAGGGAGGAACGTAGTGCGAGGGCTATGGCCGCCGTCGTCGTTGACGAATTGGCCGCGGCCGACGGTCCAGTAGTCCCCGTCCGCGATGCGGGCCATGTGCTGATACAGGCCCACTGCCGATCCGAGAGCCTGGCACTCGGGCTCACCGAACGAGATCTGCGAGGGATTGCCGAACAGGATGCTCTCGCGGCAGAACCGTACTCCAGAGCCGCCCTGGAAGGCGAAACCTGAGTTGTCGGGGAAGAACCCGGGGTCGTAGAGGGCGTTGACTCGGATCGGGAAGCCGTCGGTGCCGCGCGCGAGGTCGATGATCGTGCCGCTCCCGCCCGACGGCCCTGCGCCCATGGCGACGAATCGTCCGTCCGGCGAGCTCCGCGTCCAGTACGACGACTGCGAGGTGTAGTCCTGGAGGATCCGCAGGTTGCCGACCTCGTTCCATCCGTCGGCGTACGTCATCGTGGTGCTGAGCGGGTAGGTCGAGAGGCACTGGGCGCCCGTCTCGCCGGCCGCGCAGCCGTGCATCGTGATGCCCGCGTCGCGATTTCGCGCCGCCCAGCCCTCGGTCTGCATGGTCGCGATGTGCGCGTTGACCTCGGGCTGGATCCGGAACTCGCAGTCCGGCGCGCCGGGGATCACGAGGCGCTCGTCGACGCCCGGCAGGCCGCGACCCGCCCACGTGAGGAGCACGTCGACCTCGTCCTGGGTCAGCGGCACGCCCGGCGGGCGCGGCATCCAGCCGGTCATCTGGAACGTGCCGCGTCGCGTGCTCGCCTCGTCCTCGTAGGCGACGTCGAAGGCGCGGCGGAACCACGCAAGATCCGTGGCGGTCGCGACGAGGCCGAGCTGGCGCGGCACCGCCATCCCGGTCGTCATGTCGTTGAAGCACTCCATGATCTGGAGCGCGTCGGCCTGGATGTTGGGCTCGAGCGTGCCGATGCAGTCGAGCGCGCTCGTCGTGTAGGTGCCCCACTCGCGCACGCGGTCGGGAGTGAGCCCGTGACACGTCGTGCATCGCTGCATCGTCGGCGTGCCGATCATGATCGCGACGGCCTGGTCCGCGAGCTCGTCGTCGCTGAGGTCGGTGAGCTCGGTGTAGAGCGTGACGGGTTCCCAGCCCGCGTCCGGAGGACCCGCGTCGGCCGGCCCGCCGGCGTCCATGGTGGTGCTCCCGGCGTCGGTGCCGCCGCCGGCATCGCTCCCGCCGTCTCCGTCTCCGTCACATCCCGCGATGCCGAGCGGGAGCGCGAGCAGGAACACCAAACCCCGGATCTCCGGCAGAATTTTCATCGCGGAACGATACGCCCGCGACGGGGGGGCGCCAAGCGTGTGGAACCCCTACTCCGTGCTGCGTGGGCCGAGCACCTGCAGGAGCACCTCGTGCGAGCTCTGGGTCGGCCCGCCGTCCACGCAGGTTCGGTCCTCGTCGATCCCGCAGGGCGCCGCCTCCTCGCGGAACGTCCGCGCTCCGCACGGTGTGCGAAAGCTCATGAGGTCGTGGCAGTTGCGGCTCACGTCGAGGCCGAACACGTGCCCGATCTCCATCGCCGTCACCTCGCACACGCGCGGCTTCGACTCGCGGAGCGTCCGCGTGAACACGACCGCGACCGCGTTCTCGATCGCCTGACCGTTGAACGGCGCGAGCCCGGTGACCGTGCCGCGGGTGGGTTGGTCCTGGTCGAGCAGACCTTCCGCGGTGCCGCCGAGGACGACCATCACGTACCCCGGCTCGACGGGTCGGCGGTCGACGATCTCCACGTCGTAGCGCTCGAAGTACCCGCGCACGCAGTCGACGACCTGGGTCCACCGCGCGGCCGATCCTTGCCAGGCGGGCACGTCGAACTGACCGAGCTCCGCGCTCACGATGCTCGAGAGGTTGCGGCCGGCGTCGTCCCGCCCCGACACGAGCGTGGCGCCTTCGCGGTTGAGGTAGACGGTGTGCGCGGGCTTCACCTCGCGCTCCGTCACTTCGGGGATCGGGATCGGGACGAACGCCTGCTCGTCCGGCGCGACCGTACCCTGGGTGCTCGCGGAGCCCTTCGGACAGCCGGTCAGCACGAAAGCGAACACCGCGGCGATCCATCCGAGGCGCGAGCCCATCCGGCGCCCAGTGTCGCACGGGCATGGCGAAATGCCTCTCCGGGTTTCGAGCCGACTCCCGCGGAGGAGGAGGGGCAAGATCCTTCGCGATCCATAGATGGCGATCCGGCGCGCTCTGAACGGACCTCCGTCGGCGCGCAACGGGCGGGGGCATGCGGAATGGCTTCGGGCTGACGTGGATCGTAGCGGCGTCGATCGGGTGCGCGTGTTTCGGATGTGACGGAGCGACGACGGTGACGGACGCGGGCGCGCGAACCGACGGCGGGGGCGGCAGCGACGCCCAGACGACGAGCGACGCGGGCGGCGGCGAGCTCGACGCGGGCCCGATCGGCACCGACGGAGGAGGGTGCACTCCGACGGCGGGCGGCGCGAGCGTCGAGGGATATTGCCAACAAGTCGCGCTGTCGGTGCTGAGATCCGACGGGTCAGCGCCGAGGCTGTTCGCGACGGGGCTCGTGACGAGCGTGGGCGACGGATGCGCGGTGATCGATCGCGTCGAGCTGCGGACGACCGACGGAGACCTCGTCCAGACGCTCGACGCCAGCCCGAGCGGGGTGGGGAGCGGCTACTTCGAGGCGCGCAGCGCCAGCGCGGCGCCGGAGCTCGTCGGCGCGTGCGACACCGACGACGGTCGCTTCGATCCGTACGCGGTCGAGGTCCACGGCCGGACCGATGGAGGAACGTTCGTTGCGCGTTGTGGCGCGGAGGGCTCCGGATCCAGCTGGCCGCCCGACCTCGCGGTCATGTGCCATCACAATCTCCCGATCGGCCCGACCTACATGGGCAGCGGGATGGTGCAGGCGAGCTCGATGTTCACGTACTCCGAGATCTGGTTCATGTACCCGAACCAAGATGGGATCGCGATCGACTCGGTGGATCCGGACGCGCGCGTCATCCCTGGCACGTGGGGTGCGTTCGGTGGCCCGCCGATCGAGCCGTTCGACACGAGGGGCTGGACCACGAGCGTCGGCTTCCCGACGAGCGCGCAGGAGCGCGTGCTCGTGCAGCTCCACCACGACGGCGAGCCCCTCGGACGCGATCTCTGTCCGGTGCCGAGCACGATGCCGGGACCGGAGGATCCCGTGCCGCCCGTGTTCCTCGTGCGCATCACCGGGCAGGGCGGCGCGGGGGCGTTCTCGAGCGAGGCGCTGATCAGCTACTGCAACACCGTCGACCTATAGGCCGTTCGCCCGGTTGCCGGCCACCTCCTACCTCGGCGAAGGCTCCGCGAGGTTGGGCTGCGACACCTGATTGCTTGTCGGGACGGTCGCGGCGCATCGACCGACCGAACCGCCTGAGCGAGCGACTGAAGATCGACTTGGTCCGCGAGTTAGCGCCCCGGGCGGACTCGTAGAATAACTATTGAGCCTCCTCGCTAGTTCGGGACGCGCTCGGCAGCGAGGCTCGCGACGAAAGCGCGTACCGTTGTTGCCAGGTCGGCGTCGTCAACAGGCGTCCTCATCGTCTGTCCCCGCCTCATCGTTCGGGGGCACTCGCGCAGTGACGCCTGACTTCAGGGTCAAGGGACTCCCCTGTAGTCCCGTAGGGCACTTCCCGGATGAGCCCCCGTCGGAGGACCTGCGTGTCACTCACAGCCGAGGCGCCACGCATGAAGAGCTCCGCCTCCGGCGAGTCGTCCGACGATATACGCGCGCGTGCCCCGCGCCGCTACGATGTGGCCCCTTGGTGTCGCCAGCGGGTCGAAATCGGACAGCTCTACAGGTCCAGCTCCATCACTATCGATCGTGGAAATTTCGAGGTAGGCATACGGCGCAGTTCCGAGCGTCCCCAATCCCACGATAACCCCGGCAACTCCTGTGCGGGTCGCAACGCCAATCGGGGCAGACGGTCGCGAGACGCAGTCCCCGATGATTGTCAGAGGCGTGAGGCCATTCTCGATCTCGCCGACAAAGAGGCAGTATGTTGACGAGGACTCGCCGCCAATGACCTGCGAGACGGTTTCCTCAATAACCATGCGTGTCGGGGTCGCCTCGCTGGCAGCGTGGACAGTAACCTGAGCTTCGCACGTTGAGCCTGCTGCGTCACAGCGGTCCGAATAGTCCCAGACGTCGACGCCAAGTAGTTCGAGGGTGATGGGGTCGTGCCGCCTGATGACCGGAGCGCCTCGAGTCTGCGGGTCCGTCGCCGCGAGTAGAGTTCCCGCATTCGCAGCAAGTTGGCCGATATGGTCGGGGTAGACCTGTATAGACTGCGTATCGCCAGATGACGGTGTGAATCGAACGAGTGTCATAGGCAGGTCGCCCGAACTCTGATCGCCTGTCACGCCGAGGATTGTCGAATCATCGACAGCGGTGAGTTCGAGGTTGTCAGGCCCGAGGCCGTAGTCGGTGAAGGCAGCGAGCTCTATTGGTGGCCCGAGTCGAGTCCCTGCTGAGCTGTAGCGACGCACCCAGACTTGCTCCCCCTGCACATAAGCAATTGCGATCTGTTCAATTGCGCCAGTACGGAGCACTGTAACGCGACCCTCTCGGAGCGTCTCACCGGTTGTGCTCGTGATCGAGTCTTCGTTCGCCAGACTCCCCGCCCCATCGAACACTGCTATCCGAATAACGTCCTCGTTCGCGATGTGCCATGCGACGACGAAGCCATCGTCGAGAGCAGCAACGTCGACGAACGCGCTGCTGCCGAGCCCGAGATCATCGCCGTCGATCATGATGGGAGATCCGAGTAGTCCCATCAGGCCTTCGTCGATGGCTCCGTCGCAGTCGTTGTCCACGCCGTCGCAGGCTTCGGCGCGGGGGCTGCACTCCACGCCGCTATCTGATCCGGCGTCATTGCCCCCATCGGGATCCATCACAGCTCCATCCGGTCCGGCATCGAACTGACCCGCATCGGCGCCGCTACCGGCATCTTCGTCCGTGGATGCAAACCCGATGTCGTCGATAAGCAATGAGCAGCCGCAGAGCGGTAGAGCGCACAACACCACAGTGCGTATCGTCAGGTTCATCAGAACCTCCCTCTCGCGAAGCAGCCTGATGGACCGCAGCCAACCGCGAGGGTCGTTCCGGCCGATACCTCGCTGTCGTCCTCGGTAAGTACGAGCGTGAGAACGAGCCCGACGGCTGCGACGACGGCGCCCCCGATCCACAGGCCGTCGCCGACGCCCGCGAGTGTCTGGGCTTGGCTGTAGCGCGTGGCGAGATCGGGCGAGCAGTCCAGGCGCGTGGGGCACATTCCGGTCAGGTCATCGTCCTGGAACACGCCAAACGCCCCGACGATGATGCCGACTACGACTGCGGCGGCGCCGACGCCGAGGACCACGGGTCCGACGGGAGACATCCTAGTTTCCGTGTGTAGTGCGGGAGCTGGGAGATCACCCCGCGGTGCGCCCGGGCCAACGCGCGCCTCAAGCTCGGCAATGAGCCGTGGCGCCTCCGCCCGATAGCCGGCGATCTCGGGATCGCTGGCGAGTGCTGCAGACTCGGCGAGGAACCGCTGGAGGGCATCGCTCGCCTCGCGTTCGCGGCCGGGCACGCGTGCGAGGTTGGAGCCGGCGGTCCAGAGCGCGACGGACGCGCGGGGGAGTCCCGCCTGACTCATGAGTTGGTAGAGCTGCTGGTAGGTCTGCGCGGCGAGAGCCCACCGCTGGCCGTCCTCATGGGCCTGGGCTTCGGCGACGAGCGCGCGGGCTCGCTCCCGAGTGTCGTTATCCTGGGCCGACGCGACCGCTGGGACTATCGAGATCAAGATCGTCAGGAACGCAACGCGCATGGGTCCTCAGGGGGTGGAGGAGTTGGTGTCGACACTTGATTGGGTCGTCGCGGTTCGCACCGCGACCCGACTCGAGCGGAGTTGCTAGCGTAGGGATGTGCCGCTGCACCCGACGTTCTTTGCCCGGTTGCTCGGGGGAGGACGGCGCTAGGCGGCGTGGTGTCGGATCCGGTGTCCATGAGCTGACAATCGAGTCTAGTCTAGCGCGCCACTGAGATTGCATGCCCAAGAAGCTCGGTCGTGTCGACCGCGCGAGAGCACGGTCGGTGCGTCTGTTCGGGGATGCATCGGTCGATCCCCCATCGCGTTTGCGCGTTGGAGGCGACCGTCCAGATAGGACGGGCTTCACCGCGAAGAGCGATGTCGTAGCGCCCCTGTGATCGATCCACCCGCGTCGCCCGATGGCCGCCACCTGAGCCGCTGCGCTGGTCGGCGGGCGAGTCTATCGCAAGGTGGAGAAGCTTGTCCGCGCGCCCGTTCCAGCGATTCGGGACCCGCGCGGTGCTGTCCGCGCGCGGGGAAAGTGGCGGAGATCAGGGACAGCATCGGGTGTGCGGCACGAAGCCCCCGCAGGCCAGATTCCCCTCGGATTCGCCCAAGCAGCGTTGAAGAGGCGTACGGCACTCCTGAAGAGGTGGGATGGGTGCTGCTCCTGCGGCTCGCTGGCGGCGGTTCGGACGGATCGTCCCCTGCACCGCGCAGTCGGCTCAACGTCAGCGAGTGCACGAGTTGGGGTCGCGCACCACGCTCGATGCGCTTCGCACGTGGGGCGCGTTCGGTGGCCCGCCGATCGAGCCGTTCGACACGAGGGGCTGGACCACGAGCGTCGGCTTCCCGACGAGCGCGCAGGAGCGCGTGCTCGTGCAGCTCCACCACGACGGCGAGCCCCTCGGACGCGATCTCTGTCCGGTGCCGAGCACGATGCCGGGACCGGAGGATCCCGTGCCGCCCGTGTTCCTCGTGCGCATCACCGGGCAGGGCGGCGCGGGGGCGTTCTCGAGCGAGGCGCTGATCAGCTACTGCAACACCGTCAGCTTCTGAGCCACGCGGACCGGGGCGACTCGCTCACTCTCCGGGGGCGATGATCTCCGCGTGGGGCCCGGTGAGACGCGACGCGAGGAAGCGCTCGATCTGTGCGTGCACGGCGTCGATGGGGCTCATGACCGCGACCGGCATCGCGCGCGGGACGAGCGGGGGGACGAGCGGCGGCTCGTGCGTCGAGGTCTGCGCTCGGAGCTCGAGCATGCCGTGCGCGGCGGGGTCGAAGCGGACGGCGCCGGCGGTCACGTCGCCGCTCGGGGTGACGAGATTCGCGAGGAGCGGCGGAGCGGCCGGCGCCACCTCGGCGAGCTCGAACACGCCGATGCCCGGGATGCCGGCCGCTGCCATCATCGATTGTCCCGCGGTCGGCGCGGCGAGCTGATCCAGGCTCGCGAGCTGGACGAGCACGTCGGGGCGCGGACCTCCGACGACCGGTGCGCGCAGGAGCGACGGCGAGAGCGCGAACGGATCGATGGGCTCGAGCGCGGCGCGAAAGAGATCGATCGTCGGCTCGAAGACGAGCGAGCGCGTGACCTCGTCGTACGACCCGGTCACGCCGAGCTGCGGCAGGAACAACGCCTCGGTGACCGGCCGGAACTCGGCGCCGTCCATCAAGCACTCGACGATCGCGCCGGGCTGCACGTTGAGGACGAACGCGGTCACGTCGGTCTCGACCGAGAGCACGCTCGCGCCGACCACCGCGCCCATGGAGTTGCCCGCGTACGCGACGTGGTCGGCGTCGAACGCGAGGCCAGCGACCCCGAGCACGGTCGCGTCTCCTTCGCGCACGAAGCGCACCGCCGCCATCGCGTCGGCGGCGAATTGGAGGAACGCCGCGAGCGGATAGCCGGGGAAGAGCGCCATGGAGTCCGGCACGCCCTCGAGGCCGAAGACGCGGGCCGAGACCTCGAGCGTGTCGGTCTCGGCGAGCCCGTCGGCGCCCGCCGTGCCTCGCACGTTGTGTTGCGAGTCGGCGTGGTGCGCGGCGCGCTCACCGTGCTGGTACGCGTCGATGGACAGCACCGCGTAGCCCGCGCGAGCGGCGGTCTCCGCGATCGCGAACCCGGTCACCCGGCTCGCGTTGAAGCCGTGGTGGTGGACGACGACCGGGAGGTGGGTGACGTCGGCGCCCGTCGGGATCGTCAAGATGAATGGCACGTCTTCGAGCGGACCCGCCGCGAGGTGCCCGTCCGCATCGAGTCGGAGCACGCCGACGTCGGACCCCTCGCCCTCGACGATCCGCGGCGCGGTGAAGTGGCCGCCGATCACCGTCGCGACGTGCGTGTGACCGATCGCGCGCTCGTCGGGCGCGTCGAGGGCGGGCACGTCGATCCCCGCGCGATCCTCCGCGGGCACTCCGAGGAGATCGTCGAGCTCGGCGGTCGTCGACCACGTCCGCTCGAGGGCCGCGACGGGCGCGGGCGCGGAGTGCACGATCGCCCGCGCCTCGCGGAGCGACACCGTCGGATCGCCCACCGTGAACGCGGCGAGCGCAACGATACGTGCACGGTCCATCCCGGCGCCCTCGAGCGTGTCGAGACCCGGAGCGATGATCTCGCGGGCTCGCGCGTCGTCGCTCGTGCCGTCGCGCAGCGCGGCGAAGTCGGCCGACGCGGCGAGCGGGGTGCCGTCCGCGCCGCGGAGCGCGTCGGTCAGCGCGACGAGGTAAAGATGCCCGTACTCGAGCGCGATGCCGCGGACCGGCCGCACCGCGACGCGCCCGCGGACGGCGTCGGCCTCGACGCGGAGCGGGATCGGCGCGGAGCCGGCCGCGTCCATCATCACGATCGCATCGGTGACGGACGCGGTGTCTCCGGGGCTCGCGCTCGGGGGCGCGCTCGTCGGATCGAGCGATCCATCGATACCGAAGAACGTGTCGCACGTCGCGCAGAAGCCCTCGCGCGCGCCGAGCAGCGCGCGGAGCGCGACGAAGCGCGGGTCGTCGCTCAGACGGCTCGGGAGCGCGCCGATGCGCGGTCGGCCCTCGGCGTCGAGATAGAGGTCGCTCGGATACGGGACGGCCATGAAGTCGAGGACGTCGCCGCCGAGCGTGAACCGCGCGGTCGCGCCCTCCGGCGTCGGGCCCGAGTCCGCGCTGGTCGGCGGCCCGTCGCACGCGGTGAGCGCGAGCAGCGCGGCCAGAGCCCCCTTGACGAGATCCATCACGCTCGGTCTTTCGATGGCCGTCACCGCCGCACGTAAGGGTGGGTGATCCGGATCGGCGTCTCCAGCCGCTCGCCGGTGAGGATCGTGGTGACCTCGAGGCGATCCCCATCGCCGGCAAGCTCCATTACGATGTACATGCGACCGTTGTCGCCCTCGAAGACCTGCTCGAGGTGACCGTCGCGGAAGAGCTGCGTCAGGGTCGCTTCACCGTTCTCGGTCTCGATGCGACGCGGACGACCGCGGCGGCTGTCGAAGGTGCGCGTCTCTTCGCCGGTGTAGCGCACGCGGATGTGATCGCCGGGGAGGGCGACGTCGATCTCGCGCGCGACGCGGAAGCGACCGTTGAGGCGCTCACGCGCGAGCGGCTGAACCAACGCGGGGAGGCGCTCGATGAGCGGACGCAGCTCGGCGCGGATGCGATCGCGCGCCGCCTCGGGGGTGCCCTCGAGGACGAAGTGACCGGCGTACCGCGCGTCGCCGTCCGGGCCGCGCGGGGTGGAGGGCACGTCTTGCGCGGTCGCGACGATGGGTGCGGAGAGGGCGAGCGGGAGGAGGGGGAGGAAGAGACGAAGGTTCACGGGGGGAAGTGTCGGGCAGGCAGAGGGCGGCGTCACGGGGGAACCGGGACGGAAACGGACACGGACACGGACACGGATACGGATACGGATACGGATACGGATACGGATACGGATACGGATACGGAAACGGAAACGGAAACGGAAACGGAAACGGAATCGGACACGGACACGGAATCGGAATCGGAATCGGAATCGGACACGGACACGGAATCGGAATCGGAAACGGAATCGGAAACGGAATCGGATTCGGAATCGGACTAATCGGACACGGACACGGACACGGACACGGAATCGGACACGGAATCGGACACGGAATCGGAATCGGAGTCGGAAACGGAATCGGGTTCGGAAACGGAATCGGATTCGGAAACGGAAACGGAATCGGAAACGGAATCGGAATCGGAAACGGAATCGGAATCGGAATCGGAATCGGAATCGGAATCGGAATCGGAATCGGAATCGGAAGTCGCCTTGCTCCCGCGATCGCGTTGCGGACGCACTTCCTCGCTTCCTGAGCTTCCTCGCTTCCTCAGTGATCGCTGAGTCGGAGATCGCGAGGGCGTCGGAGGCGGGGGCTTCGTCCTCGTGGTGCCCCCAGGGTGCCGGACGGGCGCGCACCGCCTCAAGGAGGGCTGCGCCCCCAGCGCGATGCGCTGGCTTCGTCGCTGGCGCTCCTCGTCCTTGACCCGGCGCGCGCCCGCCCGGCGGTGGGGGGCGGTGCGACGGACGAAGCGCGACGTACGGCGTCGCGTGGGTGGACGCCGCTCACGAGGTTGTCATGACGGATTCGAAGAAGGTCGGCGGTTCGGTTGGTGGTGGGCCGAGGGGGAAGAGCACGGGGTTCCGGGTGCTCGACGATGCGATCCTGCTGTGTGCGGAGGTTCGGGTGCTCGTGGAGTCGATCGCCAAGCACGATCGCAAGCTGGCTGCGCAGTTGAACGACGCGACGAAGTCGGTGGGCGCCAACATCGCGGAGGGGCTGCATCGCCGCGGGGGTCACCAGCGCGAGCGCTTCGAGACCGCGTATGGGTCGGCGCAGGAGGTGAAAGCTCACTTGCAGATCGCGTGGGCGCTCCGGGTGCTCGAAGGAGGCGAGCGCGCGCATCGGCTCGCGGACGGGATCGCGGCGCAGCTCTGGCGCTGTCAGCATCGGCGCCACTGAGAGTGAGCGCGTCTCCGGAGCGGTAGTGACGCCGCTCCGGAGTTGCTCGTGTGGCCGCCTAGCGCCGGGTGCGCTTGAGCTTGATGAGCGTCGCGCGCACGTGATGGACGCGATCGCGCGCGACCGGGTCGACGTTCGCGTATCCGAGCGCGTCCGCGCAGTCGAGACAGGCGAGGACCTCGTTGGCCGAGCCGAGGGCGGTGTCGTAGCGGGCGATCTTGATGCGCCCGTTCGCGTTCATACCCTCCGCGATGTTGAGGTGGAACGAGGTCGTCGCCTTGCGGAGCTGACGGCCGAGGTCCGGGTCCTTGCGCGTCACGGACTCGAGCATCGGACGCAGACGGCGGACCGCGTCGAGGGCGACGGAGTAGACGCGGAGCGTGAAGTAGCGATTCGGATCGGAGTTGGGGCGATCGGTCATGGGAGCCTCCTGGGCTTGCCTCGGCGACGTGCCGGGCTTGCCCTCCCCCAGCGCCGCGCGCAGACGTGTCAAGGTCCCGCGCGGAGCCGCGCGCAGCTCGCGCCCGCATCGGTCGCCCACGGTTCACGCAGGCACCGGAGTCTCGGTCGATCGCGAGCGAGCACGGCGAGCACGGGTCCTTGACGCGCCGAGCACGGCGCTACGCTTCATCAAGCCCGGCACGCACGTCTTTGGTTCTCTCGAGGGCTCAGCGAGGCATCGAACGAGCGGATCGCCACGAGCCCTCCCCTCACCCCCACCCCGCATCCTCCCGCTGTGGGTGGGGGGATTCGCTGCCCATGGAGGGGGAGGTTGCGGACACTCGAAGGCCCGTCTGTCAACGACGTGTGCGGACGAGCCGTTCACCGTCGCCGTTCACCGTGCGCCGTTCACCGTGCGCCGTTCACCGTGCGCCGTTCACCGTGCGCCGTTCACCGTGCGCCGTTCACCGTGCGCCGTTCACCGTGCGCCGTTCACCGTGCGCCGTTCACCGTGCGCCGTTCACCGTGCGCCGTTCACCGTTCACCGTTCACCGTTCACCGTGCGCCGTCGTGACCAGCCGTGTCGGAGATCCCGCCGCTACGACAGCGGCGCGAAGAGCTCTTCGACGTCGTCCTCGCTCAGCGCGAGCCGCCCCGCGCCGCCGCCGAGGATGCCCTCCGCGAGCCGACGCTTCTTCGCCTGGAGCGCGAGCATGCGCTCCTCGACGCTGCCCTGGACGAAGAGGCTCGTGGCCACCACCGGCTTGGTCTGGCCGATCCGGTATGCGCGATCCGTCGCCTGATCCTGTGCGGCGGGGTTCCACCACGGGTCGTAGTGGATCACCGAGTCCGCGCTCGTCAGCGTGAGGCCGACGCCGCCCGCCTTGAGGCTGATGAGGAACACGTCGGCCTGTCCGGCTTCGAACGCGTCGACGAGCTTCTGGCGGTCCTTGCTCTCGCCCGTCAGGACGAGGTAACGAAGGTTGCGTTTCTCGAGGCCGCGCGCGATCAGCGCGAGCATCCGCGTGAACTGACTGAACACGAGCACGCGGTGGCCGCGGCCGAGCTGGGCCTCGAGGAGCTCGAACAGGAGCGAGTACTTCGCGCTCTTCTTCACGTCGCGCGCCGCGCGCATCGGGACGAGGCGCGGGTCGCAGCATACCTGGCGGAGCTTGGTGAGCGCGTCGAGGATGGGCACCGTCGAGGCGGCGAGGCCCTTCTTCGCGATCAACCGTCGTACGTCGCCGTGCGCGGCGACGCGGATCGCCTCGTACAGCGCGGCTTGCTCTCCACCGAGCGTCACCGGCCGCGCGAGCTCGGTCTTCGGCGGGAGCTCGGTCGCGACCTCGCGCTTGAGGCGGCGCAAGAGATACGGCGCGACCGCCTCGCGGAGCGCGGCGAGGCGGTCCTCGTCGCCCATCTGCTCGACCGGGATCCGATACCAGCGCCGGAAGCTCAGCTCGTCGCCGAGGAGGCCCGGGTTGAGGAAGTCGAACAGCGCCCAGAGCTCGCCGAGGTGGTTCTCGATCGGCGTCCCCGTCAGACACACGCGGTGCGCGGCGTCGAGGCGCTTGGCCGCCTGGTGCGAGCGGCTGCGCGTGTTCTTGATCACGTGCGCCTCGTCGAGGATGAGCAGGTGCCACGCGCGCGCGGCGAGCTCGTCCTGGTCGCGCACGAGGATCGGATAGCTCGTGACGACGACGTCGGCGCCCTCGATCTCCTTGTAGCGCCCGTGGCGCGACGCGCCTTGCAACACGATCACCTTGAGGTGCGGCGCGAACTTGCCGATCTCGCGCGCCCACCCGGGACACAGGCTCGTCGGCGAGATGACGAGCGCGGGCGACGTCAAGCGCCCGTGCGCCTTCTCGATCGCGATGTGCGCGATCGTCTGGAGCGTCTTTCCGAGGCCCATGTCGTCCGCGAGCACCCCGCCGACGTCGCACTCGCGCAGGTGTTGGAGCCACGCGACGCCCTCGCGCTGATAGCTCCGCAGCGTCGCGCGTAGCTCGGGCGGCGGCTCGACGTCCGTCTTCGCGCGGCTCAGTTGATCGCCGCGCGCGCGGATCGTCTCCCCGCCGAGCCAGCGGATCGGTCGGCCGCCGCCGAGCTCGAGGGCGTCGTCGAGGCGGCTCAGCGCACCCGCCATCAGCTCATGGAACGCGAGCGTGTCCGCGTCTGGACCCTCACCCGAATAGAGCTCGCTGATCACGCGGAGGATCGCGCGCACCGGCTCCGGCGGGATCGTGAGGTAGCGACCGTCCGGCAGCGGGAGCGCGACGGTGCGCCGCGTCTCGACGAGGCGGCTCAGGCTGGTGGCGGAGCTGCGATCGAGCAGGTCGACGAGCGCGGGCAAGAGGTTCACGCGGCGACCTTCGAGCTCGAGGCCGAGCTCGAGCGAGAACCAATCGGGCTTCTCGCCCTCCTCGATGCGCGCGTACCAGCGCGGCTCGCGCGCCTCGACGACGCGATACGGGTAGGCCTCGTCGACCTCGATCGTCCAGCCGGCCGCCTCGAGCTGCGGGACCGCGTACGCGCTGAACCCGCAGAAGTCGTGGACGTCGCCGTCCGGCCGCAAGAGATAGTGCGCGCGGCTACTCGGCGGCGTCGCCACGTCCTCGAGGCACTCGAGCTCCACCGCGCCGAAGCTCTCGAGCGCGGCGCGCGCCGCGTTCTCGGCGAGCCGGTCCCGCATCACGACGGCGGTTCCGCCGGCGGCGGCGGCGAAGAACCGATCGCGCTCGTCGCACGCATAGATGCGTTGGCCGCCGTAGAGGAACGAGAGCTCGATGACGGGCGTGTCGACCGTCTCGAGCAACGAGCCGTATCCCTCGGCGCGCTCGTAGGTGACTTGCTCCATCGAGAGCCGCGCCCGAGGGCTGGGGCGCAGCCGGAGGACACTCTCGGACTCGATCGGTGAGTGGGGTTCCGCGAACGACTCGGCGCGAAGCACGATGGCGTTAGATCACAGCCAGATCGGCCCGTCGATCCAGAAAACGACATGGATCTCACGTGCTACGCCCCTCTACCGGGCGGACGGGGGGGTCACGAAGGCGCTCTCGCGCCGTGATAGCGTGCCCCGATGAAGGCGCTCTTCTCGCGTGACGCTCCGCTCCCTCGCCTCCCGTTCCTCCTCGCCGGCGTGGTGCTGTTCGCGATCAAGATCGGGATCGACGCGGCCGTCGCGACCGCGTTCGGGCAGGCTTACACCGTTCTCTACTACGTAAGTCCCATGGACGCGCCGCTCCTCAGCCCCGGGGGACGGGAGACGTACTGGCTCACCATGTGGGCGGTCGCGCTGCCGTTCATCGCCGTCGGCGTTTGGCTCACGGCGCGGCGCCTCAAGGACGCGCAGCTCCCGCTCTGGCTCGTGGCGCTCTTCTTCGTCCCGTTCGCGAACCTCATCTTCTTCCTCGCCGTGGCCGCGGTGCCTTCGCGCCCGCAGCCGGAGTCCGCCGCTCCTCCGAGCTATCGCGGCTCCGCGAAGCCGCCCGAGACGCCGCCGAAGAGCGCGGTCGGACCCGTCCTCATGGCGGGGGCGACCGGCGCGGTCATCGCGCTCGGCATGGTCGGCATCTCGGTCGGCCTGCTCGAGGAGTACGGCGCCTCGCTGTTCCTCGGTGCGCCGACGCTCAGCGCGTTCGTCGCGACGCTCATGGTCGGTCGGCTCTACGGTCGTCACGCCGGCTACACGTTCCTCGCCGCGATGATCGCGCTCTGGATCAGCTTCCTCGTCCTGATCGGGTTCGCGCTCGAAGGGCTCGTGTGCCTCCTGATGGCCACGCCCCTCGCGATCTTCGCGGCGGTGGTGGGCTGGTTGATCGGGTACGTCATGTTGACGGTCGCGGGCAACGAGGCGCCCAAGACCGCGAGCGCCATGTTCATCCTGCCCCTCTGGTTGATCGCGGAGGTGCTCTCCCCGCAGCCCGACGTACCGGAGGAGGCGGTGAGCTCGGTGATCGAGATCGACGCGCCGCCCGAGGTAGTGTGGCCGCGCGTGCTCGCGTTCGAAGAGCTCCCGCCGGTGACCGAGCTCCCGTTCCGCATGGGGGTCTCGGCGCCGACCGGCGCGGTGATCGAAGGTCACGGCGTCGGCGCGGTGCGGCGCTGTCGCTTCACCACCGGCGAGTTCATCGAGCCGATCACGGTGTGGGACGAGAACCACGAGCTCGCGTTCAGCGTCCGGCAGATGCCCGACCCGATGCATGAGATGACGCCGTACGACGGTCCGCGACCGCCCCACCTCGACGGCTACTTCCGGACGACGCGCGGGCAGTTCCTCCTCGAGGCGCTGCCGGGCGGTCGCACGCGGCTGACCGGCACCACGTGGTACGAGCTCGACGTGTTCCCGCGCGCGTACTGGCGCGTGTCCGCCGAGTATCTCGTCCACACGATCCATCTCCGCGTGATGAACCAGATCGAGCGGCTCTCCGAGGCCGACCTCGCGCGTGGCGACGTTGCGCACGAATAGGCGACTTGCTCTCTCGATGACCGCGCTCGCGCTCGCGGTCGGTTGTGGTGAGCGCCGCGATGCCGAGCCGAGTCCGCCGACGCCCACCGCGCCCGCGCCCGCAGCGCCGACCGAACCGACCGTCGAGCCCGCCGCGCCGAGGGTGGAGGCGCCGGCCCATGAGGCCGCGCGTCCGCCGAGCGAGGAGGAGCGACGGGCGGTGCGTCGGCTCGTGCGCGAGGGTCGGGCGGCGGCGCGCGCCGAGCGGTGGGACGCCGCGCTCGCGCGGTTCGATCAGGCGCTGAGGCAGACGCCGGGTGCTCCGCGGATCGTGTGCGAGGCCGGGTACGTCGCGCACCGCGCGGGTCGGCAGGAGTCGGCGGCGCGTCGCATCGATCTCGCGCTGCGGTTGTTCGGTCCGCCGGCCGAGGTCGGAGACGAGCTCCGCGAGCCGCTCGCGATGTGCCTCTACAACCGTGGATTGGTGGCCGTCGCGGAGGACGATCCCTCGACGGCGTACGACGCGTTCGGGGCCTCACTCGCGCTCCGGCCGAACCGCACGGTGCAGCGCGCGCTCGACGCGCTCGAGCGGGAGGAGCGCGAGGCCGAGCTCGCGCGCGTAGCCGGCGTCCCGTTCGATGCGGCCACCGGCGTCCTCTACACGAGCGATCCGGCGGCGCTGGAGCGCGCGCTTCGGCGCGGTCACATGGGTCACGACGACTTCGACGAGAGCTGGCTCGGGCCCGCGAGTGTGCGGCAGCATCTCGAGGTCGCGCTCCCCGGCTCGGAGCGCCCCGCGCAGGTCTACGTGGTCGAGAACGACTCGTACCCCTACAGCGAGGAGCTCGTCGTCGTCGCGCTTCCCACGGAGGAGGGCTACGCGATCCGCTCGGACGTGCTCGGGGGATGGGACGGGACCGATCACGGTCACGATGGCGGCTCGCGCATCGGTGAGGCGAGCGCGCGGATGGAAGGCGGCTTGCTCCGCGTCGAGCTCACGACGACCTCGTCGGAGGGACACACCAACTTCCTCGAGGAGAACGGCGTGAGCTGCGACGGGTGGTCGAGCACCGGCGAGTCCGTGGCCACGACCGCGTGGATGTGTCGGATCGCGGAGGCGTCGTGCGTGAGCGTCCTCGTCGGGGAGCGCACGTCGGAGCCGGCGAGCGAGTCGTTCGACTGCGACGACGGGACGAGTCGCGAGGAGACGTTCGAGGCGGCCGCGCCGCTCGAGCGCACGCTCGCGGTCCTCGCGGATCCACGCATCCTGGGTGGTCCACACCTCGTCGTGCGCACGCAGTCCGGCGCCGCACCGGCCTACGCGCTCGCGGATGGCGACCACGCATTCGATGCCGTGCACCGAGACCGGAGCGTGCCGATCGGTCACCTGACGGACGACGACGAGCTCGCCGATCTCGAGGACGACGACGCGGCGCCGGACGAGGACTGACGCTCGCTCACCTCCGTCCGCGATCCCGACCGCCGCTCGGAATCGCTACGCCCGCTCGCGATCAGCTACAGGCGCTCGGCGTACACGCGCCAGCGCACAGCTCGGCGCGCCAGACCCTCCGATCACCGTCGCAGTACGCGCGCGTGGCTCCGCTGCAGAACGGTACGGCGGTTGCGGGATCGCAGCGGCCGACCGCGCCGCACGCTCCGTCGGTGCAGCCGGTCGCGATGCCCCGGAAGGAGTCGTCCGCGTGGAGGTAGCAGCTGCGCTGCGCCCACACGCGCCGTCCGTCGCCCTGCAGCACGCAGCGCTCGCCGAGGACGGGCTCGGTGGGGGGATCGACGCAGCGGCCGATCGCGCCGCCCGTGCAGACCATCACCTCGTCCTCGCGCACGCACCCTCCGCCGCCGAGGCCGTCCTCGACGCACACCGTGTTCACCGTGACCTCGCCGTCCGGCGTGAAGTTCGTCTCGGGCACGCACTCGAGGCCATAGGTGTAGCCATCGCTCGACACACTCGCGGTGAACGGGCTCGTACACCGAAAGTCGTCTTGGAGCGGCGCTTCGGCCGCGCTCGGAGGCAAGCAGAGCGCGTGGTCGTCGATGCGACTCTCGAAGCACGAGTTGCCGAAGCCGCAGGCGTGGCGCTCCGTCATGGTGCCCCAGCGAGAGGTGACGCACCGGACGACCAGCCCCGCGTCGCAGCGCTCGACGAAGGTGCCCGGGTCGCACGGCGCGGCGCTCGGCGACTCGCAGCGCACATCGTCGCTCGTCTCGACGCACGTCGCGTCCTCCCAGCCGAGAATGTCGCTGCACGCGGTCGAGCTCTCGCGCCCGTAGGTCGAGTACTCCGTGCAGGACACGAGCGCGTCGCCCTCGCACCGCTGCCCCGGCGTCGTCTGGGGGTCGCACGTCGTCTCGTTCGCGTCGAAGCAGCCAGCGAAGTGGCCGGTGCGGTCGGTGTCCACGTAGCTCTCGCAGTGCTCCGAGGGCGCGCACTCCGTATGGACCGCGTCCGTCCGGCAGTCCCACACGGTTCTTCCCATGCAGGTGAGGCCCACCGGGAGCGCGTCCGACGACGTGCAGGGACCGCCGGCGTCGCGCCCCGCCGCGTCGGTCGTCAGCGCCGCATCGGTCGTCAGGCCAGCATCGCCGAGCGCCCCGGCGTCGGCGCCGCGGCACGTCGCGCCGAACGGGAGGCACGTGTCGACGCAGAGGAACATCCCTTCCCCGCACGACGGTGCGGAGCCGTCGCACCCCGCGAGGGTGCACGCGATCGCGAGGGAGGACAGGAGAGGGCGAAGGGATCGCGGAGATCGGGGAGGGCGGCGCATGCGTTGACTCGTGGCGCGGATGCCGAGGAGGTTCACCGCGCGACCCGATAGTTCGCGCCATCGGGCGCGCGCCGCTCAGTCGCCGGAGTCGTCCGCTCCCGTGCTTCGCTTCGCGAGCACGCTGTGGCGCCGGCCGTAGCCGAAGTAGATCACGAAGCCGATCACCAGCCAGATGATCATGCGAAGCCACGTGTCCCAGGGCAGGCCGATCATCAGGAGCACGCACGTCGCGGCGCCGAGCGGGCCGATCACCCACGGCGCGGGCACGCGGAATGGCCGAGGGTGATCCGGATCGGTCCGGCGTAGGAGCGGGACGCCGAGGCACACGAGCACGAACGCGAGGAGCGTGCCGATCGAGACGAGCTCACCGACGAGGGTGATCGGCATCACCGCCGCACAGCTCGCGACGAAGATCCCCGTGATCACGGTCGCGCGATGCGGCGTGTGGAAGCGCGGATGCGTGTCCTTGAACCACGGCAGGAGCCCGTCGCGGCTCATCGCGTAGAACACGCGCGCCTGCGCGAGCAAGAGAACCAAGATGACGCTCGTCAGGCCCGCGAGCGCGCCGAGCTTCACCGCGAACGTGAACGCGCGCTGCGCGGTCGGCTCCCAGTGACGAAGCTCGACGATGCGGTCGATCCCGACCGCGATCGGCTCCGCCACGCCGAGGTCGCGGTACGGGACGACGCCGCTCAGCACGACCGCGACGAGCACGTAGAGGATCGTGCAGACGACCAGCGAGCCGAGGATTCCGATCGGGAGATCGCGCTTGGGATCCTTCGCCTCCTGCGCGGTGGTGCTCACCGCGTCGAACCCGATGTACGCGAAGAACACGACGCCGGCGCCGGTGAGCACACCGCCGAGGCCCCATCCGTAGTGCGACGAGCCGTCGCCGAAGATCTCGACCGGCGGTACGAGCGCGGCGGGACCCGATGCCGCGGGATTGGCAATGAGATTGTCCATCTGGATCACGCCGACGCCGAGCGCGATGAACGCGAGGACGATGGCGACCTTCACCACGACGATCAGGTTGTTGATCCACGCGCTCTCGCGGATGCCGCGATAGAGCACCGCGCTGAGGCCGAGCGCGACGAGCACGGCGGGGAGGTTGATGATCCCGTGCGCCTCGGTGTGATCGGCGAGCGTGATCGTCTCGAACGGACCCTTGGCGAGCCGCATCAGCCAGAGCGGGAGCTCGATCCCGAGCGAGCTCTCGACCAGCGATCGCGCGTAGCCCGACCACGAGATCGAGACGGCGACCGCGCCGAACGTGTACTCGAGGATCAGATCCCACCCGATGATCCACGCGATGATCTCGCCCATCGTCGTGTACGAGTACGCATACGCGGACCCGGCGACCGGGATCATCGCGGCGAGCTCCGCGTAGCAGAGGCCCGCGAACGCGCAGAGCACTCCGGCGAGCACGAAGCTGTAGACGATGCCGGGTCCCGCGTACTCGGCCGCCGCCGCGCCGGTCAGCGAGAAGATCCCCGCGCCGATGATCGCGCCGATCCCGAGCGCGACGAGGTGGGTGGCGCCGAGGTGGCGCTTCAGCCCGCCCGCGTCGCCGAGACCTTCGGCCAGGTTCGGATCCCCCGCCTCCGAGACCACGCTCGCGAGCGGCTTCTTTCGGAACAGATCCATCCGCGTCCCCCTGTCCTTCGAGGTCTCGGCCCCGCGAAGCGCGGACCTTACCCTGACGAAGCGGCGCGGTGAACCGGCGTCAGCCGAGCGCGGCGGCCGCGTCGCGATAGGCGCCGGCGATCGCGTCGACCATCCCGCACGCGGCCGCGCTCTCGCCACGCTCGCCGAGGTGCTCGGCGCGTCGGCAGAGGCGCTCGAGCGAGCGCGCGCCGACGTAGTGCGCGCTCGTCTTCAGCGAGTGCGCGATCGACGCGACGCCCGCCCCATCGCCGCGGTCCTTCGCGACGCAGAGGGCGTGGATCTGTTCGCCCCCGCTCTCCCGGAACAAGCGAATCACTTTGTCACGTAGCGCCGGCGAGCCGACCTGCTCCAGCGATGCGAGGGCGGCGCGATCGATCGAGCCGACGTGCTTCGCGATCACCGCGGAGAGCGCCTCGAGCTCGAACGGCTTGCTCACGAAGTCGTCCATCCCCGCGGCGAGGCAGACGTCGCGGTCCGACGCCATCGCGTTCGCGGTCAGCGCGATGATCGGGGCGGTGACGCCGCGCGCGCGGAGCTGGCGTGTCGCCTCGAAGCCATCCATCCGCGGCATCTGGCAGTCCATCAGCACGACGTCGTGTCGTGCGGGCTCGAACGTCGCGATCGCCTCTTCGCCGTCCGACACCGCCTCGACGTGGCAACCGGTGAGCTCGAGCAAGCCGATCGCGACCTCCCGGTTGATCGCGTTGTCCTCGGCGAGGAGGACCCGCACGTGCGAGAGCGCGGGCGCCGACGTCGGGTCCCGCCCGGATGCCGACTCGGGGTCGTTCACCGGACCCCCGCGGTGGGCCCTCGCGACGTCCGCGACCTCCGCGATCAAACGCGCGCGGTGGACCGGCTGGCGCACCCAGGGCAGATCTTCCCCGCGCGTGCGGCTCGCGGCCACCGTGTCGAGGACGACGATCGGCGTGTCGCCGCGCTCCGCGTCGAGTAAGCGGTGGTCGATCACGGTGACGTCGGCGTCGTGTTCCACGATCGACGCGCCCGCCGACACGAGGTAGCGCATCACCGTCTCGCGCGCGGCGGCGGTCGGGTGCATGACGCGCACGCGGATCCCCTCGAGGCAGCGCGCGGTGTCGGGTGGCGCGACCGCCGGCAGCGCGGCGTCGAACGCGAACGTCGAGCCCACCCCCGGCTCGCTGGTCACGCCGAGCTCGCCGCCCATGAGGACGGTCAGCCTGCGCGCGATCGCGAGCCCCAACCCGGTCCCCCCGTAGCGCCGCGTGGTGGAGCCGTCCGCTTGGCGGAACGACTCGAAGATCCGCGCCTGCGCTTCGGGCGAGATCCCGATCCCGGTGTCGCGCACCTCGAAGCGGATGCGCTCACCATCGTCGGCCGTCACCGAGACCACGACCTCGCCGCGGTCCGTGAACTTGATCGCGTTGCTCACGAGGTTCGTGAGGATCTGCCGCAGCCGTACGGGATCGCCGAGGACGCGCGAGGGGAGCGCGGGGTCGCAGAACGTGACGAGCTCGACGGACTTCGCCTCGGCGTCGTTCGCGAGGAGCTCGACCGCGCTCTCTACGAGGCCGAAGAGGTCGACCTCGGCGGCGTCGAGCTCGAGCCTGCCCGCCTCGATCTTGGAGAAGTCGAGGATGTCGTTGAGGATGCCGAGGAGCGCGGAACCGGACACGCGCATCGTCTCTACCAACTTGCGTTGTCGCGGCGAGAGCTCGGTGCGCAGGAGCAGGGCCGCCATCCCGAGCAGGCCGTTGAGCGGCGTCCGGATCTCGTGGCTCATGTTGGCGACGAACTCGGACTTCGCGCGGCTCGCCGCGTCGGCCGCATCGCGCGCGCGGCTGAGCTCGGCGTTGGATCGCTCGAGCTCGCGCATCGCCCGCTGGAGCGCGGCGGTCCGCTCCTGGACCTCCTTCTCCAGCATGGTCGCGGCCTGGAACAGGGAGAACGCGCCGCCTTGGAGATCCATCCCGCGCTCGACGCGGCTCATCAGGACCTGGTTGATCTTGCGGAGCTGCTCGACCTCGCGCCTCAGCGCCTCGTCGCTCATCCGATGGCGACTCCGGTGAACGTCTGGTTGACGTGCATCGAGTTGAACTGCTCGCCGTACGTCGAGAAGCCGACCACGTTGTTGGCGCGCATGATCTCGGCCACCTCCTGCTTGATCCCGCGCTGGTCGAGCTCGAGGGATCGCAGGATGCAGTCGCAGCCGAGGACGAGCTCGGGGGTGCCGATGCGCGCGCGCACCGACTCGAACGTCTCCTTCAGGTTGTCGACGAGGTCGACGCCGCGCGCGACGGTGAGCACGATTCCCTCGTCGATCGCGCAGAAGAACGTGAGGCTCTCGTCCTCGTTGACCTTCTGGATCGAGCGCACGTAGTACGAGCCGCCGACGCGGACCACCACCGGGTATGTCGCGAAGATGAGCGGGGTGAGCTTGTCGACCTCGAGGCCGACCATGCGCGCGTACTCGCGGCCCGCCGGGACGCCGTTGATCTCGGTGACGATGCGCCGGGACGGATCCGCCTCGGTGACGACCATCTTGTCCTCCGAGCTCACGAAGTGCTGCGTCTTGAAGACCTCGAACGGACGCTCGGTGTGGACGAGGGTGAGGACCGCGCAGTCCGATCGAAACTCGCCTCGGTGATAGAGGTATGTCGTCCCGAAGCGCGTCCCGTCGCCGGCCGACCCACCGAACAGCTGGATGCTCCCGAGCGCGCGATACACCGCGCTCACGAACGGCTCCTCGCGCATGCTGAGCCCGTCGATCAGAAGGAAGCCGAAGCAGCGCGCTGGATCGGGGCTGACGCCGCGTGCGCTCATCCGCGCCTTGAGCTCGCGCGCGACGTTCTCCCCCTCCGGCAGCTCGAACTCGGCGAGGTGATCGACGCGATGAAACACCGCGGTCAGCTCGCCCGAGCCGATGCTCACCCCCGTGATCGATCCGTCGAGGTAGCCGATGTCCGTGATCTCGCCGGCCGTGGTGCAGCCGATCATGGGGGCGTCCTCGCCGAAGCGCGTGGCGAGCGCCTTGCCGAGCCGCTCGAGATCGTGCTCGGGCGAACAATAGAAGACGATCATCGCCGGATCGGCTTGATGGATCTTGTCGTACAGCTCCGCGGCCGCGACGTCGGGATCCAGGCTCAGCGAAGTTCCCTTGCGAATCTCCATGTATCCCTCGTCGCCCCGCGCCCGGCTACGCCACGCCCTCCGGACGCAGAGAGCCCGGGGACACGGCGGCCAGCCGTCCGAGCAGGTGCTCGAGGCCGCGTGACTTCTGTAGGTAGCCGTCGGCCCCCGCGATCGCGGTGAGGCGTTCGAGCTCGCCGGGGTCGAGATCGCTGTAGAGCCAGAACTTGCACGCGGCGCTGGTGCGCGCCCCCTCGCGCGCAAACTCCACCAACCGATCGCCGGAGAGGGCCGGCAGGCGGACGTCGACGAGCGCGACGTGGGGGCGCCGCGAGCGCAGCTCGTGGATGAACTCGAACGGGCTGCCCACCGCGACGCACTCGTGACCGGCGGAGGCGAGCGCCTCCGTCACCACCTCCCGCGCGATCGGGTTGTCGTCGACGAGCAGCACGCGAAGTCGCCGGCCGCCGAAGCGCGGCGGGATCTGCGTGCGCAGACCGTCCCGCCGCATCTGCTCGGTCAGCCACGTCAACCCTTCCTCCACCGTCTCCACCACCACGAACGGCGTGGTCATCGGCTGGATGAGGAAGATGCCCGCCAAGAGGAATCGCACCCCCGGGCTGTTCAGGACGATCGCGACCTTGGGCGCGACCGCCTCGATCTCGCGCCGGTGCGCGATCATCCACTCGGCCTGCGCCTTCGCCTGACCGGCGCCCAACTGCTTCGCCTCGGTCGCGTCGAACAGGTAGTAACTCACCTTACCCTGGGTCAACCGCGCGCCCATCCGCGCGAGGAACTCGCGGAGATCGTCGTCCGGGCCGTTCGAACCGGTGAAGGTCACGCGGATCAGCGGCGCATCGCGTTCGTCCCAGAGGATCGTCACGAGGGGGGACAACGGAACGCGGAGGGAACCCTGAACCGGGCGCGCGTTCCGACCGAGCCAAACCGGCGGAGGGCCGGCTATGCTCGCCGCGCATGGCCATCCCCTCCGATCTCGAGGCGCTCGTCCAGAGCTGGCGGGCCGACGATCCCGATCCCGAAACGACGGGCGAGCTCGCGCAGCTCCTCGCGGTGGGAGACGCGGCCGGGCTCCGCGATCGCTTCGTCGCGCCGCTCGCGTTCGGCACCGCGGGACTCCGCGGTCTGCTCGGCGCCGGGCCCAATCGCATGAACCGCAAGGTCGTGCTGCGCGCGACGGCGGGGCTCTGTCGCTACGTGCTCGACACCGTCGAGGACGCGGCCGAGCGCGGCATCGACATCGGCTTCGACGGACGCCGCAACAGCGAGCGCTTCGCGCGCGATGCGGCCGCGGTGGTGCTCGGGATGGGCCTCAAGGCGCGCATGTTCCGCCGCGTGGTGCCGACTCCGCTGCTCGCGTTCGCGTGCAAGGAAGCGCACGCCGCCGCGGGGATCATGGTCACCGCGAGCCACAACCCGCCCGACTACAACGGCTACAAGGTCTACTGGGAGAACGGCGCGCAGATCATCGAGCCCGTCGATCGCGGGATCGCGGAGGCCATCGCCGCGGTCGGTCAGGTCGCCTCGATCGCGCGGATCGAGATCGAGGACGCAGACGGCCGCTTCTCGTGGACGAGTGACGACGTCGAGCGCGCGTACCTCGACGGCGTGCGCGCGTGTCCGGTGCACCCCGGGACGCCGCGCACGATCTCGATCGCGTACACCGCGTTGCATGGGGTCGGCGACCGACTGTGCCGCGCCGCGCTCGCCGAGTCGGGCTTCACCGAGGTGGCGAGCGTGCCCGAGCAGGCCGAGCCCGACGGCCGCTTCCCGACCGTCGACTTCCCGAATCCGGAGGAGAAGGGCGCGATGGACCTCGTCCTCGCGCTCGGCCGCGCGCGGGGCGCCGACCTCGTGTTGGCCAACGATCCGGATGCGGATCGTCTCGCGGTCGCGGTGAAGCGCGACGACGGCTCGTTCGTGCAGCTCACCGGCAACGAGGTCGGGTGCTTGCTCGGACACTACCTCCTCGATCAGGGCCCGCCCGGCGACGCGCGGCTCGTCATCAACACGATCGTCAGCTCGCCGATGCTCGGCGCGATCGCGGCGGCGCACGGCGCGCGCTACGAGCAGACGCTGACGGGATTCAAGTGGATCGCGAACACCGCGTTGCGCCTCGAGGCGAGCGACGGGGCGCGCTTCGTGTTCGGCTACGAGGAGGCGCTCGGGTACACGGTGGGTCGCCTCGTCCGCGACAAGGACGGAATCAGCACGGCGGTGCTGGTCGCGGACATGGCCGCGTGGTGCAAGGCGAACGGTCGCACGCTGCTCGACGAGCTCGAGCGCGCGTGGCGGCGCTACGGCATGTATCTCTCGCGACAGATCAGCGAGGTGCATCCCGGAGGCGAGGGGCAGAAGACGATCGCCGGAATCATGGCGCGCGTGCGCGAGCGAGCGCCGACCGAGCTCGGAGGCGTGCCGGTGAGCGCGTTCATCGATCTCGAGAGCGGCGAGCGACGCGCGGCCGACGGAACCACGACGTCGCTCTCTCTGCCGAAGGGCGACGTGCTCGCGATGGAGCTCGAAGGCGGGCATCGCGTGATGCTGCGACCGAGCGGGACCGAGCCGAAGATCAAGTACTACTTCGACGCGTGCGTCAGGATGGGCGAGGGCGAGGCGGTCTCCGCCGCGAAGGCGCGCGGCGAGGCGCTGATCGATCGGCTGGCCGAGGGGCTCCGAGCGATCACGAAGCCGCGCTGACGTCGTCCGACGAGACCTGCCAAGCCCGGCCGTCTCTGAAGTACGATCGGCGCGTGCTGATCGCAGACGGACACTGGAGCGTCGGAGCCCACGCGATGCACACCACGGTCGTCCTCGATCGCCGGTGTCGGGCCCACTACGCGCGCCGCTCCGGGCTCGTGTTCGACTCGCGCTTCTGCGCGCGACTCCCCGCGTCCGATCGCGTGACGTTGATGATGAGCACGGAGGGTCAATTTCAGCCCGCCGACGCGGACGTCGTCTCCGAGCCGAGCTTGTGGTCGCTCACCGACGGCGAGCTCGAAGGCGTGCCGCCGAGCGCACGCACGCTGCGATCGTGGGGCGAGCCGGCCGTCGTGGTTTCGCTCTGGCTCGATCGCGACCTCGTCCGCGTCCCGGTGGGGCTCGACGAGGGGCCGCGCCCGCTCAGCCCCGCGGTGCGCGCCGCGATCCCTCGTCTCCATGGCGGCGACGATCCGCCGGGTGACCGCGACGCGCAGCGCCGGGCCTACCTCGCGATCCTCGAAGCGCTCACCGAGGAGGAGGTGATCGCGCGCGACGTCCTCGACGAGAGCGAGGTGGACGAGCCGGCGCAGCTCGAGCGGCTGTGGAGCGCGCTCGCCGAGCTCTATGCGAAGCAGGACACGGGGACGACGATCGATCTCTTGTCGGTCCTCGCCGCGACCTCGCCGCGACAGATCTACCGCGACGCGCGCGAGCTGCTCGAGCGCTTCGAGCTCGCCGGGAGCTTCCGCCAACACGTGCGCGTGCTGCGCCTCCGCCGCGCGGCGATGCTCCTGAGCGCGCCGACGCTGTCGATCGACGAGGTCGCGCGGACGGTGGGGTACGGCGGCTCCGACGCGATGGCGCGCGCGTTCCGCGACGCGGGCCTGCCGGCCCCCAGCGTGATCCGCGCGGCGCTCGCGGTGTGAGGTAAGGTCGCGGGATGCGCGCCATCCAGATCGCAAAGACCGGCGGACCCGAGGTGCTCGAGCTCGTCGACCGCGAGCTCCCGGAGCCCGGCGTCGGAGAGGTACGGGTCCGACACACCGCCATCGGCGTCAACTACATCGACACCTATCACCGGAGCGGCCTCTATCCGCTCGCCTCGTTGCCGCACGGCATCGGGATGGAGGCGGCGGGCGTGATCGAGGCGGTCGGCCCGGCGTCGGATCTGCCGGTGGGGATGCGCGTCGCCTACATCCACGGACCGCCGGGCGCGTACGCGGAGGCGCGGAACTATCGCGCGGACAAGCTCGTCCGCATCCCCGATCAGGTGGGCGACGAGGCGGCGGCCGCGGTGCTCCTCAAGGGGATGACGGTGGAGTACCTCATCCATCGCACGTTCGCGGTGCAGCCAGGGATGCACGTCCTCTTCCACGCGATCGCGGGTGGCGTCGGGCTCATCGCGTGTCGCTGGCTCAAGCAGCTCGGCGCCATCGTGATCGGGACCGTGTCGACGGAGGAGAAGGCTGCGCTCGCGACAGAGAGCGGATGCGACCACGTCATCGTCACGGGCCGCGACGACGCGGGCCGCGCGAAGATCGCGGACCGCGTGAAGGAGCTCACCCACGGCGAGGGCGTGCCGGTCGTCTACGACTCGATCGGCCGCGACACGTTCGACCTGTCGCTGTCGTGCCTTCGGCGTCGCGGGATCCTCGTCGGGTTCGGCAACGCGTCGGGACCGCCGGCGCCGTTCGATCCGATGCGGCTCGCTCGCGGCGGCTCGCTCTACTACACGCGCGCGACGCTGTTCGACTACGTCGCGACGCGCGAGGAGCTCGAGGCGAGCGCGGCCGCGGTGTTCGCGCGGGTCGTCGACAAGACGATCACGCCGCACGTCGGACAGCGCTTCGCGCTCGAGGACGCGCGCGCGTGTCACGAGGCGCTCGAGGGTCGCCGGACGGTGGGGTCCACGATCCTCGATCCGTGAGCGATCGTCATCCCTGCCGACCCGCTGCGGAAGACGAGGCCCGCAGGGGACATGGCGCTCGCGTGTCCGGTCCGATCCGTCTTCGCGCGCGGCTCCTCCTCCGCGGTTCGGCGGCTGGCCTCGCCACGACGTCGCGCGTAGCATCGGCCGCATGAAGACGCGCGCCGCGCTCGGGGTCTTGGCGATGCTCGCGTGGGCGGCGCCCGTCGTCGCTCAGGGCCCGAGCCCCGACGAGGTGATCGCGCAGATCAACGACCTCATCTTCAACGCGCGCTTCGACGAGGCGGTGGAGCTCAGCCAGACGGTGCTCGATCGGAGCGAGCTGAGCGCGGCGCAGCGCAACGCGACGCTCGAGGCGATGGCGACCGCCCAGCTGGCGAATCGTCACGAGCGCGAGGCGCAAGCGACGTTGCGCCAGCTCTACGCGCGAGATCCCGGCCACCGGATGGCCGATCCCGACGCGAGCCCCGTGATCGTCTCCGCGTTCGCGCGTGCCCGCGAGGCCAACCCGGACCTCGTGCCGGTGCGCATCGAGCATCAGCCGCCATCGCTGTCCCGCCGCGAGTCGCCGCAGATCGTGGCGCGCCTCGCCGAAGGCGCGGACGCGGTCGCCGAGGTGCGCGTGAGCTATCGCGTCGAGGGCGCCGACGAGGGGCGCATCGTGCTGACTCCGGGACCGAACGGCGCCTACGTCGGGCGGATCCCGCTCGGGGGCGCGGCGAGCGCGCCGACCCGCGTGAGCTATCAGATCACCGCGTTCGCGCCGTCGATGACGCGGCTCGCGGTGCTCGGCACCGAGCGTGAGCCGCTCGTCCTCACCGTGCCGCCGGGCGACGCGATCGCGCGGGCGGCGGATCCGTTCCCCGACGGCGAGCGTCCGCCCGCGCTCGGCGACGAGACGACCGCCGACGACGGAAGCGACTCGGGTGGCGGCGGGAGCGTGCTCGAGGAGTGGTGGTTCTGGACGCTGCTCGCCGTGTTGGTGATCGGCGGCGGCGTCACCGCGGGCGTGCTCATCGCGACCCAGGGCGGGCCTGAGGAGGGCACGCTCGGATCCGCGCGCCTGATGCTGCTCTCGTTCTGAGCCCATCGGGCCCGTCGTCTGGCCTTCGTGGGTGGCGGGCTGCTAGAACCGCCCGCGATGGCGCTCGAACAGCTGACCGAAGAACAGGTCAAAGAGTGGTCCCTCGCGGAGAAGGACCGCTGGTGGCTGGAGAACGTCTACAAGGGCGACATGCCGCAGCTCACGCTGCGGTCCGCCGCGACGGGGATGCTGCTCGGCGGGGTGCTCTCGCTGACCAACCTCTACGTCGGCGCGAAGACGGGCTGGACGCTCGGCGTCGGGATCACGAGCGTCATCCTCGCGTTCTCGCTGTGGAAGACGCTCCAGCGCGCGGGCGTCAAGGACGCGTTCTCGCTCCTCGAGAACAACTGCATGCAGTCGATCGCGACGTCGGCCGGCTATACGACCGCGCCGCTCATCTCGAGCCTCACCGCGTACATGTGGGTCACCGGCCAGCGGATCGATCTCTGGATCGCGTGGACATGGATCATCGCGCTCGGGATCCTCGGCGTCCTGTTCGCGTTCCCGCTCAAGCGTCGCTTCATCAACGACGAGCAACACCCGTTCCCCGAGGGACGCGCAGCCGGCATCGTGATGGACGCGCTCTATACCGGGAGCGAGCAAGAGGGCTTGCTCAAGGGACGCATCCTCGCGATCGGCGGCGGCCTGTCCGCGCTGCTCGCGCTGCTCAAGAGCGAGAAGATCGTGCATCACCTCCACGCGGCGTGGCTCCAGGTGCCCGAGACGCTCGACGACTGGATGTACCGCTTCGTCCAGCCGCGCATCGCGGGGATCGACCCGCGCGAGCTCACCGTCGCGGCGGAGACCGACTTCGTGATGTTCGCGGCCGGTGGCCTGATGGGCATCCGCACCGGCGCGTCGATCATGCTCGGCGCGGTCGTCAACTATCTCTTCCTCGTGCCCTACATCATCACCGCGTTCGGCGACATCGGCTCGCGCGTCGACGACGACGGCGCCATCCACTACGGCTTCCGCAACATCACCACGTGGGCGCTCTGGCCGGGCGTCGCCTGCATGACGACGGCGAGCCTCTTCGCGTTCTTCAGCAAGCCGAAGCTGATCGTGGACTCGATCACCTCGTTCTTCCGCAAGAAGACGGAAGAGGAGAAGGCGGCCGACGACGTGCTCGCCGACATCGAGCTGCCGATGCGCGTGTTCGCGGTCGGCATCCCGGTGATGGGCACCATCGTCGTCCTCCTCGCGTGGCTCTTCTTCGACGTGAGCCCGCTGATGGGCGCGATCGCGGTGCCGCTCATCTTCGTCTTCACGCTCATCGCGGTGAACTCGACCGCGCTCACCTCGATCACGCCGACCGGCGCGCTCGGGAAGCTCACGCAGCTCACCTACGGCCTCCTCGCGCCCGGCAACATGCGGACGAACCTCATGACGGCGGGGATCACCGCGGAGGTCGCGTCGAACGCGTCGAACCTCCTCATGGACATCAAGCCCGGCTACATGCTCGGCGCGAAGCCCCGCCACCAAGCGCTCGGGCACGTGCTCGGGATCTTCGCCGGCACGAGCGTCGCGGTCCCCGTGTTCTACCTCGTGTTCGTCCCCGACACGCCGTCGCAGGACGTCATGGTCACGGACCAGTACCCGTTCGCCGCGGCGGTGATCTGGCACAGCGTCGCGCAGCTCCTCACCCAGGGCCTCGAGCACCTGCCGGTGACCGCGCGCTGGGCCGCGCTGGTCGGGGCGCTGCTCGGCATCGTGCTCGAGGCGCTGCGCACGGTGACCAAGGGCAAGTTCTGGATCAGCGGCGTGGGCATCGGCCTCGCGTGCGTGATCCCGTTCACCACCTGCCTCGCGATGTTCGCGGGCTCGCTGTTCTTCTGGGTGTGCGGCAGGCGCTTCACCGACGACGAGTCGAAGATGAAGAAGATCTTCGTCGACAACCTCGAGTCGATCTGCGCGGGGATCATCGCGGGCGGATCGCTGATGGGTCTCTTCGTGATCGTGCTCGAGCAATTCATCCTGCCGTGGGTCGACGCGAGCTGGGCGGGGTGGTTCGGATGAGCCGCGTCCGGATCGGCGCCACGCTGCTCGCGCTCACGCTGGCGTGCGCGTGCGGCGAGGACGACGATCGGCCCGCCCCGACCACGACCGACCCCGCGACGTCGACCGACGAAGGCCCGCGCGGCCCGCACGGCGCCGACGCGGCCGACTGCAGCGCCGGCGCGTCGGATCCGCCCGAGCTCGCCGAGCTGCGCACCGTCTCGAGCGCGCAGGAGCTCGAGCAGGAGATCCACACGTTCGAGGCGCTGGTCGGCGCCAACCCGCGCTCCGCCCTCGCGCGCTCGCGCCTCGGCGAGCTCCTGCTCCGCACCGAGCCACCGCGCGCCGATACCGCGAAGCGCTTCTTCGATCGCGCGCTCGAGATGCACGACGCGGGGTGCGCGCTCGAGGATCGCGATCTCTGGGCCGCCCTCGAGGGCGCCGCGCTCTCGCGGATCATCGGAGGCGACTACGCCGGCGCGGTGCCGCTGTTCCGGCGCTCGCTCGAGCGCTGGCCCGGCGCGCGCCCGACGCGCTACAACTTGGCTTGCGCGCTCTGCCAGACCGGCGATGTCGACGGATGCGCGCGCGAGCTCGAGCGCGCGATCGGTCAGGCGGAGCAGCCGCTCTGGCTCGCCCAGCAGGGACGCGACGGATCGCACTACGCGGGGCTCGCGCAGTCGGATCCGGATCTCGCGCCGCTCCGGGCCGACCCCGCGCGGTTCGCGACCGTCACCGGTGGCGCGGCTCCCTAGACCCTCGCGACGGAGATCGCGACGGGTTGATCGACGCCCTCGAACCCGATCTCGACCCTCGTCGCTCCTCGACGATACTCCGGCATCGCCTCGTCCCGCCGAGGGCCAATCTCGCGCCCGATCATCGACGCTGAACCCATCGCGATCTCCGTCGCGAGGGTCTAGGACTGCGCTCCGAAGCTCGATCCGCGTTTCCCCCGAAAGACGGAACGGATTTCGGGTTGGCGCCCCGACGTTCGTGAGCCTCGTCCCCTCTTCGAACGCTCCGCGGATCTCAGGCGATCTCGAGGACGTCCTCGACCGCGGGGGCGCCGTAGACCGCCTTGCCGACCCACACGTCGAGGTTCGGCTCGACGCTCACGCGGCAGCGGTCGTGGGTGTGGCCGGCGAGCACCGTGATGCGCCGCGACGGGTGCGCGCGCGCGGCTTCGCGCAGCACCTCGCCGACGGCGGCGCAGGTCATCCACGGCAGCCAGTCCGGACCACACGGGCGTCCTTCGTGTGTCGACGCTTCGGCGAAGGGTGGAATGTGAGTTGCGACGTATACGTGGTCGGACGGCGCGAGCGCCTCGCCGAGCAAACCGCGCAGCGTCTCCGCCTCGCGATCGCCGAGCTCGCGCACGATCTCGAGGCGACGCTCGCGCGAGTGGGTGCGCAGGTCCGGGATCACGACGTGGTCGTTCAGCAGCACCGTCGTGCCTTCGGGATCGCCGAGCCGGCCGTCCGCCCATCCGTCGACGCCGATCAGCGCGGTGCGTGCGCCGAGCCGCACCACGCCGCGATGAGGGAGCCACATCAAGCGCGGCTCGACGTCGGCGATTCGCCGCATGCCCGCGCGCACCGAGGCGATGTCGACGCCGTAGTAGTCGTGGTTGCCCGCGACGAAGTAGAATGGCAAATCGGCTTGCCGCACCAGCGCGGCGAGATCGGGCCCGAGCTTCGACGCGACCGACAGGTCGCCCGTGAGCACCACCGCTTCTGCGCCCGTCGCGCGCAGCTCGTCCCCGAACGCGGCGATCTGCGCCGCCCCGAGGAAGTCGAGGTGGATGTCGGTCGCCCACGCGAGCCGCATCGGGATTCCGTTCGGCTCAGGGCTGCGGGGTGAGCCGCAGGCGGATCGCGCCGGTGCGCCGCGGGGTGGCCCCTTGGCTGCGCAGGTCGAGGGTCAGCTCGCCGGCGCCGGATCCGAGCTGGCTCGCTTCGAGGTCCGCCGAGCCGACGACCTCGTCGCCCGCCACGTCCTCGTCGTAGACGACGAAGCGGATCGGGAACGAGTCGAGCCGGACCGCGTTGGGGAGCAGTCGATCGAAGCGCGCCTCGCGCGAGTCGTCGACCGCCTCGGTGCGATGGAGCTCGCGGCCCTGCGCGATCGACGTGACCACGACGTAGGGGTCCGGCTCGCCGCCGAACATGTCCCAGTCGCCTCCCTCCGCGTTGTGCTCCGCGACCGATACGTTGCGGATCTCGATCCGCAGCGACTGCGGGAGCACCTGCTGCGGTTGGACGGGGCCCGGTCCGGGACCGGGCGGCGAGATGACCGATGGCCCGCGCCCCTGCATCGCTTGCTCGGCCGCCTCGAGCGCGGCCGCCCGCGCCTCGTCGGAGCTCACGCGGTAGCGCGCCAACACGGGTTGCGTGGTCTCGCCGATCGGGGTCACCACGAGCAGGCCGTCGCACTCGCGCTCGGGCACCTGCACCGCGCGCACCTGGTGGGTGCCTCGCAGCTCGGCGATCTGATCGCCGCGCGGCGGACCTTGCCCGCGGCCGGCCCACGCCTCCTCGAGCCAGCGGTACATGTCCTCCTCGCACACGCGCCGCACCACGGCACCGTCGCCCTCCTCGAGCTCGACGTCGATCGTGACGGCGCCCGCGTCGGCGGGGATCGGGCCGATGACGTCCACGCCGCCCGGCCACACCGCGGAACGCTCGTTGACGAGCCACACCGCGCCGTTGGACTCCCATGGCCGCACGGGGGTGAGGCCGCGCGGGAGCTGGCCGAGCATGAAGTCGAGTTGCTCGGTGTCGAGCGCGAACGTGACGGTGAACCCCGTCTGGAGCTTCGCGGCGAGGCGCTGCGAGCCCTCTTCGGCCGCCTGCACCTGCGCCTGGTTCGACGCGGAGTTGCCGGTGAGATCGAGGATGCCGCCGAGCATCGCGCTGAAGACGCCCGTCGCCTCCGCGCGCACGAGCCCGGTCGGCCGCACCTCGGCGGTCACGCCGGGCTCGGGGCGCAGCCACACGGTGGCGACGCGCGCGCGCCGGTCGTAGCCGACGTGGAGCGACGCGGTGAGCGCGGCGTCCCCCTCGAAGCGGAGGTACTGCCGCACGCGGAAGCCGGTGCTCTCGCGATCGAGCCACGTCCATCCGGGCCCGCCGAACGAGACGTGGAGCCGTCCGTCGTCGACGCGCGCGCTGCAGCGACGGATCCACCAGCGACCGACGGCGGGATCGATCCCGCCTTCGGCGCCGTCGTGTCCTTCGTCGCCCGGCAGCCCGATGAACGCGCCGGTGACCTGCTGGCAGATCCGCGGTGCGAGCATCTCGCTCATGAGCTCGCTGAGCTCGTCGGCCGATCCTTCTTCTCCGCCCGCCGTCGCCTCGCACTGCTCGTCGCCCCCGGCGCTCGGCGCGGGCCCACACCCGAACGTGCCGAGCCCCATCGCGACGCCGACCGCGAACACCCCCCGAACCGCCACCCTACGAAGCATCCATCCTCCGTACCGACATCCTGATCTGACTCGACCTCACTCGCGATCCGAGTCGACGCCTCACTCTGCGTCGATGTCCGAATCCGATTCCGATCCGATTCCGAATCCGATTCCGAATCCGAATCCGATTCCGATTCCGTGTCCGATTCCGATTCCGAATCCGATTCCGAATCCGAATCCGAATCCGATTCCGTGTCCGACTCCTCCAACTTCGACTCCGCCTCCAACCCGCTCGGCCAACGATAACGGGTCTGCCGCGCGCCGCGATTCCTCCGACCTCTCACGCGGTGGCGCGAGGGTAACGCGCCTTGAGCAGCTCCCAGAGCGGCAGCATCCCGGTGGCCTCCCCTCCGATCGGTCGACCGGGGCGCGCGTGCTCACACCACCCGTACACGTCGAGGTGGATCCAGCGCTCCGCCTTCGAGACGAACTCGCGGAGGAACAGCGCGGCCGTGATCGCCCCGGCGAACGGGGTCGCGGTCGAGTTGCGGAGGTCCGCGACGCGGCTGTCGAGGTGCCGGCGATACGCCCCGTGGAGCGGCAGGCGCCACACGGACTCCGAGGCGCGGCGCGCCGCCGACGCGAGCTCGTCCGCGACCGTCCCGTCCGCGGTGAAGAACGGCGTGATCTCCGGGCCGACCGCGTAGCGCGCGGCCCCGGTCAGCGTGGCGACGTCGATCAACAGCGCCGGTTGCTCGACGTCCGCGTCCGCGAGCGCGTCGGCCAAGATGAGCCGGCCCTCCGCGTCCGTGTTCGTCACCTCGACCGTCTTGCCGTTGCGCATTCGCAGCACGTCGCCCGGCCGGTAGCTCTGGTGGCTCGGCATGTTCTCGGCGACCGGCACGAGCACGCGGAGGCGCACGGGCAGCTCCGCGTCCATCACCATCGCGGCGAGGCCGAGCACGATCGCGGCGCCGCCCATGTCCTTCTTCATCAGCAGCATGCCGGACGAGCTCTTGAGGTTGAGCCCGCCCGCGTCGAACACCACGCCCTTGCCGACCAGCGTCACCTTCGGGTGCGCGGGATCGCCCCACCGCAAGTCGAGTAGTCGCGGCGCGCGCGCGCTTCCGCGTCCCACCGCGGCGATCGCGGGGTAGTCCGACTCGAGGGGTGCCCCGGTCACTTCGCGAAACTCCGCGCCGTAGCGGTCCGCCACGCGCGCCGCGTCCACCGCGAGCTCGAACGGTCCGTACTCGCTCGCCGGCAGGTTGATGCGATCGCGTACCGCCGCGATCGCCTCGAACACCCGCGTCGCCTCGGCGCGATCGGCGTTCGCCGGCCACACCAGCTCCCGCGGACCCGCGGCGGGCGCGGACTTGAGGCGATCGAACGAGTACGCCGCCAGCTCCCACCCGATCGCGGCCGCGGTGGCCTGCGCGGCGTCGAGCTCGGGCTCGAAGCGGTATCGACCGGGAGGCACGCGCTGCGCGAGCGTCGCGTAGGACCACACGTTCGGGGCGCTCGCGCCGAAGATCACCTCGCGCGGGCCGCGCGGGCCAGGCACGAGCAGCGCGCGGCTCCCCTTTGGCTCGAACTCGTTCGCCTTCACCCACTCCTTCGTCGCTTTGGACTGGCGCTTGAGCCACCGCTTGTAGGCGGCCTCGTCGACGCTGGTGATCGGTAGAGTGCGAACCGTCTTGCGGGCTACGAGGGTGCTCGGCACGGCGCGAGTGAACCATCAACCGTTCGTGAACGAAAGGCTGGCGGGTGGCCGAGCCATGGCGCAGAGCGACACGCAACCGGGGCGCATCCGCAAACTGTGCATAGGCGCGAAACCACTGCGCGCACATTCTCCTGATCACGCCCGGGGAACGGTGCTTGCTGCCCGTTGAACGACCCCGCGTGGCTCTCCGTCGCGCGGCTCTCCGACAACCTCGGCAAGCGGACGGTGGACGTTGCGCCCACTCGGCAGCTCAGATCGCGGTCGCACGCGCGGCCCGGACCGGCCCCACGTTCGGGCGGCAGGTGCCGCGCGCGCGTGCCGCATCGATCCCGAGGGGTGGGGTGCCGAGCGTCGGTATGGGTTGTGCAGGTTTCGTACACCCGTGGTAGTCTCGCGCTCCGCTCGCCTCGAGCGAAGCGGGGGGCGCGCTGTCGCGGGCGAGCTCCGCATGTCGGCTGGGGTGAGTCGGCAGGGATCGGGTCGTTGGGTCTTCGCCGCCGGACGTTCGGGTAGGTCCGTCCGCGCGGCGCGCTCGTAGGGAAGGGAAGCAGGCTTGACTAACGACGACGACGACATCCCGCGCGTGCCCGAGCGGCGCGCGATGGACGACGAGGGGCGCGAGGCGCGCGAGATCTATCGCCGCGAGCTCAGAGCCACGACCGAGGCGGTCGAGGGGTTGATCCTCTCCAACCGCGCGGTGGGCTACGTGACGTTCGACGAGATCGCGCAGGTGTGCGCGGGCACTCCGCGGATGGAGCGCGCGGTCCAGATGCTCATGAAGCGGCTCCCCGCCGAGGGCATCGAGATCCGTGACGAGCACATGAAGGATCGTCCGCGTCGCGAGCGTCACGACGACTCCGAGGCGCGCGCGCGGCGTGCCGCAGCGGCCGAGGAAGCGACGGAGCGTCCGTCGCGGATCCCCGAGGAACGGCGCACCGATCCGCCTCGCGCCGAACCGTCGCACAGCGCGGACGCACCCCTCGGGATCGATCCGATCCAGGCGTACCTCGGGAAGATGGGCACGCTCTCGCTGCTCACGCGCGAGGGCGAGGTCGAGTTCGCGCGCCGCATCGAGCGCGGCCGGCAGCGGATGCTCCGCGCGCTCGCGCGCTCGAGCGTGCGGATGCCGGAGCTCACCGACCTGATCGAGCGGGTCGAGGCGAGCGAGATCCGCATGCGCGACGTGGTCGACGGGCTCATGACCGCGACCCCCGATCAGGAGGAGCAGGCGAAGGCCCCCGCGCTCAAGCAGCTCAAGCGCCTCAAGCGCCTCGAGCTGCAGTCGCGCAAGTCGCGTGGCGAGCTCGAGTCGCCGAAGCGGCTCTCGAAGAAGGCGCGCACCGACATCGAGCACGAGCTCGACGCGTGTGCGGAGGAGCGATACGAGGCGCTCGCCGAGCTCGGGCTGCACGAGCGGCAGCTCGAGCGGATCACCGCGCGGCTCCGCGACTACGTCCACCGCCTCGAGAAGGCGGAGACGGAGCTCGCGATGGCCGCGAGCGGCGTCCACGTCCGCGACGCCGACAAGCTGGAGTCGCGGCTCGAGAGCCTGCGCCCCACCCGGGCGATCCCGCGCTCCGCGCTGCTGCGGGCCGAGCGCGCGGTCAAGGACCTGAACCGCGTGAAGAAGCAGGTCGAGGAGGACGCGGGGCGTCCGTGTGAGATCGTGCGCGCGAACTACCGCGAGCTGCGGCGCGCGGAGGACGAGGTCGAGGCCGCGAAGGCCGAGATGGTCGAGGCGAACCTCCGGCTCGTCGTCTCGATCGCGAAGAAGTACATGAAGCGCGGTCTGCCGTTCCTCGATCTCATCCAGGAGGGCAACATCGGGCTCATGCGCGCGGTCGAGAAGTTCGACTATCGCCGCGGCTACAAGCTCTCCACGTACGCGTCGTGGTGGATCCGCCAGTCGATCGCGCGGGCGACCGCGGATCAGGCGCGCACGATCCGCCTGCCGGTCCACGCGTTCGAGCGCCTCAACAAGATGGTGCGGGTCACGCGCGAGCTGATGGGTCAGCTCGGGCGCGAGCCGACCCCGGAAGAGCTCGCCGCGACGATGCAGATGCCCGTCAACAAGGTTCGCGACCTGCTCGCGATCTCGCGCGACGCGGTGAGCCTCGAGACCCCGGTGGGCAACGACGGGAGCGGTCAGCTCGCGGACTTCATCGAGGATGAGACGGTGGCCTCCCCGATGGACGGGGTGGTCAACGACGACCTCGAGCAGAACGTGCTTCGCGCGCTCTCGGTCCTGACGCCTCGCGAGGAGAAGATCCTAAGGATGCGGTTCGGCATCGGGGCGAGCGAGGTCCACACCCTGGCCGAGGTCGGCGAGATCTTCGGGGTGAGCCGCGAGCGGATCCGGCAGATCGAGGCGCTCGCGCTACGCAAGCTCCGGCAGAGCGGCAGCGAAGCGGCGCTCCGGTCGTTCGTCGACTGACCCGATCGGAGGAGCGTCCGGTCGATCGCCTGGTCGGTGCTCCGCCCGACCGTGGCTTTTGATACTCTGGACCCGACGTGGAGGCTCCCACTCAGGGCGTGACCGAGCAGGTCGGCGTGCGCGCGGTCGCGCATGCCCTCTTGGCGCGCGGCTCCGCCTACGAGGGCGTCGCGTTGGTCCGCGGCGCGATCGCGCGCGAGCCGAGCTCGGCCGAGCACCGCGAGCTGCTCGCCGCGCTCCTCGAAGGGAACCTCGAAGACTCGGACGAGACGCTCCGCCTCGACCTCGCGCTCGTGGATGCGTGGATCCGCCACGGCATGTTGGTGGAGGCGCTCGCGCTCCTCGGCGGCACGCCGCTCGGCACGGCGGAGGTCGGGCAGGAGTGGGCGAACCTGCTCGGTGAGCTGCTCGCGCCGGTGCCGGTCGACGCCGAGCCGACGCTGCGCGAGATGTACCGCGAGCTGTTGAGCGGCGGCGCGACGGTGGCGCTCAGCCTGCTCGAGGATCGCGCGAAGCGTCAGCCGCCATTGCCCAAGTGGGCGTACCGACGGCTCGAGGTGCTGCGCTGGTTGCTGATCGACAACGCGCGTTCCGCGGAGGACGAGCGCCCGATGTCCACGGCGGGATCCACCGCGCTCGGCGCGTGCCTCGCGGAGCCGCTCGGGCGTCGTAACATCCGGGATGCGGAGCGGGCCGCGCAGTCGTTCCTCGAGCGGCGCCCTCACGATCGCGACGCGATCGCGGTAGTCGATGCGCTGGCGAAGCTCGTCGCCGAGATGGAGGCGCAAGCCGCGCACGCGCAGGCCCAGTCGCGGACCATCCCGATGTACGGCCCGCAGGCGGCGGCGATGCAGCTGCGGATGGGCAACCTCGAGGCCGCGGGGGCGGTCTACCGGCGGCTCATCGACGAGGGGGCCGACCGAAACCTGCGTCCGCTCCTCGCGGCCGTCCAAGTGCTGCTCGACGTGATGGCGGGGCGCCCCGTGCTGCGGCACTTCGGCCTCGACGAGGACGACGAGGAGACGACGACGGAGCTCGAGTGGTCGCGTCCACCCGCGCCGAGCTGCAGCGGCCCGGCATCAACCCAGGAAGTAACGTTGCAGGTAGGCGGGTCTGGCGATCCGCTCGATGTCCCGCTGGAGGGGCACGCGCTCGATGTCCCACTCGATGTGGAAGCGCCGACCCACCCGCCTCCGCCGGACGGCGAGCTCGTGATCCCCGGCACCAGCGTCAGCGCCGCGCCGGCTCCCGCGTTCAGCCCGGCGGACCCCGTCGAGCGCAGCGGATTCATCCCCGTGTTCCCGCCTCGCAAGGGCGACACCGTGCGGCGCGCCGACGTGCGCGACGGCGACGAGGGGCCCACCGTGCAGAACCCGAGCGCCGACACGAGCGCGGCGGAGCTCGAGCTGGCGGGGCGCTTCGCCGAGGCGGAATCCATGTACCGAGCCCTCGCGATGATGCACCCGGGCCGCCTCGACTGGCGCGCGTCGGCCGAGCGCTGCCGCCTGCGACGCCTCGGGTATTGGAGCGGAGAGGGCCGGTCGGGCGCGCCGGGCTACCTGGATGAAGACACGCACGTTCTCTTGCGGGTGATCGTCCCGGTCCAATGAGGCCTCCCCGCGTCAGTCGACCACCGGCGCCGGGCTGGACCGCTCCGCCCTCGACCGAGGCCGACGGGCGCGCCCCGGTCCTCTACGTCGACGTCGACGACAACAGCTTCGAGCAGACGAGCGCGCGCCTGCGGCAGGCCTATCAGCTGCTCCGAGCGCAGAAGGATCGCGAGGCGTGCGATCTCATCCGAGACCGTCATCGCGATCTCGTCGCCGTCCTGTTGGACGTCGACATGCCGGGCTCGGTGCTCGACGGGATCCTCCTCACGCGCATCCTGCGCGGGCGGGTCCCGCCCCAAGCCGTGCCGCCTTTCGCACGGAACCTGCCGGAGCTGGACGTCCCCATCGTGCTCGTGACGGGGCGCCGCGACTCCTACGCCGACGCCGACATGCGGGCGTACGGCGGGGATCGCCTGATCCAGAAGCCGGTCGAGATCCACAAGCTCACGTTGACGATCACGGAGTGGCAGCTCCTGCGGTCGGACCCGTCACACCAAGCTAGGTAGCGTGTCAACGTAAGAAGCGGACGTACGCGACCGCCGCGCCGGCGCCGAGCGCGAACGCGACGAGCGTGATCAAGAGGACGCGCAGCACCCACCCGAGCGTGCTCGTCGGCTTGGAGGCCGTGGACGGAGGTGGCGCGGGGGCCGTCGCCTCGAAGCCCGAGACCTGGACCGGCACGGTGCGCGAGTCGGGTCGCCCGCCCTCGAGCTCGCTGAGGTCGATGTCGGTGTCGGGCTCGACGTTCCCCGCCGCGTCGGCGCGGATGCGCTGAAGGAACTGCGCCAGCTCGTGCCCGCTCGCCTCTACCGTGCGCTCCTCCTCGTCGCCGACCGCGCCATACCGCGGAAGCTCGGGGAGCGCGGGCATCTCCCTCGGCGCTGGTGCGGCGGCGGCCTGCCCGGGCGGCAGCTCAGCGGGCGGCGGTGCCAGCGCCGAGGGCGGCAGCGCGCTGGGCGGCGGGGGAACGTCGACCCCCGACGGATCCGTTCGCGGGCGGCGCATCGCGCTCGGGGTCGCGCCCTGGGTGATCTCGGCCTTCAGCGGCGCGGGCTCGTCGCCCTCCGCGCCGTCGCCCGCCGACATCTCGTCGAACGAGATCCGAGGGACGCCCATCGTCAGGCGCTCGCTCCGCGTCGAGTCGGTGATCCGCGCGGTCGTCGTCTCGTCCTCGCCGGGCAGCGGCGTCACGCTCCGCGCCATCTGCACGAGCGGCCCCGCGATGTCGGCGGGCAGCGACTCCGCCGACTTGCTCAGCTCCTCGCGCATGAACACGCGCAGCAGCTCCGCCACGTGCGCGGGGCCCACCACATCGTCGGGGACCGCCTGGCGGAGCAGCGTCTCGAACGCGAGCGCGGTGGGCGGCCTCCGGTCGCGGTCTACGATCAGCGCGGCCATCACGGCGTCGTCGATCCGCGTCTCGATCCCGCCCACCCGAAGTCCGGGCGGCGCGGGGTTCGGATTGCGCACCTTGCGGATGATCTCGACCTCGTTGTTGCCCTCGATGAAGCGACGCATCGTGAGCATCTCCCAGAGCACGACGCCGAGGGCGTAGATGTCGACCCGACGGTCGAGCCCTTTGCCGCGCGCCTGCTCGGGGGCCATGTAACGAACCTTGCCCTTGATCACACCGGCCTCGGTGCGCTCCGCGCGGCCGGCCGCCTTCGCGATGCCGAAGTCGAGGAGCTTCACCCGACCGTCCACCGACAAGAGGACGTTCTGGGGGCTCACGTCGCGGTGGATCACGTTGAGGAGCTGACCCTCGTCGCCGGTCGTCTCGTGTGCAGCGTGGAGCCCCGTCGCGACCTGCTTGGCGATATGGACGGCGATCTCCGGGCGCATTCGGCGCCCCGCCTGGCCCATCGCGCGCAGGAGCTGCGCGAGCGAGCAGCCGTGCACGTACTCCATGACGAGGTAATAGACGTTGTCCTTCTCGCCCAGCTCGTCGACCCGCACCACGTTCGGGTGCCGGATGCGGACGGAGATGAGCGCCTCGTCGATGAACATCCGAACGAACTGCCAGTCCTCGCTGAGCTGTTCGTGGATGACCTTGATCGCGACCGGCGGATGAAGGTGAGGGTCGACCGCGCGGCGACCGAGAAAGAGCGTCGCCATGCCGCCGACGCTGAGCTGCGAGACGATGCGATAGTCGCCGAGCGTGTCACCGACGCTGAACAATGGTCCTCGTGCGCTCCGTTACCGACTCCCGAAGGCCGGCAGCCGAGCCTGACGCGCATCGTACCCTCGGACGTTCTCGGGCGTCACCTTCGGGGGCGGTTGCCCGCGCGGCCCGGCGCGGTAGGGTCGCCCGCATGTCGAGAGCCGAGCGAGCGAACGCCCTGTTGGCCCGGATGGGCATCGAGCCCCACGAGCGAGGGGTCTTCGGGCGCGATGGATGGCTCACGAGCGCGGGCGTGCGCATCGTCAGCGTCGAGCCCACCGAGGCCACGCCGATCGGGGCGGTGATGGGGGCCGGGGACGCGGACTATCGCGCGGTGATCGACGGCGCGGTCGCGCGCTTCGAGGAGTGGCGGATGCGTCCCGCTCCCAAGCGCGGCGAGCTCGTCCGCACGCTCGGCGAGCTCCTGCGCCAGCACAAGGAGCCGCTCGGCGAGCTCGTCTCGCTCGAGATGGGGAAGATCCGGACCGAGGGGCTCGGCGAGGTCCAAGAGATGATCGACATCTGCGACTTCTCGGTCGGGCTGAGCCGGCAGCTCTACGGCCTCACCATCGCGTCCGAGCGCGCGCGGCATCGGATGATGGAGCAGTGGCACCCGCTCGGTCCGGTCGGCGTGATCACGGCGTTCAACTTCCCCGTGGCGGTGTGGGCGTGGAACGCGACGATCGCCGCGGTGTGCGGTGACCCGACGATCTGGAAGCCGGCGGACGCGACCCCGCTGACCAGCGTGGCGGTGATGCACCTCGCGGAGCGCGCGATGCGCGAGCACGACGCGATGGGCGTCTTCAACCTCGTGAACGGCGGCGCCGACGTCGGCGAGCGGATCTGCGACGACGAGCGCGTCCCCCTCGTCTCGTTCACCGGCTCGACGCGGGTCGGCAAGCTCGTCGCGTCGCGCGTCGCCTCGCGGCTGGGTCGCACGCTGCTCGAGCTCGGCGGCAACAACGCGATCATCGTTCGCGCGGACGCGGACCTCGATCTCGCGACGCGCGCGATCTGCTTCGGCGCGGTCGGCACCGCGGGTCAGCGCTGCACGAGCACCCGGCGCGTGTTCGCGCACCCGAAGCTGGCCGGCGAGCTGATCGCGCGGCTGTCTCGTGCATACGCCTCCATCTCGATCGGCGACCCGCTCACCCCGGGCGTGCTGATGGGTCCGTTGAACAACGCGCGCGCGGTCGAGGGGTTCGAGCGGGCGCTCGAGACGGCGAAGGCGCAGGGCGGCGAGGTGGTGGTCGGCGGTGCGCGGATCGATCGCGCGGGCTACTTCGTCGAGCCGACGATCGTGCGCGCCCCCGCCCACGCGAGCTTCCCCATCGCACACGAGGAGACGTTCGCGCCGATCCTCTACGTCTTCGAGGTCGAGGATCTCGCGGGCGCGATCGACGCGAACAACGCGGTGCGCCAGGGCCTCTCGAGCGCGATCTTCACCGAGTCGATGCGCGAGGCGGAGCGCTTCCTCAGCCCCGTCGGCTCGGACTGCGGGATCGCGAACGTGAACATCGGCACGAGCGGCGCCGAGATCGGCGGCGCGTTCGGCGGCGAGAAGGAGACCGGCGGCGGCCGCGAGTCCGGCTCGGATGCGTGGAAGGCGTACATGCGTCGCCAGACGTGCACGGTGAACTGGGGCGGTGAGCTCCCGCTCGCGCAGGGGGTCGAGTTCGTCTGATCGACGTCCGCAATGATCGTTGCGGGAACGATGGTTGCGGAAGCGATGGTTGCGAAGCTCAGCGGCCGGCCAGCATCGTGCGGAGGAGGAAGCCGCCGACCGCCGACACCGCGATCACGACGATCAGCGCGCACCCGAAGATGATCAGCCCCCATCGTCGCCGCGGCGCCGGGGCGGCGGACGACATCGGGGGCGCGGCGGAGGTGAACGCGGCCGGCGCGGGGCCGGCGGGCGGCGGGTCGGAGAACGACTGCGGCGCGGGCGTCGAGAACGACGGCGCGGGTCCGCCATCGCTCGGAGGTGGGTAGGACGGGAGCGCGAGCGTGCCGCCCCCCTGCGGCGTCGCGAGCAGCTCGGGCGGAACGGGCGGGAGCTGCGCGGGGGTCGCGGGCACCGACGATGGCGCGCTAGGCAAGGCTCCTTGCGGGGCGGGTGACATCGCGTGCGCGGGATACGGCGGTGCGGCGCCGTACGGCGCGGGGGAGGGATACGGCGAGGGCATCGCGCGCGCGGGAGCCGGTGCGCCGTGAGCCGCGAGCGGCCGGCCGACCGCGACGACGGACGCCGACGCGACGGCGGGCGGTGGAGCCGGGGGCAGCGCGTGCGAGTCCGACGGCGGCGGCGGTGTCAAAACGCCGTTCGTGTCCGAGCGGCCCGTGCGGAGCGTGTCCTCGACGGGCGGCGGTGTGGGAGCCGTCGTCGCGTAGTCCGCCTTCTTCGCCTCCAGCTCGGCGATGAGCTTCGCGCCCGCGGCGGGATCGAACGCGAGCGTCGAGCCGCCGTGCGACATCGAAAGCGCGGGCGACGGCCGCGCCGCGGTCGGCGCCGGAGCGGGCAGCGCGCGGATCTCGCCGCGTCGCGACGGGCGACCCACCGCCTCGCCGAACGCGTCGGCGAGCTCCCCCGCGCTCGCGAAGCGCGCGCTCGGATCGCGAGCCAGCGCGCGCGCCATGAACGGCCCGAGCCGCGGCAGATCCGGTCGCACCTCCTCGAAGCGCGTGATGCGGCCCTCGAGCAGACATCCGAGCAGCTGCCCGTAGTCGGCCGCCGGGTAGGGCGACTTGCCAGAGAGCGCCTCGTACAGGATCACGCCGAACGAATAGAGGTCTCCGCGCGGCCCCGACTCCGACGCGTCACGGATCTGCTCGGGCGGCATGTAGCGCGGCGTGCCGAGGATCATCCCGCTGTGGGTGAGCGACTTGTCCGCCCGCTGGATCCGGCTGAGGCCGAAGTCCACGAGCTTCGCGCGGGGCTCGCCTCGTTCGAGGATAAACACGTTGTCGGGCTTGAGGTCGCGGTGCACCACGCCGGCGGCGTGGGCCGCGTCGAGCGCGCCGGCGATGGTGTCGACCACCGTCTCCTGGAGCTCGAGCGGGTCCTCGAAGCGGCGGTCCTGGAGCCGCGCCTTGAGCGAGGTGCCCTCGAGCAGCTCCATCGCGAGGTAGGGGATGCCCTCGGCCGAGCGATGGAACGCGAAGATCTGCACGATCGCGGGGTGGCCGATCGACGCGAGCACCTCCGCCTCGCGGGCGAAGCGCGCGACGGTCTCCGCGTCGACGAGCCGGTCCGAGTGAAGGACCTTGAGCGCGACGTAGCGCTCGGTGGCCATCTCGAACGCGCGATACACGCGCCCCATCGCGCCGGCCCCGAGCAGATCGTCGATGCGATAGCGATCCGCGAAGAAGGTGCCCGCGCTGAACGTGGGCACCATCATCGTGTGCTCGTCGTCCTCGAACATTCGCGGGACGAGCATACCCTCGGATCGGGCCTCGGCGCCTGATTCGAGTCAGGAGCTGGCCGAGGTGTAGCCGCGGATCGACCTCGACCAGACCCAGCGCGCGAACAGCGCGAACAGCGCGGCGCCCACGAGCGAGCCGGCGAACTGCGACCAACGGAGGGTCCCGAGGAGCGCCTGGGCCGGGTAGGTCGTCATCAGCGCCAGGGGGATGACGAACGTGAACACGAACGACACGGCGCCCTTGAACACCGAGGCGGGCCAGCGGGCCGCATCGAACACCGCCTCGAAGAGGTAGCGGAGATTGTCCACCCGCACCGCGCGGAACGCGACGGCGATCACGAGGATCCAGAGCGAGTAGAGGACGAGGACGCCCGCCATCAGCACCGCGAACGCGGCGGCCACGTCGAGCGGCTCGGGGGGACGTCCGAGCTCGCGATACGCGTAGGCGAACACGAGCCCCGACGCGACGAGGCTGAGGACGCGCCACGGCATGAACTGGGCGGTGGACACGAGGAACTGCGAGTCGGCCGGTTTGAGCAAGAGGAAGTCGAGCGTGCCCATCCGGATGTGCGCGATGACGGTGGAGAGGCTCGGGTTGATCGCACCTCGCAAGACGCCTTCCAAGAGGGTGAACCACCCGATCACGAGGAGCGCCTCGCCGTAGTGCCAGCCCGCGATGACCGGGCGCTCGGCGAAGACGAGATACAGCGGGACGAGCGCGGTGACGGACCAGAACACGCCCATCACACCGTCGAGGAGGAACTCCCACCGGTACTGCATCGCGAGCACGAACGAGATGCGCAGCTGCGCGGCGAGGATCGTGAGGTGGCGTCGCATCAGCCGCCGTACGCCTCGTAGCGCGCGATGCCCCGGTGCCAGGTCACGAGCGCGGCGGAGGCGAGGATCGCGACCCACGCCCACTGCGCGCCGAGCTGATGGACCGCGTCTCCCGGCTCGAGCGCGCCGGTCAGCACGTTGACGGGGAAGCCGAGCTGGTAGACGAACGGCAGCCACGCCGGCAGGCCGCGCACCGCGTCGGGGAACAGCTCGACCGGCACGAGGTAGCCGCTCAGCACCATGAAGCCGGCGAACCAGAGGTCCATCAGCTTGATCGACTGGTGCATCCAGAGGCTCGCCGCGCCGACGATCACGTGCACGAAGAACGTGATCGACCACGCCCCGAGCAGCGCGAACGGCAGCACCGCGAGCGTCACCGGGTCGTCCGCGAGGTGCGCGCCCGAGGTGACGAAGAAGCCGATCAGGGCGACGGGGACCGCGATGGCGGCGCGGAGCGGGATCGCGGTGATGTTCTCGATCGCGTAGAACCAGAGCGGGTGGATGGGTCGCAAGAGACGTTGATTGAGCGAGCCGGTGCGTACCTCGTAGTTGATGGTCCAGCTCGCCCACGCGCTGACCATCTGCCGGACGACGAACGCGCCGAGGAAGTACGCGGTGAAGCGCGTCTGCGTGAAGCCTCGGATCGGCGCCTCCTCGGCGACCGCGTGCCAGAGCGGCAGCATGATGAGCGGCATCGCGGTGGTGAAGATCCAGATGAGCATCTCGGCGCGGTAGACGACCGCCTCCGCGAAGCCGATGCGGAGGATCACAGGGAGCGCGGAGACGAAGCGCCTCACTCCCCGTCCTCCCCGTCCTCCCCGTCCTCGCCGCGCTCCCTCCGGCGCTCGGCGCGCCGGCTCGCGAAGAGCTCGCGCATCACCTCCTCGAGCGGCGCCGCCTCGACGGTGAAGTCGAGCACCGGCAGCGTCTCGAGCGCGCGTGACACCGCGCGCGCGAGATCCTGCTGCGGCACCTGGATCACGGCCTCGCGATCCTCACGCTGGATGACCGCCCCGATCGCCTCGAGCGCGTCGAGGCTCACCGCGTCCTCCAGTCGGAGCGAGATCCGCTTCTCGGGACGCACGCGCCGCACGAGCTCGCTGAGCGCACCGTCGTAGCTGAGCTGCCCCTCGTCGATCACGATCACGCGCGGGCACAGCGCGGCCACGTCGTCCATGTAGTGGCTCGTGAGGATGAGCGTCGCGCCGTAGCGCTCGTTGTAGTCACGGATGAAGTCACGCACGATGACTTGCGTCGACACGTCGAGCCCGATCGTCGGCTCGTCGAGGAACAACACCTTGGGTCGATGGATGAGCGCCGCGACGAGCTCGCACTTCATTCGCTCGCCGAGCGAGAGCTCGCGCGTCGGCTTGTTCACGAGGTCGCCGAGGTCGAGCAGCTCGCTCAGCTCGCGCACCGTCTCGTCGTACTGCGCGCGCGGCACCTGATAGATCGCGCGGTTGAGGTCGAACGTGTCGACGGGCGGCAGATCCCAGAGGAGCTGCTGCTTCTGCCCCATCACGAGCATGATCGACTCGAGGAACGCGGCGGAGCGCTGCTGCGGGACGAAGCCGCCCACGCGCGCCTGGCCGGACGTCGGGTGCAGCAGCCCCGACAGCATCTTCAGCGTCGTCGTCTTGCCCGCCCCGTTGGGTCCGAGGAAGCCCACGCGCTCGCCGTGCGCGATCTCGAAGCTGACCCCATCGACCGCCTTCACCTCGCGGTAGCGACGGCGGAACACCGAGCGCAGCGACGCGAGGAGGCCGGCGCTCCGATGATGGACGCGGAAGTGCTTGACGAGATCCTGGACGACGATGTGCGAGGGCATCGCGCGGGCGCCCGAAGGCTATCAGCCCACGCTCGGGTTGCGATGCCTCGCGCGCGCCAGCGCGATCGCAACCACCACGAGCATCGTGAGCCCCTCGAGGAACGTGGGATAGCCCGCGCCGTGCGGCAGGAGGTGCGGCACGCGGACGTTCAGCTCATCCGGGTTCGTCCACGGCCAGCCCGCCCACGCGCTGAAGAGGTAGCCCGTCTGCTGTAGCCCCTCGACCACGTCGTCGACGAGATCCACCGCGAGGTGCAGCACCCCGCCGAGCACGAACGCGCGCGCATCGGCGGCGTCGTGGCTCCGTGACCACGCGATCATCGTCAACAGCGCGAGCGATCCCCAGAGGAGCGTGCTGTGTCCGGCGGTCCGGCCGTACGGCGTGAGGTGCACGAGCTGCGCCGACTTGTCGATGATGTCGGGCGTCAACGTCCCGATCAGCACGAGCCCCGCCCGACGGAGCCGGGCGCGCTCGCCAGTGGCCAGGAACGCGACCGCGAGGTGTCCGGCGACGTTCAATCCCCGCACCGTAGCAAGCCGCCGTCGCGCAGCGGTGCGACGAGATCCGTCACGGCCGCCGCGCGAGCGAGCTGCTAGCACTCGCCGCATGGTCGCCACCCGAGGTCTCGTCGGTCTCCGCCCCGATCCCGCGCGCGTCGCGCTCGTCACCACGCCGCCCTACGACGTCATCAAGGCGGGGAGCGCGCTCGAGCGCACGCTCGCCGCGCGCGCGGACTCGATGTTCCACGTCATCCTCGGGCCGACGCCGCGTCCGGCGCTCGATGGTCTCCGCGAACGCGGCGCGCTCGTGCCCGACGAGACGCCGGCGCTCTACGTGTACGAGCAGCGCTGGGGTGAGGGTGAGTCGCGCACCGGCGTGCTGCTCGCGGTGGAGGTGACCGACTACCGCGCGGCTCAGATCATCCGGCACGAGAAGACCTTCGACGACAAGGTGAAGGGCCGCGTCGCGCTCGCGAACGCGACCGAGCACACCATCGGCCCGGTGTTCCTCCTCACGAAGGCCGAGCTCGGCGAGCTCCTCGAGCGCGCGAAGCAGGGCGCTCCGCTCTACACGTTCGAGAGCGACTTCGGTCCGGGGTCCGACCTCAGCGGGATCGCGTCGCGCGTGTGGCGCGTGCCGGAGGCGAGCGAGCTCGGCCGGGCGCTCGTCGAGCGGCTCGCCCCGAGCCCGCTCTACATCGCCGACGGTCATCACCGGTATCACGCGGCGCTGTTGAACGGGCACACCCACGCGCTCGCCTACGTGACCGAGGAAGCGAAGATCCTCGCCTACAACCGCGTCGTCAACGGCACCGTCCCGTTCGCCGAGGCGCGCGCCGAGCTCATCGGCCTCGAGCCAGCGGACCGCTTCGAGACCCCGGACAAGCATCGCTTCGCGGTATATACCAAGCAAGGATGCTGGACGCTCCCGGCGCGCGAGGTGCCCGGCGACGTGGTCGGTCGGCTCGACTGCACGATCCTCGAGCGCGAGCTCTACCCGCGCCTCGGGCTCGCGCATCGACACATCGTCGATCCCGCCCACTTCGACTACTACCCGGAGAGCGCGCTCGACGAGATGCGCGCCGTGGTCGACGACGGAAGCTACGAGCTCGCGATCGCGCTCCACCCGGTGAGCATCGGCGAGCTCATGGCCGTCGCGGACGCCGGGCTGTCCGATCCGGACGTCGTGATGCCGGAGAAGAGCACGTTCTTCAGCCCGAAGATCCTCACGGGCCTGTTCCTCTACCGCCACGCGTGTTCATCCGCTCCCGGATGACCGCCGCCATCCTCTGCCCCCACGGGGCGTCGGGTCGGCCGTCCTCGCTCAGTCGCCGCGCGTGCGGCTCGGGATCCCAGACGCCTACCGGCGCGTCGTCGCGCAAGAGCTCCTTGAGCTGCTCGAAGCAGGGTCCGCGCTCGTCCGCCGGGAGGTACACCCACCCGTAGAAGCTCGCCTCGGCGAGCGGGGCGAGCTCGTCGTGCGCGCTCGCCCGCTCGAGCCAGCGCCGGAGCGATCCGCGGGCCTCGTCCACGAGGCCGCGGCGCAGGAGGAACCGCACCACCGACGCCCAGCGATGCGCGCGCTCCGGCTCCGCGCGCGCGGCCCGCAAGTAGTAGTGCGCGGCGTTGAGGTCGTCCTCGCGGCGGCGCTCGAGGAAGCGGCCGAACCAACCGAGTGTCAATGCGTCGTGCGGTGACTTGGAGATCGCGCGCTGGTACTGTGCTTCCGCCGCGTCGTGATCGCCGCGCGTGTCCTCGAGGAACCGCGCGAACTGACGCACCGGATAGACGTCGTCGGGCGCGAGCTCGATCGCGCGCAGGAACAGCGCCTCCGCGGCCGCGAGATCGTGGCGCGTGAGCTCGAGGTAGCGCGCGTAGTCGATGAGCACCTCGGCGCTCGGGTCGGCCGCGATCGCGCGCTCGTAGTAGCGCGCCGCGCGCTCCGGATCGCCCGCGTCGCGCTCGAGGAAGCGCGCGTACTCGCCGAGCCACCGCGGATCGTGCATCCCTGCGGCGACGGCGAGCCGGTAGTGACGGTCCGCGTCCTCGAGCCGGCCGCGGCGCCGCGCGAGGAACCGCGCGTACAGTCCGTGCGCCCACCCGTCGTGGGGCTGCGCCTCCACCGCGCGCTCGAGCTGAGCCTCCGCGTGATCGAGCCGACCCGCGTCCTCGAGCAGCGCGGCGAGCCGGCGCAGCGTCGGCGCATGATCCGGCTCGAGCGCGAGCGCCTCGCGGTAGCTGGCCTCGGCTCGGTCGATGCGCTTCGCCTGCTCGTGCTCGTAGCCGCGGTCGCTCGCCGCGTCGGCCGCGCTGGCCGGCTCGATCCCGCGCGCGGGGCGCTCCGCCTCGGTGCGCACGTCGTCGAGGAACTGTTGGTATTGGCGCAGCAGCGTCGCGTTCGCGGGCGACAGCTCGACGGCGCGCCGATAGTGCGTCGCCGCGCGCGCGTGGTCGCGGCGCGCCTCGTGCAGATACGCGGCGAACCACCAGTGCGTGCTCCATCGGTCCGGCTCGGCGGCGAGCGCGCGCTCGAACAGCACCGCCGCTCGCTCCAGGTCGGTCCCCGTGCTCCACAGCGCGAGCGCGTAGTTGCTCAGCGCGAAGCCGTGCTCCGGCTCGAGCTCGATCGCGCGCTCGAACGCGCCGGTCGCCGCCTTCGGGTCCTGGTCCATCGTCTGGAGGAACACCGCGTTCCACGCGTGGAGGTCCGCGCGCTCCGGGTTCGCCGCGATCGCGCGCCGGTACGCGTCCCGCGCGCGATCGCGATCGCGACGCTCGTGATGGAGGAACCGCGCCCACGCCTCGAGCACCTCGCCGTTCTCCGGGTCGAGCGCGAGCGCCCGCTCGTAGAGCGTCTCCGCTCCGTCGAGATCGTGGCGGGCTCGCTCGAGGAAGTGGGCGAGGTCCGCGATCCGCGTCGCGTCGATCGGCTCCACCCGCGCCGCGCGCTCGTAGAGCGCCTGCGCGCCATCCGGGTCCCGCTTCAGGTAGTGGCGGAGGCGCGCGTAGTCCGACAGCGAGCGCGCGTGCTCGGGCTGGAGCGCGAGCGCGCGCTCGTACTCCGCCTCGGCGCCATCCGCGTCCGACAAGACATCATGCAAGAATCGAGCGAGCGCCCACCGCGTGAACGCGTCGCGCGGATCCTGCTCGACCGCAGCGCGCAGCTGGCGCTCCGCTTCGTCAGGGTCGTCGCGTGCGACCTCGAACGCGCGCGCGATCAGCGTTCGCGATCCGAAGTCGTGGCTCGGTTCCGCTCGGCGCTCGTTCACGGGGCCTCGGCAGGGGCAGGGTAGCCGAGGGTACGCCCTCCGTGAACGATTCGCCCCCGGCGCTCCGTATCGCCCCGATCTCCGAGGCAGGCACGGCGGACCGAGCCGTATGATGCGCACGGCGTGGATGGTATGGTCCGCGCCGAACCAAGCGGAGCGCGGATGCAGCACAAAGAGCACTACATGGGTCCGGTCATCATCGGCGGCGTCGTCGCCGGGGTGCTCAGCCTCATCCCCATCGTCAACTACTGCAACCTGATTTTCTGTATGTGGATGCTGCTGGGCTCTGCGCTCGCGGTGTACCTCGTGCAGAACAAGGTGGGCACGAAGATCGAAGCGGGGGAGGGCGCCGCGATCGGCGGGCTCACCGGCCTCGTGACGGGCGGGCTGTTCGGGCTCATCTACATGCTGCTGTTCCTCGTGTTCGGGGCGTCGATGATCCCGGGAGCGGCCAGCGGGCGCGTCGGCATGAGCGAGACCGGGATGGGCATCGGGATGATGCTGCTCATCTGCGTGGGCTGCGTGATCCTCGCGCTCGTGCTCTACGGCGCGTTCGGCGCGCTCGGCGGGCTCATCGGCAGCGCGGTGTTCCAGCCCAGCGTGCCTCCCTCGGCCGGGCCGCCGGGCGGCTACGGCGGACCTCCGCCGGGCGGACCTCCGCCGGGCGGGTTCGGTCAACCTCCGGGCGGACCGCCGGCGGGAGGATTCGGTCAACCCCCGGGCGGACCTCCGGCCGGCGGCTTCGGTCAGCCTCCGGGCGGCGGTTACGGACAACCTCCGGGCGGCGGCGGGTACGGACCGCCTCCGGGCGGCGGCGGGACGCCCCCTCCGGGCGGCGGCGGCTTCGGCCAGCCGTAGCGCGCAACGGGCGTTGTGATGCGCTGGGTGGTCGCGGCCTTCGGCGTCGCGTTCCTCTCGTTCGTCGCGCTCGCGCTCGTCCCCGCCGTCTTCGCCGACTCGCCGCTCGGTACGGTGAGCCTCCTGCTCTTCTCCGGCCTCTGTCATCAGCTGCCGGAGCGCAGCTTCGCGTGCGATGGACACGCGATGGCGATCTGCCATCGGTGCACCGGCATCTATCTCGGGCTGGGGGCCGGCGCGCTCCTCTCGCTCGTTCGACCGGTCGACCCCACGCGCCGCGCGCTCCTTGCCTGGGCCGTGGTCCCGATGGGCGCGCAGGTGATGCTCGGGTGGATCTTCCCCGCGCTCGACCGGCCCGAGCTGCGCGTCGCCACCGGCCTGCTCACCGGCGTGATCGGGGGCCTGGTCGCAGGATCCGCGCTCCTCCGCGCCCGCCGTGCGGCGCCTTGACATCCTCTAGTCTTAGACACAGTCTAAATCCGTGGCCCGCCGAGCCCCCGATGCCCCCTCCGCCCGAACGTTCCGCGACCAGGTGGCGGAGCAGCTGCGCGCGAACGGGATCAATCCGTCGATGCAGCGGCTCGCGATCGCCGAGGTCGTGTTGACCACCGAGGCGCATCCCTCCGCCGATCAGGTGTGGAGCGAGGTACGCGCGCGCTTTCCGATGGTGTCGCGCGCCACCGTGTACAACACGCTCAACCTCTTCGTGGAGAAGGGCCTGCTTCGCCAGTTCGTGCTCACCGAGGGCTCGGTGGTGTTCGACCCTCGCACGGAGCCGCACCATCACTTCATCGACGACGCCACCGGCGCCATCCACGACATCGCGTGGGACGCGCTCGAGGTGCGCGACATCCACGTGCTGCCGGGGATCGACGTCCGTGAGTATCAAGTCGTGTTGCGCGGCACGCGCAGCGACTCACCCGATGGGCCCTCTGCGTCGTCGCGCACCGTGACGACGTCCGCGACGACGTCCCGCGCCGGGCCGTCGGGTAAGCTTCCCCGCGGCCGCTGATCGAGCCGCGGAGCCGAGAGACGAGGGGCCACGTGCGGGCCGGCTCGCCGCTGTCGATCTACGCCGAGAAGGAGACTCTCATGTCGAAGACCACGTTCCCCACCAAGAACGATCTGCCCGCGGGCGTGCGCGATGAAGTGGTCGCGCTCCTGAACCAGAACCTCGCGTCGAGCATCCACTTCGGGTTGATGGCGAAGCAGGCTCACTGGAACGTGAAGGGCCCCACGTTCCTCCAGCTGCACGAGCTGTTCGACTCCGCGTACGCGCAGGCCAACGAGTGGACCGATCTGATGGCCGAGCGCGCGGTACAGCTCGGCGGCGTCGCGGCGGGCGCGCTCGAGCACGTCAACGCCGGCACGCGCCTCGGGGCCTACCCCACCGCGGCGAAGGCGGGCCCCGAGCACGTCACGGCCCTCAGCGATGCGCTCGCCGCGTTCGGCGCGAACGTGCGCAAAGCGATCGATGCGTCGGCCAAGCTGGGCGACGCGGGCACCTCGGATCTGTTCACCGAGGTCTCTCGGAGCGCCGACAAGCTGCTGTGGTTCCTCGAAGCGCACCTCCACGCCGAGCGCTGACGCCTCGCGCGTCGCATCCCGATGTGCTCTTCTGCCGGCGATGGCGGACCTGCTGGTACACCACCTCGAGCGCTCGCGGTCGCAGCGCGTGCTCTTTCTGCTCGAAGAGCTCGGGCTCGACTATGAGATCGTCCGCTACGAGCGGGGCGCGAACGATCGCGCGCCCAAGGCGTTGCGCGACGTCCATCCGCTCGGGAAGTCGCCGGTGCTCCAGCACGGCGACACGGTCGTGGCCGAGTCGGGCGCGATCGTCGAGTACGTGATCGACGAGCTGGCGGACGGGCGGATGCGCCCCCCGCCGGGCACCGAAGCGGCCCGGCGCTATCGCTTCTTCCTCCACTTCGCGGAGGGCTCGATGATGGCGCCGCTCCTCGTGAAGCTGATCTGTTCCAAGGTGCGCGCGGCGATCCCGCTCGTCGGTCCGATGATCGCGGGGCGTGTCGACAAGTCGTTTACCGACGCGGAGATCCGCGCGCACCTCACGTTCGTCGACCGCGAGCTCGAGGGTCGCGAGTGGCTGGCGAGCGGCGAGCCCACCGGCGCCGACGTGATGATGAGCTACCCGCTGATGGCGGCGATGAGTCGCGGCGGCCTCGCGGGTGGCTTCCCGAACGTCCGCGCGTACCTCGATCGCATCGGCGCGCGTCCCGCGTACCGCCGCGCGATCGAGAAGGGCGGCCCGGTCGAGCTCGACGCGTGAGCGCCGTCGCGGACGTCCCCGAGGCGGTGCGCGACGCGTACGGGCTCGACGAGCGTGCGGTCGCGACGCCGATCACGTCGGGCTGGATCAACCGCACGCTCCTCGTCACCCAGGGCGACGACCGATTCGTCCTCCAGCTTCTCCACCGCATCTTCGCGGCGGAGGTCAACGAGGACATCGAAGCGTGCACGCTCCACCTCGTGGCGCGCGGCGTCCCGAGCCCGACCCTGCGCCGCACGGTGGACGGCCGCGTGTGCGTAGAGCACGGCGCGGAGGTCTGGCGCGCGCTCGAATACATCGAGGGCGAGACGCTGGGTCGCCTCCCGAGCCTCGCGCACGCGGAGGCGGCGGGCGCGTTCGTGGCGCGCTTTCACGGCGCGCTGCGCGACCTCGCGCATGCGTTCCGCTTCACCCGCGCCGGCGTGCACGACACGCGCGCCCACCTCGACAAGCTGACGCGCCTGCGCGCGGATGCGTCTCTCGGGTTCGCCGAGCGCGCACGAGCGGATCGGTGGGCCGACCGTGTGCTCGACGCCGCGCGGAGCATCGAGCCGCTCCCGACCGCGCCGCTCCGCATCGTCCACGGCGACCTCAAGGTCACGAACCTGCGCTTCGCGTCCGACGGATCGGTGGTCGGTCTCGTCGATCTCGACACCCTCGCGCGCGGCGCGCTCGCGATCGATCTCGGCGACGCGCTCCGATCGTGGTGCAACCCGACCGACGAGGCCGACCCGAACGCGCGGTTCGATCGCGCGGTGTTCGAGGCGGCGATGCGCGGATACCTGCGCGAGGCGCGCGAGTGGCTCAGCGTCGACGAGCGATCGGCGATCGTCCCCGCGATCGTGACGATCGGCGTCGAGCTCGCGGCGCGCTTCGCGGCCGACCTCTATGAGGACTCCTACTTCGGGTTCGACTCCGCGCGGTTCGCGTCGCGGCGCGCGCACAACCTCTCGCGGGTCGAGGCGCAGCTCGCGCTCGCGGCGGACGTGGCGCGGATCGAGAGCGAGCTCACCGGTTGGCTCGAGCGCGAGAGCGGCTGACCCTCAGCGCGCGCGGCGCTCGCGCACCCAGCCGCGGAGCTCGTCCGCCGTCCGCGTATTGAGCACGTCCTCGGGCGCGAGCCCGGCGCGGCGCGCCACCGCGATCCCGTGCTCGAGGTGATCGAGCTCCCGCGTCGCGTGCGCATCGGCGGAGATGGAGACCAACACGCCGAGCGCCTTGGCCATCCGGAGGTGCTCGACCGAGAGGTCGAGGCGGTGCGGGTTCGCGTTGAGCTCCATCGCGCAGCCGCTCTCGCGACACGCCTGCAAGAGGGCTTCCATGTCGACATCGGTGGCCTCGCGAGCGAGGAGGAGCCGCCCGGTCGGGTGACCGATCACGTCGGTGTACGGGTTCCTCGCCGCCGCGATCATCCGCGCGGTGTGCTCCTCGCGCGTGTGCTTGAAGCGCTTGTGGACGGAGGCGACGACCACCTCGAGGTCCTCGAGGACCTCGTCGGGATAGTCGAGCTCGCCGTGCTCGAGGATGTCGCTCTCCACGCCGGTCAACAGCACGCATCCGTCGGCCTCGCGGTTGAGCGCGTCGATGAGCGCGCGCTGCTCGCTGAGCCGCTCCGCGTCCAGCCCCCGCGCGTAGAACGCGGTGTGGCTGTGCTCGCTCACCCCGAGGTAGTCGAGCCCGCGCCGGCGCGCTGCGTCGCGCATCTCGGTGAGGGTCGCGCTCCCGTCGGACGCCTCGGTGTGGTTGTGGAGCGCGCCACGAAGGTCTTCGCGGCGGACGAGCGTCGGCGCCGCGTGGCCGACCAAGACGAGCGGCACATCGTCGTCGCGTCGTTCGGGAGGCGTCGTCGAGAGCTCGAGCGCGCGATACACCGCGTCGTCGTCCGCGCAGGCGATCGCCGCGCCGGTCTCGTCGAACAGGCCTTCCTCCTCGAAGCGCAGCCCGAGCTCGTGCGCGCGGCTCGCGAGCGCGGCGGCGTGCGAGGGGCTCGACGTGAGCCAGACGGCGCGTGCGGCGCGCTGCTCGGGCGACGCGAGGTGGACGAGCACGTCGCGCTCGGCCGGCTTGGCGCGCTGCACCACCTCGCGCGCTGCGTCCGCTCGCGCTTCGTCGTCCACCGCGACGAGCACCGCCAGGCGCTCGACCAGCTCGAGGCCGCGCGCGTAGTCCTCGACGATCGTCGCCTCGAGCCCGCTCGCCTCGAGCGCGCTCACGATCGGCTCGAGCACACGCTGCGCTTGATCGCGCCGCATCTTGCCGAGCCCGGCCTGCACCTTCGCGATCTGCGCGAGCACGTTGGCTTGCGTCTTCGCACCGAAGCCGCTGAGGTCGACGAGCCGATTCTCGCGGCACGCGTACTCGAGCTCGCCGAGCGATCCGATCCCGAGCTCCTTCCACAGCCGCTTGACCTTCTTGGGTCCGAGCCCCTTGATGCGCCGGACCGCGAACAACCCGGGTGGCAGCTGCGCCTCCGCCCGCGCGAGCGCCTCGGGTTTCTGGCCAGCGAGCGCGTCGTCGATCACGCGCAGCGTGGACTCGCCGACGCCACGGACCCGAGCGAGCTCGCCGTTCGCCCGCATCTCCTCGAGATCGCCCTTCAGGTTGCGGATCGCCCAGGCGGCGGCCGCCCACGTGCGACCGCGCGGATCGTCGGTCAGCTCCGCGGCGAACGCGAGCCGCTCCAACACATCCACCACCGCGCGCCGAGACATCGGCGCAGTCTACTCGCGCTCGGCAAGCGAGGCGCGCCGAACCGGCGCGAGCCGATGCGAGGCGTGCCGTGCGGAGTCTATCAAACCTTCTTGCGAGCGCGGCTTCGCTTGGCGCTGCCGCGCCGGGTCGGCATCGGCTCCGCTCGCTCGGGCTGCGCACGGCGGACTCGTCGGGGCTCGTCCGTCTTCACACGGACCCGAGGCGTGCGCCGGCTCCTCCATCTCGCGAGGTGCTCGAGCGGCGTTCGGATCAGGTCGCTGGGAACCGCCGACACGAACGCGAAGAGCATGCCGATGCCGAGGAACGCGAGCCAAGCGAGGTGGTTCTGCTGCTCGAAGGGGACTGGGGAATGCGCGATGCCAAGTCCGAGCAGCAACCCGCACATCAGCCCGCCGAGCGTGAGGCGTACCCAGCCTCGCGGGGCGAGCATCGGCCACCGGGTCGCGTCGCGCTCACGCAGGTGCTCGACCATCTGCTCGAGCCGCGCGCGCTCGCGTCGAAGCGCCGCCGTTTCCTCACGTAGGGGTCCTACGTCGTCGTGGTCGGCCTCGAGCACGTGGATGCGATGCCGGAGTGCTTCGAGCTCGTCGCGGTATCCCCCCAATCGTTCCTCCCTGGTCGCTCGGATGCTCAGGAAACCTTCGAGCTGGTCGATCTCATCCCTTCGCGGCGGCCCAGCTCGCGCCGTGGCCCACGTCCACGACGAGCGGCACCTCGAGCTCGGCCGCGTGCTCCATGCGATCGCGGACCAGCGCGATCAGCGCGTCGAGCTCGCCCGGCGGGCACTCGAACACCAGCTCGTCGTGGATCTGCAGCAGCATCTTCGCCTCGAGCGCCCGCTCGCGCATCAGCGCGTCGATCTGGAGCATCGCGAGCTTGCAGAGATCGGCGGCGCTCCCCTGGATCGGCGTGTTCGCCGCGATGCGCTCGCCGTACGCGCGGTCGGTGAAGTTGTTGCTCGACAGCTCGGGGACGTAGCGTCGCCGCCCCGCGTAGGTCTCGACATAGCCCTTCGCGTGCGCGTCCGCGATCGTGCGATCGAGCCACGCGCGCACCTTCGCGTAGCGCTCGAAGTAGCGATCGATGTACGCCTTCGCTTCGTTGCGCGCGATGCCGAGCTGCTGCGCGAGCGCGGTCGCGCCCTGCCCGTAGATCGTCGCGAAGTTGACGGTCTTGCCGACGTTGCGCTGCTCGGCGTCGACGTCGCCGGGATCGATGTCGAAGAGCTGCGCGGCGGTGCGCCGGTGGATGTCGACGTTCTCTCGAAACGACTCGATGAGGAGCGGATCCTGGCTGAAGTGCGCGAGGACGCGGAGCTCGATCTGGCTCCAATCGGCGCTGATCAGCGTCCAGCCCTCGCGCGGCAGGAACGCCTCGCGGATGCGCTTGCCGTCGCCGGTGCGGATCGGCGTGCGCTGGAGATCCGGGTCGGTGGTGATGAGCCGGCCCGACACTCCGGTCGTCTGCTGGATCGTGCAGTGCACGCGTCCCGTCTCTTCCAACACCGCCTCCACCAACACGCGCGTGTACGTGTTGATGAGCTTCGCGAGCGCGCGCTGCCGCACGAGGAGGCTCGCGATCTCGTGCTTCTGGGCCAAGCGCTCGAGCACCTCGGCGTCGGTCGAGTATCCCGTCTTCGTCTTCTTGATCACCGGGAGCTCGAGCTCCTCGAACAGCACGGTGGCCAGCTGCTTGGTCGAGCCGATGTTGAACTCGTGACCAGCGAGCTCGTAGATGCGCGCCTCGACCTCGCCCTTGCGCGTCTCGAACTCGCGCCCGAGCGCCTCGAGGTGGTCCTTGTCGACGCGGATCCCGTCGAGCTGCATCCGGGCCAGCACCCGCGACATCGGCAGCTCGAGGTCCCGGAGGTTGTCCGACTGTCCTTCGGAAGCGAGCTTGCGCTCGATGATCGGCCACATCTCCGCGATCGCGGCGCTGAGGTGGCACGTCCAGTCGGTGAGCTCGGCGAGCGGGACCTCGGCGAACGTGCGCTCCGTCTTGCCGCTGCCGAGCACGGTCTTCGGCGGTGACACCGGGCGGTGGAGGAACTCGCGGCTCACCTGCTCGATCGGGTGCGGGATGATGCGGCCCGGATCGATGAGGAACGAGCCGAGCTGCGTGTCGCCCGCCACCCCGCGAAGCTCGATCCCGTAGCGGAGGAACACCGTCATCTGATCGCGCACGTCGTGCGCGACCTTCGGCCGCCCCTCGTCCTCGAGCCAACGGCGCAGGCGCTCGACCGCCGCGTCACCGAGCGCTCCTTCGCCGCCGAACAGCGGGACGAACCGGCCTTCGTCCTTCTTCGTCGACAGCGCGACGCCGACGAACGTGCCGGTGACGAACGAGGGTCGATCCCAGATCGCATGGAACGCGACGGTCTTCGATCCCGCCTTCTCGAGGTACGCGTCGAGCTCGGACACCGACGCGATCGCGGTGAACTCCGCGCGTTGGCTCGCCTCCTCCGCCGCCTCTTCGCCGCCGCCGAGGAATGAGAAGAACTCGAGCTCCTTGTAGAGCGCGTTGACCCGCGCGTCGTCGGTCTCCGGGACCAACAGCTGCTCGACGCGCAGGTCGAGCGCGACGTCGGTGCGGATCGTGACGAGCTCGCGGGAGAGGCGCGCGAGGTCCTGGTGCTCTTCGAGCGTCTTCTTCTGCTTGCCCTTGAGGTCACCCAGGTGCGCGAGGATCCCCTCGAGGTCGCCGTAGCTCTCGAGCAGACCGAGCGCGCCTTTCTGTCCGATGCCGGGCACGCCGGGGACGTTGTCGATCTTGTCGCCGATCAACGCGAATAGATCGACGATCTTGCTCGGTTGTACGCCCCACTTCTTCTTGACGAGCTCGGGGTCATAGGTGATGTCCCTCATCGTGTCGATCATCTTCACGTCGTCGCTGATCAGCTGCGAGAAGTCCTTGTCGGCGCTGATGATGTGGACCTCGTGGCCGAGCTCGGTCGCCTGCCGCGTGAGCGTGCCGATCACGTCGTCCGCCTCGAAGCCCTCGACGCGCAGCTGTGGCCAGTCATGCGTCTTGACGACCTTGTCGATCCACGGCAGCTGGACCTTGAGCTCGCGCGGCATCCGCGGTCGCTGCGCCTTGTACTCGGGGAACTTCTCGTCCCGGAACGTGGGGCCCGGGGGATCGAACACCACCGCCCCCATCGTCGGTCGCTTGCCCGACAGGATCTTCCGAAACATGAGCGCGAACCCGTAGGTCGCGTTCGTCAGGAGCCCGTGGGACGTCTGGAAGTTGCTCGGGATCGCGAAGAAAGCTCGATAGATCATCGAGCTCCCGTCGATCAGGACCACCCTCTCGCGCGCCATGGCGCGGAGCATGCCACCTCGCGCTTCGAGCGGGCACGCCCTTACCGGGGGTTTGCGCCGGGAGTACCATCTGCCGCATGAAGCGCAGTGCGTGGATGGCGACGATGCTGCTCCTCGGTCTCGCGGGATGCGACACGGGGAGCTCGGGTGATGCGGGCGTCGAGGACGGTTCGAGCCCGAACGCCGACACCGATCTCGACACGATCCTGGACGTGACGGAGGGTCGCGCGGAGCGTCGCGACACCGACCATGACGGGATCCTGGACTACCTGGACACGGAGTCGGACGGCGATGGTCTGCCGGACTCGTTCGAGGCGGGGGACGCGGATCTGTCGACGGACCCGCTGGACTCGGACAACGACGGGGTGCCGGACTACCTGGATCTGGACTCGGACGACAACGGGTTCCCGGACGAGGTGGAGGGGACGGGGGACTACGACCTGGACGGGATCCGTAACTTCGCGGACCTGGACGACGACAACGACCTCGTCCCGGACCGGATGGAGCTGGCGGGTCAGCTGGTGCCTCCGTTCGACTCGGACGGCGACGGGATCCCGAACTACCGCGACCCGGACAGCGACGACGACGGGATCATGGACGGCGACGAGTTCGGTCCGGACACGGATCTCGACGGTTTGTTCGACTACGAGGATCTGGATACGGACGCGGACACGATCCCGGACTCGATCGAAGCGGGCGACGACGATCTGTTCAGCCCGCCGGTGGATTCGGACGGGGACACGATCCCGGACTTCCGCGATCCGGACAGCGACAACGATGGTCTCTCGGATCGTCTGGAGTACGCGCGGGGGACGGACTTCCGCAACCCGGACACGGACGGGGACGGGGTGGGCGACCTGGTGGAGATCGCGGCGGGGACGGACCCGAACGATCCGCTGAGCAACTCGCGGGACATCGGGGACTTCGTGTTCGTGGTGCCGTACATGGAGCCGCCGGATCCTCCGCAAGACACGTTGGCGTTCCGCACGAACATCGCGAAGGCGGACGTGTACTTCCTGATGGACGAGACGGGCTCGATGGGCGGCTCGATCACGTCGCTGCAGTCGGAGATCGTGAACGTGATGACGGCGGTCGGGATGGTCATCCCGGACGCGTGGTTCGGCCTCGGCGGCTTCCGCGACTATCCGGTCGATCCGTACGGCGGGGGTTGGCACGCGGACCTTCCGTATGAGCACTACCTCGACATGACGAACGACCGCACACTCGCGACGGGCACGGTGTCGGTCGTCTACGAGCCCGATGGCGGCGACGACGGACCGGAGAGTCACACGCAAGCCGTGTGGGCGACGGCGACCGGCGACGCGCTCCCGCGCGACTCGGGTCCGCGCGCGAGCTCGAGCTTCGGACCATGTCCCTCGGGCCGCTTCGGCTGGCCCTGCTTCCGTCCGGACGCGGTTCCGATCGTGGTGCTGATCACCGACGTGAACATGCACAACGGACCGTTCGGGAGCGAGCCCTACGATCTCGTCCCGGGGGCGCCGACGTTCGAAGAGGCCATCGACGCGTGCGTGCGCAACAACGTGCGCGTCACCGGCATCTTCCAGACGTTCGGGTTCGGCGGGTTCGGCCGATCCGATCTCGAGGCGATGGCGGTGGGCACCGGCGCGGTCGACGGCACCGGGCGCCCGCTCGTCGAGGACTACATGTCCGGCTCTCCGATCACGAGCGCGGTCGTGACCAACATCGAGACGCTCGCCACGCAGAGCCGACTCGACGTGACGGCGGAGTTCCGCGACGACCCGACGGACGGCGTCGACACGGCGACGGCGTTCTTCGATCACCTGGTGGCGAACTCGCGAGGCAGCGCCGTCTTGGGCTGCACGGCGCGGCTGACCGAGGACCGCGACATGGACGGGATCCACGACACGTTCCCGCGGGTGATCACCGACACGACGGTTTGCTTCGACATCTACGTGCATCAGAACGACACGGTGATGTCGAGGGAAGAGCCGCAGCTCTTCCGCGCGCAGGTGCAGGTGATCGGCGATGGGTTCACGCCGCTCGACACCCGCGACGTGTACTTCCTCGTGCCGCCCTCGCCGCCGGTCATCGGCGGCCCCGAGTGATCTCCGGGTCCTGAAGCGAGGACGACCAGCGAGTCCGAGCCGCGCGCTTGCGTGAGATCACGCGCGTGCCGCGGTCTCCGATCCGGGCCCAGCACTTCTCGTGCCGGGAATCTGGGAGTAGAGTCCTGCCATGGCACGTACCCCCCTGTCGGCGGGACGAATCCTCGCGGTCGTCTCACTCCTTTGCTTCCCCGTCGCCTGCAACACGGGCGGTGATCCCGATGGAGGGACGGGCGACGGTTCGATCGGCGCGAACGACGACACCGACCTCGATACGATCCTGGACGTGACGGAGGGTCGCGCGGAGCGTCGCGACACCGACCACGACGGGATCCTGGACTACCTGGACACGGATTCGGACGGCGATAGTCTGCCGGACTCGTTCGAGGCGGGGGACGCGGATCTGTCGACGGACCCGCTGGACTCGGACAACGACGGGGTGCCGGACTACCTGGATCTGGACTCGGACGACAACGGGTTCCCGGACGAGGTGGAGGGGACGGGGGACTACGACCTGGACGGGATCCGTAACTTCGCGGACCTGGACGACGACAACGACCTCGTCCCGGACCGGATGGAGCTGGCGGGTCAGCTGGTGCCTCCGTTCGACTCGGACGGCGACGGGATCCCGAACTACCGCGACCCGGACAGCGACGACGACGGGATCATGGACGGCGACGAGTTCGGTCCGGACACGGATCTCGACGGTTTGTTCGACTACGAGGATCTGGATACGGACGCGGACACGATCCCGGACTCGATCGAAGCGGGCGACGACGATCTGTTCAGCCCGCCGGTGGATTCGGACGGGGACACGATCCCGGACTTCCGCGATCCGGACAGCGACAACGATGGTCTCTCGGATCGTCTGGAGTACGCGCGGGGGACGGACTTCCGCAACCCGGACACGGACGGGGACGGGGTGGGCGACCTGGTGGAGATCGCGGCGGGGACGGACCCGAACGATCCGCTGAGCAACTCGCGGGACATCGGGGACTTCGTGTTCGTGGTGCCGTACATGGAGCCGCCGGATCCTCCGCAAGACACGTTGGCGTTCCGCACGAACATCGCGAAGGCGGACGTGTACTTCCTGATGGACGAGACGGGCTCGATGGGCGGCTCGATCACGTCGCTGCAGTCGGAGATCGTGAACGTGATGACGGCGGTCGGGATGGTCATCCCGGACGCGTGGTTCGGCCTCGGCGGCTTCCGCGACTATCCGGTCGGCGGCTACGGCGGCGGCGGCGATCTTCCCTACGAGCACTACCTCGACGTCACGAACGATCGCACGCTCGCGATGGGGACGGTCTCCGTCGTCTACGAGCCTGCCGGCGGCTCGGACGGCGAGGAGAGCGACACGCAAGCCGTGTGGGCGACGGCGACCGGCGACGCGCTCCCGCGGGACGTCGTCGCGCGTGACGCGTCGAGCTTCGGACCATGCCCCTCGGGTCGGTTCGGCTACCCCTGCTTCCGCCCCGATGCGGTGCCCATCGTCGTGCTGATCACCGACGCGCCGATGCACAACGGTCCGGGCGGTTGGGCGGCTTACACCGCGGTGCCGGGTGCACCGACGTTCGACGAAGCGGTGGCCGAAGCGGTTCGCAACAACGTGCGCGTCACCGGGATCCTGCAGGGCAGCGGCTTCGGCTCGGCCCGCGCGCACCTCGACGCGATGGCGATGGGCACCGGCGCGGTGGACGGGACCGGTCGTCCGCTCGTCGAGATGTACTCGTCGGGTACGCCGATCACGAGCGCGGTCGTGACCAACATCGAGACGCTCGCCACGCAGAGCCGTCTCGACGTGACCGCGGAGTTCCAGGACGACCCGACGGATGGTGTCGACACGGCGACGGCGTTCTTCGATCACCTGGTGGCGAACTCGCGAGGCAGCGCCGTCTTGGGCTGTACGGCGCGGCTGACCGAGGACCGTGACATGGACGGGATCCACGACACGTTCCCGCGGGTGATCACCGACACGACGGTTTGCTTCGACATCTACGTGCACCAGAACGACACCGTGATGTCGACGGAAGAGCCGCAGCTCTTCCGCGCGCAGGTGCAGGTGATCGGCGATGGGTTCACGCCGCTCGACACCCGCGACGTGTACTTCCTCGTGCCGCCCTCGCCGCCGGTCATCGGCGGTCCCGAGTGATCCGCGCCTGAACGCTCGGATCGTTCGGATGAGACCGGGCTCGAGCTCCTCGCGGGCTCGGGCCCGTCTCCGTTTCAGGGGCGCAACGCCTTACAATTCCTGACCGTCCGGCCTTTGCGCAGGGCGGCGACCGAGGGCATCCTCTCTCTCATGCGACACCTTCGCCTCGCGCTCGCCCTCGCGGTTCCCTCTGTCCTCTGGCTCGGTTGTCTCTACTCGCCCTACGGCTCTTCGGGCGGAGGCGGCGACGTCGCTTCCACCGGGTCGTACGTCGTCGAAGACGGCTGGCTCTCCGGTGAGCTGCCCACCGTCGGCGAGTTCGACGGCGCGGCCTACGAGATCGACGCCACCGACTACTCGGTCACGCTCCACGCTGGCTCGCGTGGCGGCGAGTTCGACGGCTGGGCGATGAACCGTGTCTCGCTCGACCTCGACCAGATCATGCTGACGAGCGCGACCGTCGACGAGCCGGCGACGATGAGCAACGTCGACGTCACCGGGTGCACCGGCCCGCAGCACGACGACTGGGACTGGGACACCCACACGTCGACGACGACCGTCACGGTCACGCCGAGCACCGTCGTCGAGGGGGCGCGGGTCGTCACGTTCCAGGCCGACTTCGGCGACGGCGACGTCAGCCAGGGCGGCTTCACGGTCCTGCCGGAGTAGTCACCGCGCCGCCTTCGCCGCGAGCCGCGCATCCCTCGGGTGCGCGGCTCTTCTCGTTCTGGTGCGTGGGTCTCGCCCGAGGAATGGTAAATTCGCTCGGGCACGTGAAACCGGGAGAGCCACTCGCCGACTCCATCGAGCTCGACGCCGACACGCTGCGGCTGTCGGGGTTCAAGTCGGGGGCGTTCTTCGCCGACCGCTACCGGCTCGAGGAGCTCCTCGGGGTCGGAGCGATGGGCAAGGTGTTTCGCGCGTTCGATCAGCGCGAGCAGCGCCGCGTCGCGCTCAAGGTGCTGCACCCCGAGAAGGCGTCGAAGTCGCAGGTGCTCGCGCGGTTCCGTCAGGAGGCGCTGGTCCTGCGCGAGCTGGGTCACCCCGGCATCGTCCGCATCCTCGACTCGGGGATCTCCGAGGGCATCGACTACCTGACGATGGAGCTCCTCGAGGGGACGAACCTCAAGGACTACATCCGCGATCACGGGCCGATGACACCGGAAGAGTACTTGCCCCTCCTCGTGCAGGTGTGCGACGCACTCGGGGCGGCGCACACCCAGGACGTCATCCATCGCGATCTCAAGCCCGAGAACCTCTTCCTCACCGAGTCGGAGGAGGGCCTCAAGGTGAAGGTCGTCGACTTCGGGCTGAGCCGCGTCTCCAACAACAACCGGATGACCAAGACCGGCGTGATGCTCGGCACGCCCCGGTACATGGCGCCCGAGCAGATCCGTTCGGCGCGCGACGTCGACCTGCGCACGGATATCTACGCGCTCGGCGTGATCACCCACGAGGCGCTCGCCGGCGCCTCGCCGTTCCCCGCCGGCGACGCGGGTCAGCTGTTGGGCTGCGTGATCGAAGGGCGGATCCTGCGCCTCGAGGACGAGCGTCCCCAGGTCCCCGGGGAGCTCGCGAACGTGGTCCGCCGCGCGATGGCGAAGGACAAGAAGGATCGCTTCGCGACGATCGGCGCGTTCGCGGAGGCGTTCGCGGCGGCGCTCGGCATGCGGTCCGGCCGAAGCGGGCTCACCGACACGTCGGACTTCCAATCGTTCTTCTCCGACGCCGAGCACACCATCAAGGGCACGCTCCCCGTCGATCTGCCGGACGAGGTCGTGCCGGCGAGCTACGAGCGCGCGCGGTTCACGCTGCCGCCGTCGCCCCCGCACGGTGAGGACGGCGCCGGGCGCGACGAGCTCGCCCCGCCGCAGAGGCGCGGGCTCGCGGTGGTCGGCTTCATCGTGCTGTTCGTCGTGGTCGCGGCGCTCTCGGCCGCGAGCGCGCTCGCGATCCGCGAGTATCTGCGATCGCGCGCGGCGCCGGCGTCGTCCGCGGAGCCCGCTCAGTAGCTGTCGTTGGTGAGCCGCACCTTGCCGCGGAACACCCAGTACACGATCGCGGTGTACGTGCAGACGAGCGGGGCGCCGATCGCGGCGACGTAGAGCATCGTGGTCAGCGTCGCGTCGCTCGAGCGCGCGTTGTCGATCGTGAGGCTCGGGGTGCCGGCGCTCGACACGACGAGGTTCGGGAACAGCGCCATCCCGAGGAGGAACACGAGCGCGAGGATCGTCGCCGACGAGGAGACGAATGCGTAGCCGGGTCGGCGGAGGTGGATGGCGCGGGGGATGTTGAGGACCGCCAACACGTTGAGGACGACGACGACCCACGCGATGGGCCAGCGCGCGAAGTCGTCGAGGACGCGCGGCGCGTAGACGAACGTGAGCCCCGTGGTGAGGACGTAGCAGCCGAGGAAGACGAAGAACGTGCGCCACATCCACGAGCGCGCACGTAGGGAGAGCTCCCCCTCGGTCTTCAGGTGGAGGAAGATCGCGCCGTGCATCGCGGCCACGCTCGCCGCGAACAGCCCCGTCGCGAGCGAGTACGGCGTGAAGAGGTCGATCAGGGTCCCGGCGAACTCTCCGTCGGCGTCGAGCGGGATCCCCGCGATCGCGTTCCCCGCCGCGACGCCGAACACCACCACGACGGTCAGGCTGGAGAGCGCAAAGCTCGCGTCCCAGTACGACTTCCAGAAAGGGGATCGTATCTTGCTGCGGAACTCGATCGAGATCGCGCGGCCGATCAGGCCGAACAACAGGACGAACACCGGCAGGTACATCGCGCTCAGGATCGTCGCGTAGGCCTCGGGGAACGCCGCGAAGAGCGCGCCGCCGAACGTGACGAGCCACACCTCGTTGCCGTCCCAGAGCGGGCCGATGCTGTTGATGGCGAGCCGGCGCTCGCGCTCGCCGCGGGTGAACAGGTGGAGGATGCCGACGCCGAGATCGAATCCGTCGAGGACGGCGTAGCCGCCGAGGAGCGCGCCGAGGATCACGAACCACGCGACGCCGAGGCCGCTCATCGGTCGCCCTCGCGCATCATGTCCGCGCCTGGCTCCGCCATCCCCGACGCGGCGTCGATCAACGAGGGGCGCGGCGCGGGCTCGCCCTCGCGTTTTGGGAGCTCCGGACCGTGACGGATCTTCTCGTTCATCACGATCACCCAGAGCGCGGCGAGCGCGAGGTAGATCACGCCGAACAGCACGATCGACGCGAGCACGTGCTCCGCCGGTACGGTGCGCGAGACCGCGTCGGACGTCCGCAACAAGCCGTACACGATCCATGGCTGTCGTCCCACCTCGGTGGCGACCCACCCCGCCTGGTTCGCCGCGTAGGCGATGAGCACCGACGGCACGAACGCCCACAGCAACGCGCGATAGCGGAAGAGACGGCCTCGCCACCAGAGCAGCACGCCGACGAACGCGAGGCCGAACATCATCGTCCCGAGGCCGACCATCGCGTGGTAGGTGACGAACGGTACGAGCACCGGCGGACGATCTTCAGGATCGAAGCCGTCGAGCCCGCGCACCGGGGTCTCGAGATCCTCGTGCACGAGGAACGTGAGGAGCATCGGGATCTCGACCCCGAAGGAGACGCGCTCCTCGTCCTCGTCGGGCCAGCCGAAGAGGTACATCCCGGTCGGTCCCTCGCCGGTGTGGAAGTGACCCTCGAACGCGGCGAGCTTCGCGGGCTGGTTGTGGGCGAGCGCGACGGCTTGCGAGTGTCCGCTCAGCATCATCGCGACGGAGCTGATCGCGGCGAACGCGAGCCCGACCTTGAAGCCGCGCTCCGCCAGCTCGCGGTGTCGATCGCGGAGCACGTAGTACGCGCAGATCGACATCGTGAAGAACGCACCGAGCATCAGCGCGCCGAGCAGCACGTGACCCAGGCGGTGCATCGACGACGGGTTGAACACCATCGCCCAGAAGTCCGTGATCTCGGCGCGCGGCGCGCCCTCGTGATCGACGATGTGGAAGCCGGCCGGCGTGTGCATCCACGAGTTCGCGATGACGATCCACACGCTCGAGAACACCGAGCCGAGGAACACGAAGAACGTGGCCGCGAAGTGGACCCGTGGGCTCACACGATCCCAACCGAACACGAGCACGGCGAGGAAGCCGCTCTCGAGGAAGAACGCGAAGATGCCCTCGGAGGCGAGCGCCGAGCCGAACACGTCGCCGACGAAGCGCGAGTACGTCGCCCAGTTCGTCCCGAACTCGAACTCCATGACGATGCCGGTCGCGACACCGACCGCGAAGTTGACGGCGAAGAGCCGCGTCCAGAAGCGCGCGAGCGCCTCCCACCGGGCGTCTTTGGTGAAGAGGTACAGGCCCTCCGTGACCACCATCTGCGCGCCGAGCCCGATCGAGAGCGGCGGAAACAGATAGTGGACCATCACCGTCAGCGCGAACTGCGCGCGGGCGAGCAGGACGACGTCGAGCTCCACGGGTGGGAGAGTAGGTCCGCGCCGTTCAGCGGTGAAGCGACTACATCTTGCCGAGGGCAGCCAGCCGCCACGGGCTGATGCTGTTCGACGGCGGCGGCGGGCTGCTCGGGCGGGCCGACTGCTCGGACAGCGCCTGGTGGATCGCGGCGCCGATCATCATCGCTTGCTTCGCATCGCCGGCCGATCCGCGTGTGAGGAGCGCGTCCTTGTGGCGCGCGATGAAGCCGGTGTCGTAGCGACCCTCGACGAAGTCCGGGTGGCGCATCAGCGCGAGGTGGAACGGGAGGTTCGTCTGGATCCCGGCGACTACGTACTCGCTCAACGCGCGGCGCATGCGCTCGACGGCTTGGCGTCGCGTCGGTGCCCACACGCACAGCTTGCTGAGGAGCGGATCGTAGAAGCTCGAGACCTCGGAGCCCTCGCGGACGCCAGAGTCGTCGCGGACGCCGGGGCCGCTCGGCGTGCGCAGCACCTGGATGTGCCCGGGGCTCGGGAGAAAGTTCGTCGAGGGGTCCTCGGCGTAGACGCGGCACTGGATCGCGTGGCCTCGAGCTCGCACGTCGGCTTGCGTATAGCCGAGCGGCTCGCCCGCCGCGATGCGCACCTGCTCGCGGACGAGGTCGATCCCCGTGATGAGCTCGGTGACCGGGTGCTCGACCTGGAGCCGCGTGTTCATCTCGAGGAAGTAGAACGAGCCGTCCGGGGCCATGAGGAGCTCGACGGTGCCCGCGCTGTAGTAGCCGACCGCCTGCGCGGCCTTCACCGCGACCTCGCCCATCTTCGCGATCAGCGCGTCGCTGCGCACGGGAGCGGGCGTCGGCGTCTCCTCGACGACCTTCTGGTGCCGCCTCTGGATCGAGCAGTCGCGCTCGAACAGGTGGACGACGTTCCCGTGCTCGTCGCCGAGCACCTGGATCTCGATGTGGCGCGGCTCGACAATGGCCTTTTCGATATAGACGGTGCGATCTCCGAACGCCTTCTCGGCCTCGCTCGTGGCCCGCTCGTACGCGCCCATCAGCTCGCTCGGCGCGTTGACGAGGCGCATCCCCTTGCCGCCGCCGCCGCCCGCCGCCTTCAGCATGACCGGGTAGCCGATCTTCTCCGCGATGGCGGGGAGCTCCTTCGGATCGTTCAGCGTCGCGCCGGGCACCACCGGCACGCCGGCCGCCATCATCTTGTCGCGCGCCGACGTCTTGTAGCCCATCGCGTCCATCGCGCTGGCGGGCGGACCGATCAGCTTGATCCCGGCCGCGTCGAGCGCGCGCGCGAACGACGCGTTCTCGCTGAGGAAGCCGTAGCCCGGATGCACCGCCTGCGCGCCCGTCGACTTGCACGCGGCGATGATGCGCTCGATCACGAGGTAGCTCTCGCGGCTCGGCGCGGGCCCGATGGCGACCGCCTCGTCGGCGAGGCGGGCGTGGAGGGCGTCGCGATCCGCATCGGAGTACACGGCGACGGAGCGGATCCCCATCTCGCGGAGCGTGCGGAGCACCCGAACGGCGATCTCGCCTCGGTTGGCGACCAGGACTTTGTCGAACATGCGGCCGAGGATGACCCAGAACGCGGGGTGGCGCGATTCGGTTTCGGTCCTGTCGAGATCGCGGTGTCCGCGCAGGTTTTGGACGTGCTTTAGATGCGTCGCCCGACGGCGGCTGATACCCGTGCTCCATGGCTGAATCTCGCGTGTTGTTCACCGGCGCGACCGGGCTGATCGGTCGCCATCTCGTCCCCAAGCTCCTCGCGCGGGGGCACCACGTGTACGTGCTCATCCGCAGCGAGCGCCGCGCCGCGCACGCGGATCGCCTCGCGGAGTGGCGCGCGGAGGCGGGCGGGCGAGGGCAGCTCAGCGTGATCGAGGGCGACGTCACGCGGCCCGGGCTCGGTCTCGACGCGGACGCGCTCGGCGAGCTCGATGTCGGCTCGCTCAGCCACGCGTTCCACTTCGCGGCGCTCTACGACCTCGACGCGACCGACGGAGCGCTGACCAGCGCGAACGTAGAGGGCACGCGCAACGTCCTCGGACTCCTCGTCGATCGCGGCTTCTCCGGCACGCTGCACTACGCGAGCTCGGTGGCGGTGGCGGGCCGCTTCGACGGCCGGTTCGGCGAGGACGACCTCGATCACAAGACCGGGTTCCCGCACGAGTACCACCGCAGCAAGCACGCGGCGGAGAAGCTCGTGCGCGCGGAGTCGCGGCTGCGCTGGCGCATCTACCGCCCGAGCGCGGTGGTGGGGCACAGCCGGACGGGCGAGATGGATCGCATCGACGGCCCCTACTACCTCTTCGGCGCCATCCTCAAGATGCGCCGGATGCTCCCGCCGTGGGTCACGTTGCCCGGGCTCGACGGCGGCGCGATCAACATGGTGCCCGTCGACTACGTGGCTTGTGCGATCGATGAGATCGCGCATCAGGACGGCCAGGACGGCAAGGGCTTCCACCTCGCCGACCCGAGCCCGCCGAAGTTCGTCGACACGTTCAACCTGATCGCGAAGGCGGCGGGCGCTCCCTCCATGTCGCGGCGTCGGCTCGGTAAGCTCGCCAAGATGATTCCCGGGGGCGGCAACGTCATCGGGCAGCTCGGCGCGCTCAAGTTCCTCCGCAACGAGTGGGCGCTCGACTTCGGGATCCCGCCGCACGTGCGCGATGCGGTCAACAAGGATGTCTCCTACGACACCAAGAACACCGACGCCGCGCTCGCGGGGACGGACGTGCGGTTGCCTCCGCAGGAGCGCTACGTCGAGGCGCTGTGGGACTACTACCTCCGCCACCTCGACGAGGAGCTCGATCCGATCGCGCGCGATCGCCGCCTCTTCGGGGGCAAGCGAGTGCTCATCACCGGCGCGTCGAGCGGGGTCGGCGCGGCGCTCGCCGAGCGGCTCGGATCGGCCGGCGCCCACGTGATCGTGGCGGCGCGCCGCGAGCCGGAGCTGAACCAGGTGGTGGAGCGCATCCGCGCCGGGGGCGGGCGCGCCGATCGCGTGGCCGTCGACCTCAGCGAACTCGACGCGTGCGATCGCCTCATCGCGACGGTGCACGAGGAGCACGGGCCGATCGACGTCCTCGTCAACAACGCGGCCCGATCGATCCGTCGGCCGCTCGCCGAGTCGCTCGATCGCTTCCACGACCTCGAGCGCGTCATGCAGATCAACTACTTCTCTCCCGCGAGGCTGATCCGTGGGGTGCTGCCGAGCATGCGCGAGCGCGGCGGGCTCATCATCAACGTCCTCACCGCGGGCGCGCACATGCCCTCGCCGAAGTTCGGCGCGTACACCGCGAGCAAGGCCGCGCTGAGCCAGCTCGCCGACACGCTCGCGGCCGAGCACCTCCACGAGGGCGTCCGCGTCAGCAACGTGTACCTCCACTGGGTCCGCACCCCGATGATGGGGGCGAGCGCCGACCTCGAGGACACCGACGCGATGACCCCCGAGGAGGCGGCCGCCCAGATCTGTGACGGCGTCGCGCACCGTCAACAACACGTGAGCCGTCCGACCGATCGACGCCGACACATGTGGAGTCGGCTCGGCCCGGACTCGATGGCTCGGATCCTCAACCTCGTGTACCGCATCGACCACGACGAGCCGCAGAAGCACCCCGAGCTCGAGCTCGACCGGATGATCCTCAAGCGCTTCGTGAAGGGCCGGCTGATGTAGGTCCGCCGAGCTCGGCGGCGCTCGTGCGATCGATCACCCCCCGTCGTATCAGGGTTGGCGCTCCGGATCGCGTGGGGGTAGGGAGGCGCATCGCGTCACGGGCGCGTTTCTTTCAGGGAGCAGACATGCATCATCGATGGGGAAGAGGGCGGCTCGGGAGCGCGGCGGCGCACGTGGTGGCGACGATCGCGCTAAGCCTCGCGGCCACCGGCTGTCCGGCGTCGCCGAGCAGCGACGCGGGCACCCGCACCGACGCGGGTCCGCGCCCGGACGCGGGCGGCCGCGACGCGGGCGGCGGCGGCGCGGTCTGTGGCAACGGGGTCGTCGAAGCGGGGGAGGACTGCGACGGCACCGACCTCGGCGACATGGCGTGCGACGACCGCGGCTTCGCCGGCGGAACGCTGGCCTGCTCCTCGACCTGTACGTTCGATGACAGCGGCTGCACCCAGTGCGGCAACCTCCAGATCGACGGGAGCGAGGAGTGCGACGGCACCGCGCTCGGCGGCGCGACCTGCATGAGCGAGGGCTTCGAGGGTGGCGACATCGCCTGCGCAGCCGACTGCACGCTCGACCTGAGCGCGTGCTCGGGTTGCGGCAACGGCGCGATCGACGGGATGGAGGAGTGCGACGGCGCGGCGCTCGGCGGCGCTACGTGCATGTCGCGCGGCTACGACGGCGGCGCGCTCGGCTGTACGTCGACGTGCGGTTTCGACGAGAGCGCGTGCACGCGGATGGGCTGCGGCGACGGAACGCGCGGCGCCATGGAGGACTGCGACGGGTCCGATCTCGGGGCGGCCACCTGCGTGACGCTCGGCTATGCGAGCGGCACCCTCACCTGCAGCGCGGCGTGCGCGTTCGATACGAGCGCGTGCACCAGCTGCGGCAACGGATCGATCCAGGGCGCCGAGCAGTGCGACGGGAGCGACCTCGGTGGTCAGGACTGCGCCGGGCTTGCCATGGGCTTCACCGGCGGCACGCTCGCGTGCAACTCGAGCTGCATGTTCAACACCGCGGGCTGCGTCACCGTGACGTGCGGCAACGGGATGATCGACGGCGGCGAGGCGTGCGACGACGGCAACCCGATCGCGAACGACGGATGCACCGGCTGCATGGAGGACGCGGGCTTCAACTGCGTGGGCGCGCCCTCGGTGTGCAACGCGGTGTGCGGCAACAACATGATCCACGGCGGCGAGGAGTGCGACGGCACCGCCCTCGGCGGCGCGACGTGCGTGAGCCTCGGCTACGACGCGGGCACGCTCACGTGCACGAGCTGCACGTTCAACACGACCGCGTGCACGAGCAACTGCGGCAACGGCACGCTCGACGCGGGCGAGGAGTGCGACGACGGCAACCGCACGGCCTTCGACGGCTGCGACGCGACCTGCCACGTGGACGCGAACTTCCACCTGCCGGTGCGCCTGCGCGACGGCCCGGGGAGCAACGAGGGGCGCGTCGAGGTGCTGTTCGGCACCGGCACGTCGTTCGGGACGTGGCGCGACATCTGCGACGACGGGCTCGACCCGGTGCGCTCCTCCGCGCCGATGGCGGGGACGAACTTCGCGAACGTCGTCTGCCGCCAGCTCGGCTTCACCGGCACCGGTCACACCACGATGACGGTGGGCGGCGGCACCGACGCGCCGTTGATGGACGAGGTCGTGTGCAGCGGCACCGAAGCGAACCTCTCGCAGTGCGCGTTCGACGGCTGGGACCGTGAGGACTGCAGCGGGGTCGAGGCGGTCGGCGTGCGCTGCGTCCCCGGCGAGGGCGACATCCGGCTGACCGGCACCACGTTCGGCACGTTCGGGCGGCTGCAAGTGTTCCACGCCGGCGCATGGGGTGAGGTCTGCGACGACCTGCTCGAGTCCGGCTCCATCACGCCGGGCAGCCGCACGCGGTTCACCTACGACACCCTCTGCCAACAGATGGGCTACGCGTACGGCGACCTCGCGTCGTCCTACGACGCGCCGACCGACACGTTCCAGCTCGACAACCTGTTGTGCACGGGTACGGAGCGGCGCGCCGTCGACTGCCCGCACAACGCGTTCGGCGACGAGAACTGCGTGGGCACCGAGGCGATGGGCCTCTACTGCTACCAGTACGTCGACGGGGACGAGCGGCTCGTCGCGGGCTCGACGCGCAACTCGGGGCGCATCGAGGTCCTGCACAACCACGTGTGGGGTACCGTGTGCGACGACGGGCTCGAGTTCGGGGGCACCACGCCGACGCGCTTCGTCGACGTGGGCTGCAACGCCCTCGGCTACTCCGGGACCGGCAGCGTGCTGCTCTATAGCAGCGTGCCGGACGGCACCGACCCCATCACGCTCGACGACGTCGTGTGCGCGGGCACCGAGCTCACCGTCGCGACGTGCGCGTCGAGCGGGTTCGGCGTCCACAACTGCTCGCACTTCGAGGACGTCGGGCTGAGCTGCGCGCCCTGAGCGGAGCCCGACTCGAACGCGCGACGCCGCGGCCGGATCCGGTCGCGGCGTTCGCGTTTGCGGGATCGGCGGACAGGGATCCCAGACGCGCCAACGTGGTCCCCGTTCGCGCCACGGTCGTGGTGATCCCCGTGGGATCGGAGTAAGGAGCGCGCCGGGAGATCACATGGACATGCGTCGGATGGCCGAGGCCAGGTTCGAAGCGGATCGTGCGGACGGCGCCGATTGGTGTGTCCTCGGGGCGACGCTCCGGGAGCGCTTGAACGAGCCGTACGTGCTCCACGTCGATGTCTCGAGCGACCGGCCACAGGCGCAGGCCGTCGAGCTCCTCGGGAGCGGGTGCGCGCTCGACATCGTTCGTCGCACCACCGGATTGCGCGTGGCGGGCGTCATCACGTCGGTGCGCGAGATCGTGCACGCGGACGAAGCCGTGCACGCATCGTTGACGGTGGAGCCCGCGCTCGCCGCGCTGCGCCACCGCGTCGACTCCCGCATCTACCAAGGGTTGACGGTGCCGGCGATCCTCGAGCGCGTGCTCGCCGAAGACCTCGGTCCGTTCGGTCGGTCGGTCGAGCTGCGGCTCAGCCGGAGCTATCCGGAGCGCGAGTACACCGTCCAGTATCGCGAGACCGATTTCGACTTCGTGCACCGCCTCATGGAAGAGGAGGGCATCGGCTACCACTTCGAGCATGACGGCGGCGCGGAGCGACTCGTCCTGTTCGACGCCCCGGCGCACGCAGAGCCGATCGACGCCGAGACGGACGCGGTGCTGCCCTATGTGCGGCGGCTCGACGCGGAGCTCGAGTCGTCGGAGGGCATCGCCGCGTTCGACAGCGTCGCGCGTGTCCGGACCAACCGCGTGGTCACGCGACACTTCGACTGGACGCACCCGACGGTGCCGATCGTGGCCAGCGCGGACGCGTCGGACGGAGCGTGGCCTCCGCTCGAGAGCTACGTGCACGACGGTCCGCTCACGTTCCACGCGTTCGATCACGTCTATGGCGCGCACGATGGGGCGGAGCAGCTGCGCCTCCACGCGGAGCGGGCGCGTCGCGACGCCTTCACGTGTGAGGGCGAGGGCTCGTCGCTCGCGCTGCGCGCCGGTCGTCGCTTCACGCTCGCGGGTCATCCGCGCGCCGAGCGCGACGGAGACTACCTCGTGGTCACCACCGAGCACGTGTTCGAGTCGCGGGTCGCGAACGGGCAGCCGTCGTACGTCACCCGCATCGGTTGTCTGCCGGCGGACGTGCCGTGGCGGCCGGAGCGAGTGCGCGCGCGCCCGAGCATCGCGGGAGTGCAGACGGCGACCGTCGTGGGTCCCGTCGGCGAAGAGATCCATACCGATCCGCACGGCCGCGTGAAGGTGCACTTCCATTGGGATCGCCTCGGCGCGCGCGACGACCACGACTCGTGCTGGATCCGCGTCGTGCAGGCGATGGGCGGCCCGGGTTGGGGGTTCTCCTTCATCCCGCGCATCGGGATGGAGGTCGTGGTGACGTTCGTGGAGGGCAACCCGGACCAACCGCTGGTGACCGGGGTCGTCTACAACGGCGCCAACCCCACGGTGTACGAGCTCCCCGCCGACAAGACGCGGACGACGATCCGCTCGAGCTCTTCCCCCGGCGGGCAGGGATTCAACGAGCTTCGGTTCGAGGATCGCGCGGGGTCCGAAGAGATCTGGCTCCACGGCGAGAAGGACTGGAACACGCTCATCAAGAACGATCACACGCGGAGGGTCGGGAACTGCGAGGCGCAGGAGGTCGTCGTGGATCGGACGCGCGCGGTGGGGCGCGACGAGCGCGTGACGGTCGGCGGGAGCCGCGACAAGCGCGTGGAGGTCGACGAGAGCTACCACGTCGGCAACGACCGGACGCGCGTCGTGCAGAATCGCGAGACCATCCGCATCGGCGCCGACCGGGCGAAGACGATCGGCGCGAACGAGACGGTCGAGATCGCAAAGAACGCGTCGCAGTCGGTGGGCGAGAACCTGACCCAGAAGATCGCGATGAACGCGCTTCAGACGGTCGGCATGAACCTCGTGCAAAACGTCATGCTCTCGGCGACGCGGAACGTGGTGATGGACGACACGACCCTCGTGGGCGGCAGCGGCACGCGCGAGATCGGCAAGAGCCTCAAGGAGAAGGTCGGCGAGGATCTGTCGCAGAAGGTCAAGGGCGCGCTCGACGCGAGCGTCGGGAAGACGCGGACCGTGACGGTGACGCTGCTCGATCAGCTCACCGCGCTGGCCCGCAACGAGTCGATCGGGACCGTGTCGGGGGAGCAAGTCGGCGTGAGCAAGTCGATCGTCGCGGGCGAGAGCATCTCGCTGACGTGCGGCGAGGCGTCGCTGGTGCTCGCGAAGGACGGGACCATCACGCTCAAGGGCACCAAGGTCGTGATCGACGGCGGCACCGAGGTCGACGTCGACGCCGACGTGATCAACCTGAACTGATCGCCATGATGCCCCCGACACGCCAGCGCGTCCCCCGCGTCCCCGAGCCCCGGCTCCGGACGCTGCGCAACCTGACGCCGTTTCCGCACTTCCAGTGCGACAAGATGGGGCCGGGTCGACTGCTCTACGACACCGTGGTGGTCAAGGCGACGTACGATCTCGTACCAGACCGTCTGGCGACCAGCGCGGACGCGACGCCGATCGCGCTCGCGGACGCGTACTGGAGCGCGGACGACGTGACGCGCTCGAGCGTTCGCGTCGCCGGCGACCTCTGCGTCTCGAAGCCGTCGACCGACGTGCTCGTCACGGGGAGCGCGCGCCCGCCGACCGGACGAGCGCTGGACGCGTGGGACGTGGCGGTGGTGGTGCGCGACGATCGCGAGACGATCGCGAGCGCGGCGCTCCGCGCTACCGGTCCGCGCGCGTTCGAGCACCGGTTGGGCCGGGGATGGGCGCTCTCGGCCCCGGCGGCGGTCGATGAGGTGCCCATCCGCTACGAGCTCGCATATGGGGGCGCGCACCCCGATCCGACGCATCGACCCGGCGCGGGGGAGGCGCACCGCTGGGTCGTGGATCGCGCCAACCCATGCGGGGTCGGCGCGTGGGACGAGGCGACGTTGGACACCTCGAAGACGTACCGCGGGCCGCAGTGGGAGAACGTCGAGGCGCCATGCGAGCGACCGGGGGTGCCCGGGATGCCGCTCAGCGGGCTGGGACCTGTCGCGCGTTGGTGGTCGGCGCGCGCGCGCTTCGCGGGTACCTACGACGACGCGTGGAAGCGGGCCGCGAGGAGCGCGGTCCTCGCGGGGGGCGTGGCCGACTATCCCCACGACTTCGACGCGCGCTTCTTCCAGTGCGCGCACCCCTCGCTGGTGTGCGCGCGTCCTCTGCGCGGCGACGAGCGGGTCGGTCTCGGCGGATTGATCGGCGGCGCGTCGCAATTTCTTTTTCAACTTCCAGGGCACGCGATCCACGCGGAGCTCCTGGACGCCGGAGGGCGCTGGCATGAGGCGCGGCTACCCCTCGACACCGTGCATGTCGACCTCGACGCGGCTCGCGTGACGCTCTCGTGGCGGCTCGCGGTGTGTCAGCTCTTCGCGGTCACCGGCGCGGTCCTCTCCCTCGGAACCTCGGAGGCCTCGTGAGCAAGCCCCACATGAGCGACGCCGAGTCGGCGCCCTTCGTCGCGGTGAACATCGCGCCCGACTTCTGCGAAGTCGACGGGACCGTCGTGCCGTTCGACATCATGCAGTTCCTGGAGCCCGAGCGAGCGAGCTACGCGGGGAGCGTGTTCGCGCGGACGTGCAAGACCCTCCCGCTCGGGAGCGTGATCCGCGGCGTGCTCGGCGACGCGGGGTCCGGTGTCGTCTCCGGCACCTCGCTCGCGGCGGGCGACGTCGTGATCGTCGAGGGTGACGCGACGATCAACGTCGAAGGTCGGCCGGCGTCGCGCCACGGGCACCTGTGCCTGATGAACGGGAGCGGCTGAGATGCCCCTCTATCGGATCGGGAACGAGATCACCACGGAGCTCCCCGCCGGCGTCGATCCGGCGACCGTGCGCGTCCAGGTGAGGCGCACGGCGAAAGGCGGTTGGCAGCTCGTCGATGCGGCGGGCATCTACAACGTACCGGGCCGCGTCTACATCCCGCTCACCGAGTACGAGGGCTCGAAGGCGAAGGAGAGGGCGGACGCGCGACGCGCGGCGGAGGAGAAGGCGAAGAGCCAGGCCGAGCGCAACGCCGCCGCCAAGCAGGATTGCGAAGCGGCGAACGCCGAGTATCAGCGGGCGTTCACCGAGCGACAACGGGCGTTGCAAGATTGGCGGAGCTCGTACTACCGCCAGCACGCGGCCGAGCTCGGCGTCGATGCGGACTTCGCGACGGTCGACAACGTCGGTCTCTTCACGACCTCCGCGCACGACTTCGTGGACTCGGCGTCGACGGTGGCCGGGTTGGGTACCGGCGGCGCGGCCGGGTTCGTCGTCGACGCGGTCGACGTGCTGAACACTGAGGCGCGGACGGTGACCCAGTCCGGCCTCCTCGGCCTCGTCGACGGGTCGGTCGTGCCGACGCTGGGCGCGGTCGATCGGATCGACCAAGCGGCCGGGATTGGGTCGGCGCTCAGCCGCCCCGCAGAGATCGCCGGTCGGGTGACCGGACCCCTCTCGCAGCTCGGGCCGGTGAGCAACGCGGCGGGCTTGGCGACCTCCGTCACCCAGTGGGGGCAGAACTACCTGGAGCGAGGGAACCCGTTCCGCACGGAGCTTCCCTTGCTCGGCAACATCAGCGGGTTCTCCAGCGATCAGCTCCGCGTCCTCGCGAACGACGTGAGGACGAAGTGGACCCCGAACATGCTCGAGAAGCTCAATGGGCTGAGCGCCGACGAGCTGGCCGACAAGCTCGATGCCCTCGCCGATGCGAAGGACACCCAGGCCCAAGCCGGAAAGCAGATCGGCGAGCACCCGCAGTCGGAGGTCGACGCCGCGCGCCAAGGCGCCGTCGGGATGTGCGTGCTGAGGCGATGAGCCGCGCGCTCAGCGGACCGTGACGGTGAGGCGCTGGGTCTCGCCGGATCGGATCGTCACGCGCCGCGGGAGGCGTTGACCCTGGCCGAACGGCTGCACGTAGATCGTGTGGTTCCCCGGCGGCAGCGTGACCACACCGGGCGCCTCGCCGATCTGGCGGCCTTCGAAGAAGACGAGCGCCCAGCCGCCGATCGCGGCGATGTTCAGTCGACCCGGGGGACCCGAGCGGGTTGCGCGCACGTCTCGCGGAGGGCGCGCGGTGCCGGGATCGGCGGTGGTCTCATCCACCTCTTCCGTGCGCGCCGCGGGCGGAGGGGAGTCGCGATCGGTCTCCGCGTCCTCGCCCTCCGCAGGGAGCGTTGCGATCTCCAGCGGCGGCACCACCGACGTCCGCGCGCGCGGAGTCGCCACCCGGTCGGGGACGACCGCGGCCGGAGATCCCGCGGCCTCGATCGGGCTCGGCGCTGGCTCGGTGGGAGGGATCGCGCTCGCCTCGGGTGCCTCCGCGACCGCGGAGCGGGTGGCCCGTCCCGCGTCGTCGCTCCCGAGGATCGAAACGCTCAGCGCGCCGATCCCGAGCAGCGTGAGAGCCCCGAGCCCGGCCCCCAGCCCCACGAAGGCGAGCGCGCGGGGGCGCACTGGCCCGCGCGCGACCTCCGTCGTGGCGGTGCTCTCGGCCGGCGCGTCGCCGCGGGTGTCGAGGATGCGGGTCGGGCTCCCCGGGTCCTCCTCGAGCGTCGCCGAGGCGCTCCGCGTGCCGGGGATCACTGCGATGTCGCTGGTCCGCGTCTCATCGACGAGCGCCTGCGCCTGGGCGATCGCGTCCGGGAAGAGCGCGATCATCCAGTCCGCCACCTCGCCCGCGGCGATGAAGTCGTCGCGCCGCGCCAGGAGGCGTTGGAGGTCCTTGCCCATCTCGCGCGCGGTCGGGTACCGCCCCGACAGCTCGCGCGAGAGCGCGCGGTCGCAGATCTCCTGCAGCCCTTCGGGCATGTCGGGGCGGACGTCACGGAGGCGGGGGATCGGCAGATCGACGACCGCCCGAATGGTGGAGACCACGTTGTCGCGCATGAACAGTCGATGCCCGGTCGCCGCCTCCCACAGGACGACGCCGAGGCCCCAGACGTCGGCGCGACGATCCACCGGCTGCGCGGCGACGTGCTCGGGCGAACAGTAGGCGAACTTACCTTTCACCTCTCCCGTCGAGGTCTCGTAGAGCCGGTGGCGCGCGCTCGCGACGCCGAAGTCCAACACGCGGACGACGCCGTCGTACCCGACGAGGAGGTTCTGTGGGCTCACGTCGCGGTGCACGACCTCGAGCGGCTCGCCGGTGTCGTCCTTGAGCTCGTGGGCCGCGTGGAGTCCCTCGCACGCGTCGGCGACGATGCGCATCGCCATCACGGGGAGCTGCGCGCCCGGCGCGTCGCTCCGCACCGCCGCCGTCGCGATGACCTGGTTCAGCGGGCGGCCGAACAGGTAAGGCATCGTGAGGTAGTAGCTGCCGTCGATCTCGCCGAAGTCGATCACGTTGCAGACGTTCGGGTGCTGGATGCGCGCGGCGAGCCGCGCCTCGTCCAAGAACATGCGGACGAACTTCGGATCGTTCGCCATGTGCGCGTGGATGCGCTTGAGCGCCACGAGCTTCTCGAAGCCGGCCGGTCCGGACGCGCGAGCGAGGAACACCGATCCCATCCCGCCCGCGGCGATCTCTTTCACGAGGACGTAGCGCCCGAAGGGCGTGGGGCCGTTCGAGGGACGGGACGCTTTCGGAGACGCGATCGACATGAGGCGCGCTGGCGGACGGAGGGAGCGTAGCATCGCCCATCGAGGGTCGCGGGACGCGAGGGGAATGGTTCGTGTCGAACACGACGGGGCGGCCGCTCGTATACGCGGCGTGGGCTACGCTCCTCGCGGTGGGATTACCTCGAGCGCGTTCACGATTCGCGAGCCTTCCCGGGCGCACGGGACTAGCCTCGGGCTCGTCATGATCGCGCCCGGAGCCACGCTCGGCGAGCTGCTGGTCACGGAGATCGACGTCGCCGACGCCGCGATGCCCCTCGTCACGGCGCGGACGCAGGCCGGGCTCGTCGTGGCCGCGCGAGCGCTCGTGGTGGATACCCACGATCCGTCCGTGCGCTCCGCGCTCTCGACGTTCGAAGCGCGCATGGTGGCGCTGAGCGCGCTCAGCGAGCCGACGCTCGCGACCGCGGTCGCGTGGTCCACCAACCCCGTTCCGTTCGCCGCGTTCGCGCGCGATCTCGGCGGCGCGCTCACCGAGCGACTGAGTCAGCCACGCGACGCACGCTTCGCCTGTGCGGTCGGTGTGTCGGTGGCGCGCGCCCTCGCCGCCGCCCACGCCGCGGAGCTCGTGCACGGCGCGGTGGGGCCAGCGGCGATACGCGTGGCCGACGATGGACGCGTCACGCTCGCCGAGCTCGGCATCCGCGAGCTGGCCGCGCGGCTCGCCCAACACGCCACGCAGGTCCTGCCCGACGTCGTTCACTCCTTCGCCCCGGAGCACGCAAGAGGTGGTGACGCTACCCCGGCGAGCGACGTGTTCGCGCTCGGCGCGACGCTGTTCCGCATCCTGACCGGCGAGTATCCGTTCGATGGTCCGAGCCCGCTCGCGGTCACGCTGAAGCTCTCGCTCGGGCGACACGAGCCGTTGCCCCCGAACGTCCCCGAGTCCGTTCGCGCGCTCGTGCATCGGATGCTGTCGGCGGATCCGACGGCGCGACCCTCCGCGGCGGATGCGCTCCGAGAGCTTCTGCATCTCGCCGAGCACGAGGACGCGCGCCTCGCGATCGTGCGCGCCGTCCCGAGCGTCGGGCGCGGCTCACCGCTCGCGCTGGGCGCGGGGGTCGGGTTCGGCGACGACGTCGCGACCGAGCTCTCGACCGATGTCCCCGAGCACCTCGCCGCGCCCGACGAGACCGCGCTCCCTCCTTGGATCGGCGGCCGAGCGGGGCAGGGTTTCGACGACGCGCCCACCGAGTGCGCGCCTCCGCCGCCAGCGGACTTCGAGCTCGCGCCGGATCCGTCGCTCGCGCCGGCGCCGCGCCCCGTCAGACGGCGGACGCCGTCGCCGCGTCCGATCACCGCGTCGTCCGGTCCGAGCCCCTGGGTCTACCTCGCCATCGGCGTCGCGGCGCTTTCGTTGATCGGCTTGCTCGTCGGCCTCGTCGTCGTGTTCGCGGGCTGACATGGCGACCACCGCGCGAACGACCACCGCCCTCGTCTCGGTGGTGCTGAACACCGGGATCGCGCCGGACGCGCTCGCGGCTCGCGCGCGCGTGCCCGCGGTCTGGTTGCGGGAGCCGACGATCGTCGCGTACGAAGACGGGATCCGACTGTGGGATGCCGCGGAGGCGCTGAGCGGTGACGCGTGCGTGGGGCTGCACGCCGGCGCGCGGTTCGGCGTCGATCAGCTGGGCGCGCTCGGCGCGGCGTTCATGCTCGCGCCGACGCTGCGAGCGGCGATCAAGTCGTTGCCGAAGCTGATCGGTCTCGTGGTCCAGGGTGTCCCGATCGCGGTGGACGAGGACCGGAGCGGGGCGACGTTCCGCTATCGATCTCCATCGAACGTGCGTCATGGAGTGGACGCGATGTTCGCCGCCGTCCTCGCGGTCGCGCGCCAAGCGACGCGACGCTCGTCGCTCTCGCCGATCCTCGTCCACTTCCAGTCATCGCGGCCCGACGCGCACGTCGCGGAGTACACCCGCTACTTCGGCGTGGAGCCGACGTGGTATCAGCGGGACTCGGCGCTGCGGTTTCGTTCCGAGGACATCGATCGGCCGATGCGCGGTGCGGACGCGCGCGGGGCCGCGCTGCTCTCCGATCTGCTCGTCGAGCGCTACGGGCCCGGGCCTCGCGAGTCGGATTCGCTCGCGCGCATGGAGGCGGCCATCGAAGCGATGCTGCCGCGTGGCGAGGTCACGCTCGCGGCGCTCGCGACCGAGCTGAAGACGAGCGTCCGGACCCTTCAGCGGCGATTGCGCGAGGAAGGGACGACGTTCGCCGCGCGCCGCGATGCGGTGCTGCATCGGGAGGCGGAGAGGCTCCTCGCTCGCGGGGATCTGAGCCTAGAGGAGGTCGCCGAACGGCTCGGCTATTCGGGCCGCCCCGCGTTCGCGCGCGCGTACCGCCGATGGACGGGGCGCACGCCGGGAGACACGCGACGCGGCGCGATCCGGTAATGGTTGGCGCGGTCGGCGCCGCCTTCCGACCGGCGGGTGCGCTACCCTCTCTCGATGTGGGCTGACCGAGATCGACCTGCACCCCTCGTCGGCGTCGTGGTGTGGCTCACCCTCACGTTCGCGAGCGGATGCGGCGCGGAGCCGGAGTGCACGAGGACGAGCGAGTGCTCCGCGGGGCGTGTCTGCGTCAACAGTCGTTGCCTCTCCCCCATCGGGTTCGACGGCGGCGGCGCCGACGCGGGAGCCGACGCCGGCCGCACGGACGCGGGCGGTCGGGACGGCGGAGCGAGAGACGCGGGCCCAGCGGACGCCGGCGCACGGGACGCCGGCGCGACGCCCGACGCCGGGGGCACCGACGCGGGCGTCGACGCGGGACCCGCGTGCGAGTGCTCCGGCACCACGCGATCGGAGACGCGTAGCTGCGGGGTGTGCGGGCGCGAGACCCGTAGCTGCGACGGCTGCAACTGGGGCGCCTACGGCCCGTGTGTGGACAGCGACACCCGCTGCGGCGGCAACGCGCCCTACTGCCGCAACGACTATTGCTGGGGATGGAGATCCGAGCACGAGACCGGCACCACGTCGCCGTTCTGCATCGATCTCGGGTTCGACTACGCACCGGGCCCCGAGTACGGCTCGCTGACGTTCCAGATCTACGGCCGACCCGGCGCCGGATGGACCAAGGACAACGCGCACATCAGCTGCGGCAGCGGCACCCCGTACGTCGCCGCGGAGAGCGGGACGCTCGACGGCGCCGGGCGCGCCACGAACACGTTCTTGTACGGCTCGTCGCTCTGCGACAACGGCACGCTCGGTCGCTTCGAGAGCCGCGTGCGCATCGTGGATACCGGCGGTCGTCCCGGGTTCACGCTGCCGAACACGGTGATCACGAGCTTCTACAACAGCACGTGTACGGCGGACCGCAGCTCGTGCGGCGCGGTCGCGTCGTTGTGTCTTTGAAGCGACCGACGTCTCAGATGCCGCCGTCGCGCGACGACAGATAGGCGATGCAGAGCGCGTCGGGCACCGTCTCGATTCGAGGCTCGACGTCGATCACGATCGAGCTCTCGTCGGTCGGGAGCTCGATCGTCCGGGTGCCCCGCCCAACCTCGACGCACTCCCGGTCGTACGCGACCACGTCGAGGCAGTACGTCCCCGCGTCGAGCGGTGGCGGCGCGACGGGGCTCTCCCCGCGTCGGGGGAAGAAGTAGGCGGACGCGTCCATCGCCGAGCCACACGAGCCCGAGCGCACGAACGCGCCGATCGTCTCGACGCTCCCGACGCCGTCGAGGACGAAGCGCCACTCGAGCGTGGCGTCTTGGCAGCCGAACGCGAGGAGCACGAACGGAAGGATCGCGGTGCGCTTCATGGCGCGCCCTCGATCGGTCCGCGGAGCTGCGTGCGTCCCGAGGGGCTCAGCGTGACGGCGAGGACGACCGCGACCGCGATCGCGATCCCGGCTCCGACGCCGACGCCGATCCACACGCCGGTGTCGTCTCCGTCCGCGGGCGCGCTCAGCGCGTCGCCGCCCTCGCGCGCGATCCGCGGCGACGCCAGCGAGCCTTCGCGCAGCAGCACCGCGCCGCCCCAGCCGATCACCTCGACGACGTAGCGCAGCTCGCCGTCGCCCGGGATCGTGACGCGCTCCCCTTCGTGGATCGTACCCGCCGCCGCCGGGCCCAACTCGCGCACGCGGATCGTGCGGACGACGCTGCGCGCGCCGCCGACCACGCGGCTCGCGATCTCGAATCCTCGCGGCGAGTGCGACGCTTCGATCTCGACGCCGAGCGGCGGCGATCGCGGTCGGACCTCTTCCACGAGCCGTCGCATCGAGGGAGTTGCGTTGTCGAAGCGGGCCGCCGGATCGAGCGCGAGGAGGGCGCTCAGATCGGAGCGCGCACCGTCGACGTTCTGGAGCGCGGACCGCACGGTCGCCCGGCCGCGGAGGATCCGAAGCACCGCGTCGCGATCGAGGCCGTCGGACGCGGCGGCGGCCTCGCTGTAGAGACGCTCCGCATCCTCGAAGCGCGCCTCTTGGGTGGCGTCGACCGCCTCGTCGATGCGGTCTTGAGCGCGGACGGTCGCGGCGCCGAGCGAACCGGTCGCGACGACGACCGAGAGCGCGAGGAGCCGGCGTCGCATCGGCGCGAGCCTAACCGTGGCGAAGGAGGCGATCAAACTCCGATCGCGCCAGATCGGTGCGGGACCCGCCAGGGAGACGAGCTCAGCGATAGGGGCCGCGCGTCGTCCCTTCGAGCCGACGCAGCGCCTCGAGCTCGACGGCGCGCTTCTTCTGGATGTGCTTCTGCCCAGCGGTGAAGAACGCGCGCGGGTTCGCCTTCAAGTGGGTGCGGATCTCGCCAGGGTCGGACTCATGGAGCGCCGCGACCAGCGCGAGCGCGTAGCTCACGTCGAGCTCGCTCAGCGCGCCGCGCCGGCGGTAGCCCCAGCCGACCATCCCGCCCGACTCGACCTGGTCGTACTCGAACGCGGAGCTCGCGAGGAAGATCCCGAAGCCGAGCATCACCGCGCCGAGGTCGACGAACAGCGCGCGCTCCTCCGAGGGAGGCTCGTCGGGCGCGGTGTAGAGGTGATAGTGGCTCACTCCCCGCGCGAGGCCGGCCACCAGCGCGACCGGGTCCTCGAGGTCGCTCGGGCTGACGGCGATCGGATAGGGGCCGTCCGACGCCACGCGGCGCGGCGGGCCCGACGCACGCGCGGGCGACGTCATCGCGTGCGGCATCCCGCGGAGGATGGCCGCCGTATCCGTCGGCTCGTGCAGCTCGACCACGAACGGCCAGTCGCTCATCCGAGTGTGCTCGAGCACGAACGCGAGGTAGTCGGCGGCGAGGTCCTCGCCTTCGAGCTCGAGGTCGACGGGGAAGTCGTGTTCCGTCGGGGTGAGCACGTCGGTCTCGGCGATGCGAGCGAAGCCACCGAAGCTGAGCAGCCACCAGGCGGCCGCGTCGAAGATCCACTCGATCGTGGCTTCGTCAGGCGTCATCCGCTCACAGGCCGCTGACGAACGACCAGATCTCGTCGCCGCCGAAGCTCGGCCAGCCGTGGGTGCTTCCGTCGTAGCCACCCTCGCTATGCTCGCACCAGCGGACCGACGCGCCCGCGGGGCAGCCCATGTAGTCGGCGCACTCGTGCGACTCGCGCGTCATCACGACGCGGTCGTGCAGCTCGGCGATGGGGACCGACGGCATGTGCGTGCAACCGTTCATGTCGAGGTAAAAGTCTCTTGCTGCCTCTCCATCGACGAACGGCACGTGGTAGTCGTCGACCCCGTGGATGACGAGCGCGGCGATCGGGCCCGTGCATCCGGTGGTCTCCGGCATGCTGCCCGCGACCGGCGCGGTCGCGAGCAGGCGATCCCCGAAGCGGCAGCCGAGCACGTTGGAGAACGACGCGCCCGAGCTCGTGCCGGCCACGAACATGCGTCCCTCGTCGACGCAGTAGTCGCCGCGTACGACGTCGAGCACCGCCTCGAAGAGCGCGACGTTCTGCTCGCGGACGTCCATCGGCCACGGCCACGCGTCGGTGAACGACTTGATGTAGACGAGGATCGCGCGCTCCCCCATCGCCGCCTGGAACCCCGCGCAGTCCCCGTCGTGGCAGTTCTCGTGCGTGCGCCCCGCACCGTGGAAGCCGAAGCCGAGCGGATAGGGTTGGGTCGGGTCGTAGTCGCTCGGTAGCGAGACGAGGTAGTCGCCCGTCATCCCCATCACGTCGACGGTGCGCGCGCCGGTGAGGGGCGACGCGTTCCCGCATCCCGCGCTGCCGACGGGCGCGCCCGCGTCGGGGGTGTCTCCACCGTCGACGGGAGGAGGAGGGCCGGCGTCGCCGGTTCCACCCCCCGCATCCGCCCGCGCGGCGTCCCGGCCGGCGCCGGCGTCGGAGGGCGCCGTGCCGTCGTCGCACGACGCGAGGAGGATCATGGAGGCGAGGGCGACCAGCGGGCGGCGTGGGTGCATCGCGCCATGGTAGCGAGTTTTCGAGGCGCCCGCGTGAGCGCGACGGTTCTCGGAAAGGGACGGGGGCGGCCGCAGGGAAGGAAGCTACGTTGATGCCCGGTCCGGCTCCTCGCCGCCGTCGCGATCCATGCGAACATCGCGGACGAGAGGCGGACGGATGCGGCGAGGGATCGGACGGACGGACGCGAGTCGCGCGCTCGGGGCGCGCTGAGGCCCGCGTGCTGATCGGTCGCGGCGATGCGCTCCGCGAGCTCGACGCCGCGGCGCGGGCGAGCCGGCTCGTCACGCTCGTCGGGCCGATGGGGGTCGGTAAGACCCGGCTCGCGCGGCAGCTCGCCGAGGAGGTCGACGGCGCCGCGACGCTCGTCGATCTCAGCGACCAGACGAGCGAGCTCGGATTGATCGCGCAGACCGCGCGCGCGCTCGAGGTCTCGGAGGACGAGCTGGCGCACGCGCTCGCGGGGGGGCCGCGCACGCTCGTGCTCGACAACTTCGAGCCGCTGGTCGACGCGGCCGCGCCCCGGGTGGCGGAGTGGCTCGAGCGCGCGCCGGCGCTCCGCGTCGTGGTCACCTCGCGCCGACGGCTCGCCCTCTCGATGGAGCACGTGTTCGAGGTCGCTCCGCTCGCGAGCGAGCATGCCCGCGCGCTGTTCGTCGCGCGAGCGCGCCAGGGCGACGCCTCGTACGCGCCCGACGAAGGGGAGCTCGACGCGATCGACCGGATCTGTAGCGCGCTCGACGGCTTGCCTCTCGCGATCGAGCTCGCCGCCGCGCGCCTGCGCGTGATGAGCGCGCGCGAGCTCGCCCTCCGGATGGACGAGCGGTTCGTCGCGCTCGCAGAAGGTCCGCGCGACGCGCCGAGCCGTCACGCGACGCTCGAGGATGCGATCGAGAGCTCGTGGCGCGCGCTCGACGACGACGCTCGTGCGGCGCTCGCGCAGTGCGCCATCTTCGAGGGAGGCTTCGATCTCACGGCGGCGGAGGCGGTGCTCGACGGCGGCCCGCGCGTCATCGATCGGCTCACCCAGCTCGTCGATCGGTCGCTCCTCGTGCGCGAGCGCAGCCCATCGGGCACGCGGTTCCGGCTCCTCGCGAGCATCCGCGAGTACGCGCGCGCGCACGGGGAGCCGGGCGATGCCTCGACGCGGCACGCGGACTACTTCCTCGAGCACGGGCTGCGAAGGCGAACCGATACGAGCATCGGCGCGGCTCGGAGGAG